>JAPOZM010000107.1 GCA_026706075.1 Gemmatimonadaceae bacterium
AGGGCTTCCCAGTTGAAGCTGAGGGGCCGCCGGTAGTGCGCCCCGAGCAGGAACATCCGGTAGGCCAGCGGGTCGTATCCCGCCTCGACCAGGCTGTCCAGAGTCAGGAAGGACCCGCTCGACTTGGACATGCGCTCGTCATCGAGCACCAGGAACCGGCCGTGCATCCAGAACCGGGCGAGCCGGGTCCCGTAGCACGCCTCGGACTGGGCGATCTCGTTCACATGGTGAATGGCGAGATGGTCCTCGCCGCCGCAGTGGATGTCGAACTGCGGACCCAGATGGGAGTGCGACATGGCCACGCACTCCGTGTGCCACCCCGGGAACCCCCGCCCCCAGGGGCTGTCCCACTCCATCTGCCGCGTGCTGTCGGCCGGGCTCAGCTTCCACAGGGCGAAGTCCGTGGCCCGACGCTTCTCACCCAGCTCGACGCGGGCCCCGGCCTGCAGCCCCTTCACGTCCAACCGCGCCAGCCGGCCGTAGTCCGGCTGGCGGGAGGTGTCGAAGTAGATCCCGTCGGAGGTCGAGTAGATGAAGCCGCGCTCCTCCAGGGAGCGGATGACGCCGATCTGCTGGTCGATGTAGTCCGTGGCCTTGCACCACACCGTCGGCTCGAGGACGCTGAGGCGGCGCAGGTCTTTCTCGAAGGCCCGAGTGTAGAAGTCCGCCACCCACCAGGCGCTTTGGCCGGTGCGCCGCGCTCCCCGCTCCATCTTGTCCTCGCCCGTGTCGGCGTCCGAGGTAAGGTGGCCCACGTCGGTGATGTTCACGACATGGTGGACCTCGTAGCCGTTGTGCTCCAGCACTCGCCGCAGCACGTCCTCGAATACGTAGGTCCGCAGGTTGCCGATGTGGGCGTAGTCGTAGACGGTCGGGCCGCAGGCATACAGTCCGACGGGGGACCCGAGAGGCTCGAAGACGCGTTCGCTTCGGGAGTAGGAATCGTAGAGTCTCAGCTCCATGGGGAATCCGCGTCGATCCTGACCAGCGCCCGGATCCCATCCCCGTCGTCGCTGGCCCGGTGTTCCTCGAGCGGCGCCTGCTCGGGGACCGGCTCGCCATCCATCAGCAGTCCCTCGAGGTGACAGGCGACGGCCTCGTGGGCGGATTCGATCGCCTCCTCGAGCGTACCTCCGGCCGAGAAGCAACCGGGCAGATCCGGCACGGTGACTCCATAGCCGCTCTCCTCGTCCTTGTGAATCACGGCTGCGAAACGCAAACGCATCAGCGGTCCTCCCCATCCATGTTCGTGCTCTTCATCGGTGCGTAACATAGGCACTGCTTCCCCGGCCTCAACGGAGGGTCAGGTGTCGAGCGGTCGGACATGCCGGCAACGGCAGCCCAGGAGAAGCGCACCACCGGATCGGCCGGCTCGAAGCGGCCGAGGCTCATCGTCCTGGGGGCCGCCAGGAGGCCGACGACGAGGTCCGGCAAGAGGCCGCTGCAGGTGGCGCGGCTGGACTGCCGGCACCTGAAGGAGGGGTAAGGCCGGAGTCCACGGCGCACGGCGGGCTGATTCAGGTCCTTCCTCAACTCCCGACCAGGTCCAGGTCCGCACCTGCCTCTACGAGCAGTGGGATCAGATCCGCGTGGTTCGTCCGCTCGGCCGCACCGAACAACAGCCGGGTATAGGGCTTCACCTGTGCGCCTTCGCCGATCAGCCACCGCGCGAGCTGCTCGTGGCCTCCCGCCACGGCGTAGTGCAGGGGGGTCACGCGCCAGACCGAGTCGTCTTCCTGTTCCGTGGTCAACAGGTCCGGCTCGGCCTCAAGGCAGTGCTTCACGCGGTCGGTGTCACCCAGGTAGCAGGCAGAGTAGACATCCACCACGGAACCTGCCTCTTCCAACATCCCCGCGAGTTGCGGTCGGCGATAGCGCAGGGCGATACAACAGGGCTTGAGGAGCAGGGGGATCTCCGCCCGTGTCCGGCCCGGGACATTGGGATCGGCTCCCGCCCGCAGCAGGAACCGCACGACCTCAACCCGATTTCCGCGCGTCGCTTCCCACAGGAAGGTCCTGTTGTGTCCGCCGCTCTTGGCCAGCAACAGCGACGGGTCCTGTCTCAGATGCCGCTTCACGGACTCCAGGTCCCCGCGCCGGGCCTCCTTCAGGATCTTGTCGATACCCAGGCGGCCGCTGTGGCCCGAACGCGGCTTGACTTCATCACCCCATCCGTGGTCGTCGCTGCTCATGTAACCACGCCCTCATCTCCAAGCTCATACCCCCGTCCCTCCACGACCAGCATTGCCAGTCCGTTCGAGCGATGGTCGCCGTAGGCCACCCCGCCTCGACCGCCCACCATCACGAGGTCCTCCCCGATGCGCGCCACTTCCGTCTCGCCCGACCGCTCGGTCTGCACCTCGGCCCGGTCCAGCGACCCGTGCCCCGGGCACAACACGACCCCCAGGTTGCGGCGGCTCACCAGACCGGAGGGCGTGAACCGCAGGTGGTACTGCTGGTGCCACTGCGATTCATCCTTGCGGATCCGCATCGGCGGGGGGTCCCATCCCTCGCCCAGGGAGAAGAAGGCGTTGCCCTGATACATGAAGTGCCCTTCGAGGGAGCTCCCGTCACGCTCCAGCAGGAACGTCCTCTCCTCCTCGTCCACGGCGAAGCGGTTCCAGGAGTGGATGTTCCACTGCAACGCCGAATCGACGCCGGGAACCGCGGCGAACTCGTCGATCATCACGAAGCAGCTCTGTGCCTTCAGGAAGAGCACGTGCCGCCGGCACCGCCTGGCGCGGTCGCTGTAGCTGGCGTCCGCGTAGCCCCCAAAGTAGATGAGCCGTTCGTCCTCGAAGGGATTCTCGATCCTCCCCGTGGAATCGTGAGATCGCATGATCTGCGAGGCGTCGGAGAGGGTGACGCAGTTGTGGGACTTCGTGTGCCACACCCAGTGGGCGTGGTGATCGGAACCGTACCCGGAGTAGTAGCCGCTGGGCATGGCCAGCACCTTGCCGCCGGCGTGCAGGATGAAGTCGTTGTTGTTGGCGTGGGAATGGCTGATGGCGCCGAAAGGTGAAGAGCGGAAGATCATCGCCACATCCCGCGCGGGATCGTCCAGATGAGTCCGGATCGCAGCCCAGCCCGCGGCGGGAAAGAGACGTAACATCGGATGGCCCGATTCCTTCGGCCTGTGTGTCTCCACCGCGGGAGTCAGAAACAGCTGCGGCAGGACGCCCGGGGTTCGCCGGTTCGGCGGCGTCTGCATGTGCTCCGCCTCGGCCCGAAAAGCCTCGACGTAAGGGGTGAATTCACCGGTCTCCGTCTCCCGCCCGATCAGGTCCACCAGATCCGCATTCGACCGCCACGAACTCGCCCAGCGCTCGGTATGGTCGCCGAACCCCATCCACTCCGCGTACGGCGGCAGACAGTACTGGCGCCACCGGGCGTGGTTCCTCCAGAAGGGTCTCCTGAAGAGATCGACGCCCGTGCCCCGTTTCAGGGCGGTGGCGAACATGGTCATGATCGTCACATAGGACAGGCCGTAGGAGGGACCTTCCGCCCAGGCACCGTCGTCGCCGGCCCAGATCGGCCAGATGCCGCACAGCACCGGCCGCAGCCACTCGAGCCACGACTGCGCTTCGGGGATGTGCTCGTGAAAGACCAGGGCGATGTGCGCCAGGAAGACGATCTCGCGGCCGGCGTGCGAATCGAAGCGCGTCAGTCCGTAGGATCCCCGGTTGTGCATGTGATCGAACGTCATCCGCCCACGCTGCCGGAACTGGGCGACGACGGCCTCGCGTTCCTCGTCCGTGAACCGGTCCCACACCCAGTCGCAGGCGTTCGAGCCGTTCCAGATCACCGACATGTGGGCCTCGTCGTTGTGGGAAAGGTGGCTCGACCCCTCCGGATCCCAGCGGGAAATCGACGCCATCCGCCGGCACGCGGCGCGGGCGAACCGGTCCTCTCCGCCCACCAGCCAGGCCAGGGCCAGGGTCTCGGCGCCCTTGACGAAGCGCCGGGAGTTCCACATCACCGGCGACCAGACCCGAAAGAAGGCCTGGTAGCTCTCCCTGCGATCCGGGAGAAAGGGCGGCTCCTCGATCTCGTGGGGTTCCGTCAACACGGCTTCGGCGCTTCTGCGCAGGTCCTCCCACGCTGACGCACCCTCGCCGAGGGTCGCCGCACGCAGCGCCGGCACCTCCTCCGGCCGGACGTAGATCCGCGGGTGTTGCGCCGGGAACCGCTTCAGCCACTCCTCAGCCGGCGGCACCTCCACAACAGCGGCCGCGGGTTCGATCTCAAAGGCGAAGACCTCCGACGTCGCGCCAGGCCCCGCGGACCACCGCCAGAAGTACCTACCCGGCGCGAAGGCGGTCTCGGGCAGAAACAGGGGATCCTGGAGATTCCCCTCGTCCAGGCAAGTCTCTTGGAAGCCCGGATCCCGGGCCACCTGCAGCCGATAGCCCGACGCCGAATCCACGGGAAGCCAGGCGAAGACGGGCGGATTCGTCCCCGGCCGGGCGTCCGCCCTGGGCTGCCGCGGATCTCTGTGCGGGTGCGGATGTCTGTGTTCCTTCATGGCGGTACGCTACTGAAAGTGTGGCGGTTCCCCAAAGCGCGGTGACGGCGGCGCAGGCCAGATCGGCCTCGAGAACCCGGTGGCCTGAACCTCGGCGGGAACCGACCTTCCGGAGTGTCCCATAGAGAGGAGGGTTGCGCAAGGTCCCTGGCGGCTCTACTCTGGAACTCGGGGGTCGGCATACCCCCAAATCCACTCCGGAAGCCGCCGTTGTTCGGCAGGGCGCGTTGATCGGGAGTTCTTTCCTGAATCGGCTCAGGCAACTTCGACAGCAGATTCTCGATGGTCGCTCGGATGCGAATATACGTTTCGACGACTTGCGCTCGCTGCTCCGGAGGCTGGGGTTTACCGAGCGGGTGCGAGGGAGCCATCACATATTCCGAAAGGAAGGGATCGCCGAGAGGCTGAATCTGCAACGTGATGGCAGCCACGCGAAACCCTATCAAGTGCGACAGGTCCGACGAGTGATACTGAAATACACATTGGAGGAACCGGAATGATGTACAAATACGAGATCATTCTCTACTGGAGCGACGCCGACAGCGCTTTCGTGGCTGAGGTGCCGGAGCTACCTGGATGCATGGCTCACGGCGACACCCAAGAGGCCGCTCTCAGGCAGGTCAATGAAGCCATGGGTCTTTGGATCGATACCGCAAGAGAGTTCGGCGACCCGATTCCGGAACCCAAGGGCGAGCGTTTGATGCTGGCATAGCCAGCCAACCCCAGCCCCCCAGGCCGGCGCCCCACCGGATCGAGTGGCGCCGGAGTCACCCCCGGCCAGGAATCACCACCGAGCGCCACCCCGCCCAGAGAAGAGTGTGTGGGGTGAGGTCCCCCCGGGCGGTGCCGGCGGCGCAGGCCGAGCCGAGCGGCGCATTACGCGGGGCCTCGACAACAACCCCACGCATCCCGGAGGCCCCAGAGACCTGAGCGCAGCGAGGGGCTCGCCAGCCCCTCGCACCACCCCCCGTCGATAGCTCCACCATCCGGGCCCCGCGTACGCGCCGCCGAGGCGAGGCCGGAGCCGCCGGCACCGCCCCAGCCAGAACCCCCTATCTTGCACCCAATCCAATCCAACCGGAGAACCAGCCATGACCGAACACGCCAACACCTCGCGCTCGATCACCGCCGAAACGCCGGAGATGTCCACCGACGAGAAGTACCTCTTCGACCTGACCGGGTTCCTGATCGTGCGGGACGTGCTGAGC
>JAPOZM010000024.1 GCA_026706075.1 Gemmatimonadaceae bacterium
GAACGCCGACCACCAGCGCCGCGCCATCCTCTACAAGTACAACACCGGCCACATGGCCTGGGGCGGAGGCGGACTGCGAGGGGCCCGCCCCTCCTACTGGGACGAGCTCACCCCTCCTCAGCAGGCGGCCCTGCTCCTGCCCTCCCACCACTCCCGCCGGCCCAAGCAGAGCAACGGCTACGCCGGGCTCGCCGAGGTAGCCGACTCGGCCTGAGGACGGCATGCACGACGTCATCGTCATCGGGGGAGGCGTCCTCGGCGCCGCCACCGCCTGGCACCTCGCCCTCGCCCGGGCGCGGGTGCTGCTGCTCGACCGCGGCGACGAGGGACGCGCCACCGCCGCCGGGGCCGGGATCGTCTCCCCCGCAACCTACCGCGGCGACTCCGACGTCTGGTACCGCTTCAGCCGGGCGGCGTACCGTCACCTCTCGACGCTGGTCCCCCGGCTCGAGACCGAAGGCATCGGCACCGGGTTCTCCCGCTGCGGGCTGCTGCTGGTGGCGGTCTCCGAAGACGAGTTCGGACCCTTCGAGGCCGCCTCGCAACGGATCCTCTCGCGCCCGGGTGAAGGCTCCCCGGTGCGCCCCCTCGACATTGCGGAAGCCCGGGAGATGTTCCCGCCCCTCGCCGAATCCGCCCGGGCCCTGCACAACCCGGACGCCGCCCGCATCGACGGCCGCCTCCTGGCGCAGGCACTGCTCGAGGCTGGCGAACGCCGCGGACTCGAGCGCCGGACCGCCTCGGCCGACAGCCTGATTCTCGAAGGGAGCCGCGCCACCGGCGTCCTCACCGGCGGCGACCGGATGTCCGCGGGGTCCGTGGTCATCGCCGGCGGCGCCTGGTCCCGGCGGTTCTCGGACCAGCTCGGCCTCGACATCCCGGTGGCCCCCCAGCGCGGCCAGATCATCCACCTCGACCTCGGAGGCGCAGACACCTCCAGCTGGCCGATCGTCAGCGCCTTCCGCGACCACTACATGGTCCCCTGGCCCGACAGCCGCGTAGCCGCCGGCGCCACCCGCGAGACCGGCTCCGGCTTCGAGCCGAAGGCGACCGCCGCCGGGATGGTCGAGGTCCTCTCCGAGGCCCTGCGCGTCGCCCCCGGCCTGGCCGGCGCCTCCATCCGCGAGACCCGCGTCGGCCTGCGCCCCCTGTCGGCCGACGGCCTGCCGGTCATGGGTGCGGTCCCGGGGTGGGAGGGCCTCTACCTCAACACGGGGCACGGGGCCAGCGGCCTCCAGCTGGGGCCCTTCAGCGGCCGCCTTGTCGCCGACGCTGCCCTGGGCGGTAAACCGGGGTTCGACCTCTCGTCTTTCGCGGTGGAGCGGTTCCTGTGATCGGCGATCACTAGCGAGAGGCAAGAAACACATGGCGATGAAGAACCCACCCCATCCGGGCCGCAGCATCAAGGAAAACTGTCTGGCCCCCCTCGGCCTGAGCGTCACCGAAGCGGCGAAGGTATTGGGCGTAGCTCGTCACACGCTCTCCCGCGTCCTGAACGGCCATGCGGCCATCTCGCCGGAGATGGCCATTCGACTGGAGAAGGCGGGCTGGTCCAACGCGGAGTTCTGGCTGCGACGACAGATCGCCTACGATCTGGTGCAGGCCCGCCGGACCGAAGGGAAGATCCAGGTCAGGCCATACGAGCCGCAGGTAGCCTGAGAAAACCAAGCCATGGACCACCGGCCGCCAAAACCCTCCGCCCCATGGCGGGTCCATAGCGTCGAAGCCCTGCCCGGACTTCGGTTGCAGGTCCGCTTCGCGGACGGCACATCGGGTGAGGTGGACATGGGGAGGTTCCTCAAGAGCCCCGCCGTCCGCGGTACCCCCTTCGAGCCGCTCCTCGATGAGAGCCTGTTCCGCCAGGTCCGCGTAGACCTGGGAGCCGTCGCTTGGCCCACTGGGGCTGATCTCGCCCCCGACGCCATGTACGACGCCATCCGCGCCTCAGGAGAGTGGATCCCCGAGTAGTCCGGGATCCCCCCAAACCGCAGCCCACCAAGCCGGCGCCCCACCAGATCGAGTGGCGCCGGACCCACCCCCTGCCCAGAACCACCCCCCAGGCGCCACCCACCCCAGAAAGAGCCTGTGGGGCGGTCCCCACCCCAGGGCGGTGACGGCGGCGCAGGCCAAGCCGAGCGGCGCATTACGCCGGGCCGCGACAACAACCACCCGCATCCAGAAGGCCCAGAGACCCGAGCGCAGCGAGGGGCTCGCCGACCTCACGAATCCACCCCAGGCGATAGCCCCACCAACCAGGCCCGCCGTACGCGCCGCCGAGGCGCTGGCCGGAGCCGCCGGCACCGCCCGCGCCAGAACCCCCCCAATCACCTCTCGGCGACCAGCTTCACAGGCTTCCAGATCCCTCCGCCCCACGGCCCGTAGTCGACGACGCGCACGGCGATCGTGTTGTCCCGCCCCTCCGCGAGAAGCCCGGTGACGTCGATGAGGAACCGCTTCCTCCACGGATCGCCGAAGGCGTGGGCCCAGCCATCCATGTTGTGCTGCCCTGCCAGACGGCCGTTGACGTAGACCTCGGCTCCATGCGCGACGGCGCCGAAGGCGAGGTAGATCTTCTTCCCGGCGGGCAGGGCCGGCGCCCGAAGTACCTGGCGATACCAGCCGTACCCATCGTAGGCGCGGTACCCGTGTTCATCCCAAGGCAGGCCCGAGTCGATCAGGAACCAGCCGCTGTCGTCGAACCCGGGTGAAGACCACCCCTGACCAAGCCCGAGGTTGGCGCCGTCGGCCCGAAACCGCCATCGGCTGGACAGCTCCGCGAGCGGCGCGTGGTCCGACCACAGGTCGCCGAAGGTGGCCTCCTCGTCATAGGGCACGAAGCCGAGTGGTTGCGGCGTCGGAGTCTCGCCCTCTGGCGTGGAGGCGATGTCGGTGCGTCTCAGGTCCGTGTCTGCCTTTACGGGCTTGAACGCGATATGGGGGTCGGGGTTCCGCAAGGGCGGCAGATCGGGATGGGGCTGGCGGGCGGAGAGCAGGGCGTCCCGATAGCCCTGGGGAATGAACGCCCCGTGGGCCCCCTTGTCCCACCAGTCGCATCGATCGGTGTAGACCCACACGTACTCGTCGGTGTGCCGCAGGGCATGGTGAAGGGCATACTCGAACTCCGCCGGGGTGTAGTAGTTGCGGCCGGTCTTCGTGGAGGAGAAGGCAAAGGGCATCTGCGGGCCGAGGGTGAGCGCAAAGGCGACGCGGAAGTGCTTGTCGAACTGCTCTTCCGGGACGCGGCTGAGGCCGCGGAGAGTCTGCCTGGCGAAGCGGCGGGCGGCGGCGAAGGAGACGGGCGAGCGGTAGTCGAGGCCCATCTGGCCGGTGATGCGCGCCTGGCCCGTGCACTCGGAGAGCAGGCCGTCGACGAAGGCCCGAAGGAGCGCGAAGTGGGCGCCGTCGTCTCTGGCTCCGCGGGACTCGGCGGGACCGTTGATGAAGACGATGTGAAGGTCGGGATGCACCTCGTTGATGGCGCGCATGATCTGGGCGCCGCGCTCGAAGGCCTGGTCGGCGTACTCTTCGGCCGTCCTTGTCCCTTCGTACTTCAGACCCCCGTAGGTCCACAGGTTCGTGCCGTACCATGCGGAGTCGGAGAACAGGATGCCGGCCAGGTCGGTCCGTTTGACAAAATCGGCGGCGACCTTCCAGTTGTGCACGACCGCGTCGAACTCCGGGTCGAACCAGTCGGGCGGCAGGATGCTCTTCCGTCCCGTGGTGAGGTAGGTCAGGAGGAAGTTGTCCCTGAACCGCTTCGCCCCGGCTTGACCGGCCTGCACGTCGGCGATACCGATCGTCATGTCCTCGATTCGGAGCCGCTCCGTGCGGAAGAGCCGTCCCACGGCCTCGGACTTGGTGCCGTCTTCGCGATGGAGCGCCGGGTAGAGGGTCATGCCGTCGAAGGCGGCCATCTCCTCCAGCCAGCCGACGTCCTGGCGGAATCCACGGGGATTCCGGCGCCCGCTGCCGAACATGATGATCTTCTTCGACTCACTGATCGGACCGCTCTCGACAGTTGTGGCGGCCTCGGTCTCCCGGGGTGCGGCATACGCGGCCAGCTTGCGGCCCTTCGGCAGTGGGGGGACCCGCCCGCGGACCCTCTCGAGGGCATCCCTGTAGGCCTGCGCGATGTATATGCTGTCTTCCTCCCGGTCCCACCACTTGCATCTCCCGTCCGTGTACAGCCAGACGTACTCGTCGGTGTGCCTGAGCGCCTGGTGGAGGGAGTACTCGAACTCCTCGGGCGTGTAGTAGTACCCTTCCGCCTCTCCCCTCAGCAGGCCATCGACGTTCTCGTAGTCGCCGTCAAAGCCGTACTGCCTGTAGCCGCCGATGTAGAAGGGGAAGGCGACCCTGAAGTGCCTCTCGTATTTCGCCGGTACGCGGCTGATGTCGCGCATCTCCTCCTTCATGAGGCGGAGCGCCGCGGCATACTCCGACGCCACGCGAAACCCGTAGGCCCTCTCGTAGCCGTCGATGATCTGCGCCCGGCCCGTGGACTCCGAGAGCAGGCCATCGAAGAATGCACGCATCAGTCCATAGGTCGAGTCGAAGTCACCCAGTTGATCGCCATGCCCCTCGGCGGGACCGTGGAGGGAGAGGATCTTGATGTCGGGGAACACCTCGTTGATGGCGCGCATGATCTGCGCCCCGCGCAGGAAAGCCTGGTCCGCGTATTCCTTGGCGCTCTTCGTATCGTGGTACTTGAGCCCGATGCCCCGGTAGGTCCACAGATCGGCCCCGTAGTAGACCTCGTCGTCGAACATGATCCCCATCAGACCACTGCGTTTGCAGAACTCGGCGGCGACCTTCCAGTTGTGCACGACCGCGTCGAACTCCGGGTCGAACCAGTCGGGCGGATCGATGGCGAAGACGCCGGTGGTCAGGTAGGCCAGCAGGAAGTTGTGCTTGAAACGCGTCGCCTTGGCGTGCACGGCCTGCAGGTCGGCAATCGCCTGGTCGAAGTCCTCGATGTCGTGCCGCTCCGTCCGGAAGAGCCGGCCGATGACGTCCTTGCGCGCTCCGTGGAGGACCAGAGGGGGGTAGACCGCGATACCGTCGAAGGCCCCCAGCTTCTCCATCCGTTCCAGGTCCCGCAGCAGCGTGTCCGGGCGTCGATGGCCGCCTGCCATGAGGATGATCTTCTTCGACGGATCGATCGACGGGCCCTCGGCCTGTCCAGGGGTATCCCCGGGACCTGCCATGACCCACAGCAACGCCATCGCAAGCGGTCTCGTCTTCATGGTCGATCTCCCTTCAGTCGAAGAAACCGGCATCCTCTTCGGAGAGGTGCCGCCTCGCCTCCTCGACGACGAACTCCACCCCTAGGCCCGGGGAGTCCCACACCTCGATGTGGCCGTCGGCGACGATCGGGTCGGGCAGCCCGGTGACCATGTCGAGCCAGGACTCCTCGTACCGCCCAGGCATCTCGAAGGCGATGTAGTTCTGCGGCAGGGTAGCGGCGAGATGGACGTGGGCCGCCAGTCCGAAGAGCCCGTCGATCACCCCGTGGGGGGCCATCAGGATGCCGTGGAGGTCGGCGTACTCGGCGATCCACTTGGTCTCCGCGATCCCGCCGACATCGGCGGGGTCGGGCCCGACGACGTTCACCGCCTGCTTCTCGAAGAGCTCCTTGAAGTGCTGCCGCAGGTAGATCTGCTCCCCCGTGTGGATCGGCGTCGAGGTGCTGCGCGTCACCTCCCGGTAGAGGTCGGCGAGCA
>JAPOZM010000084.1 GCA_026706075.1 Gemmatimonadaceae bacterium
CAGGGCCAGGAGGAAGTTCCACTGCAGGGCCTGGCGGGTGCGCCGCAGGTCGTCGGCCGAGCCCGAGAGCTGGATCTGGTAGGGCGGGGCCAGGTCGCCGGAGTCGACGAGGGGCTGGACGATCTCGGTCTGGAGCGCCTCGAGGGCCGTCTCCAGGGGAACGGTCTCCGGCGGGATGACCCGGACGGTGATCGCCCGGTCGCGCTCGATGTGGTTGATCTGCTCGGGGCCGGTGGTCACCTCGACGCAGGCCACGGCGCTGAGCGGCACCAGCTGGCCCCGCGGGGTGTAGATCGGCAGGTTCGCGATGTCCTGGGTGCGGAACCAGTCCTCCTCGCCCCGGAGCACCAGGTCGATCTCCTCTCCCTGGAACTGGTAGCCGTCGACGAGGGCCCCGTCCATCAACGCGTTGACCGCCGAGCCGATCTCCCGCGCCGAGAGCCCCAGGTCGGCGGCGCGCACCCGGTCGGGCAGGATTCGGACCTCCGGATTGCCCAGGTCGAGGCTGGGGATGGGGCGGGCCTGGGAGCCGGGCACGACCTGGCGGACCTGGCCGAAGATCCGCCCCCCCAGCCCGACGAGGTGGTCCAGGTCGGGCCCGGTGATGTCGATGTCGATGGAGCGTCCGCTGCCGGTGGCGCGCTGGAAGAGGCTCGACTGCTGCACCACGGCGAACGTCCCCGGCACCCCGCCGAGGACCGGCCCCTGGATGATCGGGATCAGCTCGCGCACCCGCGCCGGGTCGGTCGAGCGCGCCCCCATGAAGGCCGAGCGTCCGAAGGCGACGAAGAACATGTTGGCGATCGGCGGCCCCGACAGCGCCTGGGCCTGGGGGCCGTCGGGGTCCGAGGCCGCCTCCCAGTGGGGCCGCAGGACGTCCTCGATCGTCTGGCCGACCTGGATCAGCTCGTCGAGGTTGTAGCCTGGGGGCGGCAGAACGATGCCGAAGATCAGGTTGCGGTTGCCCGTGGGCAGGTACTCCGACTTGGGCAGCAGGGTGATGGCGATGGCCAGGGAGAGTCCGATCAGCCCGGTGATGACCCCCAGGCGCAGCACCGTGCTGCCGCTGATGCGGAAGACGCTCCGGGCGATGAAGGTCCGCACCCCTTCACCCCAGGCGACCAGTCTGCTCCCGCGCCGTTCGCCGCCGCCGAGGATCTTGTTGGCCAGGCTGGGGATGACGGAGATGGCCACGATCAGGCTGAGCACGACCGAGCAGGAGACGGCGATGGCGATGTCGCGGAAGAGCTGACCGGCCTCGTCCTCGACGAAGACGATGGGCAGGAAGATGGCCACCGTGGTCAGGGTGCTGGCCAGGAGCGCCCCCCAGACCTCCGAGGCCCCGTCGAGGGCGGCGCGCACGCGGGTCTTCCCCATCTGCTGGTGGCGGAAGATGTTCTCGAGGGCGACGATGGCGTTGTCGATGACCATGCCCACGGCAAAGCTCATCCCCGCCAGGCTGATGACGTTGATGTTGCGGCCCAGGAGCCACATGGCCAGGAAGGTGCCGACGATCGAGATCGGGATCGCCGTGGCGATGATCGCCACCGAGCTGACGCTGCGCAGGAAGATGAAGAGGACCGTCACCGCCAATGCGCCGCCGATGACGATGTTGGAGCGCACCAGGCCGATGGCGCTGTCGATGTAGTCGGTCGCGTCGTAGACCTGCTTGAGCTGGAGGCCCTCGCCGGCCAGCGGCCCCTCGTTGAGCTCCCGGATGGTGCGGCGGATACCGTCCATGACCTCGAGGACGTTGGCCCCGGTCTCGCGCTGGGCGTTGATGGCGATCGCCGGATTGCCCTTCTGCCGCACGGAGGCCACGGTGCGGACGTAGCCGAGGCGGGTGCGGGCGATCTCGCCGACGGTGACCCGGGTGCCGTCGGCCGAGCGGACCACCACCTGCTCGATGTCGCCGGGCTGCTGGTACTGGCCGACGGTGCGCACGATGTAGCGGCGCTTGCCCTCGTCGAAGGTGCCGGCGCTGGTGTTGATGTTCTCGCGGGCCAGGGCCTGGGCCAGGTCCTGGACGGTGATCTGGCGGGCGGCCATGGCCCGGGGATCGACGATGACCTGGAGCTGCCGGTCGTAGCCGCCGTAGATGTCGCTGCGCGAGACTCCGGGCACGCGCTCGAGGGCGGTCTTGACGACTTCCTCGGCGTAATCGCGGTAGCGCTCGATATCCAGGTCGCCGCGGTCCGGCCGGGGTTGGAGCATGATCCAGGTGATCGCCCCGCTGGGCCCGGAGCCGCCGGCGGAGATCACGGGCCGTTCGGCGTCGAGGGGATAGCCGAAGACCTGGTCGAGCTTGTTGGAGACCAGCAGCATCACCGCGTCGGGATCGACGCCGACGTTGAACTCGAGGGTGACCACGCCGCGGCTGTCGTTGCTCTCGCTGGTCATCAGCACCAATCCCTCGACGCTCCGGAGCTGTTCCTCCTGGCGCTGGACGATCTCCTGCTCGACCTCTTCCGGGCTGGCGCCCGGCCACACGGTGGAGACCGTGATGATCGGCCGGTCGATGTCCGGCGTGAGCTGAACGGGGATGCGGAAGAGGGAGATCAGGCCGAAGAGCGCGACCAGGAGCACGCCGACGGTCACGCTGACGGGCCGCTGGATGGCCGTGGCGATCAGGCGCATGACGGACTAGGGCTGCCTGCGGATGACGCGCACGGCCTGGCCGTCGCGCAGCCGCTCGTTGCCGCGGACCACGGCCAGGTCGCCGGGCGCGAGGTCGCCCGTGACGGCCACGTAGCCCTGGTGCGCCAGCCCGGCCTCGACGGGGCGGCCGTGGGCCTGGCCGTCGCGGGCGAGGTAGACGACCTGTCCCCGAGGGCCGGAGACCAGGGCGTCCTTGTGAACCAGGAGCGAGACCTTCCCCTGGGCGATCCGGAAGCGCACCCGCGCCGACATGTTGCTGCGCATCCGGCCATCCGGATTGGCCGCCTCGACCACGACCGGGAAGGTTCGGGAGGAGGGGTAACCCTCGGCGGAGATGGCGGTCACGAGGCCGTGGACGGGGTCGCCCCCGAGGGCGTCGACGAAGATGGCGCCGCTGTCCCCCAGGGCCAGCTGCGGCACGTGGTGCTCGGGCACCTCGACGATGGCGCGCACCGTGTCGATGGCGATCACCTGGGCGATCTCGCCGCCGCGGCCGACCCACTCGCCGACCTCGGTGGCGGTGCGGACGATGTGCCCGGAGAAGGGGGCGCGGACGAGGAGGTTCTCCACCTGGGCCTTGAGGCCGCTCAGCCGGGCCTCGGCGCGGGCCAGCTCGAAGGCCTCGACGCGCAGGTCCTGCTCGGAGACCGATTCCGTGGCGCGCAGGCGGCGGCTGCCGTCGTGGATGAACCGGCGCAGCGCCAGATCGGCTTCGGCCTCGTCCAGGGCGGCCTGGAGCGGATCGTTGGCCAGCGCGAAGAGGGGATCGCCGGCGCCCACGGTCTGGCCGGCGTCCTTGAACCGCTGCACCACCTTGCCTTCGGTCTCGGCGGCGACGCGGCTGGAGCGCACGGGCAGGATACGCCCGACGAAGGAGAGGTCCTCGACCAGCGGCTGCTCGAGGACCTCGGCGACGATGACCGGCGTCGGTGGGCGCTCCTGGCCGGCCAGCGCGCCGGGGAGCAGGATCAGGAGGAGGAGGAGGAGAAGGGCAGGGGACATCCGGGCTCCCTCGGCGGAGTGAGGCGATGCGGTGGAGAACAATAACCCGCCCGGACCGGGGTCCGTCCAGCGGCTCAGGCCGGGGCCTTCTCCAGTTGCTCCGTGCGCAGTCGCCGCGACCAGTCGAAGTAGTCGTCCAGGCGGATCAGCTCGAACTCCTCGACGAGGTCGGCGGCGGTGCGCTCCTCCGCCTCGCTGTAGAGGACGGAGGTGCCCACCTGCCCGGTGGTGACGATGCGCACGGCGTCGCCGTACTTC
Organism: Gemmatimonadaceae bacterium; assembly: GCA_026706075.1. Lineage (GTDB taxonomy): Bacteria > Latescibacterota > UBA2968 > UBA8231 > UBA8231 > UBA8231. The sequence goes on from JAPOZM010000084.1 coordinate 3,919, forward strand.
CGGTGGATTTCGTCGTACCGGGCCTGGTTGCGGTCGAGGTGCACTATCTCGTAGTCCAGGTTGATGCGGGCCGAGGCCCACGGCAGGTAGTTGTTGCTCTCGGCCAGGGTGGTGCCCTGGGGGTCGATGATGGAGCAGGGCGTGCCCCGGTACACGGAGCCGGCGAAGAAGGCCTGCACGTCCAGGGCCCAGAAGTTCTGCACCAGGCCGCCGTGGTACATGGAGCTGAAGAGCAGCAGCCGCGGCTTGAGCTCCTTGTACTGGGCCCGCAGCTCGCCGAAGTTCAGGTCGAAGCAGATGACGCCGCCCACGGGGCCGAAGTCGGTCTCGATCAGGTGCGCCCCCGGGCCCGGGCGGGTGCCGTGGTCGAACTCCGGGTACACGGGGATGTACTTGCGGTAGACGCCGGCCAGCTCCCCCTGCCGGTCGTGGAGGCCGAGGACGTTGTACACGGCGCCGGTGGCTGGCTCCTTCTGGTGCACGGGCACGGTGACGTAGCAGCCGTGCTCCCGCGCCAGGCCGGCCAGCAGCCGCGAGGTGGGGCCCTCGGGGACCTCCTCGTCGAAGGTCCGGCAGACCGTCTCGGGCAGGACCACCAGGTCCGGCCGGGTGGCCCGGGCGGCGCGCCCCACCAGTTCCTTCAGGTCCTCGTGGGTGCGCTCCATCACCTCCTCGTCCGAGCCGCCGATGGGAGCGTAGGAGACGCAGGTCACGACGACGTGGTTGCTCATCCGGCCTGCCCCCGGATCGCCTCCACGTGGCTCTTCCTCACCTTGCAGATCATGGTGTACGCCGGGTCGTAGATATTGCCCACGTCGTAGGCCACCGCCTGGCCGAGGAGCAGGTGGGCGGTGCGGGCGTCGAGGCCGTGGTCGGTCTCCAGCCAGCGCAGCATCTCGGTGGTGGCGTGCTGCACGCACTGGTCCAGGGGCCGGGCGTTGCCCGCCGTCATCAGCCAGGTGTCGTCCTCGGCCCGGGGCCACTCGATGGACGAGCCCTTCACCAGGTCGAGGGTGAAGCGCACGTCGAAGGAGATCTCCACCCCCGTGCCGACGATCTCGCCGTCGCCCTGCACGGCGTGGCCGTCGCCGATGTGGAACAGGGCCCCCGGCGCGAAGACGGGGAACCAGACGGTCACCCCCTGGCGGAAGCCCCGGTAGTCCATGTTGCCGCCGTGGCGGTGGGAGGTGGCCGTCGAGATCGCCTGCCCTCTCTCGGGGGCCACGCCGAAGCACCCGACCATCGGGTCCAGGGGCAGGGCCAGCCGCGACAGGGGCCCCTCGGGCTCGCTGAGGCGCACGCTGCCGGCCTCCACGTCGACCTCCCAGCGGGTGACCTCGAGATCGTCGTCGAAGCGCGGCCGGAAGCCGGGGTCGAGCACGTTGGGCGCCACCGCGGTGGCGGTGAAGCCCCAGGGCCGGTTGGGCCTCACCAGGTCGAGGGTGACCGCCAGTGCGTCCCCGGGCTCGGCCCCGGTGACGTAGAAGGGCCCGGTCTGGGGGTTGCCCCGGACCGCGGCCTGGTGGCCGTCGCGGTCCCGGCCGCGGGCGTCGACCGTGGTCGTCGAGACCGAGTCCCCCGGGGAGACCTCGAGGACCGGCTCGTGCCAGCCGAGGGTGTTGTGGTAGTGCTCGGGGACGAACTCGTGGTGGGCCATGGAATCTCCTGTGGCCCGATCGGTCCGGATCGTCCGGGGCGGGCCTGGGTCAGTTGATGTCGTAGCGCAGGAAGGAAAGGTAGGCGAGCATGAAGAAGGCAACGTTCCACAGGGCCAGCAGCCCCAGGTCGACGTAGATCCCGTCCAGGCGGTCGGCGACGGGCATGTGGGTAAAATCGAACCGCGGTGCGTCGGACAGGTCCAGATCCTGGTTGAACCGCTCCATGTCCTGCGGCGTGATGGTCACGCCGCCGCTGTGGGAAGCGGCCATCTGCTCCTGGATCCATTCCCTGTAGGCGCGCTGCTTCTCCTCCGAGTACGCCGACCAGGTGTCGCCGAAGGCCTCCAGGCTCGCCACCCACTCCTCCTCCTGGGCGATGCCGGCGGCGGCCAGGTCGAAGGCGGCGAGGTTGAAGGAGGTCAGGGGAGACATGCGGGCGAGAATGCCGGAGAGCCGCGTCTGCGCCGCCACCTGGGTTCGGAAACTGTCCTCGATCTTCTGTATCTCCGCCTGGGACTCCTCCGCCGCCACCCGGAACCGCTCCTGCACCGACTCGTCGCCCCACACGTTGTCGCGGCCAAGCCGTTCCTGCTCCTCCGCGATGATCTCCTGGAACCGCCGCTGCTGCTCCATCTGCAGGGCCTGCTTCTCGCGGTCCACCTCCTCGGCGGAGGGGATCGGCACCACCTGGCTGACCACGTACGGCGCCATGTTCGGCACCGCCAGGATCAGGGACACCCACAACAGCAGGAGGACGGTGATCGAGGTCGAGGCCAGCCTGGTGCGGCAGGAGACGAGGAGGCCCAGGCTGTACACGGCGCCGAGGTAGAGCAGGGCGAGGCCGTAGAGGGCGAGCAGGGCCAGCGAGCTCTCGGCGTCCGGCTGCACGTCGGGGAACAGCAGCACCACGAGGAGGGCGAGTACGAAGGAGACGGTGAAGGGCGTGACGAGGGCCAGGTAGCCGCCGAGCCACTTGCCGAGGAGCACCAGGTCGCGAGGAGCGCTGTAGGACATGAGCAGCTTGAGGACGCCGGTCTCGGCCTCGCCCGAGACCCCGTCGTAGGCGAAGGCCAGGGCCAGCAGGCTCAGTATGATGCCGACGATGAAGACGAAGTCCACCGGCGGGAAGAGGGGCAGCACCGGGTTCTGCTCCCAGCCCTCGGGGAAGTCGAGGCGGTTCCCGGGCTGCACGCGGACGCTCTCGGTCAGCTCCTTCGACAGGCCGCGCACCAGCGTGTTCATGAGGTTGAGGGGCCGGTCGACGGTGACCCCCTCGTTCAGGTCCCAGATCTGGGAGACCTGCTGCAGCTCGTTGCGGTGCATGACCCGGTTCATGTTGTACGTCGACAGGCCCTCGCGGTATTCCCGCGTCAGGACCACGGCGCTGAGCAGGAAGACGATGAGGCAGATGCCGCAGGCGATGGCGAAGCGCAGGGACAGCAGCTGATCGAGGAGCTCCTTGCGGACGATGTGCAGCAGCACGGGCGTTCTCCCGGGGGCTCAGGTGACGTCGTATCGGAGGAAGAAGACGTACGACAGCAGGAAGAACAGCACGTTGAACACGCACAGCAGCAGGATGTCGAAGAGAGCCCCGTCGAAGGCTTCGGAGAGGCTCTCGGAGAACATGGACAGCCGGGGCACGTCGTCGGGGTCGAACCAGCCCTTGTCCTGGATGTCCGGATCGGGTCCTCCGGTCCAGGAGACGTTGCCGTACATCTGGCGGCGGAAGTCGTCGTGGGCGCCGTGGAAGCGCTCGACGGCGTCGGAGAAGTGGGCGAAGAGGTCGGGGCCGGTGCCGGCGAGACGGGTGGCGGCGAGGAGATAGCTGGCCGACGGCGACAGGCGCGCCAGGTTCTGGCTCAGGGACGTCTGGCGCGACATGCGGTCCTTGTAGAATCCGTCCAGCTTGCGCTTGCGCTGCTCGGTCTCCTCCCGGATGCGCTCCATCTGCTGCCGGTCGCCGTAGACCTTGCTCTTCTGGATGGCCCCCATCAGCAGCTCCGCCTCGCGGTCGATGGCCTGCTGTTCGGCGTCGATCACCTGGCGCGACGGCACCGGCGCCGCCAGGCGGGCCACGACAGGCGCCACGTTGGGCACCACCAGGATCCAGCCGATCCACACCAGCAGCGCCATGAGCAGGGCCGTGGCGCCGCGGTGGGCGAGGGTGGAGATCAGCAGACCGAGACTGAAGCAGGCGGAGATATAGAGGAAGGAGACGGCGAGGATCGTGGCGAAGCGGGAGACGACCTCCGCCTCGAGCGGCAGGGAGCCGGAGAGGGAGAGGTAGAGAAAGCCGGCGGCGGCGGCGGCGGCGAAGGGACCGGCGATGGACAGGTAGCCGCCCACCCACTTGCCCAGCAGCACCGTGTCGCGGGGGACGGAGCTCGACAGCAGGAGCTTGAGGGTGCCCCGCTCCTTCTCGCCGCAGACGGAGTCGAAGACGAACAGCAGGGCCAGCAGGCTCAGGACCATGTTGACCACGTAGGCGAAGTCGGGGGCCTGGAAGATCTCCAGAAGGATGTTGCGCCCCAGGCGGTCCTCGGAACTGTGCCTGGTGAACCACCCGCCCGAGGAGATCTGCGCCGGCAGGCTGCCCTCGAGACCGCGGGCGAGGACGGCCAGCGCCCCCGGCTGGCGTACCCCCGCGAAGTCCTCACGCTGGATCTGCCGGAACTGCTCGGTGGCGTCCTGCACCCCGGCCAGCTCCTCCAGGCGGTCCCGGGCCTGGGACTCCTGCCGGGTATAGGTCTCCATGCGCTGCCGGTGCTCGTTGCCCATGAGGAAGACGGCGAGCAGGACGAGGACGAAGAGCAGGCCGTAGGTGACGGCGAAGCGGAAGCTCAGGATGTTGTGCAGGACTTCCTTGCGGATCAGTCGCAGGAGCATGGAAGCCTCGAGGGAATCGCGGCGCCGGGGGCGCCGCTGACGGGGGACATGCGGGGGCCGGCGGCGTCGACGGCCGTCAGGCCGCCTGCTCGGCGGGCTGGCTCACGAACTCCACGTAGATCGATTCCAGATCCTCCTGCCCGAGCTCGTCGCGGGTGAAGATCTTCACCAGGTTGCCCTCGACCATGATGCCCACGCGGTCGGCGATCTGCTTGGCCCGGAAGATGTCGTGGGTGGTCATCCAGATCGCCTTGTTCTCCTCGCGCAGCTCGGCCAGCAGTTGCAGGAACTCGGCGCCCGATTTGGGGTCCAGTCCCGAGGTCGGCTCGTCGAGGAGGATCACCTCGGCGTTCTTCATGATGGCGATGGCGATGCCGAGCTTCTGGCGCATGCCCTTGGAGAACCCCTTGACGCGCCGGTCGAAGGCGTCGCGCTGAAGGCCGACGCGGTCCATGACCTGGTCGTACTCCGAGGCCTCCACCTGCTTGCGGCCGCCGAGCTTGGTGAAGAACTCGAGGTTCTGGCGGGCCGTGAAGTTGCCGTAGAGCATGACGTTCTCCGACACGTAGGCCACGTGGCGCTTGGCCTCGAGCGGGTCCCGCGTGACGTCGACGCCGCAGATCTTCACCGTCCCGTCCGTCGGCTCGGTGAACCCGAGGGCCACCATGAGGGTGGTCGTCTTGCCGGCGCCGTTGGCTCCGAGCATGGTGAAGATCTCGCCCGGCTCGATGGTCAGGGTGAGGTCGTTCACGGCGTGGACGTCGCCGTAGTGCTTGGTCATCCCGATGATCTCGAGCATTCGCCTCTCTCCGGGAAAAGTCGGCCCGCGATTCGCAAGGTAACGTGCGGGGGGTACGTGACCCATGTCAAGCAATGGCTTGAATGCAACCCGATCTTGACATGGTCCACCTTCACGAGTAGGATTAGCGCGATCTGCCAGACCCTACGGAACCTATTGATTTTGCTGACCTTTTCGCCGTTCCGGGCCCTCCACCTGCGGACGGCGGTTCTCATCGCGGGAGTGGCCGCGGCCCTCGGTCCCGCCGTCGCGGAGGGGCCTCCGGCGGTGCCCGACTCCACCGCCCGGGCGGCGCCCCTCGGCCTGGCCGACTGCCTCGCTACGGCCTTTTCCCAGAACCGCGAGCTGATCCGCGCGCGCAAGCGCGTCGAGGAGGTCGAGAGCGACGCCGTCGTCGTCCGCTCCCGCCTGATGCCGCGGGTGAGCCTCACCGCCGGGTACGACGCCCTGCGCGCCGAGGGAGACGCCGACACCCGCGACCAGCTGGCCAGCGAGCTGCTGCTCGAGCAGCGCCTCTTCGAGTTCGGCCCCGACGCCGCTTCCGAGATCCAGCTGCGCGCCGATCTGCGCAAGGCCGTCTTCGACTACCAGGACAAGGTCTACGAGGTCAGCGCCCGCGTCTGGGAGCTCTACCACCTGATCCTGCTCAAGGACCAGCAGATCGCCCTGCGCGTCGCCTCGCGGCAGAACTTCGAGGCCACCTTCGCGCGCCAGCAGGCCCGCTTCGAGAAGCGCCTCGCCTCCGAGGAGCAGAAGCTCCAGGCCGAGCTCAACGTCCTGGAGGAGGAGCTCAGCATCAACCGCATCCGGCGCGAGCAGCTGCGCGACAAGATGGAGCTCCTGCGCCTCATCGGCCGCCCGATCGGCCTCGACCTGCGGCTCGGCGGCGAGCTGGAGCCGTTCGCCGTCGACCAGGACGAGGCCGTGGGCCGGGCCCTCGTTCACGACGTGGAGATCGGCGTCACCGAGCAGCTCCTCGACGAGCAGCGTCGCGTCCTGCGCGAGATCGGCTGGGAGTACGCCCCCGACCTGAGCGCCGACGCCGGCGTCGGCGACGGCCGCCGCCGGGCGGGCCTCACCGTCGGCCGCGAGGGCGGCACCTGGGGCGTCGGCGTGGAGACCGGCCTCACCCTCGACGAGGCCGACCCGCCCGAGGACGTGGGCGAGGCGACCTGGTCGGCCCGCGTCCAGGCGCGCATCCCCATCTTCGAGGGCGGCGCCCGCCTGGGCCGCGAGGGCCTCGAGCGCGCCCGGCTGCAGGGCCTGCAGGTGCAGCTGCGCGACCTGAGGGCCTCGGTGGAGCTGGGCGTGCGCCAGGCCTACCAGTCGATGCTCGAGGCCGAGGAGACCCAGCGGCTGCAGGAGAAGAGCGTGGTCATCGCCCGCCGCCGCCTGGAGATCAAGCAGCAGGTGCAGGAGAAGGGGGGCCAGGTGGACGAGGCGGTGCTGGAGAACTTCCGGCAGCAGTTCTTCACCGCCCAGGAGGTCCTGTTCCAGAACCAGGAGACCTACATCTCGCGCCAGGCCGAGCTGCGGCGGCTGATGGGGTACGTCGAATGAGTGCGAAGTTGCCGCTCCTGGCCGGTTTCCTGGTCCTCGCCGCGCAGGCCGCCGCGCAGGCCGCCGCGGCTCCCGGGGGCGCCGGCCTCACGCGCCAGCAGCAGCTCGACAAGCTGCAGCTCGACGAGCGCCAGCTGCAGCTGGAGCAGCGCCGCACCAGCCTCGAGCAGGCCCTGGAGGAGCTGCGGCTCACGCGGGCCCTCCACGACTCGGGTTTCGTGCCCCTCCTCACCTACAAGCAGGCCCAGAACAGCTACGCCGAGGCGCGCCTGCAGAAGGAGGAGGCCGAGATCCTGCTGGAGGAGACCAAGCTCGACCTGCTGCGCAACGCCACCCATATCGTCGTGCGCGACGCCCGCAAGTACAAGAGCCCCGACGGCAAGAGCATGGTCGACATCGTCGTGGAGAACGCCTCCGACACGCGCGACGCCCTTGTCGTCGATCCCTCCCTCACCGAGGAGGACCTGCGCATTCTGCTGCGCGTGGAGAACATCTTCGTCTCCCTGGAGAACGGCCCCCTCGTGGGCGAGCCCTACGAGACCCGCGTCCCCGCCCTCGACGTGGGCGAGCGGCGGACCCTGACCTTTCGCCTCCTGCGCGACGAGGAGGCGGTGGCCGTGGTCCTCGGCTACCTGGACACCCTGGAGAGCATCCCCGTCACCCTGCGCAAGGGCGGGCGCGAGAACCTGCCGAGCATCAACTCCGCCCAGTTCTCGCAGTCGGGCGAGCTGCAGCAGGACGTGCGCTTCGACCTCATCCTCGAGCGCCTCTCCGACGAGGAGCGCAGCTTCGCCCTCGCCGTCCTCGGCCTGCCGCGCAAGATCGACCACTCCTTCCGCAACGCCGGCGCCAAGGTCAACCAGGTGAAGTTCGACGAGACCAAGTCCAAGGACACCCTCGGCCTCGTCCTCGAGATCCCCGAGAAGCTCGAGCGCAACCTGGTGGGCCTGGCGCGCCCCTTCTTCGCCCTGGTCACCGAGCCGCGCGAGTACGCCCGCATCAACGCCATCCGGGCGCGCTACGGCGACGACCCGGTGCCGGAGGAGGAGGTGAGCGCCCTGCGGGCCAACTACGTCGAGCTCGAGCTCATCCCCAAAGGCATCGGCAAGCTCGAGGTCATCGTCTCCAACACCTACCGCGAGATCCAGACCGGCGAGGATCTGCGCATCCGCGTGGAGTTCCTCAACCGCGGCAGCGTGGCGGTGCAGAACATCAAGGCCGCCCTCGACCTGCCCTACCAGTGGCAGGAGGAGGTGAAGCCCGCCCTCATCAAGCGTCTGGAGCCCGAAGAGCGCGCGCCCCTCGACATCGTCGCCCGGCCGCCCCCCGACATCGCCGTGGGCAACTACGAGCTCGGCGTCGAGGCCCAGGGCCAGGTGGGCAACGAGAACGTGGAGTCCCTGGAGAAGAACCTGACCATCCACGTGGGGGCGCGATCGAACATCGCCGGCAACGTCATCCTCATCGGTATCCTCGTGCTCCTCGTCGTCGGCATCGGCGTGGCCAGCGTCCGGATCAGCCGCCGATGACCATCGCCCGCGCCTGTCTGGGCGCCTTCCTCCTCGGCCTCCTGGCCTCGCCCCTGGCGGCGACCAAGGACCTGCGCACCAAGGAGCAGCGCCTCTACGACATCAAGCTGCGCAAGGCGCAGTGGGAGGTGGAGAGCCGCAAGCTGGAGATGGACAACAACAAGAGCGAGTACGACATCATCCAGGAGCTCTACGACGAGAAGATCGAGACCCTCGAGAGCCTGAACAAAGCCCGGCGCGCCTTCCTGCACTCGGAGCTGAAGTACAGCGAGGCGGTCTTCCAGCTCGACCGCACGCGCCTCGAGTTCCTCAAGGACGCCACCCGCGTCACCATCCGCGAGGCCCGCAAGTACCGCACCCTCGACGGCCGCCGCCAGGTCGACATCGTCCTCGAGAACGCCTCCCAGCTCGACCAGGCCCTGTCGCTCAACCCCGACCGCGAGGAGAGCGAGATCCGGCCCCTCCTGGAGATCCAGAACCTCAAGGTCTCCCTCACCGAGCGCCTGGGAACGATCGTCGCCGAGCCCTACGAGATCCTGGTGCCCTCCCTGCCCCTGGGCGAGGCCACGCGGCTCACCTTCCGGCTGCTCCACGACTACGAGGACGTGGTCGTCGACCTCACCTACCTCGACGGCAGCAAGGAGCTCCTCCACATCGTCATGCGCCGGGAGTCGAGCCAGGATCTGCCGACGATCAACTCGGTCCAGTTCTCCCAGGAGGGCGACCTCAACACGCGGGTCAACTTCGACCTCATCCTCGAGCGTCTCGCCGAGGACGAGAAGACCTTCCGCCTGGCCCTGGTCAACCTGCCGCGGGAGATCACCCCCGCCTTCGTCGACCCGGGGACCAACGCCAACCTGACGCAGGTGAAGTTCAGCGAGGAGGTCACACGCCAGCAGTTGGAACTGGAGCTGCAGATCCCCGAGAAGCTCAGCCGCGGCTACGTCGACCAGACGATCGAGTTCTACGTCTTCGTCACCGACGCCGCCGGCTTCGAGCGCATCGGAGAGCTGAACCGCAAGCACCGCGGCCCCATCCCCCTGGAGGAGATCAACACCATCCCCGGGAACAAGGAGCGGTTCGAGCTCATCCCCCGGGGCCGGGGCGCCCTCGAGACCCTCATCGCCAACCGCTACCAGGAGGTGCGCACGGGCGAGGAGGTGAAGGTGCGCGTCGACTTGCTCAACACCGGGACCCTGGAGGTGGAGAGGGTGCACCTGGTGCTGACCCCGCCCCTCGACTGGACCTGGTCCTCCGAGCCCGACACGATCGACCGCATCCTGCCGGGGGAGAAGGAGCCGGTGAACATCACCCTCGTCCAGCCCGACGGCATCGGCGTCAGCGAGTACGACGTGCGCGTCGAGGCCGCCGGGTACGAGGGCCCGGAGCGCATCGAGGCCCAGGAGAAGGACATCACCATCCGCGTGGAGCAGCGGGCCCGGGTGGTCCGCAACGCCCTGATCATCGCCGCCGTCATCGCCCTCGTCATCGGCGTCGCCGTGGGCAGCATCAAGGTCTCCCGGCGGTAGCGGGAAAGCCCCTTTCCCATATAGCGAACCGCTGGACCCGAGGTTATATTCTGGCGGACCCGAGCCGAAGGGGGGCCATGAAATACGACATCGGTGACCTGCTCAATTCGTGGCCCTTCGACCCGGACGAATTCATCGCCCGCCGGATCACCGCCCGGGACGGCACGGAGAAGATCCAGATCCGCATCGACATGGGGATCCTCCAGCTCGACGTCTCCGGCCGCCCCGACGGACACCGGCCCCACGGCGCCGAGTCCTTCCTTCATCACTTCCGCCAGTCCCTGAGGAGCCGCCCGGGCTCCCTGCCCAGGAGCGGTCCCGAGCTCGACGAGCAGAGCTGCGAGGACCTGTTCCAGGAAGCCTGGCAGTACTACCAGCGCTACCTCGCCCTGTTCTTCCTGGAGGACTACGAGGGGGTGGAGCGCGACACCGGGCACAACCTGGCGATCTTCGATCTCGTCCACGAGCACGCCGACAGCGACGAGGTCAAGTGGTACTTCGAGCAGTACCTGCCCCACGCGGTGATGATGCAGGCCCGGGCCCGGGCCATGGCCGCCCTCGACGCCAAGGACTACGACGCCGCCCTGCGCCACGTGCAGCGCGGCATCGACCGCATCGAGCAGTTCCTCGGCGAGTGGGAGGGGGAGGAGGACGTGATGGACGAGGACTGCCCCGAGCTGACCTTCCTGTCCGACTGGTACGAGGAGCTGGAGAAGGAGCGCCCCCTGTCGCAGAAGGAGCAGCTGGAGCGCGACCTCCACGTGGCCGTGGAGGCCGAGAACTTCGAGGAGGCGGCGCGCCTGCGCGACAAGCTGCGCACCCTGAGGCCCGCCTTCCTCAACCCCAGCCCCGAGCGCAGCCCCTCCACCTCCTGAAGGTCCGGCGGCGCGGCTTCGGCGCCGAGCCCTACAACCCCAGCACGTCCCCCATGTCGTAGAGCCCCGGCTCGGCGGCGGCGGCGAAGCGCGCCGCCCGCAGGGCCCCGAGGGCGAAGGCGTCGCGGCTGGTGGCGTGATGCCGCAGTTCCAGGTACTCCCCCGCGGCGCCGTAGAACACGGAGTGATCGCCGGCGAGGTCGCCCAGCCGCAGGGCGTGCATGCCGATCTCCCTGCGCGTGCGCTCGCCGGTCTCGCCCTCGCGGCCGTGGACGGCGACCTCCTCGAGCCTGCGCCCGACGCCGGCCGCGGCCCGTTCGGCCAGCCGCAGGGCCGAGCCGCTCGGGGCGTCGACCTTGTGGCGGTGATGGGCCTCCACGACCTCGATGTCGTAATCGTCGCCGAGGACGTTGGCCGCCTCCTCCACGAGCTTGAAGAGGAGGTTCATGGCGGTGGAGAAGTTGGGCGCGAAGACGCAGGCGACGGGGGCCACGGCGGAGCGGAACTCGGCCAGTTGGTCCCCCGACATGCCGGTGGTGCCCACCACCATGGCGGTGCCGGCGGCGGCGCTGGCCGCGGCGTCGGCGAGGGTGGCCTCCGGGGTGGTGAAGGCGACGACCACGTCGGCGTCGGCCGCGGCGATGGCCGGCTGAAGGCTCACGCCGAGAGAGCCGCGGCCGAGGACCTCGCCGGCGTCGCGCCCCAGCCACTCGTGGCCGGGGCGCTCGCTGGCGGCGGTCAGCTCCAGGTCCTCGGAGTCCAGGACGAGGTGGCCGAGTCGCTGGCCCATGCGGCCGGCGAGGCCGCAGACGGCGATGCGGGTCGTCATCAGTACTCGCCGTAGACGAGGGCTGCCACCGCCGCCGCGTCGTGGAGCCGGGCCTCGACGTCGACGCCGAAGGCCTCGCCCACCGGCGCCAGCAGGGACGGGTCGTTGCGCCACACCCGCAGGGCGGCGCCGACGACGACCTCCGCCCCCCCGGGGGTGAGGCGGCCCAAGGGCTGGCGGCACGGGCCGGAGGGCATGCCGAGGAGGTTCATCAGGGTCTTGACCGGCACCGGGTTGCGGGCCTTGCACTCCACCGGGCCCCGGGAGCTCTGCTCGGTGGTGGCAACGCCGACGATGCCGAAGATCGGCTGCAGGTCCCCGGCCAGCTTGTCGGCCAGCTCCGTCTCGCCGGCGGTGAGGGCCCGGATCAGACGCGTGATCGGGCCGGGAACGACGTTGGCCATGACCGAGATCACCCCCGCCGCGGCGATATCCTGGCGCTTCATCATCTCCACGGTGCGGTCGTCGTCGCCGGACATGATGCTGAAGCCGGGGCCGCACAGGCGCCGCGTCTTCGCCATGTTCTCGTAGTCGGCGGTGGCTTCCTTCACCGCCGAGACGTTGGGATGCTCCTCGTAGAGGATGGCCAGGTCCTCGGGGTGCATCATCGTGCCCGTCCGCCCGGGGATGATGTAGGGGACCATGGGCAACTCGGGGAACTCGGCCGCCACCGGGGCCACGTACTCGCGGCGGATCTCCACCGAGCTGGGGCCGTTGTAGTAGGGGTCGACGAGGAGCACGCTGTCGGCGCCGGCGTGAGCCGCATGGGCGGTGCCGGCCAGGGTCTCCCGCGTGGAGTTGCTGCCGGTGCCCGCCATCGACTTGCAGCGGCCCTTCGTCGTCCGGCAGGTGCGCTCGATGACCTCGTTGTGCTCCTCCCACAACAGGGTCGGGCTCTCGCCCGTGGTGCCCACGGCGACGATGCCGTCGATGCCGTTGGCGATCTGGAACTCGAGGAGCCGCTCGAGTCCTTCGTAGTCGACGCTCCCGTCTTCGCGCATCGGCGTGACGATGGCGGTGTAGCAGCCTTTGATCATCGGTGCGGCGAGCCTGTCTTGCGGGGAGGAGGGATTCTGGCGAGTGTGTAGCGGCATGATAGAAGCCGCTCCATACAGTGTCAATGAAGAGCGCGGGTGGCGGAGATGACCGGCGAACTCGGGATGCGCTACGGCTGCAACCCCCACCAGACCGGGGCCCGCTGCTTCCTCGAAGAGGGGGACCTGCCACTGCGGGCGGTCCACAACGCGCCGAGCTACATCAACCTCCTCGACGCCCTCAACGCCTGGCAGCTGGTGCGCGAGTTGAAGGCGGCCACCGGCTTGCCCGCGGCGGCCTCCTTCAAGCACCTGAGCCCCGCCGGCGCCGCCGTGGGCCTGCCCCCGTCCGCCGCGCTACGGCAGGCGCTGTTCATCCCGGACGAGGCCGAGCTGAGCCCCCTGGCCTGCGCCTACGCCCGCGCCCGCGGCGCCGACCGCCTCGCCTCCTTCGGGGACTGGATCGCCGTCAGCGATCCCCTCGACCTGTCCACGGCCGAGGTGATCCGCCGCGAGATGTCCGACGGCCTCGTGGCCCCGGGCTTCGAGGAGGGCACGGTGGAGCTGCTGAAGGGGAAGAAGGGCGGCGACTACAAGCTCCTGGAGATCGACGGGGGGTACGAGCCGCGGGACCCGGAGTCTCGCCAGGTCTTCGGTGTCAACCTGGAGCAGCCCCGCAACGACTTCGTGCCCGACGACGGATTCTTCGCCAACGTCGTGACCGCGCGCAAAGAGCTGTCCGACGAGGCCCGGCGCGACCTCACGGTGGCCACCATCGCCGTGAAGTACACCCAGTCGAACTCGGTGGTCTGCGCCGTCGACGGCCAGGTCGCCGGCGCCGGCGCCGGCCAGCAGTCGCGCATCCACTGCGTGCGCCTCGCCTGCGGCAAGGCCGACCGCTGGCACCTGCGCCAGCACCCGGCGGTGCGGGGCCTGAGGTTCCGCAAGGGGCTGCGGCGCGCCGACAAGGACAACGCCATCGACCTCTTCTTCGAGGACGAGCTCTCCGGCCCGGAGGAGGCGGCCTGGCGCGAGTGCTTCCGCGAGGTGCCCGAACGGCTGTCGGCGCGGGACCGGCGGGAATGGCTGGACGGTGTGCGGGGGGTCGCCCTCAGCTCCGACGCCTTCTTCCCCTTCCGGGACAACATCGACCGCGCCAGCCGCTCCGGAGTGGAGCACGTGGTCCAGCCCGGCGGCTCCGTGAAGGACGACGAGGTGATCGCCGCCGCCGACGGCTACAGCATGACCATGGTGTTCTCCGGGGTCCGCCTCTTTCACCACTGAAGGCCGAGCGAGCGATCCGAAGGGAGTGAGCATGAGCCTCACCGCCGCCGAACGACGCCAGTTCCAGGAAGAGGGCTGGGTGATGAAGCCCGGCGTCCTCGACGACGCCGACCTGGAGCCGGTCCGCCGCGGCCTTCACGCCGCCGTCGACCGCGAGGCCCGGCGCGCCCGGCAGGAAGGCCTTGTGGACGAGACCTTTCCGGACGCTCCCTTCGACCGGCGGCTGGCCCTGCTGGCCGAGCGCTGGCCGGATCACCTGGCGCGGATCATGGCGCCCGTCAACAGCGGCCGCTTCGCCGGCCCGGAGTTGTTCCACACCATCACCCACCCCAGGCTGCTCGCCGTCGTCGAGGCCTTCGTGGGCGAGCGCATCATCGGCTCCTCCGTCTACCGCGTGCGGCCGAAGCTGCCCCGCTGGGAGCGCGGCGAGGTCCCCTGGCACCAGGACTCCGGCTACTTCCTGCCCCACTGCGACGATCTGCTGGTCCTCACCTGCTGGATCCCCCTGATCGACGTCAGCGTGGAGAACGGCTGCCTGTGGGTGGTGCCCCGCGGCCACCGCAACGGCGTGCACCGGCACTACACGGGCGGCCACGGCGGCTACCTGGAGATCCCCGGCCGGGTGCCCGGCGCCGAGCCGATCCCCGTGCCGATGAAGCGGGGGGACGTCCTCTTCCTGACCAACCTCACCCCCCACGCCTCCTTCGAGAACCACAGCGACCAGGTGCGCTGGAGCCTCGACCTGCGCTACCAGGGCGCCGAGGCGCCGAACAACGTGGGGGAGGACCCCGCCGCCTGCACGCCCGAGCGGGACCCCGTGACCATGGCCTGCTACCCTCCCGAGGCGGACTTCGTCATCCGCGACCCCCGGGCACCGGAGAGCGAGTGCCGCACGGCCGAGGAGTTCTGCGCCCTCCGCGAGAGGTTCTTCGAGACCCGCGCCTTCATGCCCGGACGCGGCTGGACCCCCCTCGCCTCGCGGGGACCGGCCGGAGACTGACCGCCGTGAGCCGGCCGCCCCTGCGCCTCGGGTTCCTGGCCTCGGGAGGCGGCACCAACATGCAGGCCATCCTCGACGCCTGCCGCGAGGGCCGCCTCCACGCCCAGCCCCGCATCGTCATCGGCAACAACTCCAGGTCGGGGGTCCTGGCCCGGGCGCGGGAGCAGGGGATCCCGGCCCGCCACCTGAGCGGCCGCACCCACCCGGAGCCGGAAGCCCTCGACAGGGCGATCCGCGACGCCCTGCGCGCGGAGGGGGTGGAGGTGGTCTGTCTGGCGGGCTACATGAAGCGCGTCGGGCCGAGGACCCTGGCCGCCTTCGACGGCCGCATCCTCAACATCCACCCCGGCCTGCTGCCCCGCCACGGCGGCCGGGGGTTCTACGGCCTGCGGGTGCACGCGGCGGTCCTGGCCGCCGGCGACCGGGTCAGCGGCGCCACCGTCCACGTGGTCGACGAGATCTACGACCACGGGCCGGTCCTGGCCCGGGAAGAGGTGCCGGTGGAGCCCGGCGACACCCCCAAGACGCTGGCCGCCCGCGTGCTGGAGGCGGAGCACCGCCTCTACCCGCAGACCCTGCAGAGGATCGCCTCGGGGCGGATCGACCTCGACCGCTACGCCGCCTGAGCGGCTTCAACCCCGGGGATCGAGTCCGAGGAGCCCGCGGCTCCGCTTAGCGTTCCAGGTAGCGGAGCACCTCGTCCCAGTCACAGTACGTGCCGCCGACCATCTTCTGGGGCTCCGGGCGGGGTATGTGCATGTCCGAGCCACCGGTCTTGACCAGCCCGAGGCGGTCCGCCACCCGTGCATACTCCTCCTCCTGGGCCTGGGTGTGCGCGGGGTGCCACACCTCGACACCGTCGAGTCCTTCGGCAGCCAGGGCGGCGATGCTCTCCTCGTCGAAGGTGAAGACGACGCCGGTGTCGTGGCCGGGATGAGCCACCACGGCGATGCCGCCGGCCTCGTGACAGGCCCGGATGGCCTCCGGAACCAGCGGGCGGCGAAGCTGGACGCCGGAAGCCTCCTGTATGGCCCCGAACTCTTCCCAGTTGGACACAACGCCCTTCTTCACCAGCAACTCGTACAATGCCCTCGACTCGTGCTCCGGATCCTCGACCTCGGCGTCGTACTCGGCGATGGTCACCGCCGCGCCCAGCCCCTGCATGTACTCCACGATCGCGAGATTGCGGCGCCTTCTCTCGGCCAGGAAGTTCTCGGCCAGGAAGTCCTCCAGGGAAGGGAGCGGGCCGTCGGGGAAAAAGCCCAGGATGTGGGCCGGTTCCCCGCGCCACGAACTGGTGATCTCGATGCCGGGCAGGAAGGTCACGCCGTACACGGGCGAGAGTCGTTGGCCTTCCGCAATGCTGTCGATGCAGTCGTGGTCGGAGAAGGTCAAGGCCGTCAGTCCCCGCGCCAAGGCCACGCTGAAGACCTCCTCCGGATCGAACGATGCGTCGGACGACGCATGGGTATGGACGTGCAGATCTGCTCTTCTCACGAGGTCTGTCTCCGTGGCTCCACCGCTCGCCGCCTGAGAGGCTCTACTCCCAGGGATCGAGGCCGAGGAGCCTGCGGCCCAGCCCGGTGAGCCGGGCCGGCTCCTGGAGCCGGTGCTCCCGGTCCCGCGGGTCCCCCGGCCATCCCGCCGTCGGGCGGCGCTCCCGCCAGGCCTGGATGCGAGGCCCCGCCCCCTCGGGGTCGCCTGCCGGGGACATGGTGATGTACTGGGCCAGGCGCGGCCGGTCGGAGCGGTTGTGGCCGTTGCCGTGGGCCAGCAGCCGGTGCCAGATCAGCAGGTCCCCCGCCTTGCCGGGGATCGCCTTCACCGTCAGGCCCTCCAGGTCCGGCCGCGAGGGGTTGCGGTCCTCGGGCTGGGTCTTCACCCACTCATCGAAGATGCGGTGGAAGCCGGGCACGCACTGGAAGCCGCCCTGGTCCTCGGCGGTGTCCGTCAGGTAGAGGACCCCCTGCACGCCGAAGCGGATGGGCCGCTTCGACGTGTCCAGGTCCCAGTGGATCATCCCCTTGTTGTTCCACGCCGGCCTGTCCTCCCGCGCCGGAGGTTTCATGTTGGCGCGGTCGAGGGAGACCCACAGCTTCTCGTCGCCCCAGATCTCGGTGAAGGCCCGGTGCACCCTCGGGTACTGCCGGTTGTCCCAGATCGCCTGGTGCTGGTAGATCTCCACCATGCCGCCGCTGGAGATCGGCGAGGTCCGATGCTCGCGGGTGTAGGGGTCGTGGCGGTACCAGTCCTCGGGGTCGTCCGGGTCGATCTCGAGGAACTCCCAGATGGTCTCCACGAGGCGGTCCAGGTTCTCCGGGGGGACGGCCTCGGGCACGACGACGTAGCCGTTCTCGTCCCAGAAGGCGCGGTCTGAATCCGAGAGGATGTCCTTGAGATTACTACTCAAGTTCTGATCAGGTTCTGCAGTTGTCCGCATCCCCTCCCCCTTTGGTTCAACACCACATGGGTGACAACACGGAGAGCTCGGGCTGGTCATGCCCAGCTAGAAGAGGGCACGAATGTCTTGATGGACATCCGGTAGATTACGATGCAGGACGTATGAGTTGAATACCCTCACCGAAAGATCCGATCGACGGTCTAGCGGGCCCAAGGAATGGGGGGACACATCCGGGTCAATCAGGCCCGGTCGCACTCCCACAGCGACCCGCCTCCCAGCCCTCTCCACAATCAAGGGAACTCTGATCCCGTTGACCTCAATCTCATCCGTACAGTCAAAACCATCAAGCTCCAGAAGTCGCTTCAACTGCCGCAAATCCTCAACCTGCTGCTCGACACTGCACTCCAGATCGATCTTGCCGGTCATCGCATAGCGGAGCAAAGCCGCACCAAGGGAGCGGTCAAGTCTATCCCGGAGATGCTGGTTGAAAAAGTGCCGTAGGCAGCTCGGACAAGACTGATCGCAGCTCGATGGGCACTCATCCAAGAGAGCCAAAACGTCGCGTAGAATCTCAGGCAGGTGCCCGCCCGCGAGCTCGGCGTAGCCAGCCCCGCCAGACAATGTGTCGTAAAGGTAAATGTCCAGATGGACATCGAGGCTACCCGCAATTGGCACTATGCGAAATCCAGAGCCAAATTCTGATGGGTCAAGGTCCAGCTGCGGATGTCTGCTTGCCGCTAGACGCAGCCCCTCTGCGACCGAGTACAGGGCATCCTCAAGGGTGCGAAGCGCGATTGCATGCCGAGTCTGCGTGATGACAGGGTAGGACACGGCCAATCGGAGCAATAGCAGGTCTGTCGTGAAGATGTGCCCAAGAAAGACATTCCTGTAATCTCCACTGCAGTTCCTGGGTGCCGGCGGCCGGGTATAGGTCCGTTCAATGTTGTATGGACGGGTGTGCGTTGTTCGCGGTTGGGCGGTAGTAGCTGCGGCTCCACACTTCTCGCAAACCCAGAATCCATCATGGGCCTCTTCTCCAAGAGGCCCCTTGTTGATGGTTACCAGTCGGCGATCAGCTGCGACCGCAAAGGACAACCGCTCACCGGCGTCCACTAGACTTGGTAAGTCATCCGGTCCCACTGGTACCGGGAACTGCGCCACAGTCGCATAGGTGATCTCCTGCTCTCGATCACCCTCCCGCAGCGCCCGCCCCTCTTCGGGCAAGAATACCTCAGGAAGGATCATCGTATGTGTTGTCAAGCTGCCCGCACAGACTGGACACACCTCAAGCTCAAGGTCCTGATCAAGATCTTGCACATAGCTGCATCTCTCACAATGGATGAGAGTCCGCGAGGTTCGGAATAGCGGCTCCGCGCGGTCTGGCTCGACCGGAAGAAGGTCAGCGACGACCCCGCCTGCCCGATACGTCTCCTTGTTGATTACGATCAGCCGGCCAGGCGCATACTCACTTAATGCCTTCTCTATGCTCTGCTGTGGGCGTTCAAGAACAGCTACCCTCCATCGGTTGTCCTTGGTCTTCTCCAAGCGCTCGACCAAGAAGCTGGCCAAGTCTGTTGGGAACGCATAGCTTGGCAGAAGCCCGTGGAAGAACAGGAACTCCAAGAGTTCCTCCTGCACCAAGCTTTCGGACTCTCCGGACCCCTCGTCGCTTGACGAAGTGCCTTCCGAGACTACTGGCCCATGCGACACAGGAAGAAGCGCTGCAAGTCGTCCCAATTCGGCGATTAGGTGTCGGGCGGCGTCCGAAATCCACTCGCTGCGGGACTGGGTCTCGGTTCGCAGTGACTCCGGCAGCCAATCGCTAATCCTATCGCCAAGGTCACCATCCGAAGAAGTAACGCGCACCTCGATCCAACTGGCAAAGGACCTAAGGTCCAAACCTCGATCCCCTGTTCCGTGAAAGAAATCAACAGTCTTCCCGAGTGCGCGTGAGAGGCTCGAGGTTGTGCCACCCACGAGGATGCTATGCTGGTCCATGTACTCGTGGAAGAATGTCTGTAGCAGGTAAGAATTAACGTGCCGACGCGCGATCTTTGGGTTGTCTACCTGCACTTCTGGATCGCGTGGCGGTCCAGACACAATCTGTCGTGGCTCAAGGAAGTAGTAACTGTCGTGAGGACCGCCTTGTGCATAGGTGACTATGGTAGAAACGGAGGATCCTCTGCGACCGGCCCGGCCGGCCCGCTGTTGATAATTCTCCCGTTGGGGCGGAACGTTACGCATCCCAATGGCCACTAACGACCCAATATCAACCCCGACTTCCATCGTAGTAGTACAGCTGAGAACATCAATCGGGCGGTCCCCTTCGGAAAGCAAGAGGTCTCGAAATCGAATCTCGTGCTGTTCGGTCGTAGCATGAATCCGTCCAGTATCCCTGTTGGAGAGCTGCGCGGTGTGCTCCTCAACAGAAATGCTGCGCAACCGGGGAGTCCTGCCAAGGGCTTGGGCAACGGGATCTCTCCAGAATCCCTTTCTCGCGCGTACATAGTCGCTTGTCCTTGGGTCTAGCTCTGTTACAGCTGGTGAGCCACAATGCACACAATGCGCTCGAACTGTCGTAGCCATCAAGTTGGTACACTCCCCGCACTGCCACCACTTGTGCGAGAGATCGATTTGAAGCGCGACCTTATCTCTCTCGACAAACCAACCACCGCTGGCCTGTCGATGACCAAGTGCATCGCAGTATAGCTGCTCAAGATCTGACACCTTCGGCTGATCAATATCAAGCAGGCGGGGAAGGGTCGATCGAAGACTCCTCGCAAAGCGGCCATCGGCTCCCCAAGCGGTACGCCAGTACCCAGCGGAGGCGGCCCGGACCGAGTCGGAAAGGTCCGGATCGAAGGCGAACCCGTCAGTCACACTGGCGATCCAGGCGATCGCAAGGCTTCGAACATCGCCTGAAGAGAGACCAAGGGAAGTCTCGGAGGCGGCTGTGCTCAGCACTCTGAGACCGCGCCGAGAGGGTTTCAAGAAGCCTACCGTCGCCCCGGCCAAGGAGTAGTATCGGCCACACAATTGGGAAAGTAGGGCGCTCAGATAGCGTCCGGGCAACTCCCCCGGTTCGAACTCTTCCAACACCTCAGTAAGGTCTTCCCCGGAGTGGTCCTTTACGAGACGTTGGACATCCTCTTCAACGCGTTGGGCATCCGAGCGATCAAAGATCCCCAGATTGAAGTCGCGGAGTACCGTAAGGAAGGAGACATACAAGTCCCGCCGCGGGCGAGGCTCTCGGCCGACACTTTCTAGGCGCTTCGCCGCCACAGCCAGAATCTGGCGGAAGATATCCTGCTCTACTTCCCTCGGAATGTCTCGCGCGAGACGAGCAGCTTTCTGACGACCGTCGGAAAAAAGCAGAACCTTCCTACCACCGTTTGGGAATGCGCGTGTCTCAAGCTCCACAGCTGGCTGCGAATCGAGCTGAGTCTTCACAAGGTTGGCGAACGGCGCCTCACCCTTAGTAGCATGATCGGAAATCAGGGACTGACCATCTCGAATCGTGCGTCCTCCACAGATTGGGCAGGATTGGAATCGGAAGCCAGTCTGGTCGAAGCCTGTCGTCGAGGCCGGCATGAAGACCCTTCGGAATCCGGCATGGTTAGCGGGTTTCTCCTTCGCCAACCGGCCGGTGTGAACGTCAAGCCAGGCCTCGACACACTCATCGGTGAGATCTTCCCGTACTCTGGGTTCGACGAGCAAATCTACCTCGAAGAGCGGCGTATGATGCCCTTCCTTGACCACTCCGCTTGGCTCGTGCCAGAGGAAGTCTCCATCTGGACGATCAGTAAATCCCCTCAGAAAGGCGCTGCCGCACTCCCTGTGTGTCAATAGCTCGTAGACCCGGGCTCTCTGTGGACAATGGCAGGTACTGCGGGCCTGGGTGTACAGCCTGCCCACTAGGGAAGAGGGGGCCAACTCTCGGTTGCGACGCTCACAGCAATTGGGGTTACAACAGGCGAATAGACCAGGTAGGCCCCTAAACAGAAGATGGAGCCGTGTCGGCAGCAGAACCCGGCCGTCCGAAGCACGCCTAGCGAAAGTCGCGAGAGCCAAGAGAGTAGAGGTAGCCCTCTTTGAATGAGGAGATCTGGGAAACAGCAGGTCTTGGAGTTCGGGCAGGGCCATGGCAGTGCCCGAGACTTTACTGATCAGAAGCTCCACTGGGGCAAAGCCAGTGAGCTGATCGAACAGATACCCCGCAAGGTTCCCCTCTGGGGCCAAAGGTCCCCAGCCTAGGGCCATAGCAAGAGATGACACGGCCGTCCGCGAGCTTGCTTCGTCGGCGGCATGGCTCTGGAATGCCGCCAAGTCGAAATTGGCTAGCGCCGCAGCTTCGTGTCGGGAACCCGGCCGATTGCCGGTCCGAGACTCGAGGGAGCCTGTGACCAGCGCGAAGCACCGCCTGGACCCTTCTGCAAGTCCTGTCAAATCATGCGCGAAGCGTAACATCCTCTGTTCGGCAGTGGGCCCCTTGCCAAGACTAGCACTGGTTAGTATGCAACGCATACGCTCGCGAGGGATGTCTAGGCGCTGTGCGAGCCTCCGAATTAGGAGTGCTACTTCAGCACCTCCCGCGCCGCGGTACATATGTGCCTCATCCAACACAAGCAGAAGCTCGTTTCTCTCATTGTCTCGCAGCCAGTTGCGAGTCGCGGAGAAGAGCGGTCGCTCAATGGGTCGCATCAGCATGTACTCAAGCATCGAGTAGTTGGTGATCAGCAGATCGGGACAAGCTTCCTGCATTTCGTGCCGGGTCATCAATTCCCGATCACCCGGCTGAGTCTTCAGTCGTTGAGACCAATGGCGATGGACTCTCTGGCCGGTCTTGGTTTGGGTTGCTTGTTCCAAGTCCTTTGCATAGAAGGCTATCAGGTCCTTACAGGGCCACTGGCCGATGCGCTGCAACTCCTGACGCTTCACTTCGTCAACCAACAGTCGCTGGTAGTAGTCCTCGAATAGGGGCTCGATGCGTTCGGAATCACGGGTCGAGGTTCGGGGTCCAGGATAGGGAGTCCTGCCTGTATAGCTTCCAAAGGTAATCGGACGCCCACGGCCCTCGGAGATAATGCCAGAGGCCTGAGGTGAGCCGAATAGTCTGCGAATGCGAGACAGCTGATCGTTGACAAGAGCGTTCATTGGATATAGCAGGAGTGCCCGGCATCCTGGCAGGCTTGCTGACGCAGGGTGCATCGTCGACTCGAGAGCTAGTTGTCCGATTATGGGCATCAAGAAGCACTCGGTCTTCCCCGATCCAGTTCCGGTCGCGACGACCAAGTCGCTTCTGTCGATGAAGAAATCCTTGAGAGCTTCTGCCTGATGTACCCAAGGGCGCGCGTAGATCCCAACATCGAGGGGCACGAGGCTGGATAGCACCTTGGTAACTGGTTGTGGGAGACCGAGATCGACATAGGGCTGACCCAGCCGATAGACTGGGGTCGATTCGACAAAGGGCAATTGCCAGATCGTGCCCGGCTCCTCTAGGAGTTGTCGGCGCTCACGGATTAGAGCCTCATCGCGGATGTGGTATTGCGCTTCGATGTACGCACGCAGGTTGTTGTTCAGATCGGCAACAATGCTGTGCACGCTGTAGTCGCGTAGATTGGGTAGATCATTCACAGTCCCATCTCCGTAGAAGGTCGGACTTGGCAGTCGATGTTGAGTGATTTCAGTACATTCCTCAGGAAAGGAGCCAGATCGGAGGGAAACCCGAGGACCGTCCCTGTTCTCTTAAGGGGCTCACGAGTGGCCCAACCGAAGGCTAGCATGCGGCTCTCTGGATCGGGCAACCTGAAGGGAATCGCCGCGCGGCACACCCCGGAGCCTACTTCGAGGGTGACGGTTCGTCTAATCCCTTTCATTTGGTCAAATCCGAGCATGAGCCTGACGAGGTGGTCATTCGGCACCAGTGTCATGCGATGGAAGACAGGCCGTCCATGGTCGTTGGAAAGTACCGCGATATAGGTCGGCCTATCGTAGCTCGCCGATCTTCCTGAAGATGGGCGGCAAAGTCGCAGCCCGTCAGGCAGTAGGCTAAGCTCTCTAATGCGAACCCAATTCTGGTGACGCGGCTTCCCTGGCAGGGGCTCTGGGGCGTAGACTTCGCAGTCTGCAACGTCGGCATCTGGCATCGGGTTCATAGTCGCGGCTAAGGAACGGAGGACTCTTCGAGTCCAAGCTGCGAGGCTCTCGGAGGGCGATCCAAGCCAGTCCTGCACGGACTGAGAGTCTTCCTGGATCTTCAATCGGCGCAATGTCGCCCGACTTGGACGCATGAAACGACCGCAGCCGCCAGCGGAGAGCCGCGCAGCCAACTCCAACTGCAGCGCCTCAGTCGGCACACCCCCACTTACTAAGAGGGCGTCCATCCCGCTATGGAATGCCCGGACGAGCCGAACTGGCCCCGGTGCCCAGTACCCAGCCCCTAGCTCAACAAGATCTCCGGTCATGCCAAGTCTCACTAGTACATCAGCGGTGAGCTTGTCCCCTTCGTGGCTTGTGGCCCCCCTTGAGTCAATAGACCCATGGTCTGCATCCCCCCAGAGGAAGTTGGCACGGCGCCGAACCAGCGATAGGACTGTCCTTGTATGGACTGATCGCGGAGGACCCCACTCGTCCTGGTAGTGGCAAGGCCCATAGACACAAGCACGGATGTACTCCGCTATGGCGGCCTCCCGGATAGCTTGGGTCTCCTGGGGACAGTCAAGTATGGAAGCGAGTCGCGACAGGGTCTCACCCGGGGTCAGTAGTTCAATAGGGGCGGGCATCAAATGGTTCCGACTTGCGTGCTGGCGAAGACCCCTGAGCGCAGGAGATTCAGGAGACGCTGGTCTGGGGTGTTGCCATCCAGAATTCCCTGATCGAACTCCTGGTTCACCGCATCGCAGCTGGTCCCGGCCACGATGCAGAGTGGTGTGAGCCAGCCAAATGCCAGGGACTGCAGCACTGTTGGGGCATCCTCATCCCTCCGCAGGGCAGAGAGCGTGCGAAAGCCGCCAAGAACTGTTGCTCGCAAGAGGGGATTGGCGAAGGGTACGAATTCGCCTAGCAAACGCAAGGCCTCCTCGGCATCCGTGGAGGAGGGTTCGCCAATTCTGCACGATGCATCCCACTCTGCCGCTGAAATCGCGCCACACGTCATTTGGCCCGAGGTTTTGGGTCTCGAGCGCCACTCCAGAGCGTCAGTAAAGAAGACCGGGCCCAAACTGATGTGTGCGACTGACAGGGGGAGGGAAGCGGGCCCCTCAGTCAACGTGGCCAAAATAAGGCTGCATCGTGAGGTCAGGTCTCCTGACCGCTGCCGGGAGACGACTTCAACCAAACACTCCCCGAAAGTGTCAAGTGCCGATCGATTGACGCCGTCCAATATGAGGCAGGTCGCACTCTGGGTCTCGCTGGCTGGCAATGCCTCTACATGGTGGCGGAACTCACTCGGCGAAGAGAGTCCCACCGGGACCGTCAGAATGTGTGTATCCCGCGCGGCGAGAGCTGTCGCGCAGGCCTCGGCGACACGCTTGCCGTTAAGGCCCGCAAAGTACGGGATTTGGCCCGCCAGGAGTGCCGCCATGCACTCCAGTGCTAGGGCCTCAGCGGAACTCTTCTTGACGCTCAGGAATTCGAGATTTCTCCTCACAGCTCGAATACACCCACCCACCTCTTCGAGCTGTGCGGGCCCGGGATCAGTATCTGCCCAGGCGCGCTTCTCTAATGTGATGGTGCGTGTTGAGGATCCAGGCTTGGCTACAGTGGTAGGATCTGTCTCTAGCGAGGATTCCGAAACGGACGCCCGATCCACAACTTCTCGACACTCCGTGATGAGTTCGCGTAGCTGTTCGAGCTCCAACCTAAGTGAACTGAGGACGTCGTCGATGTTGTCCATCCGGTGGGAAAGTGGTTCGATTCGAGCCGGAATGGCGGCAAGGGCGGTCTCCAGCTGCTCTACCGCGCCGATCGACTGCTCTTGAGCGGCGAGGTCTTCAGCCATCCTCTTCCCCTGAGCCGTCATCTCGGATCGGAGAACTTCGACCTGGCCTACAGTGCTCGAGGTAGTCTCAGTGGCCTCGGATACTGCCGTCTGCAAAGTCTCAACATCCTTACGGAGAGCCAACACTTGCTGCCGATACGTCTTGGAGAAGGCACTGAAGTTTCCCGAGAGATCTGCAAGCCCCTCCTGCGCCTCTCGGACGCGATCGGGCAGCTCCGAGAGAGTCCTTTCGTGCTCGATCTGGGCACTGGGTTTACAATCTTCGACTATCCTCCGAAGGCCTGATGTCGCAGTGAACGGACTGAATTCGAGGAATCTCGTGAGTTCCTCGCGTCCGCATCTGTTCGAGTGCGAGAGGTCGCGCAGTCTCCGAAAGAGCTCCGTCGCTAATGGATCATCCTGATCGGCTTCTGCATCATGCCCTGCAGCAAGGCCATCCGCTTCTGAGTGATTAGCGCGACCGATATACTCCTCAATCTCGTCTCCAGCTCCGAGACGCTCAGTTCCCCAAATCATCCATACGCGGCCGAGAACATTGAGGTCGCGCTGGACACTGGTTGGATTACGTGCTCTATTGCCAATCAGTCGATTCACGAGGAGTTGAAATTGGCGTTTGACCCCCGACGGGCTACCGGCTCGAAAGCCCGGCGGATTGGGAAGGGTCTCCACGGACCTCTTTTTGCTCCGGGGCGACACTTCGTCGAAGAACGCCACAATGTCCCCCTTGTCCATCGCGCGAATCCGATCGACCGCCGATGGAGAGTACTTGAATAGCCCTGTCTCTCGTTGGCTCATGAGAGCATTTCCCTTTCCCTAGAGTACCTCGGTCGAGCCCAGATGGCGCCGGATCGAGGAGCAAATCGAGTGATAGTGCCCTACAAGGGAGGCTGGAGGTGTCAGTGCCAGGAAGCGGTCTATCAAGTCTTGCTCAGAGTGCTGAGACACACTGGCCTCGGCGGACGGACCACCAGCATAGAGCAATGAAACCTCGCTTTGCAGCCAGCGCATGCGTGCACGGAGGGAGCGGGGGAGAGGAGCGTTTGTGTCATTCCTCTCCTCAGGAGGAAAGTGGTGATCACCAAATCCGAAGAAACTGACTCGAACCTCAGCAGCTGTGGATCTGAGCACATCCTGAACCTGATCGAGTTCCTCCCGAGGCAACTTGACTGGGTGCAGCCCCCTTCGAACTCGCCCGTCAGGCCGGTTGAGCCATGTGCGATTCCACTGCCCTGGTATAGTGCTCCAAGCCAGTTCGCCCTGCAGTGCCTCTGGTAGCGTAATGCGCTCAAGTTGGGCCCGACCCAGCCGTACTTCCCGAAGGCATCGCCGTGCGGCAACTGAATGCATCGGCACTCGGAGCGAACCCTGGATCGGTGAATCAAAATCGCACCAGACCATCGGATCCGGTGGCCGCTCTGTCGTGCGGAGGGAGCCAAACCGAAACGACACCCCATGGGCACCGGAGAGCTCAAGAGTGTCGGGAGTGTCGGTAGAATGGGTAAGTGCCACTATACTACTAGACACATCGGGAAGCTGTAAGTGGGCGGGTTGACCGCTGACAACGCAGGAGACTGTTCTCTTGCCCAGTCGGCGACAGCCAACAATGAGATTCCCAAGCGCGGGCACCTCGATACGCCCGTCGTAGCCACATCTGGAGAGAGAGGGGTAGAGGAGGGACCATGTTGACGAGGGGGATTCAACATCGACCAAACAAACCTTCTTCAGCCATTCGGACAGAGCCTCATCGCCACTATCTGGCAATAGGCCAAGTGCGCATGACCAGTGGTTGTTGTCAGCAAGCCTCCGGCGCTCAAAGGACTCGGGAAAGTTGGGATTGTAAGGCGTACGCCAAACAAAGTAATAGGCCCGGCCCCACACGAGGCGATTTACTCTGGGCTTATACCTTCTTGGATCACTCGAGAAGAAGGACATCCCCAGCCTATTGAGCCCCGGCTGGCGTTGCGTGATAGCCTCTCGGTAAGCGAAGTGCGTGTCAGGACTGCATGAGACGGCCGTGAAGCAGCGGGCATCGGGGTCCGCTGGGTAAGTGATGGATCCTCCCGCAAGTTTGCCCAAAGTAATTTGGCGATTCAACCTTGAGCCGAGGCCGAAAGTGATACTGCCCCTGCCGTCGGGAGACCTTGGAATGGTGATACAAAGGTTCCATCGAGGTAGACGTTCTCGCATCCTTGGTTGGAGGGCCTCAACCTCGATAGAAACGCTAGCCGGAGGAATCCTAGGAGGTTCATGTGTTTTCCAATTGCCAGCGTCACCTTGCGGATCGTGGCGTTGGGGCTGGCCATCTCCGGGGGTGTAGAGTTCACACTCCGGCTTAGCCGTGTCATGTCGGTGCGCGAAATGTGACGCATAGTGCTGTCCCCTACGCAGAAAGACCTCACCGTCGCAGACAGGACAGCGATATGCCCGGTTGCGGGAAGCAGCTTCTGCATGGACCGGCTTACCGGTGCTTGAGGCTATCGCGTGCCACATAGGCTCTCAATGTCACTCACAGTGTGTTCCAGTCGGACGACGTTTGGTGCCGATTTCTCCGAGTGGCCGACAGCCTTGGCGTTGATTAGAGCTTCAAAGTCAGCTACTTCCCAATCGTTGAAACTGGGTTGTCTCTGCGCTCTCGGCACAATCCATCTCTCCTTGGCGAGCTCAGCCACTACATCCACTGTCTTTAGAGTATTGAAGCTCGGGCGCTTGCGGTCACCGCGGAGAACTTGCTCAGCGTTCGTGGCCAGATGGCAGACAAACACTTCGCGTCGAATTCCATGGCGCAGGAGATCTCCTTTGAAATCGAGCGCGTCGAGGGCCGCACGTATAGTTCGAAGGCGCCAATTGGGACCGTCTCCGAACGCATGGCCGTCTACGTATGCGTGGCTCATGCCGCGGAGATACTGTCTCAAGTCGGAGAAGAGATCATCTGGGACGTGAAAGTGGCCCCACCCGCCGGTGTGCCCGATGGAACTGAAGTACGCCTGACCCTTGATCTTCAACCGGTTGTAAACCGAAGAGCGACCCAATGCCGAAGATGTGGTCACCAGGACTAGTCGAGCTTGCTTTGGGGCCTGGGAGATGATGCCAGTTGTCTGCCCATACTTGGAGTGGAAGTCGCGCCGGACTTCTTGGGTGCGCACTAGACAAGCAACGAGTTTACCGCATAGGAGAGAGTTGTAAGGTGGAACTGCGCCAAGGACGTACGCGTCCATGATGTTGACGAGGCGTTGGCGGCGCGCGCTTGAGTTCCATCCGATATGCTCGTCTCGAGCTCTCAGATTGAAGACCGGATCTCCCAGGGCAATGACGCCAATGAGTTTGTTGTTGTGCTGATCCCAAACGAGATATCGTATGCGCCGGCCAAAGCCTTGGGAGACGGGGATGGACCAAGAAAGGGTTGCAAGTCGGAACAGGTCTGACTGCCAAGTGTCTGATCTGATAACTTCCAATCTAGGCCGAATCCTGGTTGGTTGGACTTCATGTCCTGATGCAAGGTGGATCTTTAGTCTTGGAAATCGCTGGGCCGCAAACTCTGCATTCTTCTCCAGGACGTCAGCTCTATGGACAGCATGCGCCCTCCGAATGGAGTTCTTTGTGGAGGCGGGGGGAAGCAGGTTCCCATCCTCGGACTTTTCGAATCCGAGATCTCGGAGATGTCTACGTAGCCGACGTTTTAGGCTCGATTCTGGGGTAAGTGCTGGAAGGACTCTTGTTCGCTTTTTCATATCTCCAGGGCTCATCCTCCGTGAGCACGTCCTAGTTTGGGGGGATGGGTCCAGCCGTGGCTGAGCCTCGCTGAAGGGTCAAGGCGCATCCGACAAGATGGCGACAGGAGGGATCGCCACTGAGGGCGATAGCGCGCGGTCCTGCGCAAGTTTGACTGCTGATCTTCAGCAAGAGTGTGGGAATGATAGGTGCGCAGGTGTGCAGGCACAAGCTCAGCGTTGGGGTTGATTTCGGGTGCCACCGGGCGGCACTGGGGGAGATGCTGGGTTTGGGTGGGTCTCACTCAGGAGCCATCGCAAAAGGCGCTCAACAAACCCGCAGCCCCGGCGCGTCCCCCTTGGCGCGGCCGATGCTGGCCAGGGTCGAAACCAGAGTCATCACGCCGCTGACGCCCTTCATCGGGTTCTCGCGGCGGATGGAGATCTCTACGCCGCCGCCCCGCGCCTCCACCTCGATGATGGAGGCCTCCAGAGCCGGGTCGGCGATCAGCACCGAGCGGGTGCGGTCGAAGCCGATGCCGGCCAGGGCCACGGCGGCGTGGGAGTTGACGTTGCGGGGGAAGAGGGGGCAGATCTCCCGGGCGGTGCCGTCGAAGAGGGTGGTCTCGGCGGTGATCGCCTCGGGGTCGATCCCTGGCGCGTTGGAGAAGTCGAGGCTGCGCACCGGCTTCTTCATGACCATGCCGACCTCGTCCCAGGTCTCGCGGCCTTCCTCGAGCGCGTCGAGGCCGACGACGGCACCGTGGGGGACGAAGAGGCGGGTGCCCGCCGTCCGCGCCGTCTCCAGGAGGCCGGCCTTCAGCCCGGCGTCGGCGAAGGCGGTCAGGGAGAGGGGCATGTAGTCGGCGGCCTCGAGGAAGGCCCGGCCGTGGTCGCGGGTGATGTCGGGGTGGGCGACCTCGACGACGAGATCGGGGTTGCGACCGGCGAAGGCGCCCAGGTCCTCGAGGAGGTGCTCCGCCGGCAGCGCAGAGACCCGGCCGGGGCTGCGGTTGTGGACGAAGGCGATGTCGAGGCCCAGCTCCGGGCGCGTGGTGATCTGCTCGTACACATAGGATCCGATGTAGCCGTAGCCGACGAGGCCGATGCGGGGGCGGTCGCTCACGGGGGGTCTCCTTTGCGAAGGCGGTGCTGCAGGGGGTCGCCGAGGCGCGCGGCGAGAGCCTCGTCCGAAAGGTGGGTGGTCGCGGCGACCCAGTCGACCTCGGCGGCCAGGGGAGACTCGAAGATGCCGGGATCGTCGGCGCCGATGACGACGTCCACGCCCGAGTCGAGGAAGCGGTGCACGGGGTGCAGCTCCGGGCGGGGGACGCTGCCGAGGCGCAGGTTCGAGCTGGGGCACGACTCGACGACCGCGCCGAGGCGGGTCAACTCGCCGAGGACGAACTCCTGGCGCCGGCGCACCTGCTCCAGGCGGCGGTCGTCGTAGGGCCTCCGGCAGAGAGCCTGGCGGTCCCGCCCTCGGAGGCTCTCGCGCTCCGCCTCCAGGGCGGCTGGCGACACCTCCACGCCGGCGTCCTCCAGGCCCCGGCGGTGGCGCAGGTCCCAGGCGATCTGGTCGAGCCGCTCGGCCACCGGCTCCCGCAGGTGGGAGCCGCCGCGGCGCTGCACCGAGACCTCCGGGTCCAGGCCGAGGGCGATGCAGTGGCCCAGCCGACGCGAGCCGAGCTCGGCCGCCTCGTGGCACCAGCGCACGGCGCTCTCGAGGGACTTGTCGAAGTAGATCTCGCCCACGTGGTAGAGGACCTCGAGGGCGGCCTGCGGATCGGTGTCGTTGTCCGCCCGGAGCCGCCGGAAGAGGCCGCGCACGCCCTTTGGGGGAAAGCCCTCCTCCACGTTGCAGAAGTCGACGCCGGCCACGACCTCGGCCAGCTCCGGCCGGTCGGCCATCATGCGGCGCAGCAGGTCGTACGCCGGCAGGGGCGAGGAGCGCGGAAGGGAGGGCACGTAGCGGGGCTCGAAGCCGCCGCCCCGCATCTGGCGGGTGACCTCGGCGTTGGTCCGGTGGAACTCGACGAAGCCGGGCAGGTCGCTTGTCCGGCCGTAGTGGGCCCGCATCTCCACGTAGCGGACGCCGCGGCTGCGGTGGTGGTCGAGGGCGCGGCCCATGACTTCCCGGCCGCCGCAGGGCACGTGCCTCATGTAGTGGCGGCCGATGCAGATCAGCAGGCCGAACTTGGCCGAGAACCGGGCGAAGTCGGGGCCGTCCTCTTCGGTGAAGACGAAGTGCCGGCGCAGCTCCTCCACGGCGGCGGGGTCACCCCGGGCGGCCCGGCGGAACATCGCCGCCGGGTCGGGTCGGCGGCCGTAGGCGGCCTCGAAGGCCTCCACGAATGAGCTCCAGTCGATGTCGCCGGCGCGGCCGCCGGCCATCTCGATCAGGTCTTCCACCGAGAGGCAGCCGCCGGCGTGGACGTGCAGCTCGCAGCGCTTGAGGGGGGCCAGGGGGTCGGGCATGTTCGGGAAGATAGGCCGCCGCCCCGGCCGGGTCAGCGCTGGAGCCGCGGGGCTGGAGGGGATACCTTCAGGGCCCATGGAATACCGACGCATGGGCCGTTCCGGCCTCAAGGTCTCCGAGATCTGCCTGGGCACCATGACCTTCGGCCACGGCGCCGACGAGGAGGAGTCGCGCCGCATCGTCGACCTGGCGATCGATCGGGGCGTGAACTTCTTCGACACGGCCAACACCTACGCCGGGAGCATCTCGGAGCAGTACCTCGGCCGCGCCCTGGAGGGCCGCCGGCGCGACCACGTGATCGCCACCAAGTTCTTCAACCCCATGGGGCCAGGCCCCAACGACTCGGGCATGTCCCGGGTGCACGTCATCAACGCCCTGGAGGACAGCCTGCGGCGGCTGCGCACCGACTACGTCGACCTCTACTACATCCACCACGTGGACGTGCAGACGCCGATGGAGGAGATGGTGCGGGCCCTGGACGACCTCGTCCGCCAGGGCAAGGTGCGCTACACGGCGTGCAGCAACTACCCGGCCTGGCGGCTCATGGAGTGCCTGTGGATCAGCGACCACAACCGCTGGTCCCGCTTCGAGTGCTACCAGCCCCAGTACAGCCTGGTGGTCCGCGACATCGAGCAGGAGTTGATCCCCCTGTGCCTGCACAAGGGGCTCGGCGTCGTCGTCTGGTCGCCCCTGGGGGGCGGCTTCCTCACCGGCAAGTACCGCCCCGGCGAGCGGCTCGCCTCCGGCACCCGGTCGGAGGAGGGCTGGGCCTACCCGGCCAGCTACTTCGCCGCCAGCGCCGACCGCACCCTGGAGACGCTGCTGGAGGTGGCCGCGGAGCTGGAGCGCACGCCGGTGGAGGTGGCCGTGCGCTGGGTGCTGGAGCAGCCGGCGATCACCTCGGCGATCTGCGGCGCCCGCAGCCCCGCGCAGCTCGGCGACACCCTCGCCGCCGCCGGCTGGCGCCTGCCCGACGAGGCGCGGGCCCGGCTGGAAGAGGTGTCGCGGCTGCCCCACCGCTACCCGGAGTCGATGCAGTCGGGGATGCGCGAGCGCCGCGACTCGGCGGTGCGCATGCCGGGGTAGACCTCGCCCCGTCGCCCACAGCAGTCCTCGCTGCTCCGGACAGGCGGCAACTCAGGCCGCCGCGTATCTGACTCAGGTCAGCCGGATCCCCTGACGACCCGGCAGATGCGGGCCGTGTTGTCCTCGCAGTACCACAGGTCGCCGTCGACGATCGTCATGCCGTGGCTCACGGGCGCGTCGGCGGGCAGCACCAGGATCTCCACGCATTCCCCCGAGACCGTGTCGTAGCGGTACACGCAGTTGAGGGTGGTGTCGTTGCACCACACCGTCCGCCGCGCGGGATCGGCCCAGGCCAGGCCGTGGGGACGGTTGCCGAAGACCAGGGGGAACCACGAGCAGCCGGCGATCATGGGACGGCCGTCGGCGTCCAGCTGAAGGTCGAGGCGGAAGATCTTCCGGGCCGGGGGCGAGGCCGCCCACAAGTGGCCGCCGTCCCACTCGAGGCCGTGGAAGCCGGTGTGCTGGCCGGTGACCGGCTCCTTGGAGAAGCCGACGATGCCGGTGCCCACGCCGCGGTGGTCGACGGAGTAGACGTCGCCGCGGGCGTCGATCACGGTCAGGTCGGGGGCGTGGGTGCCCGACATGACGGTGATGCCCTCGCCCTGCCAGGGCATGACGGTGACGCCGCTGGGGCCGGTGGAGCCGGCGGCGAACTCGCTCTGCCGGCGTGCGCCCCGCGGGTCCTCCACCGTGATCAGGGCGCCGTCGCGCTGGTCGGCCGCCAGCAGCCGGTCGGTGGCGGCGTCGTACTGCAGGCCGTTCGGCTTGGCCGCCTCCTTCTCCAGGGTGAAGAGCACCTCCACCGAGGCCCGCCGCACCGGCACGTAGGAAGGGGCCGGCATCAGTGGATCTCCACGCCGGCCTGCGCCGCGATGCGGTGGGCGTTGGCCGCGGCGAGGGGATACATCTCATCCGGCAGGTGCTCGAGCAGCATGTAACCCTCGGGGTGGATCCCCTGCCAGCGCTGCAGCAGGTACCCGAGGTCCAGGTCGCCCTCGCCCGGGACCTCCTCGTCGACGTGGCTGACGAAGCCGCCGCGCACGGCCGCGTCCTTGAGGTGGCCGCACCCGGCGATGGGCCCCATGTGCTCGAAGATGCGGTCGAGGCGGGGACGGGAGTCGTAGACCTGGTGCACGGCCTGGAAGTGGTTGACGCAGTCCATGACCACCCGCAGGCGCTCGGAGCCGACCTCGGCGAGGAGGGAGGCGTTGGTCTCGGGCGAGTCCATGATCGTCAGCAGGTGGGTCTCGACGACCATGGTGACGCCCTCGGCCTCGGCCCTGGCGGCGATCCGCCGCAGCGACACCAGCAGGCGGTCCCGGCAATCGGGATGGTGGTTCTCCGGGCCGGGGGCGTAGGAACCGGCCGGGTTGAGGCTGCCCGTGCGGATCAGGCAGAAGTGGGCGCCGAGGGCCGCCGAGACCTCGATGCCGCGGCCGATCGTGTCGAGGAGACCCGCGCGCACCGACTGGTCGTGATCGAAGAGGCACTCGCCGTAGCCGATGCCGAACTGCACCAGGTCCATGCCGGCTTCCTCGAAGACGGAGCGCGCCCTGGCGCACTGGTCGGGCGTGACCTCGCCGAGGATCTGCCCGCTGGCGTGGCTGCCGGCCCCGGTCAGTCCCAGGCCGCCGATGGCGGAGAGATGTGCGGGCGTGATATCGCGGAAATCGGCGGGCAGCAGGCCCACCACTCCGAGTCGCATGTCGAGGGCTCCAGGATCGCGGGAAGGGGCGGGAAAGGGTGCAATTCTACGACCCGCCCTGGCGGCGGCCAAAGGGAGCGCCAGCTTGGCGGGCCGGCGGCGGGGCCGGTATCTTTGCCGCCCATGCCGGTCGCCCTCCAGCTTCTCGTGACCGTCGTCTCCGGGCTCTACACCAGTCTGTGGGGCGCCTTCAAGGACTCCCCCTACGAGGGCTGGAAGCCGCGGACCTTCCCGCGCAGCATCTGGTTCCACCTCGCCCTCTTCGCCCTCCTCTGCCTGGTGCCCCCGTGGCGCGCCCGCCTCGGCGATCTGACCCTCTTCCAGCTGTTCTTCCTCGTCATGGGGCTCGAGCGGTTCCTGGCCGAGATCTACAAGGGCTTCTTCCGCACCGAGGACCAGCAGAAGTACTTCGTCCCATCGCGCATCACCTTCTTCGGCCGTCACGTGGGCAGCGACGCGGCGCGCTACGCCGCGGGCACGGCGATCGTCGCCGCCGTCTTCGCCGTCCTCTGGATCGACCTGCCGGTGGAGCGGTTCTGGATGTTCGTGGTCACCGCCTACGGCACCGGCCTGCTCGTCTCCCTCGGGGGCGCCTACAAGGACGCTCCCTTCGAGGGCTTCAGGCCCCTGAAGTTCCAGCGCTCGGGGCTGGTGCTGGCCGTGCTCAGCCCCCTCTTCTGGTTCGCAGATCCCGGGGGGCCGGCGGTGGGCCTGGGGTTCCTGATCTACATGAACGGCGGCCTCGAGCGCTTCGCCGTCGAGTACTACAAGACCTACGTGCAGCGCAACATGTCCGGGAAGTTCCGGCCCGACCTGCCGCGCCGCGAGCCCGAGCTGCGGATGCGGGAGCGCTTCCACTACGCGGCCCTGGCCATCATCGCCGCCCTGGCGGCCCTCTACGTCGTCGAGGCGGTCCTCCCCGGCGCGGGGGGGTGATGGCCTGGGACGCCGTCGTCATCGGTTCCGGTTTCGGCGGCGCCTTCAGCGCCTTGGCCCTGACCGAGGCGGGGCTGCGGGTGCTGCTCCTCGAGCGCGGCCGGCCGGTGCGCCGCGACGACGGCGACTGGGACCCGCGGCAGGTGCTGATCGGCGACCGCTACCGCAGCGCGTCCCCGGTGCAGGTGCGGCAGTACGGCGCCCGGCGCCACGCGGTACTGCGGCCGATGGAGATGCTGGGCGGCCACTCCGTGGTCTACGGCGGCGCCTCCCTGCGCCTGCGCGAAGCCGACCTCGACCGCTGGCCCCTCTCCTACGGGGAGCTGGAGCCCCACTACACCCGGGCCGAGGCGCTCCTCGACGTGCACGGCCAGGCCGGCGCCGACCCCTGCGAGCCCCCGAGGTCGGCGGCCTATCCGCGGGCGCCGGTGCCGTTCACGGAACCCGCCCAGCGGCTGCGCGACGCCGCCGGGCGCCTCGGGTGGCGGCCCTTTCCCATCCCCCTGGCCCTCAACTTCAGCGACGACGCCCGACCCCGCTGCATCCTGTGCAACACCTGCGACGGCTTCCCCTGCAGGATCGAGGCGAAGAACGACCTGGCGGTGACCGTGCTGCGCCTGGCGGCGGAGCTGGGGCTGGAGATCCGCGCCGGCGCGGCGGCCCTTCGCCTGCGCCTGGAGGGGGGGAGGGCCGCCTCGGTGGAATGCGTCGACGTCGAGAGCGGCGAAGGACATGAGTTCGAGGCGGACCGGTTCGTCCTGGCCGCCGGCGCCCTGCACTCACCGGCGCTGCTGCTGCGCTCCGGTCTCGGTGACGGCGGCAGCCCCGGCGGCCGCTGGATCGGACGGCGGCTGATGCGGCACTGCAACGCCGTGGTGGCCGGTCTCTTCCGCGCCCCCACGAACCCCCGCCAGGTCTTCCACAAGCAGCTCTGCTTCACCGAGTTCTACGACGACCTGCGGGCCGAGCTGGGCACCGCCACGGGCACGGTGCAGGACATCTACACCCCCGCGGCGGCGGTGATCCGCCACCACGCGCCCCCGGGCCTGAAGAGGCTCGCCGGCTGGATGTCGGGCTACATGCAGAACCTGCTCTGCGTCGCCGAGGACGACCCCCGGCCGGAGAACCGTGTATCCCTCTCCGACGAGGAGGACCGCTTCGGCGCGCGGGTGCCGCACGTCGACCACGAGTACAGCGCCGCCGACCTGCGGCGGCGGGATCACCTCGTCGCCCGGGCGCGACAGCTGCTGCGGACGGCCGGGGCCTGGACCACCCGGGTCTACGAGATCGACACCTTCTCCCACGGCGTCGGCTCCGTGGGCATGGCCGCCTCCCCCGAAGAGGGCGCCCTGGACCCCCGGTGCCGGCTGTGGGGGGTGGACAACCTGTGGGTGGTGGACGGCTCCTGCTTTCCCGCCAGCGGCGGCGTCAACCCCAGCCTGACGATCGCCGCCAACGCCCTGCGGGTGGCGCCGGCCATCGCCGGGGGGGAGCGGGGATGAAGCGGGTCGGCCTCTCCGGGTGCGGCGGCATCGGCCGCCTGCACGCCCGCAACCTGGCGGAGCGGGGGGTGGAGCTGCGCTTCCACAACCGCACCCGCGAGAAGGCCGAGGCCTTCGCCCGCGAGTTCGGAGGCCGCGTCTGCGGCGGCTTCAGCGAGCTGTTGGAGGCCAGCGATGGCGTGGTGATCGCCACGCCGCCGGATGTGCACGCGGAGCAGACCCTGCAGGCCCTGGCCGCCGGCACCCCGGCCCTGGTGGAGAAGCCGCTCTGCGCAACCCCCGCGGACCTCCTGCGCATCGAGGAGGCGGCTGCCGCGGCGCCCGGCGGCGCCTTCGTCATGGTCGCCGAGAACTACTACTACAAGCCCTCCCAGATCCTGATGCGGGAGATCGTCGCCTGGGACGGCGTCGGCGCCGTCCGGTCCATGCGGGTGAAGAAGCTGACCGGGCAGGAGTCCGAGGGCTGGAAGGCCGGGCACGGCGCCCTGTTGGAGGGCGGCATCCACTTCGTGGCCCTCGTCGCCGACCTCGCCGACGCGGCCCTGGCGCGCCGCCAGGAGCCGGCCCCGGTGAGCGCCCCCCTCCAGGTGGAGGCCGGGTTCCCGACCCTGCGGAAGGGCTCCCCCGAGCGGCGCTGCCGCCTCAGCCTGACCTGGGACGGCGGCCTCGAGGCGCACCTGCTCTACGCCTGGGACCTGCCGACCCTGGCCCGGGGGGTCTTCCAGCACTCCCGCGTCGACGGGGTCGAGGGCCGCATCCTCTTCGAGAGCAACGGTCTCTACCTCCACGTGCGCGGCCCCGGGCGCAAGGGTCTCAGCTTCCCCGGCTTCGCCGACCTCATGGGGTACGGGCGCATGACCGACGACTTCCTCCTCTGCCTCTCCTCCCGCGAGGCGTCGCCGTACTCCAGCCTCGCCCGCGCCCGCCGCGACCTCGACATCGTCCATCGCGCCTACGAGCACCTGGCCTGAGTCTCTCCTGGAGCGGGAGGGGCGCCGCGGCCGGGGAGCTCGCCGGTCCGGGCGCCGTCGGGGGTGACCAGGGGGTAGCAGACGACGCTGCCCCGGGGGCGGACCGTGCAGCCCCGCCACCTGCGGCGAGGTTTTGCCGATAACTGAAAATCAATTATCATTTGCTTCGCGGAGAGAGCGAAGCAGCAGCTGACCGTCTGCGAGCCCTTGCCGAGGCGGACGGCCCCCTGTCCGCAAGGGAACAGTGGAGCCGCCTGAGCGGACCGGGTGTCGGTCTCGCCACGGTGTACCGCGCTCTGCAACGGGGTGTTGAGGAAGGCACGCTGCACGTTGACGAGCCCATCACCACGCTCCCCGAACCTCGCACCCACCCGCCCAGGAGATCTGGATGAACGCGCCTCCGAAGGTACCCGTAACGATCCTCACCGGCTTCCTCGGCTCCGGAAAGACGACCCTGCTCAACCGGATCCTGAGCGAGGAGCACGGCAAGCGCATCGCCGTGATCGAGAACGAGTACGGGGAGGTCGGCATCGATCAGGCGCTCGTCATCGACGCCGACGAAGAGATCTTCGAGATGTCGAACGGCTGCATCTGCTGCACGGTGCGCGGAGACCTG
>JAPOZM010000094.1 GCA_026706075.1 Gemmatimonadaceae bacterium
TGAAGGTCTGGGTGTCGATCCAGACCTTCGGGATGGCCGCCTTCCGGAGCGCCGTCTCCCGGGGGATGGAGCTCGCTTCCCGGGCCGAGAGCTACGTCCGCGCGAGTCCGGATCTGGAGATCGTCAATCCCGCGTCCCTGGGCATCGTCTGCTTCCGGGTCCGGCCCGCGGAGACCGACCTCGACGAAGGGGTGCTCGAGGAGATCAACAAGACCGTGCTCGCCCGCGCCTTCTGGGAAGACCGGGCCTTCTTCTCATCGACCCTTCTTCACGGGACCTTCGCCCTCCGGCTGTGCATCCTCAACCACACGACCACCTGGGACGACGTGCGCGAGACCCTGGAGGCGGTCGAGCGGTTCGGGAGGGAGGCGCTCGCCGGCGTCGCCTGAGCCCATGGCCTTAGCGCAGCAGGAGCATCTTGCGCACCTGCGCGAACTCTCCGGCCTGCAACTGGTACAGATACAGACCGCTCGCGACCCGATCGCCGCGCTCGTCCCGGCCGTCCCAGTGGGCGGCCTGGCCGGGAGCGAGATACCGCCCTGCCGGCCGGTGACCCAGGTCGAGATTCCGGATCCGGGCGCCGCGGACATCGTGGATGCTCAGCTGCACGCGGGACGGTACGTGAATCTGATAGGGAATCCAGGTCTCCGGATTGAAGGGATTGGGGTAGTTGGCCAGCAGGGCGGGTTCGACCGGCAGCGTTGGCGAACCTTGGATCGCCGTATCGTCGGAGGGGGAGGAAGCGACGTAGGGGGTCATGTCCCACAACAGGACCGAGCCGTCCGTGCTCCCGCTGGCCAGGATGGACCCATCTCTCGAGAACACGGCGGAGTTGACCAGTCCCGCATGGCCTTGGAGGGTGAGCACGAACTGCCCGCTGGCCGCCTGTGACAACCGGATCGCTCCGTCCTCATTGCCGGCACTGGCCAGGATGGACCCGTCCGGTGAGAACAGCATGGATCTGACCCCCTGCGCATACTCTTCGATCGTGCCTGTGCGGCGTCCGCTCGGGACCTCCCACAACTGAATCGTTCCCCCCCAGGAGGACGAAGACGCACTGGCCAACCTCTTGCCATCCGGGGAATAGGAGACCGAGAGGTGGTCCAGAATCCCACCTTGATGGCCTTCGAGGATGTGGATGAGTTGCCCGGTGGCCACTTCCCAGAGTTGTATCCTGCCCTCCCAGTCATCGACGCTGGCCAGGATCGTGCCATCCGGTGAGAAGGCCAGGCGATCACCCGAGGTCCCGGCAACGATGACATCGAAGAAGCCGCCGTCCTCCGAGCCGGACAGGCTTCCTGTCTCCTCATCGAGGGTGTTGACGAGTCGACCGCTGGCCACATCCCACAACCGAATCGGGCCACCCCGACTGGCCAGGATGTCCCCATTCGGAGAGAATGCAAGGAACTCGTTGAACAGAGGCTGGTCATCGGAGGTGTTGGTGAGCAGGCCGCTGCTCACATCCAACAAGCGAATGGGCCCGGCCCAGCGGGCCCAGGCGACGGTAGATCCATCTGGAGAGAACACCACGGGGTCGGGCCAACGCCTGTAGCCGTCGAGGGTGCTTGTCGGTTGGCCGCTGGCCACATCCCACAACTGTAGTTCCTCGTCGCCACCGGCACTGGCGAGTGTGGTGAGATCCGGGGAGAACTCCACCCAGTTCGAAAGACCGGGAATGGTCTTGCTGAGCCGGCCCGTGGCAACGTCCCACAGTCGAACGGTTCCCTCCCAGGAGCTGAAGCTGGCGAGCGTCGTCCCATCTGGAGAAAGCGCCACGGACCAGACCTCGTCCGTATAGCCCTCGAGAGTCTCGGTGAGCTGCCCGTTGCCCACGTCCCAGAGGCGGACCTTCCGGTCTCGACTGACACTGGCAAGTGTGGTCCCGTCCGGCGAGAAGGCCACTCTGAGCCAACGCCCATGGCCTTCGAGGGTGTCGATGAGTTGTTCAGTGGAGGCATCCCACAGATGAACGGTGCCCGCACTGGAACTGCCCAGAGTCTCCCCATCCGGCGAATAGGCCACGGTCTCGACCTCGCCCGGATGGCCATCAAGGGCGCCCATGGGTTGTCCGCTGGCGGTCTCCCAGAGTCGAACCGTTCCATCGAGGCCGGCGCTGGCCAGGGTCGTTCCATCCCGGGAGAACGCCACGGACCGGACTTCCCCCGCGTGGCCTTCGAGGGTATTGGTCAGTTGGCCGTTGCCCATGTCCCACAGCCGGACCGCCATGTCCTGGCCGGCACTGACGAGGGTGGAGCCATCTGGGGAGAACGCCACGGACCAGACCCGCGCCGTATGGCCTTCGAGGGTACTCGTGAGCTGGCCGCTGCTCACGTCCCACAGCCGGACCGTCATGTCCTGGCTGGCACTGGCGAGGGTACCCCCATCGGGAGAGAACGCCACCGATTCAACAGTGTCCGTGTGATCTCTCAGAGTGTGAAGGAGTACCCCGCTGGCTGTGTCCCACAGCCGTACCGTATGGTCCCAGCTGGTACTGGCGAGGAAGGCCCCGTCCGGAGAGAACGCGACCGAGAGGACCCCACCCGTATGTCCGACAAGGACGGCCACTTCGGCGTTGGTCCGGGTGTCGTAGAGCCAGATACCGACGCTGCCCGCAACAGCCAGCAGCGTGCCGTCGGGAGAGAAGGCAACCGCCCGGTCGCCCCGGCCGAGGGTTCCTTTTCCGAGACGTGCCAGGGCCCCTTCAGGCAGTCCCAGCCGGGCATGTTCCTGGGCAAAGCTGTGCTGGACGAGCAAGCAGGCTGCAACCACGAACCCGGCGGGGGACAGTAGCCTCCGTCTCACGTCTGCCTCCTTCTGGCCACGTCGCTGACCGCACTGATTCTAGTACAAGCTCATCAGCCCTTCGGCGCCCTGGATCGGCTTGGTCTCGAAGGCCGGCGTGAGCCACCGCGCCCGCGACTCCCGCCCCGGGTTGCGGTACGCGTAGACCACGCACCAGCGCGTGTCGCTCTTCTCCCTGCGGGGGTTGACCCCGTGGGCCGCATGGGTCCACATCAGCACCACCGTTCCCGGCGGCACCGAGAGCTCCTCGATGCGCAGCGGCTCGCCGCTGGCCGGATGGACCTTCCCCGCCATCCATCCCCGGGTCAGCGCGGAATCGGAGTCCGCGTGGATGGAGGGGTCGCGGTACAGATGGCTGCCGGGGACCACCTTCAGCCCGCCGTCGTCGGCCTCGAAGCCGTTGACGTAGAAGAACACGCGCACGAAGCCCAGGGACGGGTCGTCGTCGGCGTACTCGTGGCTGTGCCATCGGCTCCCCTGGTTGCCGCCCTCGCGGTTGAGGGCCACGCAGTGGTCGTAGCGGATCTCCGGCCCCAGCACCCGGCGCGCCAGGTCCAGCAGCTGGGGATGGCCGATCAGGCTCTCGAGGTATGCGTCGAACTCGGCGGAGAACCGCTGGGGAGGATGCTCCTCGTCCTCGCGCGGCATCGACTGGATGCGGGCCAGGGCCGCGGTCAACTCCGCGCAGGCCGAGTCGGTCAGGAGGCCGGGCAGCGCGAAGTGTCCGTCGCGGTCGAGGACGGCCCGCTCGTCGTCGCCGAAGGCATAGGGGCGGAACAGTTCCATTCTTTCCGGATCTCCGGTCGAGGCTCTCCCGCGAGGGGCGCCTTCGGGTCTATACTCTCCGCCGGGAGGGACGCGCCATGGGGCTGACGACCGGCGAGATGGGCTTCTTCAAGCGCAACGGCTACCTCATCAAGCGGGGGGTGCTCGACCCCGGCCTCATGGAGCGGGCCCGCGCCCGGCTGTGGGAGGGCGCGCCTCCGGGCCGCCGGCGGGACGACCCCGACACCTGGGTCGGCCCCTGGCGCGAGGAGGAGGAGAACCCCGACAGCGGCAACCACCGCCGCGGCTTCCGCTGGAACCTGCGCGACCCCGGCGGCGAGCCGTGGATGGTGCGCCTGCTGGCCACCGAGCCCCGGGTGTGGTCCATGGCCGAGCAGATGCTCGGCGAGGGGCAGCTCGTGCAGCCGGAGCGCATCCGCGGAATCTATTGCACCCTGCCCTACGGCGACCACCCGCCCCAGGCCCTCGGTTGTCACACCGACGGCCACCCCTTCCATCTCGGCGTGGTCGGCTACATCGACGACGTGCCCCCCGGCGGCGGCAGCTTCATGGTCTGGCCCGAGAGCCACCGCGCCTTCTATCCGACCTTCACCTCCCAGTACCTCCGCGACAACGACGAGGCCGCCTACGAGAAGGTGCGCGCGGCCTTCAACCTGCGCACCCCCGTCGACACCCACGGCCAGGCCGGCGACATCGTCTTCTGGCACCACCGCCTCGGCCACATGGCCAGCCCCAACACCTCGCGCCAGCTGCGCCAGGCGGTGCTCTACGACTACGTGAAGAAGGACCTTGAGGAGACCCAGCAGGAGCCGCCGCAGGAGGAGATGTGGCGCGACTGGTCCGACGAGATGCGGGCCATTTCCATCTAGCGTCCGGCGCCTGCACGGGCCGACGGGGAGGAGCGGAATGGAGGGGAAGGTTACCGGGAAGGAGAAAGGGACGAGTGAATGTCTTGGGCATTTGGGCAGCGCTGGCAGCGCTGGCAGGGACGGCATTGACGATGGCACATGCCGAGGGTAGTGCCAGGGAAGGCAGCATCATGGAGAAAGAGATCCTGGAGGCCCAGGGGAAGTGGGCGGATGCGATCGTCGCCATCGGGGCGGCGTACTCAGGAGGAGAGGACTACCGGGCGGTAGCGGAACAGACCGTCGATGCCCTCTACGGATATACCGAAGGGCCGGTGCTGTTCAAGCCGACGAAGGCGTCGGAGAAGCAGTTCCGCCTGACCAGGGAGGAGGCGGTCTCCTACTTCGTGACCGGCGCCGTGCCCGAAGATCACGGGTTCGCCATCCAGCCCTGGAGCGCGGTCCGGTTCGAGAACGCCGGGTTCGCCATCGACGGCGACTCGGCGATCGCCATGGGCAACTACTACTTCACGGACGCGAGTACCGCAGAGGAGGCGAAGGTGGAGTTCACCTTCGGCTACTTCAGGGACGGGCAGGGCCGGCTGCGCATCAACCTCCACCACTCCTCGTTCCCCTACGAACCGAAGGAGTAGGATCCGGCTCCCGGCCGGTCAGCGCAGGAAGCAGGGAAAGCTCTCGGCGAGCGCTTCCGGGTGGACGATGCGCAGGGCGAGTCCCCCCTCCTCGTCGTCCTGCCACTGGACCTGCACCCCCTCGAGGGCGCGCTGGGCGCCGGCCCGGGGATCGCCGAGGGGGTACACGCTGTACGGGCCCAGCACCGTCTCGGTCTCCAGGGCGAAGAGCTGGTCGCGGATTGAAGCCGCATCGAGCTTTCCGCTCTCGGCCAGCGCCGCCTCGATCGCCTCGGCCATGACCTCCACCGCTCCGAACCCGCCCGCGGGGCGGTGGTCGGGGCTCGTACCCTCGGCGGCCTCGTACTTCCCCACCAGGGTCTGGCTGTCCGCGATGAAGCCGGAGGTGCGAACCGCCGGAACCCAGGGAGCGCCCCCGGCCACGCATCGAGCCA
>JAPOZM010000007.1 GCA_026706075.1 Gemmatimonadaceae bacterium
GCGACGTGGTCTACGCCCTGCGCCCGGAGTTCGACGGCGCCCACGGCAAGCAGCTGCCCTCGGTCGCCTTCGGCATGGCCGGCCAGCACTCGACCTTCATCGCCGCCGGCGCCGGCGTGCGCGCCTCGGGCCAGCTGCAACGCCAGGTTCGCGTCATCGACGTGGCACCCACGATCTGCTACCTGACCGGGGCGCCGATGCCGCGCAACGTCGAGGGCGGCGTGATCTACGAGGCGGTGAGGGAGCCGGACCTGCACCGGGCGGGGTGAGCGTTGCGGCTGCGGCGGGTCCGGGCTGCCCCGGGAGAGGACGACTTCGCATGGGTTGACAGTGCTCTTGAAGCATGTACCCTCTCCATCGGGTTGAAACGGTTGGGATGGAGACGTACAGGTTGTCCCCCGGGGCAGGAGGTTGCAGCCTCCTCGCCCCCACAGTCTGGATTTGGAGGAGCAGTCACGCTCCATCTTGGGTTAAAGGAATGGGATGGAGACTTACAGGCTGCCCCCCGGGGGCAGGAGGTGACAGCCTCCTCGCCCCCACATGATGCGGCAGATGCCCCCGCCCCTGGTCACCGGGTCGGGGGCATCGCTTTAGTACGGAGAAGCGAACCTACCGAGGC
Organism: Gemmatimonadaceae bacterium; assembly: GCA_026706075.1. Taxonomy (GTDB): domain Bacteria; phylum Latescibacterota; class UBA2968; order UBA8231; family UBA8231; genus UBA8231. The sequence goes on from JAPOZM010000007.1 coordinate 620, forward strand.
CGGTCACAGAGTCAAGAAACCCTGTGCACTCGGCATGGTCGGTCAGCAGTCGATCCTCGAGGTCCTGCGATGGCCCCGGGCGTGGGTGACCGCCGGGGTCACCAGGAGCAGCAGCGGCCTCACTCCTCCAGCGCCGGCACGCCGTGAGCGGCCGCGAAACGCGGGTTCCAGGCCACGGCGCCTGACACCACGTCCTCCAGCGCCAGGCGCTCCCCGTCGCGCTCGGCCGAGGCGTTGGCGCCCAACACCGCCGCCAGGCTGTTCAGGCTCGGCCCGTAGGGGCTGAGAGTCGCAGACGGGTCGCCCGCCCGCACCGCGGCGACGAAGGCCTCGGCCTGCAGGCCGAAGGAGGCCCGCCCTTCGGCCTCCTCCTCCCAGACCGTCTCGCCGTTCTCCACCACCCTCGCCGCCGACCACTCGATCAGGGCGTCGTCGCAGACTACCAGCACCTCGCGCCGTCCCGCCTGCACGTTGGTGAGCACCCGCGAGGTGGTGAAGCTGCCCGTGACCCCGGAGTCGAAGCGGTAGTTCACGTCGTAGGCGTGGGGCAGGTTCATCGGCTCGGGACCCATCCCCGGCTCGCGCCAGTGGTAGAAGGCGGAGACCTGGGCGATGTCGCCGAGCCAGTATCGCACCAGGTCGACCATGTGGATGGTGTTCTCCACGAAGGAGCCGCCGCACTCCTCGTAGCGGCTGGTCCACCAGCGGATCGGACTTCCGCTGTAGAGCAGCTGCACCTGGACGTGGCGGGGGGTCAGGGACGCGAGGCGCTCGCGAACGACCGCCGACGAAGGGCAGTAGCGGCTGTTGAACCCGACCTGGGAGACGACACCCGCCTTCTCGATGGCGGCGGCGAACTCCACGGCCTGGGCCAGGTCCAGGCTCACCGGCTTCTCCACGAAGAGGTGGAGGCCGCGCTCGGCGGCCAGCTTCACCTGGTCGGTGTGCAGGGTCGGCGGCAGGTTGACGTACACGGCGTCGAGGGCCTCGCGCTCCAGCATGCGTTCGTGATCGGTGTAGACCGCCCTGGCGCCGAAGGCGGCGGCCTGCTCCTTCCCGGTCTCCTCGTTGAGGTCGCAGAAGGCGGTGAATTCCGCCTCGCCGGCCTCCACCAGCGGCTGCAGGGCCGGCAGGTGGGCGCGCTGGGTGATGAACCCCACGCCGATGAATCCGAGTCTCACGGGTGCGGCCATCAGGCCTCCTCGATCTGGCGGATCAGCTCCGCGTCCAGGGGTCCGGCGTCCGAAGCGGCGACGGACCGTTCCAGCTCGGCGACGCTGTCGACGCCGGAGAGGATGGTCCCCACGCGGGCATCCGACAGCAGGTAGCGCAGCCCCGCGTCGGCGGGGCTCAGGCCGTGGCGGTCCAGGACCGCCTCGACCCGCTCCAGGCGCTCGTAGCGGTCGCGGAAGCGGCCCTGCTGGCGCCAGTGGTCGCGCCGCGAGCCGAGAAGCCCGGCGTGCAGCGGCGAGGCGCAGATGAGGGCGGCGTCGGCGGCGACCGCGGCCGGCACCAGGGCCTCGCGGGCGTCCTGCACCAGCAGGTCGTACTTCAGGTAGGTGATGACGGAGACGAACTCGTCGGTGGCGCCGAGCATGCGCACCATGAGACCGAGGTCGGAGCCGGTGAGGCCGATGTGGGTCGCCAGACCCTGCTCGCGCAGCTCGATCAGCGCTTCGAGGGTGCGCCCCTTGCCGAAGACCCCCTCCCAGCCGGCCTTCTCGGTCTCGTGAATCTGCACCAGGTCGACGCGGTCCCGCTGCAGGCGCCGGAGGCTGGCCTCGAAGCCGCGCATCACCGTGTCGCGGGTGTAGTCGAAGGGCTCGGGTAGGTAGCCGACCTTGGTGGCCAGGAAGAAGGGCTGCTTCACCCCCTTCAGCGCGTGGCCCAGGACCTCCTCGCTGCGGCCGCTGCCGTAGAGGGGGGCCGTGTCGATGTAGTTGACGCCCAGCTCGAGGGCGCGCTCGACGATGGCGGCGCCGTGGGAGACGGGCCGCGGGCCGAACTCGGGACGGCCGTAGAACCAGGCGCCGCCGAGGGCGATCTCGCTGACCTGCCAGCCGGTCTTGCCGAACCGGCGGCAGCGCATCAGGGCGGCGCCGCCGGCGGCCGGGTCTGGCGCTCGCCGTAGGAGATGTCGCAGAGGTCGTCGCAGGCCATCTCGGGCGGGACCCGCCCGAAGCGGTGGCGGTTGCGGGCGATCACCGCGTAGCCCAGGCGGAAGAGCCAGGTGAGCACCGGCACCCGGTAGAGCCAGGCCACCCGATTCAGGGGCGGCAGCCGCCGGTAGATGTGGTAGACGCCGTCGGCGCCGACGTGGACGGTATCCGCGTCGGGCACGAGCCGCAGGCCGGTGTTGAAGTCGCTGTGCTTGAGCAGCGGGAAGCGCTCCTCGGCGCCGGGGGCCTGCCGCGGGAGGTACTCGAACTGCCCCTCGCGGTCCAGCCGCTGGATGCGGGTCACGCTCCACCGGCAGAAGCGGCACTCGCCGTCGTAGACGACTACGGGTCGATTCATGGGGGGAAAGGAACGGAAAGGATCGAGATTCGCAAGACTGGCGTCCGGTTGATGCCGCAGCCGGTCAACTCCGGTGCTCTCTACGCTCTCTGAAGACCAGGACCAGGGCTCCTGCAAGGGAGACCCCGGCGAGCAGGAGAAGGCTCTTGCGGAGAGGAGAGAGCCGCGCCCGGATCACGATCTCGTGCTCGCCGGCTTCCAGTGGGATGGCCATGAAGCGGCCGGCCGTCTCCATGGGCCGCACCGGCGTCCCGTCGACGGTGACCCGCAGCCAGGGCCAGTACCCGTAGGCCAGCCGCGCATGGCACTTTGCGGAAACGGTCACCGTCATTTCCACCTGCTGGTGGTCGACCCGGTGGGCCAGGACCTGCGCCGTCGGTGTGGTCCCCAAGTCGAGGTCGCTCTCCACGCCCCGGACGAGGATGCGCTCGCAGGAGAGGGAGGCCCCATGGTGGACACCGGTCCGGGTGATGATCCACAGGGCCCGGGCGATCCGATCGTCCAGATCCTCGCCGAAGCGGGAATGGATGCCGGCGAGATCGACGGCGTTCTCGTCGTAGCCGACCAGCCGCCCGGAGACCCTGATGGGGCTGGCGTGGTCCAGAGAGAAGCCGAAGCCGGATGTCTTCTCCTCTGATGTGACTGTCAGGTATCGGGTGTTCAGCAGGTGGAAACCAGCCAACAAAGAGTGGCGGTCGGCGTGGGCCGTGAGTTGCTCGACCGACTCCATCTGTGGCATCAGTGCGTGGGCCCACTCGGTGAAGGGACCGGTAAAGGCATCGAGGGTGCGCAGTTCGCCGGGATGGAAGGTCTCCGCAACCGGGGTCTTCCCTATGTGGAGCATGCGCGCCACCCGCAGGGTCGGGTAGATGCCCTCGGCGACCCACTGGGCCCGGTAGTTGGGCAGGTCCCCCTGCTCCGCGAATGGCCTGGCTCCATCCGCGACCTGCGCGAAGAGCTCCGGCGGCCAGCCCGTGGGTGTCACTGCGGGAGAGGCATAGGGCTGAAGGAAGGTGGTGGGAAACAGATCGACGAACACCACCAGCAGCAAGAGGGAACACCAGCGGCTGCCCTCGACTCCCCAGGGAGGGTTCTTCGTGAGCACATGGGCGCCTGCGCCGACCGCCAGGGCGAGGAAGAAGGTCAGGAAGAGGAGGTAGCGCGAGGCGTTGAAGGCATGAATGAGCGGCAGCGAATCCACGAGTGGCAGGCGGTAGGCGCAGAGGACAAGGAGGGTAAGGAGCAGGCATACCCAGCAGGCGGCGAAGCGCCTGTCTCTCCGTGTCAGTACGGCCGCGCCGCCAACGATGGCGATGACACACAACGAAACGCCCAGGTAACCGCCGTACCAGTGAAAGGGCTCCGGGGGAATCAGCCAGAAGCGATAGTTCGACCAGCCCAGCAGGTGCAGCCAGCTGGGGTCGGGGAGGCCGGACAGGTCCATGGCGAAGTCGTGCATGCGGGTATGAACACGCTCGAAGTACATGCCCACGTTCATGTAGGACCCGAGAACGATCCCCAGGGCGAAGAGCAGCAGTCCGGCGCGCAGGACGGCTGCCCTGCCAGGGGAGCTCCAACAAGACCACACACGCACCAGGCCGTAGCAACCCGCCAGGGCCATGGCGAAGGCGCCGTAGCCGGGATGGGTGAAGGCGAGCAGTGCCAGGCAGACCCCGCCCAGCAGGGCCGCCGTCACTCTCCGCGGGCCATCAACCACCCGCTCGATCGAGTAGAACGCCCACGGCAGGAAGGCGTAGAGCAGCGACAAGGACAGTCGCCCCATCAACAGGACGTGCTGGGTATGCCAGAAGCAGAGGGCATAGGCCAGTCCGGCGATGAACCCGGCGGAGCGCGAGCGGCAGAGACTGGCCGCCAGGAGGTACATGCCGATGCCGGAGAGCACGTGGGCGGCGCCCATGATCAGCTTCAACGACAGGCCGAAGTTGTCGAGACCCAGGTTGACCAGTCCCACGAGGTAGAAGAAGACGAAGCCGTAGGTCTGGAAGACGGGAGAGCCGGTGCCGATGTAGAACGTCCAGATGGGCAGCTGGCCGTCGGCGATGGCCCGGGCGGCGATCCAGGAGTGGGCGAGGTGGTGGGAGGCGTCAGCGGCCCAGCTGGGCTCGCCGCGGGCGAAGTAGAACCGGCCGCAGACCGCCAGCGAGGCGGTGAGCAACCACATGGTCTTGTGCGGACTGTCGAAGCAGTCCTGAAGGAACCCGGAGAGCGCGCGATGGCGCGCCTCCCCGTACACGAGTGCCGCCGCACACAGGACGAAGAGGGCGGCCAGCAGGCCATCGAGGGCGCCGAAGGTGATCTGCTTCTCGCCGACGGCCTGCAGGAAATTGCCCCAGGTGACGTAGGACTGGCTCGGCGACAGCACCCAGAGCTTTGTCATCGTGACATACTGGATGCCGACCGCCAGGGCCCCGAGAGAGATCAGAATCCCCAGGGTGGGGAACCGGGTCCTGCCTGTCACGAGTGTTGCAGATCGGCCGCTCGGGGGACCGGGACTCGGGTGGTCAGGCCGAGCCTACGGAACCACCACCACCTTCATCGAGCCCTCGGTCCCCGTCACCTCGATGCCTTTCTCGGTCTCGTCCAGGCCCAGGGTGTGGGTGATGAAGCGGTCCAGGGGAGCGCGGGTGCTCCGGAGGAAGGAGAGGGCCGTCTTGAACTGCATCGCCGGGTAGGCCCACATGCCGCGGATGTCGAGGTCCTTGAAGCAGACCTGGTTCGGGCGGATCTCGACGCCGCCGGGGTCGGTGAAGTGGCCGACCTCGACGACGATGCCGCCGCGGCGGACGAAGTCGAGGGACTCCTTGAAGACGACGGGCACGCCGGCGGTCTCGATGACGATGTCGGGACCGACCCCGCCGGTGAGCTCCTGAACCTGCTCCAGGCGCTCGTCGAGGGAGGCGTCGGCGGCGATGGCGTGGTGGGCACCCATGGCCCCGGCCAGGGTCAGCCTCGACGGGCTGAGGTCCGAGGCGATGATGCAGTCGGTGCCGACGTGGGCGAGGGCGGCGATGACGAGCTGGCCGATGGGGCCGGCGCCGAGGACCATGACCGACTTGTCCATGCCGAGGCCCTCGGAGATGTGGGGGATGCCCGGCGCCAGGGCGCGCTCCACGGCGCGGGTGGCGACGGCGGCGGGCTCGGTGAGGACGGCGATCTCCGGCGAGAGGCCCTCGGGAATCTTGAATATCCAGGAGCGGGAGGTCAGGTGCATGTGCTCGGCGAAGCCGCCCCTCGGCGCCGGGGCCACGTCGCTGGAGACGAAGCCGTGGACGTAGCGGTTGGCGCACAGGGCCGGGCGCTGGGGCTGGTGCAGGCAGAACCAGCAACGGCCGCAGGCCACCGAGCTGGGGGTGGTGGTGACGAGGTCGCCCTCGGCGATCGGGCCGCCGATGACGGCCATCTCGTCGGCCGCGCGCGGGCCCAGCTCCTCGATGACGCCGACCAGCTCGTGGCCGGGGACCACCGGGAACTGCAGCGGCATGTGGCCGGCGTACATGTGCTTGTCGGAGCCGCAGATGCCGGCGCGCTCCACCTTCAGCAGGATCTCGTCGCCGCCGATGGCCGGCCTCGGGAACTCCCGCATCTCCACCGCCCCGGGGCCGGTCATGACGGCGGCCTTCACGGCGGCCATGGTCAGCGCACCTTGCCGCGGGCGGCGACGGGCCACACCGCCTCGAGCCGGCCGCCGCGCACGGCGTAGAGTTCGTCGTAGAGGTTGACGGTGGTGCAGCCGTGGCCGGGGATGAACTCGATCACGTCGCCGCACTGCAAGTGGCACGGCCCTCCCTTGGCGCGCAGGCGGCCGTGCTCCTCCGACAGGGACTCGCACTCCAGGTGGCGCAGGCCCTGCGGGTCCCAGCCGACCTCGACGCCATCCCGCGAGGGCAGCTTGACGAGGGGGAAGCCGTGCTCGGGAGTCGCCGCCTTCAGCCCGGCGTCGGTGATCACCTGCTCTGGGGTGGGCCGGCTGGTGACCGTGGTGAGCACGGTCATGGCGTTGCGGAAGCCGAGGCCGAGGCGGCCGTAGGCGGCGTCCATGAGGGCGTAGGAACCGGCCTGCACCTCGGTGACGGCGTCGTAGGTGGTGCTCACGTAGTAGTCGCCGGTGGCCGAGGTGCTGACGATCTCCAGGGGGAGGCCGTCGGCCTTCACCCGCCCGGCGCAGTCCGAGAGCCGCTGCAGGCACTCGCGGGCGCCGGCCTCGCGCTCGTCGGCGTCCTCCAGGGCGACGATGTGGCCCTGGTAGCCCATGAGGCCGGCGAAGCGCAGGTGCTCGGCCCGGTGGGCGGCGCGGCACAGCTCCAGGGCCTGGTCGGAGCTGGACAGGACGCCGCAGCGGTTGTGGCCGATGTTGACCTCCACCAGGATCCGCGGCGAGACCCCGGCGGCGCCGGCGGCGGCGTCGAGGTCGGCCAGGTTGTCCGGGTGGTCGACGGCGGCCATGATGTCGCAGCGGCGGGCCAGGGCCATGAGGCGCTCCACCTTGCGGCGTCCCACGACCTCGTTGGCGATGAGCACGTCGTCGATGCCGGCGTCGGCCATGACCTCGGCCTCGCCGACCTTGGCGCAGGTGACGCCGATGGCGCCGGCCTGCAGCTGCATGTGGGCGATGGCGGGGGTCTTGTGCGACTTGGTGTGGGGCCTCAGGTGCTTGCCCGCGGCCTCGAAGTGGCCGGCGAGCTTCCTGATGTTGAACTCCAGGTCGTCGAGATCGACCAGCAGGGCGGGGGTGTCGATCTCGGCGACGGGCATGCCGATGTACTCGCCGGGGCTCACCATTCCAGTAGATCGTCCCTTTCGTCGAATGTCATGTCAGCGGGTTTCTCCAGGACGGACAGGTCGGGGCGGGCCTCCACCTCCCTGGCGTAGGCCTCGGAGACCAGCAGCTCGCCGAGGTGCAGGGTGTCGCGGATGCGCAGGACCTTCGCCCTGGCGGGCTCCACGAACCCCACCGTGGTCAGGGCCTGGTCCAGGCACTCGCGGTCGGTGGGGAAGTGGACGGGCACGGAGGCGCCGGAGGGCGCGTTCCCCGTCATGCAGTTGATGACGGTGGCGTTCACGTCCATGGCGTCGACGAGGCGCTGGTGGCAGTACTCGGCCATGCCGATGCCGGCGGCGTTGCCGTGGGTCTCCTCGGTCAGGCCGCGGACGAAGATGCGCGTCACCTTGGGGAACTCCTTGGCGGCGGCGCAGTGGTCGTAGTACTTGCGGCCCACGACGTTGGTGTCCATGCCGGAGCCGGAGATGTTCTTGCCCATCTCGTCGACGATCAGCAGGTCGACGTGGTCGAAGGGCAGGCGCGGCATCCACTGCTTGGCCAGCACCAGCAGCTCCTTCTCGCGCTCCACGAACCTGTCGGGCGGCACGGCGTCGATCTCGGCCGTCCGGTCGTACTGGTTCTCGACGATGGCCAGCCCGAAGAGGACCCGGCACTTGTCGATCACCTCCTGGCCGACGGCGCGGACGATGCGGTCGAAGGAGTATTGGACGATCGCCTGGTGGTAGACGGCGGCGCCCCGGTGCTTGCCCAGGCCGATGAGCATCATCTTGTGAAGGCCGGACTCGATCTCGCCCACGAACCCGGTGTGGGGCTTGACCCGTCCGGCGACGACCACGTGGTCGGCCTCGCTGGCGTACTTGTCGAAGTAGACGGGCACCTCGCCCTCGACGGTGCCGACCTGCACGACCTCCATCGTCGAGCGGATCGGGCAGCCCGTGAACTCCTCCGTCACCCCGTAGCTCTCGACGATCTCGCGCTGGCCTTCGGCGGTGCCGCCGCCGTGGCTGCCCATGGCCGGCACGATGAAGGGCTCGGCGCCGAGCTCCTTCAGGGCCTCCACCATGGCGCGGGTGATGACGGCGATGTTGTTGATGCCGCGGCTGCCCACGGTGACGGCCACCGAGTCACCTCGGCCGACCTTGCGGGACAGGTCCAGCGCTTCGATACGCTCCTTCACGGTGGCGGGGATATCCCCGATCTCCGGGGCCTCGAAGTGCTGGCGCACCTTCATCATTCTCGGGAAAGGCATGTTTCCTCCGATCAGAGTCCGCAGGACTTGCGGAACAGCTCTTCCATGTCGGACATGGTCGTCTTGCGCGGGTTCACCCGCACGTTGCCGCTGCGCATGGCGGCCTCCGCCAAGCCTTCGATGTCCGGGTCCTCGACGCCGGCGTCGCACAGGTGCCCGGGGATGCCCAGGTCCTCGTTGAGGCGGCGCACCGCCTCCACCGCCAGGCAGGCGGCATCGTAGTCGCCGTGGCCGTCGGTCTCCTCCCCGAGGGCGGCGGCGACGGCGGCGAACTCGGGGACCCGGGCCTGCAGGTTGTACTCCATCACGTGGGGCAGGATCACGGCGTTGGCCAGGCCGTGGTGAACGCCGTGCCGGGCGCCGACCGGATGGGACATGGCGTGCACGTTGCCGAGCCGCGTCTGCGAGAAGGCCACGCCCGCCAGGCAGCTGGCGATGAGCATGTTCCCGGTCGCCTCCAGCTCGTGGTCGTTGGCGCAGGCCCGGCGCAGGTTGCCGCCGATCAGCTCGATGGCGCCCAGGGCGAGGCCCTCGGTGAAGGGGGTGGAGAGCAGGTTGGTGTACGACTCGAGGGCGTGGGTGAGGGCGTCCATGCCCGTGGGGCCGCCCACCGAGGCCGGCAGGGCCACGGCCAGCTCCGGGTCGAGGACGGCCGCCCGGGGCGCGAGCCGCCAGCTGATGACGGGTTCCTTGTTGCGGGTGCGGGGGTGGGTGAGCACGGCGAAGGGGGTCACCTCGCTGCCGGTGCCGTAGGTGGTGGGCACGCAGACCAGGGGCGGCAGCTCGCGGGTGACCTTGTCCTGGTAGCCGATGTAGCTGCCGATGCGGCCTCCGTGGCTGACGATGACGCCGATCATCTTGGCCACGTCCATGGGGGAGCCGCCGCCGACGCCGAGGATGGCTCCGCAGCCGGCGCGCTCGTAGAGCCGGGCGCCGGAGGAGACGTTGCGGGCCACGGGATTGGCGGTGACGTCGGTGAACAGGGCCCACGCGACGCCGGCGTCGTCGAGGGTGGAGGTGACGCGCTCGACCACGCCGGCCTGCTCCAGGCCGCGGTCGGAGACGACGAGGACCTTCTCGCCCTCGGGCAGCAACTCGGGCAAGCGGGCGACCGAGCCGGCCCCGTGGACGACGCGGGTCGGAGAGCGGAAGTCGAAACTGTTGGGAAAGGCCATCACCGGCCGGAAGCGTTGGGGTTGGGAGGGGCGAAGGTAGGGGGGACCGGATGGGCGGGCAAGGACGGGACGCCGTAGACTAGCCGCCAAGGCCCTGCCCCCGAAGGCCGCAGTTCCGAGCGTGCCACGGACGCCGGCGGGCCTTTGTGACGACCTCCTGTGATCCGCTCCCTCCGCAATCGCCGCGTGCTCCTGTGCCTGCTGGCGTCGCTGGCGGTGCACATGCTCTTCCTGTGGGCCTACCAGCGTTGGGCGGCCGAAAGCGTGCTGCGGGTGCTGCGCCCGGCGCGCTTCGAGCTGGCCCCGTCGCTGGAGCCGCAACGCTTCGAGCCGGCGCCGCGCGCCACGGTGCCCGATGTCGTGATGGAGCAGCTCCGCCTGGCCGAGCTGATGATGGAGGCGCCCCTGCCCGAGGACGCGGTGGCGGTGCCATCGCCGGGCCTGGAGGGCCTGGCGCCGGAGCCGGGGCTGGAGGCCGACCCGGGGCTGGGACCCGCCCTTCTGCCGGGGGACACCCTGTCCTACGACAGTGCCCTCACCGACCTCTACCGGCGCAAGCTCGTGGAGCTGCACGGGCGCCGCGTCCGGGTGCTGCCCCTGGCCGACACCACCTCCGAGGCCGGCCGCAGGCGCACCCGGGCCCGCCGGATCATCGACCGCGCCATCGAGGCCATGGGCGGGCTCGAGCGGCTGCAGGCGATCCGGGACAAGAGGATCCGCGTCGAGCGGTGGAACCACCAGCGCCAGATCTGGGAGCCCGGCGTTGTGCGCTCGTACCTGCGCGGCCGGCGCTACCGCGTCGACATCGGTCCCGCCGAGGCGCGCGGGTACGACGGCATGCAGAGCTGGTACCTGCGGTACGGACTCCTCCTGCCCCCCGGGGACGAGAGGCACAACGCCGAGCGCTGGGACTTCCTGACGCGGTTCCGCGGCGACGGCGTGATCGTGGAGTACGTGGGCCGGCGGGAGATGCGGTTCCGGACCTTGGAGGCGGTACGCGTCATCGACACGAAGTTCGGCCGCCAGCGCCTCGCCTACTTCGACCCGGGCGACAGCCTGCTTCACACCGAGGTGGAGCGTGGCCGCACGACCACCTACAGGCAGTACCGGGAGACCGGAGGCGTGCTGACGCCCTTCGAGGTCCTGATCGGGCGACTCTCCTCGCCGCGAGTCACTCGCTACCGCTGGCACACGGAGTTGAACGCTGGCCTGACGGCGGACCTCTTCGAGGTGCCGCAGCCCGTCTCCTGGGAGCCGGAGGCGGTGCGAATGGTCATCTTCGAGCACGCCCCCGTGCCGCCGGGGGGTCCCGCCGCGCTGAGCCTTCGGTTGGAGGAACTGGACCCGGGGGTCGATCTCGAGGGCCGGGCATGGCTCGACCCCCTCGCAACCAACTTGCTCCGGACCTACATGAAGAGGAAGCTGGAGGCGGCCGGCGTCCTGGCCGAGGCCGAACCCGACTGGCGGCTGAGTTTCCGGGTGGAGGGGTTCTGGGTGGTTTCCGGGCTGGATGGGGGCCCGCCGGTGGCCACGATCGTGATCGCCGTGCGACTGCAGAGCCTGACTGGCGAGGGCCTGTGGGAAGGGGAGGTGAAGGACCGCTGGAGGGTCCGCGGCGCTGCCATCGACGACCAGGCGGCCGATCACCTGACCTTCGAGGGGATCTCGCGGGCCTCGGCGGGTCTGAAGGCGCTCCTCGACGCCCGCACCGCCGTCGCTCAGCCGGCGTCGACTCCGAGCGCCGGCAGCAGCTCCGGCAGCGAGTAGATCACCAGGCCGTCCCCGTCCTCGCCGTCCCCGTGGTTGTCCAGATGCACGTAGGGGACGCCCGCCGCCTCCGAGGCCATGCGGTCGTAGCGGCCGTCGCCGACGAAGACGGCCTCGCCGGCGCCCACGCCAAGCCGCTCCAGGGCCACCCACAGCAGGTCGGGGGCCGGCTTCAGCATTCCGTCCTCCCGGCAGAGCATCACCTCGAAGCTCAGCCCGAAGGCGGCCACCACCCGCTCCATCGCCTCGCGGTGGTTGTTGGTGATCAGGGCGCGTCTCAGGGGCAAGCGGTCCAGCCCCTCGAAGAGCTCCGCCAGCCCCTCGTTGGGGACCGCGGCCTCGGCCGCCTCCAGCTCGGTCTCGCGGACGATGCCCTCGGCGCGGCGGGCCTCGTCCGGCGGCAGCCCGTAGATGTGCTCCATGATGCCGGCGCCCTCGGGCACGCCGACGCGGGCGCGCAGGGACTTCCAGTCGATGTGGGGGACGGTCAGGGTGCCGTCCATGTCGAAGAGGATGGCCTGCAGGTTCGCGTTGTTCATGCAGGCTAAGTTGCGTCCCAGGGCCGTGGAGCGACAGGGAGGGCCGCGATCTGCGCGGGCGCAGAAGGCCGCGGGCTCCGCCGGTTTGCATCTCCCCCGCCGGGGTCCGTTGCGTATGCGCGAGGCACCGCGTCATGCGCGACTCCGCAGGATTCCAATGCAACGACGAGCCCTGGGCCGGACCGGCCTGAAGGTCAGCGAGATCGCCATCGGGGGCATCGGGCCCATGGGCAAGTACGGCCCGGTGGCCGCCGACGGCACCTCCCCGCGCGACCCGGGCCGGCCCAGCGGCGCCTACCGCGGCAACCCCCACTTCGAGGTGGCGCCCGAGGGGTTCGCCCGCACCATGGCGCGGGCCGAGGAGCTGGGCGTGAACCTCCTCGACACGGCGACTTCCTACGGCCGCAGCGAGGAGGTCTTCGGCCACTACCTGCGGGACCCCGCCCACCGGAGGAACTGGGTGGTGTGCACCAAGACCGGCGTCTGCGGCAGCATGGGCGACGGCGAGGCCCTGCGGAGCGAGGAGATCGCCGCCCAGGCCGAGGCCAGCCTGGCCCGGCTGCGGATCGACGAGATCGACATCCTCCTCATCCACAGCGTCGACCAGTACGGCGAGGGGGCCGGGGCGATCGAGCGGATCCTCAGTTCCGGCATGGTCGAGGCCCTCGAGCGGTTGAAGGCGGAAGGCAAGATCCGGCACTACGGCGTCAGCGGCATGCTGCCCGAGCTCACCGCGGCCGTCCGCACGGGGCTGTTCGACGTGGCCCTCACCTACAACACCCACAACCTGCTGGTCCGGGACGCGGAGCAGGAGTTCCTGCCCGTGGCGGCCGAGCAGGACCTTGGCGTGCTGCTCGCGGGCGTCTTCCACGGCGGCCTGCTCTCGGGAGACGCGGCCTGCCAGTCCCTGACGGCGATCGAGCGCTTCTACGAGAAGGGCGACCCGGGTCTGCACGAGACCGCCCGCATCCTCGAGGGCGCCCGCCGGCTCCAGGAGCTCGCCGGGGGCGGGGCCGCCGGCCTGCGCCGGCTCGGCATCCGCTTCGCCCTGTCCAACCCGGCGGTCTCGTCGATCGTCTCCGGGATCCGCAGCATCGCCGAGATCGAGGAGAACGCGGCGGCCGTCTCGCAGGGTCCCCTCTCCGAGGACGAGCTGGTCCGGCTGGCCGAGGTCACCGCGGACCTGCCCGAGATCACCTGGCGGTCCCCGGCGGGGGCGTGAGCATGGGACGGATCTACGAGTTCCGCACCTACAAGCTGCACCCCGGCAAGCTGGAAGCCTTCCGGAAGCGCCTCGAGGAGGGCAGCGTCCCCTTCTTCAAGAAGCACGGCGTCAGGCTCCACGGCTTCTTCGAGATCGGGGAGGTCCGCCCGAGGCGGTGGCCGAGCACTCGGCCGGAGGGATCGTGCTGCCGGCGGAGGGCACCCGGTTCGGGCGGGACGAGGTGGCCTACGAGGGCGACGCCGTCTGGCGGCGGTTCGTCGCCGACCCCGAGTGGCACGCCCTGCGCGCCGACAGCGAGGAGCGCCACGGCGCCATCGTCGCCGAGGAGCGCACGGGCATCCTGACGCCGGGGGCCTGCTCTCCGATGCAGTAGCCCTACCCGTAGGCGCCGCTCGGCAGGAAGCCGAGCAGACGGCGCAGCCGGTCGTCGGCGCCCGCGTACACGTGCTCGGGCATCTGGTAGTTCATGAAGGGATGGTACTTGTGGCCGATCACCCGCCGGGCATAGCTGATCTGGGTGATGTAGCGCGTGCGGTCGCTCTGGTTTGGCGCGCCCCGGTGCCAGACCTGGTTGTTGAACATGATCACGCTGCCCGCCGGGCCGACGTTGGAGACCACCCGGTCCTCGTAGCCGCTGCCCTCGATCGGGTTCGGCGGACGGGCGCCGAACAGGTGCGAGCGCGGCACGGTCTGGGTGGGCCCGTTCTCCACGGTGTCCACGTCGGTGAGGTAGTAGTTGCAGGTGAAGAGGAGCACGGGCAGATGGACGTTGTCGGGCGGCTCTCCGTGGGTGACCTCGAAGTGGGGGGCGTCGTCCTGGTGCCAGCCGCTGATGCCGCCGCCGGTGGGCGTGCGGAAGCTGTTGTTGTGCATCACGTGGCAGTCCGGCGCCACCAGGCGCTCGGCGAAGGTGACGATCGGCTCCAGGTCGAAGAGCCGCAGGTTGGCGGCGCTCGTCTCGAACATGCGGGGGTGGAGCTGCTTCCCGGTCCCCTCCTCGGGGCGGCCGAGAGCGCTCTCCAGGTCGCGGCGCAGCTCGGCGCACCAGTCGGGCGGCAGCACGTTGCGCAGGAAGAGGCAGCCCTCCCGGTGAAAGCGCTGGACCCAGCCGTCTATGACGGCGTCGTCGGGGGGCTGGTCGGCGAGGCAGGGCTGCTGTGTGGACATTGAGGTGGCCATGCTGTATGGTGTTCCCCCCTGTCAGAGAGTCGGTCGGTGGCTGGGAATCCAACCTAAGCAGCATCGACCGTTGGGGTCCAACAATCCGCCTTCACGCCATACCATAACGAAAGGAATCACGTGAAGAAGACAGATCCATTTGAAGAGGGCCTGGCGGCCGGCGAGGCGGCGGCTTCCGCCGCCGGAGGCGCATCGGAGACATCGGGAAACGGGGAGCGCATGTATGTGCGCACCCAGGGCTTCGGGTCGACTGACGCCGAGCTGCGTTTCCTGCAGCGCTGCGGCGTGCGCCACAAGGCCGCCAACTTCCCCTTCCACCCCGGCCAGGGCTGGGTTCTCGAGGAGTTGATCCAGGAGAGAGAGCGCCACGAGGCCTTCGGGCTGACACTGGATCTGAGCCTGCTGCCCATATATCAGGAGTTCCCCAGCATCATCTACTGGGGGAAGAGCCCGGATCGGGACCGCGACATCGACCTCGTCTGCGAAATGATCCGGACCGCGTCACGGGCCGGTATCGATTCTCTTCGCTACAATACCTGCATCCTGAACATCGACCGGACGGAGCAGGAGGAGGGCCGCGGCGGTTACATGCACACCGCCTTCCGTCTGGAGAAGATCCCGGCAGAAGATCAGGCCAGGCTCACCGAGGTCGGGAGGGTCACGGCGGAGATGCACTGGGAGCGGATCGAGTATCTGCTGGAACGCATGATTCCCGTGGCGGAGGAGTTCAAGGTTCGAATGGGCAACTCCCAGGAGGATCCTGCCGTACCCCTCGGGTACAGGGGCGTGGACAAGGTCCTCAATGAGTTCGAGGGGATGAAGCGCTTCATCGAGATAGAGCGCAGTCCATACCACGGGTGGAACTTCTGTGTCGGTTCGGTCGCGGAAGGGCTCGAGGATCCGGCGACTGAGATCTACCCCATCATCGAGTACTTCGGCAGCCGCGATACGATCTTCCTGGTTCACTACCGCAACCTGCTGGGGGGTCGTTACAGCTTCCGCGAGGCTCTGCCCGACGAAGGAGACATGGACTTTCACCGGGTGCTGAAGGCCCTCAAGGACACGGGCTACTGCTACGGCATCGATCCCGACCACGTCCCCCACACCAAGGACGATCCCGGGGGCCACTACCAGTCCTACGCCTACTGCTTCGGCTACATCAATGCCATGATCCAGGCCGTGTACGGATAGAGGCGCAAGACCTGGCCAGATGGGTTCGCTGGAGATCAGGATTGCGGAGGGCCGATCCGAGCTGGAGGTCGTCGGAAGTCTGATGCTCCAGCTCCGATCCGGCTATGACCTGGACGGCATGCTCTCGCAGATCGAGGCCCAGCAGGAGAGAGGCTACAGGGTCGCGTATGCAGAGGAGGGTGGGCGGGCGGTCTGTGCCGCGGGATTCGCAATCAAGACCGGCCTCGCCTGGGGGAAGCACATGTACATCGAAGATCTGGTCACGGACTCGGAGCGGCGTTCCTCGGGCATGGGCCGTGTCATGATGGATTGGCTCAAGTCTCATGCTCGGGAGCACGGGTGCGAGCAGATCCATCTGGATTCGAGCGTTCGGCGGTTCCCCGCCCACAGGTTCTACCTTCGCGAGGGCTTCAAGATCGCGAGTCATCACTTCTCGATCGTGGATCTCAGGTGAGGTAGGATGGAACCTGGTCTCGGTATTGTAGCAGTTCTTGCTTGGGCTCCCCTGTTTCTCCTGTGCGCTCTGCTCCTGATCTTCGGTATCAAGACGAGCCGAAGCTGCAAGCTCGAGAGTCTGCCCTGGCTGGGCGTCTACGTCTTCGGGTCGGTCGTATTGTCATTGACGTGGCCTGTTCTGATCCGCCAGGCGGTCGACAGCATGGGCACGGAGGGTGCGCCCTTTGGATGGACTGTGGCGGCATTCGCAGTCCTCTTGCACTATTGCGGCGCTTTCCTCTCGAATTCAGCCGGACTGGTTCTGGGCCTTCTCATTCTCTCGGACCTGGTGTTCTTGCTCTCGAAGTCCGGTGTTGCCGTAGAAGGTAGATTCCTGACAGACTCATCAGGGTACGGGAGCACGGCACCACCTGGGGCACCGTGATGTCCATCCTGCTGTTCTCGAAGCTCGCCGTGGTCCTGATCCTCTATCTGTACTAGAGATCGGAGCCCTACAGCGTCCCCGACAGCGCCACCGTGACCCGGCGCATGGGGCGTATCTCGCGCTCCGACAGGATGTAGTGGTAGCGCAGCAGGTTGTCGACTCGGAGGATCAGCGTCGCCGGCCCGATACGGCGCTCGACGAAGGCGTCCACCAGGTAGACGGGCAGGTGGTCCCGCCCGCACTCCGCGAACAGTCCTGACACCCTTTCGAAGCGGCTCGTGTAGCGGAAGGTCACTCCGCCGCGACCGTGGCCCCTCGCCATTCCCAGGCTGGTCGTGACGGCGTGGCGGGACCGGTACGGCAGGGGCGCGGTCTGTCCGGGGCCCAGGTCGTCGTGGCAGTACGGCGGAAGGGGCACCCCCTCGGCGAGGTACTCCTCGGCGTCGACGTAGGTGTAGGACGCCTTCCAGAGCGCCCCGAGGGGCAGCGCCAGTTGCTGCTCCAGCTCGAGGCCGCGGATGCGGGCCCTGGAGATGTTGCGGAAGCTGGCCCTGGGGACGACCGTGGAGGTCGGATCGGGCCGGGCCTCGATCAGCCCTTCGAACTCGTTCCAGAACAGGGCGGCGTCGACGGCGAGCGCCCCTCCGAGGACCCGCCGGATCCCCGCCTCGTACGACCAGCTGCTCTCCGAGGCGAGATCAGGGTTCGGACAGACCAGGATTCCCGAAGCGTCGGCCTGGACGTGGATCTCGGTAACCGAGGGAGCCCTGAAGCCGCGGCCGGCCGAGAGCCGGATGGCGCCCGGGGCCGCCTTCCACGACAGCCCGACCTGGGGGCTGAGCTGGGCCTCCGTGTGCGCCGCGATGCCGTGGTCTCCCGCCGCCGGTCCGCACGGCCCGCCGGCCGGCGCGGCCTCTCCGGCGCCGCGGCGGTGCAGGTCGGCGCGCAGGCCGAGGGCGAGCTCCAGGTCGCGGAAGGCCGACACGTTCTGGGCGTAGAGCGCCGTGTTGAGCACGGTGCGCTGGCCGAGGAAGTCCGCCGGGGACCGCGCCAGGTCGTAGATCCCGGTGGCGCCCACGATGAGCCCGCGGCTGCCGAGGCGCTCCCCGAGGTCGAGCTGCGCCTCGGTGCCGATCTTGTGTCCCGCCGAGGCCAGGCCTCCGGCGGCGCGGGTGTTGTCGAAGTCGGTGCGGAAGTAGAACCCGCGCCAGGTCAGGTTCGTCCCCGGGTTCACGAGGTGGGTCACCTGGGTGTTGAGATTGAGCTTCCACGAGACCGTGGCCGCACCGCGGTCGCCCACCGGCACAAGCAGCGGCGTGGCGCGGTCCTTCCACTGCAGGAAGACCCCGTGGTCGTCGTGGGCCCAGCTGGCCAGGCCGGTCCAGCGGGTGTGCCGGCCGAGCCGGCGGGTCCCCTTGGCGAAGAGGTTGTAGCGGGTCGCCTCGTTGTTCTCGCGGTACCCCGTCCGGCGCTTGTGTCCCGCGGAGACGAGGTAGCCGCCGGCGGAGGTCGTGCGGGAGTGGCTCACATCGACGCCGCCGAGGTACATGAGGTCCCGCCACTCCCAGGACGGGTGCGCCGGCTGGTCGTAGAGGCCGCTCACGAGGCGGAAGCGGGTCTCGGGAAGCTCCGACGGCGCGCGGGTGATGACGTTGATGACGCCGCCGAGGGCCCCGGTCCCGTAGAGGGCCGAGCCCGCCCCCTTGATCAGCTCGACCCGCTCCACCTCGGTGACGGGGATGATGTCCCACTTGATGTCGGCCTGGTCGGCCGAGAGGGCGGGGACGCCGTCGAAGAGCAGGAGCACGCGGCTGCCCGTGCCGCGGCTGTACCCGCTGGAGCCGCGGATGCTGACCTGACTGCCCACCTGGCTGACGCCGGGCAGATGGCGCAGGGGCCCCGAAAGGCTGAAGGAGTTGAAGCCGGTCAGCTCCCGCCGGTCGGTCACCGACATGCTGATCGGGGCTTCGGAGAACAGCTGCGGCCTCCGGGTCGCCGTGACCACGACCCCGGGCAGCTCGACCGCGGACTCTTGGAGGACGAGGACGCCGAGATCGAGAGACTCCCCCTCGCCGACCTCGACGGGAACCGTGCGGGTGCCATAGCCGAGGAAGGAGACGACGAGCAGCTCCGCACCCGGCTCCACCGCGAATCGGAAGCGGCCTCCCTTCCCGGCAAGGACCCCCTGTCCGCTCTTCTTCAGGTAGACACTCGCTCCGGCGAGGGCGGTGCTGTCGACGGCCGCGGCGATCCGGCCGCTGATCCCGGCGCCGGTTGCCGGGGCCGCGGACGCGAGCAGGCCGCCTGCCAACAGCGCCAGGAGAAGCACACGGGCCGCCATCACTCTTGTCCCGCCTGGGCCGCCTCGATCAGGCTCTCGGGCAACACCGCCGTGCAGGGGGTGGAACCGAGCTCGGGAGGATCGGCGATCACGGCGAGGTCGATGGTCATGTCGATGCCGGTGGCGACGCGGCCGGGAGAGACCTCGACCACCCCGGGAAGCGAATCCCCCTCGACGTGGTAGCATCCGAGGAGAGAGGTGAAGTCCCAGAAGGCCTCCGGCCGCCGCCAGGCGACGATGATCCAGCGGTAGGTCCCTTCCCTCTGGATGGGCACGAAGTAGTCGTAGCTGCGGCTCCCGAGGGGGACGCCCTGATCGGTGCCGCTGAGCCCGAAGAGGTCCGCCGGCTCCTCGGGCAGATCGCGGTACACGGCGACCGCCACCTCGCCGATCTCCTCCGTCCACTCCCCCAGGAAGGTCACGGTGCCGGCGATGCCGGTGAGGGGCGGCTCGGCCTCCAGGCCGCGGTCGCAGGCAGCGATTGCGAGAGCGGCGGCGATCGCTGCGGCGGCGGCCAGGGCTCGAGGGCCACGTCGACAGGGTGTCCTGGGCGGTTGCATTGCCGTCTGGGCGTCTCACCTCGTGAGCGGAACGGGTGCTCCCTAGCCAGGTCGGGAAGATAGCCTCAAGGCAGTTCGCCCTGCTACACCGGGAGCGAGCCGTGCAACTGTCCATGCGGACCGTCGGGGGAAGTCGTCACCTCGGGCCGGTGGACGGACTGGCCTTACCCGCCAGGAACCCTATCCGCGCCTGAAGGTCAACTGGGGGATCTGACCTGCCCGATCGTCAGCGCGGAAGCTCAACTGGACGAGAAGGAGAACTTCCACAAGCACCCTGCGGGTGCGCCGTGCCGGGACGTTGACATCGTGGCAATCGGCAGGCTACGTGAGTACCTCGCCACACGGGGGGAAAGTGGAGGCTCGGATTAGCGGGACTGTTCGAATCCTCGGACGCAGGGATCATGCCGGGAGCACAGGAGTGGGCCGGCGGAGACACACGCACTGGGTTGAGCTGATCACGGCGGAGTCCGAAGCGTCGCGGTTCGTCCGCCACCGCCGGATCATCCGCTTTCCTCAGCTCACCATGCCCCTCATCGCGGCGTACACCCCCGGGAACTGGCGGGTCACGCACACCGACGAGATCGTGCAGCGGGTCCGCTTCGACCGTCCCTTCTCCCTGGTGGGCATCACCGCCAACACCGCCGCCGCCCCTCACGCCTACGGGCTGGCGCGGAGATACCGCGGACTGGGGATCCCGGTCGTCATCGGGGGCCCTCACGCAACCCTCATGCCGGAGGAGGTGGGGGAGCACGCGGATGCCGTCGTCGTGGGGGAGGGAGAGCTGGTCTGGCCGCGACTGCTGAAGGACTTCGAGCAGGGACGGCTGGCCAGGGTCTACAACAGCGAGACCCTGCCCGACCTGAAGAGCATGCCGCCGCCGCGCTGGGACCTGATCAAGGGGCGGGTCTACGGCAAGGGGGTCGCCATCGCCACCCGCGGCTGCCCCTTCGACTGCGACTACTGCTCGATCCCGGCCATGTACAAGCGGCGCATGCGCTACCGTCCCGTCGGCGAGGTGGTGGATGAGGTTCGCCGGATGCCCGGCAAGGCGCTGGTGTTGTGGGATGACAACATCAGCGCGAACCGCAGGTATTCGAAGGAGCTCTTCGAGGCGATAGCACCGCTGGGCCGCTGGTGGACGAGTCAGGCGACCCTGGATGCGGCCTTCGACGACGAGTTCCTCCACCTGGCGGCGAAGAGCGGCTGCAAGGCGCTCTTCATCGGCCTCGAGTCGGTCTCGCAGGCCAGCCTGAACGGCGCCAACAAGAAGCACAACGACGTCTCCCGCTACCGTGAGGCGGTGCGCCGACTTCACTGGCACGGAATCGCGATCCAGGCCGGTACCGTCTTCGGATTCGACAACGACGACCGCTCCATCTTCCGGGACACGGTCGACCATTTCCGCGAGATCGCCATCGATTCGGCCACCATCGGCATCTTGGTGCCGTTCCCCAATACGGCCTTGTTCCGGCGGCTGGACGCGGAGGGGCGCATCCTGACCCGGGACTGGTCGAAGTACGATGGCAAGAAGCACGTCGTCTTCGAGCCCGCCCGAATGACCCCGGAGGAGTTGCTGATGGGGACCGAGTGGGCGGCCCGGGAGTTCTATTCACTCGGCTCCATAGCCGAGCGGATGCGGCGGTCGAAGACGGGGCTCTGGTGGAACGTCCTGCGAAATGCAGGATACCACCTGGCGCTCAGGAACTTCGGACGGATCGGCCGCGATCCGGCTGCAGCGGCGGAAGGGAGGCTCTCCACATGCCCGGCGTAGTGTCCCGGGAAGACGCTGATGTCTGAGACCCCGCAGCAGGAGGGCGTCACCCCCACGAAGACCTGGCCGCGGCTGACCACCGACCGCCTGGTCCTGCGCCCCTTCTCGCTCGAGGACGCGAAGGACGTGCAGAGACTGGCCGGCGACCGTGACGTGGCTGCCACGACCCAGGTTCCCCACCCCTACGAGGACGGCGTCGCCGAGGAGTGGATCGGCGGCCACGAGTCCGCCTTCCAGCAGGGGTCCAGGATGGTATTCGCCATCACCCTGAGATCGGGAGAGCTCGTCGGCGCCATCGGCATGAGCATCAACGAGAAGCATCGCAGGGGAGAGCTGGGTTACTGGATCGGCAAGGCTTTCTGGAACAACGGCTACTGCACCGAGGCCGTGCAGGAGATGGTCCGGTACGGCTTCGAGGAGCTTGGCCTGAACCGGATCGAGGCGCGTCACATGACGAGGAACCCGGCCTCGGGCCGGGTGATGGCGAAGGCGGGGATGAAGTTGGAAGGGACCCTGAGGCAGCAAGTGCTGAAGTGGGATTCCTTCGAGGACCTCGTGATCTACGGGATTCTCGCCTCCGATCTCGACCGGCCCTCGAACAGTTGACGCTTCAGGACGCGGGAAGCTACCCTTCCCGCCGCCATGCGGAGACGGAGACATCCCGCCCGCCGTCGATGGCCGCTGGCGGTCCTCTCTCTCGCGATGGTGACCGGAGCGTGCGCCCCGGATTCCGCACGGGCCCCGGAGCTGGCAACCTGGCCCGATCCCGACTCTACCGTGGCCTGGCAGTCCTGGGGGCACGCGGCCTTCGACAGTGCCCGCAGCCGCGACGTGCCGGTCCTGCTCTACGTCTCCGGCCCCGGCTGCGGGGGCCTCTTCGCCGGTGACGAGGGGGTGGCCGCCTGGAACGCGGAGACGCGCTTTCTGCCCGTGCGCATCGATCCCGAGAGACAGCCTCACGTGGCGCGCCGCTACGCGCCGGCGGGATGCCCGTCGATCAGCGTCCTCGACTCCTCCGGGAGGGAGGTCGTGCGCGCCACCGACATTCCCGCCGACAACGTGACCCGCCTGCTGACCCGCATCCACCACCACCGGCGCCAGGATCCCTCCCGACTGCGGGTGCCGCCGCCGCCCGCCGCCGTCCGCCGCCACCGGCTCTCGGCGGCGAGCGTTCATGCCGCCGTGGTCTCCGACTACGACGAGCGCTTCGGCGGCTTCGGCGGACCCCACAAGTTCCCCGAGCCGCAGGTGATCGCCTTCCTCCAGGCGTGGGAGGGCCGCAGGGCCGAACCGGAGGCCGGGCGGATGGCGCGTCGCAGCCTCGACGCGCTGCTGGCCAGCCCCCTGTGGATGCCGCGGGGGGTCCTGAGCTACTCCCACACGCCCGACTGGACGACGCCGCGGCGGGAGATGAGCGGCGCCGCGCAGGCCGGCCTGCTGAGGGTGCTGGCCGCCTCCGACTCCTCCTCCCACCGCAAGGCGGCCGGGACTCTGTTCGAGATCCTGCGGCGGGACTGGTACGACGAGGACCGCGGCGTCTTCCGCACACGGAGGCTGCGCGCTTCCGACGGCCGGTGGTGGTCGGATCCCACGGTCTACAGCGGGGACAACCTGCTGCTGATCCGCGCCCTCCTGGGCACGGGAGCCGCCCTCGACCGGCAGGCCGCCGCGGGGGAGACGGCGGCAGCGGCCGGCGGCTTCCTGCTGCGGGAATGCCTGGACGCCGACGGCAGGGTCCGCCGCGACGACGGCCCGGAGGCCGCCGCGGGTCTGCTGAGCGACCAGATGCTGGCCTCCCTCGCCTTCGGCGATCTCGCCCGCCACAGCGGCCGCGGTGATTTCGCCGATGCCGCGCGGAAGGCCCTCGGATGGGCGGACCGCCACTTGTGGGACGAGACGGCCGGCGCCTACGCCGACGCTCCCGACCCGGCCGCTCCCGAGGCCTGGCCGCGGCGGTACGCCCTCGACGACGACGGCCGGCGGCCGGCGGGACAGGCCCTGGCCGTCGAGGCGCTGCTCGCCGCGGGAGAGGCCGACCGCGCCCGGAGGATCCTGGAGGGCCTTCGCTACCCGGTTCCGCCGGCGCGGCCCCAGGCGTCGATGGCCACCCAGCTGCTGCGTCTCGAGGACGGGGCGGAGCCGCGATGAAGCTGCTGGTCACCGGCGCCCACGGGCTGCTGGGGCGCACCCTCCTGGAGACCGACTGGGGCGCCGATGCGGAACTCGTGGGGTGCGGCCGGCGTCCCGGTGCCGTGGGCGGACGCGAGTGCCGGGTCGTCGACCTGACCGAACCGGGCGCCGTCCGCGAGCTGATCTCCCGGGAACGGCCGGACCGGGTCATCCACACGGCGGCGGAGACCAACGTCGATCTGTGCGAGACCGACCCCGCTCCGGCACGGCGGATCAACGTCGACGCCGTCGCCAACCTCGTGACCGCCTGCGCCGCCTCGGGCTGCGGCCTGGTGCAGCTGTCGACGGACTACGTCTTCGACGGCGCCGCGGGACCCTACTCCGAAGAGGACGAGACCCATCCCCTGTCGCACTACGGGCGCATGAAGCTGGCGAGCGAGGCCCTCGTCCTCGAAGGGGGAGGCCCCGGCCTGGTCCTGCGTACCTTGTGGCTCTACGGCCACCGCCGGGGCGCGCGGCCGAACCTGGTCACCTGGCCGCTGGCGGCCCTGGCCCGCGGCGAGACGGTGCGCGTCGTCGCCGATCAGTGGGGCAACCCGACGCCGGTGGCCGATCTCGCCCGGGCGGCCGTCGAGTTGTGTGTCCGCGGCGCCACCGGGTGCTTTCACGTGGGGGGGGCCTCGTTCATGACCCGTGAGGAGCTGGTGCGCCGCACCGCGGCCTTCTTCCAGCTGGACTGCGGGAGGCTGGAGACGGTGACCACCGCCGAGGCCGGGCAGGCGGCGGCGCGGCCGCTGCGCTCCGGTCTGCGCACGGAGCGGCTCGAGGCCGAGCTCGGCTGGGCCCCGGCCGACCTGGAGTCGGGCCTGGAACGGATGGCCTCCGCAGAGCCCTTCCGCCGCGACTTCGCGAACCTCGTCGACCTTGGGGAGATGCCCCGCAGGTGAACGACCGACTCTCCATCTCCCTGGTCGCTCCGACCTACAACGAGCGCCAGAACGTCGTCCTCCTGGCCGAGGAGATCTTCGGCCTCCTCGGCGCCTGCGGCGACATCGACCTGGAGCTGATCATCGTCGACGACAACTCGCCCGACGGCACGGGACAGGCCGCCGAGGAGCTGACGGAGCGGTTCCCGGTGCGGGTCGTGCACCGCCCGGGCAAGCTCGGCCTCGGCTCGGCGGTGATGGAGGGATGGCGCCACTCCGAGCGCCCCTTCCTCGGCGTCATCGACGCCGACCTGAGCCACGACCCGGAGATCCTGGCCGATCTCGTGCGCGGCCTGCGCACCCACGACCTGATGATCGGCAGCCGCTTCGGCGAGACCAGCCGCGTCATGAAGTGGGCCCCGCACCGCAAGATGATCTCCTTCCTCGGCGTCGGCCTGGCGCGGCTCATCACCGGGGCCGAGGATCCGCTCTCGGGGTACTTCTGCCTGCGGCGGGAGGTGCTGGGAGACCTGCGCCTGACCTCCGGCGGCTACAAGATCCTCTTCGAGATCCTGGTGAAGGGCCGATACCGCTCCCACCGCTCCATCCCCTACGTCTTCCGCAACCGCCAGTTCAGCGCCAGCAAGCTCGACTGGCGGGAATACCTGCTCTTCGCCAAGCAGGTCCTGGTCTTCGGGTGGCGGCGCCTTCTCCGACGCCGCGGCTCCACATGACGGCCGCCGAACCGACCCGCGACGCGGGCTCCGCGCCCAACGACTCCGCCGCCGAGGTGGACCTGAGCGTCGTCATCCCCAGCTACAACACGCGGGAGCTGATGGAGCAGGCCCTGCGCACGGTGGACGAGGCCTCCGGGGGCTTGCGGGTGCAGGTGATCGTCGTCGACAACGCCTCCCGGGACGGGAGCCAGGAGATGGTGGAGGCCGGCTTCCCCCACGTGGAGCTGATCCGCAACGACCGCAACCTCGGGTTCGGCGGCGCCAACAACATCGCCTTCGGGCGGGTGAAGGGGCGCCACGTCCTGCTGCTCAACTCCGACACCATCGTCCGCGCCGACACCCTGCGCACCCTGGTGGAGTTCATGGACCAGCATCCCGAGGCCGGCGCCGCCGGATGCCGGATCCTCAACCCCGACGGCAGCCTGCAGCTCGACTGCCGGCGCGGCTTCCCGACGCCGTCGGCGGCGTTCTACAAGCTCACCGGCCTCAGCCGCCTGTTTCCGCGGAGCCGACGCTTCGGGCGCTACAACCTCACCTACCTGGACCCGGAGGAGACGAGCGAGGTCGACGCCCTGTCGGGCTCGTGCATGATCGTGCGGGGCCGGGTCTTGGAGGAGGTGGGGGGGTTCGACGAGGACTACTTCATGTACGGAGAAGACCTCGACTGGTGTTTCCGCATGGGCCAGGCGGGATGGAAGATCTACTACGTGCCGGCGACGCAGATCATCCACTTCGGGGGAGCGAGCGGGCGCGCCGAGTCGATGCGCATCCAGTTCCGCAAGAGCTCGGCCATGTCGACCTTCGTCAGCAAGCACATGCGGGACCGCTACCGGTTCTTCCCCGCATGGATGCTGCACGCCGGCATTCTCGCCTACGGGCTCTACTCCTTCCTGGGCCCGCTGGCGCGCAGCCTCGCTCTCCCGGTACTCGACGGGCTGCTCTTCCTGCTCTCCGTGCGCCTGGCCCTGCTGGTCCGCTATCACGCCGATCTGCTGCCCCTGATCGCCGCCCTGGAGCGCGTCTGCCGGGGTCTCGGCCTCGACGTGAACCCCACCCGGTGGGTGGCGCCGCCGAGCTACACCGACTTCCAGTGGCTGCTGGTCTACCTCGTGCCGCTGGCGATCTGGTCGGCCTGCTTCTTCGCTCTCGGTCTCTACGACCGCCGCCGCTACTCGCCGGCCGTGGCGGCCCTGGCGGTGGCGCTCGGATTCGCCGCCGTGGTGACCACCGCCTTCTTCTTCAAGGACTACAGCTTCTCGCGTCTGGCGGCGGGCGCCGCCTGGGTCTGCAGCACGGTGCTGGTCGCCGGCTGGCGCCTCGGGGCCCGCTGGCTGACGCGCTCCACTTCCGGGCGCCGACTCGGGCGTCGGCGGTTGCTCATGGCCGGCACCGACCCCGCCATGCGGGAGTTCGTGGAGCTCGTCCAGGCCCGGGGTGGGCTCGATTGCCAGATCGTCGGCTTCGCGGGAAGCAGCGAGGAGCGGGGCCGGGTCGTGTCGGGGGCTCCCGTCCTGGGGGTGCTGGAGGAACTGAGCAGGCTCGTGAAAGAGTACGACGTGGACGAGGTCCTGTTCTCCGCCGATACGGTTACCGACGGCCTGGGCCACGTGCGCGGCCGCTGGCGGCGGTCCCCGAGGCGGCGGCTGGTGCCCGGCCGCCTCGGCAGCCTCGACCTGGTGCCGGAGTCGGTGGACGATCTGCCCCTGGTCGACATCCACTCCGGCTGAGCTTGATGGCCGCCCCCGCGGGGCCGTACCTTGACGGGTCCTGTGGCCAAACTCTGAGAGGACGAGATGACGGAACACGCACTGGCGGGCGGGCGCTCGATATCCCTGCCCATGAGCAAGGCCCTGGAGATCAGCCTGCGGAGCCTGAAGATCCGCTTCGGCCGCTCCCTGATCACGACCAGCGGCATCATCCTCGCCATCGCCTTCCTGATGTCCGTGTGGAGCAACAACGAGATCATCGGGAGCCTGCGGGCGCCCAACAAGAGCGACATCAACCTGCTGCTGCAGAAGAACGGGCACGAGACCATGGCCGCCTCGGGCGAAGCGGCCACCTCGCCCGAGGCCATGGCCCGCCTCGAGGAGGAGCGCTCCAAGCAGGCGTGGCTCATCAGCCTGTCCCTGCTCGTCTGCGTCGTCGGCATCGCCAACGCCATGCTCATGTCGGTGACCGAGCGCTTCCGCGAGATCGGCACCATGAAGTGCCTCGGCGCTCTCGACTCCTTCATCATCAAGCTCTTCCTGCTCGAATCGACCTTCCAGGGGGCGGCGGGAACGGCCGTGGGCATCGTCCTCGGTCTGTTGATGACCCTGGCCCTGGCCTTCATCGACTACGGCATGTTCGTCATCGACTACTTCCCCACCGCGGGCATCCTCCGATCGGCCCTCGCGGCGATCGTCTCGGGCACCTTGCTGTCCCTCGTGGGCGCCATGCTCCCGGCCTACAAGGCGGCCAAGATGGAACCGGTCGAGGCGATGCGCTCCGACACCTGAGGAAAGGCGGCTGACCATGACAGAGACGACGAAAGCACCGGCGGCGGCAACCGCCGAGGAGCGCAACGGCGCCGAGGAGGAGAAGCGCACGGTGGTGCGCACCCAGCAGGTCAAGAAGGTCTACCAGATGGGCGAGATCGAGGTCCACGCCCTGCGCGGGGTCGACCTCGAGATCTACGCCGGCGAGTACCTGTCGATCATGGGCCCCTCCGGCTCCGGAAAGAGCACCTTCTTCAACATGGTGGGCGGCCTCGACAAGCCGACGGAGGGCAAGGTCTACATCGACGAGGTCGACGTGGCCCAGCTCGACGCCTACGAGCTGGCCTGGCTGCGGTGCCGCAAGATCGGCTACATCTTCCAGTCCTTCAACCTGATCCCGGTGATGACCGCCCTCGAGAACGTGACCCTGCCCATGGTCTTCGCCGGGCTCACGAGCGACGAGTCCCGCGACAAAGGCATGGACCTGTTGGGCAAGGTTGGTCTCGGCGAGCGCCACTCCCACAAGCCCTTCGAGCTGTCCGGCGGGCAGCAGCAGCGCGTGGCCGTGGCCCGGGCCCTGGCCAACGACCCGGCGGTGGTGCTGGCCGACGAGCCGACGGCCAACCTCGACCTGCGCACGGGCACCGAGATCATCGAGTTGCTGCGCAGCATGAACGAGAGCTTCGGCGTCACCGTCATCTCCGCGACCCACGACCACAAGATGCTCAGCGTCTCCGACCGCGTGGTGCGGGTGAGCGACGGCCAGGTCGAGCGCATTCAGCTGCGCGAAGATCTCGAGATCGAGACCGTCGCCGTCGGCGACGAGGAGACCTAGTCCCCGGGAGAGGCTCCCTCGCGGGACCCCCGCTCCACTACCTGACCCGCACCCCCGCCTGAAAGACCGCCCTCACGTCGCTGAAGGCGGCCACGTCCTCGGTCGGATCTCCGCCGAAGGCCGCCAGGTCGGCCGCCTTTCCCGCCTCGATCGTCCCCACCTCGTCGGCGATGCCGGCGGCTTCCGCCGAGGTCCGGGTCGCCGAGACCAGGGCCTCGCCGGGGGTGAAGCCGCACGCCACCAGCAGCTGGAGGTCGTAGTCGAGGTGGCCGAACTCGAGGCCTCCCACCCCGGAGTCGGTGCCGGGGACGATCCGTTCCTTCAGGCAGTAGTCGAGCATCCTCCGCATGAGGTCGATGCGCTTCTCCGCGCGCTGTTCCAGGTGGGCGAGCCGGGCCTCCTCCCTGGCGCCGAGGGCCCCCTGCTCGCGGCGCCGGCGCAGCTGCACCATCGAGGGGTAGTTGGTCCAGGCCTGCAGGGTGGGGCTGAGCCAGACTCCCGACTCGGCCAGCATCTCGGCGACCTTGGGGTCGAAGCGCATCTGGTGGTCCGGGTCGAGGAACTCGACGTGCTCGATCAGGTCGATGCCGGCCTCGACGGCCCGCACCATCGACTCCTTGGCGCGGCAGTGGGCCGCGGTGAGGCGGTGGAACTGGCGCGCCTCCCCCACCAGCGCCCGCAGCTCCCGGGTGGAGTAGGTGGCCAGCCCCGGGATGGTGCCGGCCGTGCCGCCGCCGGAGGCCATCACCTTGATGTAGTCGGCCCCCTCGTGCACCAGCCGCCGCACCGAGCGGCGGATCTCCTCCTCGCCGTCGGCGATCTCGTTGCACATGTGGAAGTGGCCCCCGATGCAGGTGATCGGACGGCCGCTGACCAGCATCCGCGGTCCCGGGATGTACCCCTGCCGCAGTCCTTCCTTGAGGGTGAAGCCGACCCGGTTGCGGGCCCCGTGCTCGCGCAGGGTGGTGATGCCGGCGTCGAGGTGGCGCCGCAGGTTCATGGCCCCGATGAGCGCCATCGTCTCGTCGCTCTCGCCGAAGGTCTCGCGGTAGGGGCGGCCGTCGCCGGGCAGGCTGAGATGGGTGTGGCCGTCGATCAGCCCGGGGGTCAGACAGCAGCCGGGCAGGTCGACCGCCTCGGTCCCGGGCGGCACCTCCGTGGCGACCGCCTCCGCCGGTCCGACCGCGGCGATACGGCCGTTCCGCACGAAGACCGACTCGCCGGCACGGGCGCTGCCGCCGAGGCCGTCGGCGACCAGCCCGGGCCGAATGAGTACCGTCCGCGAATTCGACTCTGCCATTCCTGTCTCTCCTTTGGAATTCAGGGTTGCCGCTCCGGGCGAATCCTCGGAGGGGGCCTGCCGCTGTTCACCCAGACCGCGTCCGCGTCGCGGATGCGGCGCCAGACCCAGGCGAGCTGACTCCGCGAAGCGCCCCCCGACCCGGCCCGCACCGCCATCGGCTCCGCCGCCCCTGCGGCGGTGATCTCACCCACGACGAACTGGAACACGTAGAGCGGGTCCAGGCCCATGCGCAGATCGACGAGGACCACCCGCCGCCCGTCGAGGCGCGCGGCGTAGTACCCGCCCGTGAACCACTGCAGCCGCCGCACCGCCCAGCTCTCCGAGAGGGGCTCCAGCAGCCGTCGGCCTCCGGCGCGGCGGCGCAGCTCGGGGGGCCGGTCGACGCCGTCGGCCAGGGAGTGGTAACCCTCCAGGTAGTCCCCTTCCGGCGTCATCGCCAGGATCCGCCACAGGAGGCTGTTGAAGGGGGTGGGGGTGGCCATGATGCGCTCTACCTCGACGCCTCCCGAGACCGCCGTACGGCGGCCCAGTTCCTCCACGTGGTCCTGGGCCGCGGCGGTCCACAACAGGTAGGCCGTGCTCAGGCAGAGGCCCGCCGTGTTGCATCGGTGCGCCAGCCGGCCCGGCCGCACCAGGACGGCGATCACCCCGGCCAGCAGCGGCAGGGTGTAGGCGGGGTCGACGATGAAGATCGTCGACCAGGCGACCGGCGGCGCCGGCAGCGGCCACAGCAGCTGGGTGCCGTAGGCGGTGAAGGCGTCGAGGAGGGCGTGGGTCCACAGGCAGGCGAGGACGAGGACCGACCAGCGGCGGCGGTCCTCGCGCACCTGGGGGTGCAGCCGGCCGAGGGCCCACACCAGGACAGGCGCGGCGGCGGCCATCACCGGCAGGGAATGGGTGAAGGAGCGGTGGGAGGTGAACTCGAGGACGTCGTTGCCGAGGGGGATGAAGACGTCGAGATCGGGCAGGGTCGCCAGGGCCGCGCCCCAGGCGGCGGCCTTGCGTCCGGCGCGGCGTCCGCCAATCGCGTGGCCGACGGCGGCCCCGAGGGCGGCCTGGGAGAGGGAGTCCACCGGCCCTATTCGTAGCGCTCGCGGGGGCCGCGCAGGATCGGCTCGAAGCGCTCCGGCCAGTCCAGATCCTCCAGGATCCGGCGCCAGCGGTCGGGATGGCTCCCGTGGGCGATGACGGGCTCGAATCCCATGCGCAGGTAGATCCTCAGGGCCGGCACGCGGAAGTCGTCGGTCTGGAGGAAGGCGCGCCGGCGGCCCTCCTCGACGGCCTGGTGCAGGACGGCCAGGGAGACCAGGGCGCCGAGGCCCCGGCCGCCGTGGCCGGGATGGCGGGCGACCCAGTGGAGCACGGCGGCGTCGTCGCCGTAGCGGGGCAGGACCCAGCAGGAGGCGGTGGCCACGATCTTCCCCGTGGCGTCGAGGAGCAGCTTCACCCTCTCTGGACGGTAAGGGTCGTCGGCGGCCATCTCCCGCGCGAAGTCGGACTGCCCCGGCCGGCGCTCGAAGGCCAGGTCCATGAGCGCGTTCCAGCCCGCCTCGTCGCCGGGGCGGAAGTGGCGCAGCTCGTAGCCCTCGGGAGGGACCGCGGCCGGCACCTCCCGCAGGTGGGGCCGGCGCATGACCAGCTGGGGTCTGAGGCTCACGGCGTCCCCGTCCAGGCGCGGCTGTCCGGCACCGGATGCCAGCCGCCGCCGGCGGCCATGGAGGTCTGGCTGACCAGGCCCGGCAGGGTCTGGTCCATGGCCTCGTGCACGCCCAGCTCGGCCGGAGAGTCCCCGCGCACGGCGTCGACGAAGGCGCAGATCACGCGGGCGTCGCTGCCCCCGTGGCCCTGGCGATCACCGACGGTGCCGCTCCAGCGCGCCGGCAGGAACTCCTCCACCAGGTCTTCCAGGTCGAGCCAGGTGCCCTCGTCCGGGGAGCGCGACCGCAGCCACAGGCGGTGCCGCTCACCCGGTGCGCGGGCCGACTCGTAGCAGCCGTCCGTCCCCTGGAGCTGGTAGGTGGTAGTCACGCTGGGACGGTCGGAGATCATGTCGACGCGCAACTTGACGAGCCCGCCGCCGGAGAGCCGGCCGAGCATGACGTGCGTGTCCTGGTGGTAGGCGTCGCCCCGGGGGTCGAGGTGGTGATGGCCGCTGCCGGCGCAGCAGACCTCCGTGACTCGCCCCGGCAGCCATCGCAGGATCGGTCCGAGGCTGTGGGTGCCGTAGGTGATCCCGTCGACGCCGGTCTGCCAGCGCCGCCGCCAGGGGGTGCGCTCGTTGAGGGCCTTCACCTCGTGGAGGTACTCGCCGTCGGCGAAGTAGGGCGTGCCGAAGAGGCCCTGGTCGACGAGGGCGGCCACCACGAGGTTGGGCACCGTGTAGTTGCAGTTCTCGGCCAGCATGTAGAGCCCGGACGAGCGCTGCGCGGCCCGGACCAGCCGCCGGCACTGCTCGAGGTCGACGGCGGCCGTGACCTCGCTGAGCACGTGCAGGCCGGCGTCGAGGGCGGCGGCGGACTGGCCGGCGTGGAGGTGCATGGGCGTGGCCACGACCACGGCGTCGAGGCCGCCGCAGGAAAGCAGGTCGTCGAAACAGGTGAAGGCGTGCTCGGCGCCGGTCTGGCGGCGGACCTGCTGCAGTCCCTCGGCGTCGGTGTCGCAGACGGCGGCGATGCAGGCCACCGACTCCCGGGCCGAGAGCCCCGACAGGAAGGCCCGCCCCCGGGCGCAGGCGCCGGCGATGCCGATGTGGAGCTTCTCGACGCGGTTCACGGCGGTTAGATTCGCCCGGCGCCGGCACCATCGCAAGAGCCCGGAGCCGTCCCGTGCCGAAGTGTCGAATCATCCTCGCTTTGTGCGTGGGCTGTCTGACCGCTGCCCAGGCCCAGGAGGCGCCCAACCCCACCTTTGCGCGGGGGGACTCCCTGCCGGCCGGGTGGAGCCTGCGCGGCGAGGGAGAGTGGCGGACGATCGCCGGCGATCCCGCGATCGTCGTCCGCGGCGATGGCCGGGGGTCGGGCTGGTGGCGCTCGGACTCCCTCGCCTTCGAGGCCGGCGGCCACTACCGCGTGCGCTTCCGGGCCCGGCGCCTGGAGGGGAGCGGCGGCGGCACCGTCACCTCGGGGGCGGGATTCGCCAACCGCGACCTGGGGGAGACCGGCTTCGAGTGGCGGCGGTTCAGCTCCAGCTTCGCCGCCCCAGCGGCCACGAACCCCCACCGCCGGCTGCGCTTCGGCCAGTGGCGGCTGCCCGGCGCCGCCGCCTTCGACGACATCGAGCTGGACCGGGTGCGCGCCGTGCACCGCCTCGTCGGCGATGGTCTGCGCCTCGGCCAGGGCGAGCGCCTCGAGGCGGGCCGGTACGTCTTCGACTCCCCCCAGCACACGCCGCTGGCCAACATCAGCCGGCCCCTGGAGAGCCACGACGCCGGTTTCAACACCTACCGCTGGGTCTTCGGCCCGGGCCAGGAAGTCGTCTTCCGGCACGAGGTGGGGCACTTCCCGCAGCGGGAGGCAGGACTCCGCGTGAACCTCAACCACCACACCGGCGGCCACCTGCTCATCGAGGTCTCCACCGGCGGCGGGTGGATCACCCTCGGGGTGGTGCCGGAGGTCGCCTCCGCCTCCTTCGACGTGCCGGACTCGCTGCTGCCCGCCGCCGCCGTGCGGGTGCGTCTGCGCGCGGCCGGCGAGGGCGGCGGCGCCTTCCAGGTGGACGACTACGGGTACCAGGCCCGCCTCGACGGGGAGATCCCGGAGGGGGAGGGGTCCACCCTCCTGGTGTCGGAGGGCGGACGGGCGGGATCGCTGCGCTGCCGGGTGGAGGACCCGGGCCCGCTGCGGCCGGGTCTGGCCGACACTCTGCGCCTGCTCGTCCACAGCTCCTCCGCCGAGACACTGCCGGCGCGGGTGCGCGCGGTGACGGGGGCCCTCGGGGAGGAGCCGCCGGAAGGGGGCTGGCGGCCGGCCGAGCTCCACCCGGGGGAGAACCGCCTCGCCGTGCCCTGCCGCATCTCGGGGACGGGCGCCCTCGTCCTGCACCTGCAGGTGGAGGCGGACGGGCTCTGGCGGGCGGAGGCCGATCTGGCCCTGTCGATGCTGCACGCCGACGGCTACGGCGAGCTGCTGAGCGCCGAAGACGCCGACCCGGGGGTGTGGTGGGCCTCCTCCGGCTGGAAGGTGTCGCGCACGCGGGCCCCGCCGCGGCGGAGGGGCACGGCGATCGCGATCTCCGCCGCCGGCAACGAGACCGAGGCGGCCCAACTCGTCCTGCGTCCCGGGCACCCTCTGCGTGGGCTGCGCCTGCGGCCCACCGAGCTGACCGGCCCGGAGGGCGCGGGCATCCCGGCCGATCGCATCGAGGTGCTGCGCGTGGGATACGTGCCGGTGCGCCGCCCCACCGACCTGGCCGGAGAAGCGGCGTGGTGGCCCGATCCCCTCCTGCCCATCGACTCCGCCCTCGACCTGCCGGCGCGGCGCAATCAGCCCTTCTGGGTCCGCGTGTCCGTGCCGCCATCGACCCCCGCCGGGATCTACGAGGGGGCCCTCGTGCTGACCGCCGCCGACTACGAGACCGTCGTTCCTGTGCGGGTCGAGGTCTTCGGCTTCGACCTCCCCCGCCGCATGACCTGCGAGACCGCCTTCGGGTTCCACCCCGGCCACATCTGGCGCTATCACGGCGTCGACGAGGAGGCCGACCGCCGGCGCCTCCTCGATCTCTATCTCGAGAGCTTCTCCCGCCATCACATCTCCCCCTACGATCCCGCCCCTCTCGATCCGCCGGTGACCACCTGGCCGGACCTGACGGGCCGCGACGTCGCCGAGGGAGAGGTCATCGAACCGGCGATCGACTTCACCGCCTGGGACGCGGCGATGACGCGGGCCATCGAGGAGTACGGCTTCAACACCTTCCGCCTGGGCCTGCCGGGCATGGGGGGAGGCAGCTTTCACCGGCGCCGGGAACCGGTGCTGCGCGGATTCGCCGCGGACACGCCGCAGTACCAGGCCCTGTTCCGCGGCTATGCGGGGGCCGTGGAGCGGCACCTGAGGAGCCGGGGGTGGTTGGACGAAGCCTTCGTCTACTGGTTCGACGAGCCGGAGCCGAAGGACTACGCCTTCGTGATGGACGGCTTCCGCCGGGTGGCGTCCGCGGCCCCGGACCTGCGCCGCATGCTCACCGAGCAGGTCGAGCCCGAGCTGGTGGGCGGGCCCGACCTGTGGAGCCCGCTGGCGAGCCGCTTCGACCCGGCGGCCTCGGCCCCCCGCCTGGAAGCGGGAGACCGCTTCTGGTGGTACCTGTGCACGGTGCCGAAGACCCCGTACCCCGGTCTGTTCATCGACCGCGCCGCAACCGACCCCAGGGTGTGGCTGTGGCAGACCTGGCAGGCGGGGGTCGACGGAATCCTCGTGTGGGCGAGCAACTACTGGACGAGCGGCGCCGCCTATCCCGAAAGCCTCCAGGACCCGTACGAGGATCCCATGAGCTGGGTGTCGCTCCACTCCGGGTCCGTGGGCTCCCGGAGGCCGTGGGGCAACGGCGACGGCCGCTTCCTCTATCCGCCCCCGGGGGCTCTCGGGGGGGCCCCGGTGCTGGCCGGCCCCGTGGAGAGCGTGCGCTGGGAAATGCTGCGCGACGGCATCGAGGACTACGAGTACCTGGCGATGTTGAGGCGGTCGCTGGGCTCGGGGACGGAGCTGACGGCGGACGAGCGCCGCCGCTTCGAGGCGCTGTTGGCGGTGCCGCCGGAGATCAGCGTCTCCCTGACCCGCTTCACGAAGGACCCGGCGCCGATCGAGGTGCGGCGCCGGGAGGTGGCGGCCGCCGTGGAGAGGCTGGCCGGAGGCTGACGCTTCAGGCCGCCCCGGATCCCACCGGCTGGCAGCGATGAACCCGCCCGCAGGAGGGACAGCGGCAGCGCACCCGCCCGAACCAGTCCTGGCTCAGCAGATGGCGCATGGTGGAGGCGCCGAAGAGGTGCTCGCAGCCCGGGCAGGCGTAGCGCCGGCGGCGGGCCTGCCAGGCGGCGGCGCCGATGCCGGCCACCAGACAGGCGGCGAGGACGACGATCACGCAGGTCACCAGCCCGAATCGCTCGATCAGCCACGGCCGGGCGAGGAGGTAGAGGCCGGCGACGAAGAGCAGCATCACCGCCGGGGCGCGCCAGGAGGTCAGCACGGTCGGGCGGGGCGGGACGGAGGGGGGAGGATGTGGGCGGACATGGGGCGCGGTAAACTAGGCATCCGCCCAGGAGGGACCAATCGCGGTGGTCGTCCGCGGCGCCCTGGTCCTGCCGTCAGAGCTTGATGACCCCGATGAGGATGCCGGTGAGGGCGACCAGGGTGGTCAGGGTCCACCTGAAGTTGGATTCCATGGCCTTGTGCACCGCCCGGATCTGCTCGCCCAGGGATCGGTTGGTCTCGTCGATGCGGCCATTCGTCTCGTCGATACGGCCATTGGTCTCGTCGATGCGGCGATGCAGGCTGCCTACCTGGTTGCGCAAGTCCTGGATGTCTTCCCGCAGATAGCCGAGGCCCCTGTGCAGCTCCTCGGAGGTGGGATGAGACGGGGAGGTGGCGCCATCGGCCATCGCCGCGGCTCCTTCCGTGCATGGGGACAGGGGAAATATGGCGACCCAGGGAAAAGCGGAGCAACCTCCATGCCCGGCACCCGCCCTGTGCCGGGGGACACGCCAGGCGATCGCGGAGGTCTCCCGGATCTTCCGGGGTTCCCTCTCCGCGTCTCCCGGGGGGCACACCCATGGCACCGGAGGGTAGCACGCCACGCGCATGTCCCGGACCGACTCCTGCATGGCAGCCAGCGCGCCCGGGCTCGATGGCTGCTCCGCGGGAACCGCGGTCCCTTGACCCCTTCTCCACGGTGCCTACCTTGAGCCTACGACATCCGTTGGGGGTGGCCGGCTCTCCGGCCTGAGATCAGAACCCTTCGAACCTGACCTGGATCATGCCAGCGTAGGGAAACGGACCAGCGCCATCAGAGGCCGTTTCCCACGTCTGGAGAAAGCGGCCTCTTTCTTATGCGCATCCTACCTTCCGGCGCCGCTCCGGCGCTGATCGCCTTCCTCCTCACAGCTGCCACCGTCCCGGCGGAGACGCTGCGCGGCACCGTCGTCGACGCGTCGACCGGTGATCCCCTGCCGGGCGCCCATCTGACCCACGGAGACCTGGTCGTCACCGCCGACGCCGACGGCCGCTTCGAGTTGTCCCTGGCGGCGGGGGACTCGGCCTTGGTCACCCACGTGGGCTACGGGCCTGCCGTCGTCCGCCCACGCCCGGGGGCGGTGCAGCCTGTCACCGTGCGGCTGCTGCCGGCGGCCGTGCCCGTGCCCGAGACCGTGGTCACCGGCGGGCTGATCGAGCAGGCCCTGGCCGAGGTCGCCTCCTCGGTGACCGTCCTCGACCGGGGCCGCCTGGCCGATTCGGGCGGCGACCACCTCCACGAGCTGATCCCCGCCGTGGCCAACCTCAACTGGTCCGGCGGCACCTCCCGGCCTCGCTACTACCAGATCCGCGGGATCGGCGAGCGCAGCCACTACGCCGGCGAGGGGCCGCCCAGCTTCTCCGTGGGATTCGTCATGGACGACGTCGATCTGAGCGGTCTCGGCATGGCGGGTCTGCTCCACGACCTCGACCAGGCCGAGGTCTTCAAGGGCCCCCAGTCAACCCTCTTCGGCCCCAACGCCATGGCCGGGCTGATCAACCTGAGGTCCACCGATCCCGCCCCGACCGCGGGCGGGGAGGC
The DNA here is from genome assembly GCA_026706075.1 of Gemmatimonadaceae bacterium. GTDB lineage: Bacteria > Latescibacterota > UBA2968 > UBA8231 > UBA8231 > UBA8231. The sequence goes on from JAPOZM010000007.1 coordinate 37,981, forward strand.
GACCCTGGCCGCCGGCAGCGACGGACTCCTGCGCTACGCCGGGACCGTGAACCTCCCGGCCGGCGAGCGGTGGGCGGCGCGGGTCGGCTACAGCTCCGGGCGCACCAATGGGTTCCGCGAGAACCGGCACCTCGGGATCGACGACTCCAACGGCCGCGAGGAGACGCTGGCGCGGGCCAAGGTGGCCTACGAGGGGGACGGTCTGCGCCTCGTGGGCACGCTCTTCCGCGCCGACCTCGACAACGGCTACGACGCCTGGGCGCCGGACAACAACGAGGACCTGGCGACCTGGTCCGACAATCTGGGCAAGGACAGCCAGACGACGGACGCCCTCTCCCTGCGGGCCCGGGCGCCCCTGCCGGGATCCGGCGCCGAGCTGGTCTCCATCACCTCCTTCAGTCGCACCGACCTGGAGCACAGCTACGACGGCGACTGGGGCAACGACGACTTCTGGAAGCAGGATCCCTACGGCTTCGATCCGGAGGAGCAGGGCTGGAGCTACGACTTCTTCGACCGCAACCTGAGGGAGCGCAGCACCTTCACGCAGGAGATCCGGCTGCGGAGGGAAGATCCCGCCGGCGGGGGCGGCCTGGTGGCCGGCGCCTACCTGAAGTCGCTGGCCGAGGAGGACGATGCCGCCGGGTACCTCTTCGGCGGCGACGCCACCGACCTGCAGAGCCGCTTCGAGATCTCCGATCTCGCCTTCTACGGCCAGTACGGCCGCGCCCTGTCCGGCCGCTGGCACCTGACCCTCAACGGCCGGGTCGACCGAAACGCTACCTCGTACGAGGGCTCCACCAACAACGGCGCCGAACAGGTGGAGTTCGACGTGGCCCAGTGGCTGCCCGGCGGCAAGGCGGCCCTGGCGTACCGGCCGGCGCCGGACCGCAACCTCTACGCGGCGGTCTCCCGGGGTTTCCGCGCCGGCGGGGTCAACCAGCATCCCCGGCTGGCGTCCGCGAGCCGGCCCTTCGACCCGGAGTACGTCCTCAACCTGGAGGTGGGATACCGCGCCTCGGGTCCGCGGACGACCACGGCCCTCACCCTGTTCCACGCCCTGCGCTCCGACCAGCAGGTCGAGCTGTCGAGCCAGCAGGACCCGGGGGATCCCAACAGCTTCTTCTACTTCACCGCCAACGCCGTGACCGGGCGCAGCACCGGCGTGGAGTGGGAGCAGAGCCTCCGGCTCCGGCCGGACCTGCGCCTCACCGCCTCCCTCGGCCTGCTCGACACCTATGTCGACACCTACACCTTCCCCATCGGCGAAGGGGAGGAGGAGAGCCTGGGCGACCGCGCCGGCGCCCACGCCCCGCGCTACACCTTCCGCCTGGGAGGCGAGTACCGCCATCCCTCGGGCCTGGGGGCGCGCTTGGCGCTGAGCGGCGCCGACCGGTTCTACTTCTCCGAGAGCCACGACCAGGAGTCGGAGCCCTACCAGCTGGTGGACGCCCAGCTCTCCTGGGACCGTGGGATCTGGTCGCTGCAACTGTGGGGGCGGAACCTGCTCGACGCGCGCTACGCGGTGCGGGGCTTCTTCTTCGGCCTGGAGCCGCCCGACTACGCCGACAAGCTCTACAAGAGCTACGGGGACCCGCGCCAGGTGGGCCTGCGGCTGACGGCGCGGCTGCCGGCGGGGGACTGAAGCAGTGGCCGGCCGCTCGGCGCTCATCGTCGGCAACGGCGAGCCCCCCTCGCGGGAGCTGTTCGCCGCCTGCGCCCGGGAGGCGGACCTGGTCCTGTGCGCCGACGGCGGCGCCGACACCGCCCGGCGCCTCGGACGGGCCCCCGACTACATCGCCGGCGACCTCGACTCGGTCAGCGGCCCGGGGATGGCCGCCGTCGCCGGGGACCGCCTCGTCCGCGTCGACGCCGACGACACGGGCACGGACATGCAGAAGGTTCTGCGGCTGGCCCTGGAGTTGGGGGTCGGCCGGGCGGACATGCTGGGCTTCACCGGGCGGCGCACCGACCACACCCTGTGGAACCTGAGCCTGCTGAGGACCTTCGGCGACCGGCTGGACCTGCGGCTGATCGACGACCACTGCGAGATCCGCCTGATCCGCGGCCGGGTGCGCTTCCGCGCCGACGTGGGGCAGAAGCTCTCCCTGTGTCCGCTCGACGGACCGGCCGGCGGCATCGAGACCGAGGGCCTGAGGTGGCCTCTGCGGGGGGAGAGCCTCGTCCCTGGCCGCCGCGACGGCATCTCCAACGAGGTCACCGCCAGCCCGGTGGAGATCCGGGTGGGACGCGGCGACCTGCTGCTCTGCGTGCAGCGGCAGAGCGCCTCGGGGCGGATCGAGCTGCTGGAGTAGCGGATCAGGCGGAGCAGTGGGCTCCGCCGAGGACGCAGAACCGGGCGCAGTGGGGGTGGTTGAGCTTCACCGGCCCCCAGGCCTCGCTCAGGGTCGCGCCCATCTCGAAGGCCTCGTCATAGGGCAGGAGGGTGCAGGAGAGGACGACGGGCGCGTCCGCGCCCCGGCGCTTGACCACCATGCGCGACGAGGCGCACATGACGTCGTCGGGGGACTGGCCGAGGATCTCCCAGCAGGCGCCGGTGATCTCCGGCACGTCGGCGGCGGCGTCCATCTCCGGAAAGAGCACGAGCTGGGCGGGATCGCCGGCGTCGATGCGGACCCCGAGATCGGCGAAGAGGCGGGCGAAGCCGGCCCGCAGTTCCTCCTCGCAGCCGCCCCAGAGGGTGCGGCCGGCGGCGGTCACGTGGAAGCCGGAGTCCGAGAGCCAGCGCAGGCCCTCGACCATCGGCGCCCAGGAGCGCGGGCCCCGCTCCTCCTCGTGCAGGGCGGGGTCGTAGTGGTCGATGGAGACGCGGACCCCCAGCCGGCCGCCGTGGTCGTCCCGCAGCCGCAGCAGTTCCCCGCCGCACTTCATCATCGGCCGCATGGCGTTGGTCAGCACCAGGCACTCGAAGCCCCGATCCAGGACCTCCCCGAGCATGTCGAGGATCCCGGGGTTCATGAAGGGCTCGCCGCCGGTGAAGCCGATCTCGCGGGTGCCCAGCCCGGCGCGCTCGATCTCGTCGAGGAAGGAGGAGACCTCGGCCGCCGTGAGGTAGACGAGGCGGTCGTTGCGCGGGCTCGACTCGATGTAGCAGTTGGCGCAGGTGAGGTTGCAGAGGGTGCCGGTGTTGAACCAGAGGGTCTCGAGGCGGGTCAGGGCGACCCGGGCCCTCGGCTCTCCCTCGGCGGTGACGTCGGGATCTCGGAACTTGCGAGGGTCCAGCCGGGCCGGGGCCAGCGTCTCAGTCACCGTCCAGGGCCTTGCGCAGGTCGTCGCCGTTCGCCTTCCACCAGTTGAACAGGATGGAGACGTCGGTGCCGATGCAGAAGTGGCGGACCCCCAGGTCGAGGTAGTACTTCGCCCCGTCGGCGCCGCCGATCTCGGCGCGCGGGGGCACGCCGGCGGCCAGGCAGGTCTCGATGACGCGCTTCTCCACCGCCTTGATCTCGGGTGAGCCGCCCTGTCCGGCCTTGCCGACGCTCATGGAGTAGTCGGACGGCCCCCACTGCACCATGTCGATGGGCAGCTCCACGATCTGCTCCAGGCTCTCCACGGCGCCGTGCTTCTCGATCATCAGGACGACGACGATGTCGCGCAGGGTCTGCACGTAGTCCATCGATCCGCCGTAGCCGGCGTGGGTGAACCGCCGCGAGGCGACGCCGTAGGTGCCGCCGTCCTCCGGGGTGTCGGGACGGGCGATGCGCAGGCACTCGCGGGCGTCCTCGACGCCGCGGCTGTCGGAGAACAGGACCGACTCGAAGCCCGAGCCGATGGCGCGCTGGGCGATCCAGGAGCGCGGCTCCTGCTCGACCTTGATCATCGTGCCGAGGTCGTGGAGCTCGGCGGCGCGGCAGATGTCGTCGAAGGCGTAGAGGTCGTAGGGGCCGTACTCGGCGACGAACTCGACGTAGTCGTAGAGGCCGGTCTCGCCCAGGATCTCGACCACGTTGGGCCAGGTCGTGTGAACGTGGGTGCCGAGGGTCGGCTTCCCGTCGTTGAGCAGCTGTCGGAGCTTGTTCGGTTGGATGGCGGCCTCCTTCAGACCGTGGCTGTGGGGCCGGCGCTCGAGCGCCGGATCGTTCGGCCCGCGAAGGCGGGCACCTGGTTCGACGCGGGGCTCGCCGGGCGGTTTCTCAGCGAAGCATCCTGATGCACACCGGGGAGGGCGTCTCCGCGCTCTCTCCCGTGTCCTGGAGCCGGCCCGATCCGTCGACGCGCAGCCGGGCGATGCGGTCGGTGTGGTGTCCGCCCGAGTAGAGCCAGCGGCCCGAGGGGTCGATGGCGAAGTTGCGCGGCGCCGACGGCACCGGCGTGTGGCCGAGGAGGGTGAGCTGTCCGCTGCCGGCGTCGACGGCGAAGGCGGCGATCGAGTCGTGGCCGCGGTTGGAGCCGTAGAGGAAGCGGCCGTCGGCGGACAGGTGGATGTCGGAGGTGTGCGTGGTCTCGGCGTAGCCGGCTGGGAGGGTGGTGACCTCCTCGACCTCGATCAGGGAGCCGCCGTCGTCGCCGCGGGCGAAGAGGGTGATCGTGTTGGACATCTCGTTGATGACGTAGGCGAAGCGGCGGTTCGGGTGGAAGGCCATGTGCCGGGGACCGCCGCCGGGGGTCACCCGCCCCGAGCCGTGGGGGACCAGGCGTCCGGCCTCCAGGTCGAGGCCGTAGACCAGGACCTCGTCGAGGCCGAGATCGGCGCAGAAGGCGAAGCCGTTGTCGGGATCGACGTTGATCGAGTGGGCGTGCGGCCCCTGCTGGCGCCCCGGATCGACGCTCGAGCCCATGTGCTGATGGAAGTCGGAGATCTCACCCAGGCTGCCGTCGTCCCGCACGGGGTGCATGGAGACGCTGCCGCCGCCGTAGTTGGCGCACAGGACGTAGCGGCCGCTGTGGTCGACGGTGTTGTGGCACGGCGCCGAGCCGCCCGTGGGCTGCAGGTTGAGGAAGGTGAGGGCCCCCGAGTCGGCGTCGATGGAGAAGGCGCTCACGGCGCCGCCGCCGTCGAAGTGGGAGACCTCGTTCACGGCGTAGAGGAAGCGGCCGTTCGGGTGCAGGGCCAGGAAGGAGGGGTTGTCTTCGCAGGGGGTGCGGCCGTGGATGCGCAGGGCTCCCGAGTCGGGGTCGGCCTCGCCGTAGTAGATGGCGGCGTCGTCACCGCTGGTGTAGTTGCCGATGAAAACGAGAGCCCGGTCTGCCATGTGCGGTCACGCGCTCCGGTGGAGGTCGGTATAGCCAAGGGGGGCGCAAGGTACGCATGGCCTCGATTGCCGACAAGCTCCCGCGGGCCCCGGCAGTGCCGCAGATGCGCCCGGTGGAGCGGCACTCTCACAGCTTGCAGTCAAGGGCCAGCGTCCCATCTCGGTACACTCTTGCGATGAACGGTTTGTCGTGCGCATCAAGGAAACGCCCAAGTCGGGGAACGGCCTTTAGCAGTGCAGCGGCCATGCTCTCTCCGCGCTGATTGCTGCTGATCAGCACGAACAATGCCACTCCTGCGTTCTTGACGGCCATCTTCTCATGCTGCCTGTACCTGATCCTTCGATCCTTTGTTATCACAATCCAATCGCGCTGTCCGACTTCAGCGATCCACTTCTCGTCAGCCGCGGCGGGGTCGAATGCTCCTCGAGCGTATGCACCACAACCCCTTCATCTCGAAGTGCCTGTACAACAATCCTGCTTCCTATGGAATGATCCAGAAAGAGCGGAGGCAGGTCAGGCGGCGAGGGGGAGGCCTTGGGCTTCGAACCGGATGGCCGCCTGGATTTCGAGCGGCTCTCGCCCATAGTCATAGGACAGATCTTCGATGGACTCGCCGGCCCCGAAACGCTCGGCTATGACAGAAGTGGGTATTCCCGTTCCAACAATCGAAGGACGACCAAAGGACTTGTTCGGATCGATCACGACAATGCGTAGTTCGCTCAGTGAGTCGGTCGCTCTGGTCGTGAGGGGAAACAGCCGAGCGGCAAGTCCATTTTCCTTGTCAATTCGGCTCAGACTTGCTTCGATCAACTCTCGGAGAACCAACTGGCCACTCCTCGATACCGCAATCCGGGTTACGAAGAGATCGAGGCCATCGGTGTCTATGTCCAGTTCGGCAAGGGGATGCTCAGAGGCAAAGGCCCCCTGCATATAGTCAATGGTGCGACGCATCCTCTGGAAGGAGATCCTGTGTCTCTTCCGGATGAAACCAAGAACATGCGCTTCCACCAGATTGGTGAAGGAGAGTTGGTCGCTGCCCCCCGGAGGATGGAATATGGGCGAAAAGCCACGGCCGCCACGAAACCAGGACCTCAATGTGGAAGATGGAATGCGCAGATAGTGCGCAACCTCGACGACTCCATAGGCTGGCAGCGTACGAACGTCCTCAGTGAAGATCACTGGCTCCCCCGAACCGTGGCCGATTCCTCGTTGCTGGGAGGCTCTGGGATGGTGTGAGAAGGTGGAAGGGCCTGTTGCGTTTGGGTCTCGCGCTGAAAGACGGGAAGGAGGGGTGGCGATACCCGGCCGGACAGGTGCAATTCAATCTGCGAAAATAGCTCCCGAATCATGGCGGGTCAATTTGTCCACCGAGTTCCGGCAGCTCGGCCAAAGCAACACTTGTGCCGGACTGATCATACCGAGCTTTCGGCCTGAAGATACGTCCTGTCCGCCCCCAGCCGCGGACCGGAAGGGGAGCGTCGGCTCAGATCACCTCCCGCGCGTCCGCGTCGGGAAGCTCGGGAAGGGGCGCCGACGGCAGCGTCTGGTACCAGTAGACGACGGAGGAGATGTCGTCCTGCAGGGCCAGGTAACGGCCCTCCGAGCGCCAGCCGAGGGCCTGCATGTGGACCCGCAGATCGCTCTTGAAGAACACGGGGTCGTGGACGTGGAAGCGGTACAGGGTCATGCGGCAGCCGGCCTCGCCGGAGGTCTTCACCACCTGCCGGAAGCCGGCGTACGGTCCCGAGAAGTCGCGGCGGTCGAAGCCCCAGGCGCCCAGGAAGTAGTCCTCGGTGCCGGTGCCGCAGATCGTCGGGTGCTCGCCGTCGCCGTCGAGGAACATCTTGATCTCCCCCTCGCCCCACCAGCCGGCGCTGTTCTGCTGCCAGGCCATGAAGGTGCCCACGTACTGGCCGCGGCCACGGATGCCGTCGGCCATGACGTACTCCTGCGCGTAGGGCAGGGGGTTCGTGCGCCGCCACTGGGCGCAGAAGGCGAGGGCTTCGGCCGGGACCTCCTCCAGCGTGTAGTTGATGGTGTAGAAGAACCCGGGCAGCTCGTTGACGCCGTCGTTCTCCACGGTGATGCGGGCGTGCTTCCGGAAGGGCATGGGGAAGTAGACGTTCATGCCGCCGTGGGGGTTGACGTTGACCGGCGCGCCGAGCACGTCCTGGCGCTCGTTCCAGGCGTTGCAGCCGAAGTCCCCGAGGGGCGCCTCCACCGAGGGGTGGTCCTGTCCGTCCCAGTAGATGCGCAGGATGACGGAGCGGTAGAAGGTGTGGCGGAAGGTGAACCACATGTGGCGGATGACGCCGGGTCCCTCGTGGTCCATCAGGGTGGTGGTGCTGCCGGGGGCCAGCTTCAGGCACGGCCGCACCTTCCAGCCCTTGCCGAGGTCGCGGGCGGCGCTGCCGGCTTCGGGCTCGGCGCGGGCGCCGCCGCCGACGGCGCCGTCGGGGTTCTCGGCGCTCAGGGAGCGGGACTCGGCGCGCCGGTCGAGGTAGAGGTTGCCCAGGTCGATCGGTAGCATGGCGTCCTTTCTCAGGAGAAACGGTCGGGGTCGAGCAGCTCCAGGTCGTGGCCGGGCTCCTCGCCGGCCACCAGCCGCGAGACGATGCGCCCGGTCACCGGCCCCAGGGAGAGGCCGATCATGGCGTGGCCGGCGGCGACCACCACGTTGCGCCAGCGCCGCGGCCGGCCGAGGAGGGCCATGCCGTCGGGGGTGCACGGCCTCAGCCCGCGCCAGACCTCGTGGACGCGGAAGCTCGAGGGGTCCCAGTGGGGAATGTAGCGGGGCACGCCGCGCATGATGGCGTCGACACGCCGCTGGTTGATCGACAGGTCCATGCCGGCCAGCTCCAGGGTGCCGGCGAAGCGCACCCGGTCCCGGCCCATGGGCGTCATCGCCACCCGGGCCTCGGTCAGCATGAGGGGCAGGTCGGGCGTGCCGGGCGGGGACTCGACGGTGACCGAGTATCCCTTGGCCGGCTGGATCGGCGCCTTCACGCCGAGGCCGCGGGCCAGCTCCGGGCTCCAGGAGCCGGCGGCCAGGACCAGCTGACGGGGGCGGAAGACGCCCCGCGTCGTCTCCACCGCCTCGACGCTGTCGCCGCGGGTCAGCAGCCGCAGCACCTCGGCCCCCTCGACGACGGTCACCCCTGCCTCGGCGGCGCGGCCGGCGAGCCCCCGCACGAAGCGTCCGGGATCCATGTGGGAGTCCTGGGAGTAGAAGACCCCGCCCACGCAGCGCACCTCGAAGCCGCCAAGCCGTGCGGCGGCCTCGGCAGCGTCCACGCTCTCCACCTCGATGCCGGCGGCGCCCATGTGACGGGCCTCCTCCTCGGCGTCGGCGAGCCCCTCCGGGGTGTCGCACAGCATCAGCCGGCCGATCTCGCCGTAGCTGAAGTCGAGGCCGCTGTCGGCGATCTCGCGGAAGAGGCCGCGGCTCTCGAGGTGGAGGTCGCGCAGGACGGGGACGGCCCGGTCGACGCGGGCCTGGGTGGCGGCGCGGCGGAAGCGCCACAGCCAGCGCAGCAGGTCGCCGTCGAGGCGCGGCTTGATGTAGAAGGGGCTGTCGGGGCTCATCATGTAGCGCAGCCCGGCGCGCAGGGCCGCCGGCTCGGCGAGGGGCACGCTGTGGCTGGGCACCACGAGGCCGGCGTTTCCGTGGGAGCTGCCCGAGCAGACCTCGCCCTTGTCGAGGAGGACGACCTCGGCGCCGGCCTGGCGCAGGAACCAGGCGCTGCAGACGCCGACGGAACCGGCGCCGACCACCAGGACCTCGGCGTCGCGGGGCCGGCCGAAGGCGGGGGCGGGCGCGGCTTCGCTCATCGGCGGCGCAGCCCCCGGGTGAAGACCTTGCCGCCGATGAGGAAGGCGGGGCCGCCGCCGGGGCCGCGCTCGCGGGCGAAGGTCTGGCCGCACCGAGGGCAGCGCAGGTCGCCGTCGGTGAAGTCCTCGGCGATGCGCTCCCGGCGGATCTTCACGAGGCCGCCGTCGCCCCCCTTGCGGTAGCGCAGCAGCCGTGTCCGGCAGCCGGCGCAGAAGACCGAGACCGTGCGGGCATCGGTGGGCACCCGCGCCCGCGCAGGCGCAGCGCTCACGAGGAGTGGACTCCGGCCACGCGGCTGGCGAGCCAGGCCGAGGGCACGAAGACGAGAACGCTGAGCACCATGAACCACAGCGGGTGCGGGATCACCGCCAGGTTGGAGATACCGGCGAGCATCATCACCCCGCCTACGAGCAGGGCAGGGAAGGGCCGCCCGGCGATCCGCGCTGCCACCCAGGCGCCGCAGAACGTGCCGAGGGCATAGGCGAGAAGGACCATGAGCAGGGCGCCCACCGGCATCTGGGCGACGATTTCAGCGAAGGCCTCCGGGTCGGCCGGGTCGAGGCCTTCCGGGGGCGGGTAGAGCTGGTGGCCGAGGGACTGGAACAGGGCGATGCCGCCGAAGGCGACGGCGATCCCCGCGGCGATGGCGAGAAGAGCACGGATCATGGGGTGGGTCCTCCTGCAAGGGATGGCCAATCTACCTCGCGCCGAGGCGGCCGGGCAAGAATCCGGGGGGCCGGTTTCCGGCTGCCTGTGTATCTTGGTGGAACCCCTTTGCCGCACAGAAAGGCGCAACCCCAAATGGCCGACAAGATCCGGGTCGGCGTCCTCTTCGGGGGCCGCTCCGCCGAGCACGAGGTCTCCGTTACCTCGGCGCGCTCCGTGCTGGAGTCGATCGATCGCGAGAAGTACGAGGTCACCATGATCGGCATCGACCGCGACGGCCGCTGGCTGGCCGCCGGCGACGCCACGGCCCTGCTCGCCGCGGGCCGGGTGGGGGGCGAGGACCTCAAGCCCGTGGCCCTCGACTACCCGGGGGGCGAGCTGGTCATGCAGAACGGCACCGCCGGCAGTCAGGCGCTGGACGTCATCTTCCCCATCCTTCACGGCCCGTACGGCGAGGACGGCACCGTGCAGGGCCTGATGGAGCTGTCCGGAGTGGCCTACGTGGGATCCGGCGTCCTCGGCTCGGCGGTGGGCATGGACAAGGACATGATGAAGCGGGTCTTCCAGGCCGAGGGCTTCGACCAGGTGGAGTACGCCCCGGTGCTGCGCAGCCGCTGGCGCGCCGAGCCGGAGGCCGTGCGGAGCGAGCTGGAGGAGAGACTCGGCTACCCGATGTTCGTCAAGCCCGCCAACCTCGGCTCCAGCGTGGGCATCTCGAGGGCCCGGGATGCAGGTGAGCTGACCGCCGGCCTCGACGAGGCCGCCCGCTACGACCGCAAGCTCGTGGTCGAGGCCGAGGCCGCCGACTGCCGCGAGGTGGAGGTCTCCGTCCTCGGCTACGAGGACCCCGAGGTCTCGGTGACGGGGGAGATCGTGCCCGGCAACGAGTTCTACGACTACCGCGCCAAGTACCTCGACGACAACTCGGAGCTGATCATCCCGGCGCGGGTCGGCCCCGGGACGCAGGAGCGGGTCAGAGACTTGGGGCGGCGGGCCTTCCTGGCGGTGGAGGCGGCGGGCCTGGCGCGGGTCGACTTCTTCGTCAGCCGCGGCGACGAGGAACGGGTCTACGTGAACGAGATCAACACCATGCCGGGGTTCACGCCGATCAGCATGTACCCCAAGCTGTGGGAGGCGAGCGGCGTCAGCTACGCCGAGCTGATCGACCGCCTGATCCAGCTGGCCCTGGAGCGCCACCGCGACCGGACGGACACCTCCACCGACCGCGGCCTGCCGTGAGCGAGGGTTCCACGCCCGAGGGCCCGCTGGCGGAGATCCCGGGCCTCTCGGGACAAGACCCCGGCTTCTGGACCAAGGGCAAGATCTCCAACGGCCTCTCCCTGCTGGTGCTGCTGGCGGGGCTGGGTCTGTCCGCGGGATCCCCCGGAGCCCCCGCCTGGCTGGCGGCGGCCGCCCCCTGGGCGCTGGCGGCCGGGCTCTTCGGGTTCGCCGGCGGCATCACCAACTGGCTGGCGGTGAAGATGCTCTTCGACCGCGTGCCCGGCCTCTACGGGTCGGGGGTGATCCCCAACCGCTTCCGCGAGATCCGCGCCACCATCAAGACGCTGATCATGACCCACTTCTTCGACGAGGCGTACCTGCGCCGGTTCTTCGAGGAACACGGGTCCGGCGGCGAGGCCCCCCGCCTGGGGGAGGAGATGCGGGCCCTGCTGGACTCGCCGGAGGCCGACGCCGCCATCGAGGCGGAGGTGGAGAGCCTGAAGCAGGGCCCCATGGGGATGATGATCCGCATGGCCGGCGCGGATGTGGTCAAGATCCTGGCTCAGCAGTTCGTCGGTGCCCTGATCGACCGCCTGGCGCCCCTGGTCGAGGAGCGGCTGCGGGAGGACCCCTCGGCCGGCATCCCGGCCCTGCGGGCGCAGGTCGACCGCCTGCTGGAGGCCAAGCTCGAGGAGCTGACGCCCGCCGTCGTCAAGGAGATGATGGAGCACGTGATGCGCCGCCACCTCGGCTGGCTGATCGTCTGGGGCAACGTCTTCGGGGGCCTGATCGGCCTGCTGTCGAGGGCGGTGGCCGCGGGCTGGGGCCTGCGGGGGGTGCCGTGAGCGAGCGCTTCCGCCTCGACGGACAGGTCGCCGTGGTCGTCGGCGGCACCGGGGCCCTCGGCGGCGCCATGGCCCGCGGCCTGGCGGCGGCCGGAGCGGCGGTGGCCGTGGCCGGACGCAACGCCGGCCGCGGCGGGCAGGTGGTGGAGGCTGTCGAGGCGGCGGGAGGCCGGGCGGTCTTCGCCCCCTGCGACGCGGGTTCCCGGGGGCAGCTGGTGGAGGCGCGGGAACTCGTCCTGCAGCGGCTCGGCGAGCCGTCGGTGCTGGTGAACGCCGCCGGCGGCAACCAGCCCGCCGTCACCCTGGACGAGCAGCTCCGCTTCGAGGACGTGGACCTGCAGGCCTGGCGGGACTGCCTCGACCTCAACCTGTCCGCCGGGGTGCTGCTGCCGTGCCAGGTCTTCGGACCGCCCATGAAGGCCGCCGGCCGCGGCTCCATCGTCAACATCGCGTCGATCAGCGCCCACGTGCCCCTGTCGCGGGTGGTGGCCTACTCGGCGGCCAAGGCGGCCGTCGTCAACCTGACGCGGTTCCTGGCCCGCGAGTGGGCGCCGGCGGTGCGGGTCAACTCGATCACGCCCGGGTTCTTCCCCGGCGAGCAGAACCGCCGGCTGCTGTTCCAGGAGGACGGGGAGCCCACCGAGCGAGGCCGCCAGATCCTGGAGGGCACGCCCATGGGCCGCTTCGGCGATCCCGCGGAGCTGGTGGGCGCGGCCGTCTTCCTGGCCTGTCACGAGGCCAGCTCCTTCGTCACCGGCGCCGACCTGCCCGTCGACGGCGGCTTCCTGGCCTCCGCGCTCTGAGACCCGGCGCGTCCGCCCCGGGCTCCACCCCATCAGGCGAAGAGCAGCTTGAGGTAGTACAGGGGGCTGGTGAGCTCCTTCTTCGGCACGGCGTTGGCCATCATGCCGCAGATGTGCTCGGAGACTTTGGGCGAGCGCGCCCCCTTGCCGATGACGAAGTTGAGCAGCGGCCGCACGCGGCCCATGCGCTGCATCTGGTAGCTCACCTTCAGCTCGGGGCCGAGGGCGTCCCAGAGGCGGTCCTCGTAGCGGCCCAGGACGGCGGCCGAGGTGTCGCCCTCGTCCACGGCTTCGCGGCAGACCTCGGCGGCGATGCGGGCCGAGTAGAGGGCGTTGCCGATGCCCTCGCCGGTGAAGGGGTCGATCAGGCTGGCGGCGTCCCCGAGCAGCAGGAAGCCGTCGCCGTGGCAGGGACGCCGGCGGCTGCCCACGGGCAGGTTCCAGCCCACGGGCCGCTCCAACCGCCGGGCCTCGGCGAAGCGCTCGGCGAAGGGCGGCCGGCCGATGACCTGCTCCAGGGCCCCCTTCAGGTCGACGTCCCGGCGCTTCATCTCCGAGTGCACCATGCCGATACCGATGTTGGCGCCGCCGTTCTCGAGGGGGAAGATCCAGAAGTACCCGGGCCGGACCTCGTCGACGAAGTGCAGCTCGATCTCGTCGGTGGTGCCGGTCACGCCTTCGTAGTAGCAGCGCAGGGCGACCACCCAGTGCGGGGGATCGTGGGAGTAGAGTCCGGCGCGGCGGGCGACGATGGAGTTGAAGCCGTCGCAGCCGAGGACGACCCGGGCCGTCAAGGTCTCCTCGGGCCCGCGGTGACCGTTGCCGTTGCCGGAGCCGCCCGTCCGATGGCCCCGCACCCCGACGACGCGGCCTCCTTCGTCGCGAACCAGGTCCTTCACGGCGAACCCCTCCCGCACCTCGATACCCTGGGCGCGGGCCTCGCGCACCAGGAAGTGGTCGAAGACGCGCCGGCGGATCACGTAGCCGCGCAGCGGCAGGTCGCGGCCCGTGAGGGGGTCGTGGTGGCGCCGGTCGCGCAGGTCGACGCTCAGGCCGACGTGCTCGGGGCTGGCCATGAGGACGCGGTTGATCTCGCTGCCCTCGAGAGCGGCCGTGCCCTCCAGGAGTCCGAGCTCGTCGAGGACGGCGAGGGCCTTCCCGGACAGGGCGTCGCCGCAGATCTTGTCGCGCGGGAAGGTGTCGCGGTCGACGACGATGGATGTCAGGCCCTGGCGGGCGGCGTACATGGCGGCGGCGGTGCCGGCCGGGCCGGCGCCGACGATGAGCAGGTCGCAGTCGGTTCCCATGGCAGCAGGAAGATACGGGCGCCGCCGGGGACCGGCCAAAGGCCGCCTTGCCCCGGCCGGGGGCGGCCGTAGATTCTCAGGTTTCCCGAAGCCGCGACACCACCCACCTTCCGAACACGCCCATGACGACCGAACATCACACCACCCCCGAAGAGGAAGCACAGGTCGAGGAGCGGGCCTTCCAGACCGAGGTCCAGCAGGTCCTGCAGATCCTCGTCCACTCCCTCTACACCGACAAGGACGTCTTCCTGAGGGAGCTGGTCTCCAACGCCTCCGACGCCCTCGACAAGATCCGCTTCCGCTCCCTCACGGATCAGGGCATCGTCGACCCCGACGCCGAGCTCGAGATCGACATCAGCGTCGACAAGAGCGCCAGCAAGCTGACCATCCGCGACACCGGCATCGGCATGACCCGGGACGAGGTGAACCGCAACATCGGCACCATCGCCCACTCCGGGTCGCGGGAGTTCCTCGAGCGTCTGTCGGCCGAGCAGGACGAGGAGCAGCGGCTGAAGCTGATCGGCCAGTTCGGCGTCGGCTTCTACTCGGTCTTCATGATCGCCGAGCGCGTCGTCCTCACCACCCGTTCCGCCGACCCCGAGGCCGAGGCGGTGGTGTGGGAGTCCACCGGCGACGGCAGCTACACCGTGGCCACGACTCGCGACAAGACCGGCCGCGGCACCGAGATCCAGGTCTTCGTGCGCTCCGACTGCGAGGAGTACCTCGACGCCCACCGCCTGGAGGCCGTGGTGCGCCGCCACTCCGACTACGTGGCCTACCCGATCAAGGTGGCCGGCAAGCAGTCGAACGAGGCCTCGGCCCTGTGGGCGCGCCCCCGCAACGAGATCACGGAGGAGCAGTACAAGGAGTTCTACCAGCACCTCTCCGGCGACCACCAGGAACCGCTGGTCTGGGAGCACGTGGCCGTCGACGTGCCGATCCAGTTCTACGCCGTCCTCTACCTGCCGCGGCAGTCGCCGCTGGAGCTGCTGTTCTCGCCGGAGCCGAAGGTGCGGGTCAACCTGCACGTGAAGCGCGTCTTCATCCAGGACGACTGCGAGGTCCTGCCCCTGTACCTGCGCTTCGTGCGCGGCGTCGTCGACTGCGACGACCTGCCGCTGAACGTGGCCCGCGAGTCGCTGCAGAACAACCCGGTGGTGGCCAAGATCCGGCAGACCCTGACACGGCGGGTTCTCTCCTGCATCGAAGGTCTCGCGGACCGGGACCCGGCGGCCTTCCTGACCTTCTGGGAGTCCTTCGGCATCGTCCTCAAGGAGGGGGTGGCCCGCGACTTCGAGCACCGCGAGCAGGTGGGCAAGCTGCTGCGCTTCTACTCCTCCTTCTCCCGGAAGCTGGCCACCGACGCCGGCCCCGCGGAGGCGGACGCCGTGGAGGCGGGCCAGGCGGATGCCGTGAAGGCGCAGGGCGAGGAGGCGGGCCAGGCGGCTGCCGCCGGGGAGGCGACCCAAGAGGCTGACGCGGAGGCCGACGCCGAAGACGCCGCCGAGAGCCAGGAGAAGGCCCGCACGCCCGAGAGCGAGGGGCTGGTCTCCCTGCAGGCCTACGTGGACCGCATGAAGTCGGACCAGGAGAAGATCTTCTACCTGAGCGGCGACAGCCGGGCGGCGGTCGAGCAGAGCCCGTTGCTGGAGGCCTTCCGGCGCCACGACCTGGAGGTTCTCTACCTCACCGACCCGGTGGACGAGTGGGTGGTGGGCTCGATGCAGGACTTCGACGGCAAGTCCTTTCAGGCGATCGACGCCGAGGATGTGGAGCTGCCCGAGGAGGTCAAGCTCGAAGGGACCGAGGACGCCGGCGACAAGGAGCGCACCATCGAGCTGGTGAGCTACCTGAAGAAGGAGCTGGAGGAGCGGGTCGGCGACGTGCGGGAGTCGAGCCGGCTGAGCGACAGTCCCTGCGCCCTGGTGACCCCCAAGGGGGGCGTGAGCCAGCAGATGGAGCGGCTCATGCGCATCAGCGACGAGAGCTTCCCCCTCACCAAGCGCACCCTCGAGATCAACCCCGGGCACGCGGCGATCCGCAACATGGGCGAGCTTCTCAAGACCCAGCGCGACTCGGAGGAGCTGAAGTCGTGGTCCCACTTCCTCGTGGACTATGTGCTCCTCGCCGAGGGCCAGGTGGAAGACCCCCAGCGGGTGATGGGCCAGATCCAGAAGATGATGGGCGCCGCCAGCGAGGCGGCCCTCGCTGAGCGCAAGCAGGAGGACTCGTGAGCACGGCTGCCGAAGCATCCGCCGACCTGCGCGGCCTGGCCCTGAGGGCCCGGGAGGCGGGGCGCAAGCTGGCGGCCATCCCGGGAAGGGTGCGCGACGCGGGCCTCGAGGCGATCGCCCGGGCCCTGGAGGCCGAGCGGGAGGCGATGCTGGAGGCCAACGCCGCCGACTGCCGGGACGCGCAGGAGCTGGCGTCCCGGGGCGAGCTGGGCCTGCCGCTGGTGTCGCGCCTGGACCTTTCCTCCGGCAAGTACGAGCGCGCCGTGGAGAGCGTGCGCAGCGTCGCCGCCATGGAGGACCCGCTGTGGCGGACGCAGGGCGCCACCGAGGTCGACGACGGGCTGCGCCTCTTCAAGGTGAGCGTGCCCATCGGCGTCCTCGGCGTGATCTTCGAGTCGCGGCCCGACGCCCTCGTGCAGATCGCCGCCCTCTGCCTGAAGTCGGGCAACGCCGTCCTCATGAAGGGCGGCTCCGAGGCGTCCCGCTCCAACCGCGCCCTGGCGGACCTGATCGCGCGCGCCACCGCGGCCGTCGAAGGCCTTCCCGAGGGCTGGCTCACCCTGCTGGAGACGCGGGAGGACGTGCGCTCCATGCTGGACCAGGACGACGCCATCGACCTGATCATCCCCCGGGGGAGCAACGACTTCGTGCGCTACATCATGGACAACACCAAGATCCCCGTCACCGGCCACTCCGACGGCGTCTGCCACGTGTACGTCGACGCCGCCGCCGATCTCGACAAGGCGCTCCAGGTGGCGGTGGACGCCAAGGTGCAGGACGTCTCCACCTGCTGCACCGCCGAGACCCTGCTGGTCCACGCCGGCGTGGCCGAGGCCTTCCTCGGGACGGCGCTGGGCCGGCTGGCCGAGGCCGAGGTGGAGCTGCGCGGCGACCCCCGCACCTGCAGGATCGCCGGCGACGGCCGGGTGGGGGAGGCCTCGGAGGAGGACTGGAGCGCCGAGTACCTCGACTACATCCTGGCGGTGAAGGTGGTGGACGGCCTCGAGGAGGCCGTGGACCACATCAACCGCTACGGCAGCGCCCACACCGACTCGATCGTCACCGAGGACCGGGCGGCGGCGGTGCGCTTCCTGCAGGGGGTGGACTCGGCGTCGGTCTTCGTGAACGCCTCGACGCGCTTTGCCGACGGCTTCCGCTTCGGCCTGGGCGCCGAGGTCGGCATCAGCACCGGCCGGCTGCACAGCCGCGGGCCGGTGGGGCTGGAGGGGCTGACCATCTACAAGTACCTGATGGAAGGAGAGGGGCACACCGTGGGTTACTACGAGGGAGACCCGCCGAGGCCGTACGCGCATCGGCGACTGGAGGAGGAGTGGAGGGCATGAGCGAGCAGACCGACAACACGATCCGGCGTCACATCTTCCTGTGCGCCACGCCGACGAAGCCGAAGTGCCACACCGACGGCACCGGCGAGGAGTGCTGGGAATACCTGAAGAACCGCCTGCGCGAGCTGGGCTACGGCGATCCCACCACCGGGATCCACCGCAGCAAGGCGGACTGCCTGCGGGTCTGCGAGCGCGGGCCCACGGTGCTGGTCTACCCCGAGCAGACCTGGTACCACTCGATGACGGTGGAGAAGCTCGAGCGCATCATCACCGAGCACCTGATCGGCGGCAAGGTGGTGGAGGATCTCGTGAACGAGGCGCCCTTCCGCCAGATCGAGGCCGAGAAGGGCTAGGCGGCGTCTCAGCCGCCGGCGCCCAGGTGCCGGCCGAACCAGGCCAGGGCCTCGGCCTGGATCTCGGCGTCGTAGCAGTGGTCCTTGTCGGGCCGGTAGTCGCGGAACCGATCCCCGAGTCCCGCCCACTCGTACCCCGCGCGGATCTGGCGCGCCGCGTCGGCCTGGCCCTCCACCGGGAACAGCTCGTCCCGCTGTCCCGAGACGACCATGGCGGCTCCCGGCGCCGACATGACCGTCAGGTCCGGCACGTCGAGGCGGTCCCACACCCCCGGCAGCAGGCAGAAGGTGCCGATGGCGCCGTCCACGTTGTAGACCTGCTGGTAGTCCCCCGTCGTCATCCAGCCGACGCTTACCGACGCCTTGATGCGTCCGTCCAGGGCGGCGAGCACGTTCGTGCGCCAGCCGCCGCCTGACAGGCCGGTGCAGCCGATCCGCCCGGCGTCGACCTCCGGCCGTGAGAGCAGGTAGTCGACGCAGCGGCTGTCGTCCCAGTAGTTGACGCCCATCCAGGTGGTGCCGGCCCAGTTGAGCTGGCGCACGCCGAGGTAGAGGGCCTGCCGCACCCGGCCGTCGAGATCCTCGTACTCCTCCTCGCCCAGGTCGAAGGGATCGTAGCGGGCGGGGATCCCGAGGCCGCCGGCGTCCAGACCCCGGGGGGCGCGCCCGCCGAAGTGCCAGGCGTCGACGACGATCACCGCGTACCCGGCGGCGGCGAAGACCTCGGCGAGGTAGCGGCCGCCGTAGTACTTGCGCCGGTGCTCGACCAGCACGGGATGGTCGCGGCCGCTGTTGACGATGCGGTCCCTGCCGAAGAGCATCGGCCCGCCCCAGGCGTGGAGGACCACGAGGCCGGGCAGGGGGCCGGGTGCCGCGGACGGGCGCAGGAAGTATCCCTGGAGGCGGCTCCAGGGGGTGGCAGTGAAGGCGACGCGCTCCACGATCAGGCCGTCGCGCTCCTCCGAGTCGAGCACCTCCGGGCGCAGATTCGCCGGCCCCGGGTCGCAGTGCAGCCCCTGTAGCAGGCAGCCCCGGGCCTGCTCCCGCCACGTCTCGAAGGAGCCGCCGGGGTGGCGGACCCGCCAGCGCTCGGCGTTCAGGTCGAGGGGGCGGTGGGCCCGGATGCGCCGCACCGGCTCCTCGAGGCTGCCGTAGTCCCCGCGGGCCGGGCGGGAGAGCGGCAGGTCGCCGAAGCGGCTCATGGGGTTGCCTCCGGCGGGCAGCTGCGGCGCGCACCTTCCCGCCGATGACGAGGCTCTGGGGTCCGTGCCCTGAGCCCCCCGCGCTTTACGGCCTCTCGCGGCAAGAGGTATGATAAATTGCCATACCAGGAGGACATGAAGACATGGGGAAGGCCAAAGTCGCGATCACACTGGACGAGAACATCGTCAGGCATCTGGACTACCTGGTCGGTCAGCGCGCATTCAAGAACCGAAGTCAGGTGATTCAGGAAGCCGTAGCTGAAAAACTGGAACGGCTCAGTCGCGGCCGACTGGCCCGGGAATGTGCGCATCTGGACCCCGTCGCCGAACAGGAGTTGGCCGAGGAGGGGCTCGCCGAGGACGTGAAGACTTGGCCAGAATACTGAGAGGGGACATCCGCTGGGCGGACCTGAATCCGACCCGGGGCCAGGAGCATGCGGGACATCGTCCGGTTCTCGTCTTGAGTCACGAGGTATTCAACCAGCGCTCCGGTACGGTGATCGCCATGGCGATTACGAGGCAACGGCCACGAGCGGGTTTTCCACTGACTCTGCCTCTTGCTTCTGAAGATCTGCCCAGGCCATCCTGGGTCAAGGTCGGGCAGATCCGCACCTTGTCCATAGACCGGATTGGTCGAAGACTGGCGTCGGCATCTCCCGAGGAGTTGGCACGGACAGTCGAAGGGCTGGACGAAATCATCGGCCCTTGATGTTCCACGGCCGGTCATCCGAAGCCGGCGCCTGCGGCAGACGAGAGGAGGGCGCGCCGCCAAGGGCGGGCCACCTTCGCGAGATTGGCAAGCCATCGACGAGGGCAGCCATGCGATTTCACCCTCATGAGTGGATCGACCAGGTCCCTTCGACCAACACCCTTCTCCTCGAGCGCATCGGGAGCGGTGCGGGGGCACCCCCCGGAACGGTGCTGGCCACCGCCGACCAGACCGGTGGCCGCGGGCGGGGCCGGCGCACCTGGGTGTCGCGGCCGGGGAGCGACCTCGCCTGCTCCTTGGTGCTCGAAGCCGCGGCGGACCCCCGCCGCCTGGGATCGCTGGCCATGGCCGCGGCCCTGGGAGTGGCCGACTGCCTGGACGAGCACGGTCTGACGGCGCAGACCAAGTGGCCCAACGACGTGATCGTGGGCCGCCGCAAGATCGCCGGGATCCTGCCCGAGCAGGCGCCGGGGAGGGGTCGGCCGGGGCTGGTGGTGGTCGGCGTCGGCCTGAACCTCGGCATGAGGCGCGAGGAGGCGGAGGCGATCGATCAGCCGGCCACCTCGGTCCTCGTGGAGACGGGCTCCGCGCCCTTGCCGCGGGAGGTGCTGCCCCGTCTGCTGCAACGGCTGAAGCCGTGGCTGGAGGCCTGGGGGAGTGGGGGCTTCGCCGCCCTGCGCGGCGGCTGGGAGGAGCGCTGCGCCGGCCTCGGCGAGCGGGTCACCGTGGTCGACGACGGGGAGCGGCTGAGCGGGGTGCTCGCGGGGTTCGGCGAGGAGGGGCAGTTGCTTCTGGAGGAGGGTGGCTCGGTGGGCGAGGTCTGGACCGGGAGCTTGGCGCTCGGGCCTTCCACCCGATGATGATGCGATGCTTTAGCGCGGTATACTTTGGCCAACGATTCCGGAGTTGAGGGACTCAGGTGTAATCGATAGTCTCTCCCCCGGCGGCGATATGCAGTGAATTGCCGCTAGTTGAGCGCTCCGTGCGGCCCACGACGCGGCCCTCCACGCCAAATCGGGCGGCAATATCGATGATCTCCTGGCTTACCGATGGATCGCAGGCGAGTTCCAGGCGGTGCCCCATATTAAACACGATCAGCATTTCGCGCATGCTGCGCCCAGCGCTGGATTGGATAAATTTGAAGATGGCGGGCGGCTCAAAAAGATTGTCCTTGATATACCGGATGTTCTCGCCAAAGTTCAGACACTTGGTTTGTCCGCCGCCGGAGTTGTGGAACACGGCGGAAATAGATTGACGGAAGCGCTCCAGGACCAGTAGCATGATCGGAGCATAAGTGCGCGTGGGCGATAGCAGGGCGTCTCCAACCGTCATCTCCGAACCGGGAAGGGCGTCGTCGATATCGGCTGGACCGGTGTAAGCGACTTCGGCGATCTCAGGAGCGAACGACTCGGGAAACTGCGTGCGGAAACGGCTGTGGAGTAGGTCATGCCGAGCCGAGGTAAACCCATTGGAGCCGATGCCCGAATTGGGGATCGACTCGTAGCCAGCCCTGCCGAACGACGCCAAGCCCACCAAGTCGTGACCGGGCTGAACCTTGGCGCAGTCAATAAAATCCGCGCGCAGCATCCGTGTCGCCAGCGTGGAATCGATAGTGATGGTGCGCACCAGATCGCCTAAGTCGGCCGTTTCCCCGCCACAGGAGACGATCTCTACGCCGTGGGGACGCAGCGATGCGGCGAAATCGCTATAGCCGCGGATAACCGCCGCTATTACTTCCCCTCCGATAGCGCGCGCATTGCGGCCGATGATGTTCGAAAGCGCAAATGGTCCGACAGCGCCAACGCAGAGGAGGTCGTCGAGATTCATCGCCAGCGAGTCCTGCGCCAGGCGTTCGAATACGCGGATGTCGCCGTGGCGTTTATAGTGCAGATATGCCAGCGAGGATTTTGTGCCCGCGCCGTCGGCGTGCAGAATGTAGCAATGCTCGGGCGAAGCGCCCAGTACATCGGGTATCGCCTTGCAGAATGCGCCGGGGAACAGACCGGGATCGACGCCCACTAGAGCGTTGTGAACGTCGAGCTTGTGCGGCGATACGCCGCGGGCCTCATAATCTACCATTCCTGAACGACGACTATGTAATGAGTTCGTTGTCCGGCTGAAGCCGCATTTCTGCCTATAGGCTCATGGCGTACGGGTATTTGGCTGCTGATGCTTTACCTGAAGGCGAGAGGGGGCGCACAGTACGCGCCCCTGTGGCCCTTCAGGAGCCTCGCAGGCGCTGCGGGGCCGGCAGGAGAACCGGAGCACGACTTACCAGAGTAAGCACAAGTCCTTAGCACAGCAACTCAAGTCAGGCTGAAAACAGCTCTGCCCCCCGGTCCCGGTCGAGGAAGGTTGTCCCCCAGGTCGCGTGCGGGTCGGAACCGGGAATCGAGATCGTCGCCTCCAGGCGCCGGTGGAGTCCCGGCACGGAGATGAAGGCCCCCTGCTGGGTCGGCGTGTCGTTCAGGCAGAGCACGCCCTGCACACCGAGCGACAACGAACGGTTTTCTTGGAAGACACACTGGACGAATCGAGATGCTCCAAAGACCGATCCTCAGCGAGAAGGAGGAGGCCATGGGGCCAATCTACGAAGGTCGTGCCTTGAACGGTTACAGCCCCCACCACCAGTTGCCCTTGATCAGCAGGATGCTCTGCCCCGGGTCGAGGAAGGTGTTGCCCAGGTCGTCCCCGGGCCGGAACCGCGGGTCGAGGGCATCGAAGCCGCGGCCTCGGCTCTGCTGCCAGACGAGGAAGAGGGTGCTGCCGGGCCGGAACTCCCAGCGCAGCACCAGGTTGGAATGCAGGGAGCGGAAGTGGAAGTCGGGATTCCCGTCGAAGCCCGCGTAGGGGAGGAACTCGTAGGACCGTGGGCGGGCCAGCTCCTTGATGGCCCCGTAGTCGCCGGTGGTCACGAAGGGCTGGGCGTAGAGCTGCAGGCTCAGGGTGGGCGTGAAGGTCCAGTCGCCGCGCACGCTGATGTCCAGGACGCGGCTGTCGAGCTCTCCGAAGATGAAGCGGTCGGCCTCGCCGTCGCCGTCGTCGTCCTTGTTCCGCAGCCACTGGGCGAAGTTGCGCTGGTAGTTGTAGCTCGGCCCGATCGTCACCCTGAGCTGGGACATGGGCCTGAACTCGAGACGCACCCAGACCCCCGATTGCAGGTTGTCGCCGGACCGGCTCTCGAAGAGGCTCCAGCCGAACCGGGCGGTGACGGGCTTTCGGTCATCGCTCCACACACTCAGGTTGATCCGGGTGTCGGACGGGGCGACCATGATCGGTCCGCCGCGGGTGACCACCTCGTCGAAGCCCTCGAAGTTGCGGATCACCCGGGCCCAGAAACCCCAGTAGTTGTGCAGCTGGTGCGAGGTGCTGGAGGCGATCCCCCGGAACAGCCGCACGCGCGCGTAGTTCCAGCGGACCCAGAAGTCGAGGTCAAACCAGGAACGGCGGGCGAACCAGTACGGGTGAAGCTTCTGGTGATAGAGGCCCAGGCCCGCCTGGATGCGGTTGCGGGGCTTCATCCAGCCCAGGTCGTTGACCTGGAAGTCGGGGGACCGCGCGTCCACGTGGGCCTCGCCGCCGAAGGCGCCTCCCGACTTCTTGAAGTTCATCAGACCCTCCCAGCCGGTGCCGCGCTCCTCCTCCTGTCCGGTGCGGCTCACGGCGAGGCGGGTGTAGATCCGGTAGGCGTTTTGCCGCCACTTGAGGTGCAGGTCGCCGGCCCCGACGTAGGCCGGGTCGAAGCCTCGGCCGTTGACCGCCGTGACCTCGGCGCCGGCGGTGGAGTTGGTCAGGAGGTCCTGCTGCACCCGGCCGACCAGGTAGTTGGTGACCGGTTCGACCTCGACGTGGCGGCGCACCGTGTCGGCCTGCTCGACGAGCACCTCCTCGCGGCCGGTGACGGCGTTGAGGAGACCGAAGGCCGTGCGTCCCCCCGTCTTCCCGGAGAGCTTGAGGGCGCCGAGGATCGTCGTGTGGTCGGGCCGCTCCAGCTCCCGGCTGCCGGCGGGAAGGGGGAACCGCGAAGGCGGCCGGCCGATGCGCCGCGAGTGGAACAGACGCGCCTGCCCGGTGACGCCCGTGATGCCCGGGCGGGGGGACTGGAAGATCTGGATGCCCTCCAGGAAGAAGGGCCGGCGCTCGCGGTGGCGGGTCTCGAAGACGGTCAGGTTGAGCACCGCGGGATCGCCCTCGACCTGGCCGAAGTCCGGGGTTGATGGTGGCATTGAGGGAGATGTTGGGGCAAGCGTCTCAAGCCCATCCCCAGAGTAGTGCGAGATCTCCACGGCGACTACTTCGGCCGGGTCCATCTGGTCATTCAGGAACTTAACCACTCTTTGCAGCTCCGGCGGGATCGCGTCGGCTACGAACACCAGGCGGATTCGTCCTGCCTGGAGGTTGGTCTTGACCACCTTCCAGAACTCCTCCGGCGATTCATGGTCAATGAAATCGCGCAACTGTAGATCGGGATCGTCCCCGGACGCCTCGCATGACCCGCGGAAGAGATCCTGGAGTTGGTCAAGCGGCCAGTACGCGACTCCGTTCGCCGCGTACTCGAGCATCTGTCCGACAACCTCCCGGCGCAGTCTCGTATCCGAGCTTCGCTTGACCTCGACCAGAGTCGGCACTCCATCCTGATCGAGGAAGAGGTGGTCGAGCGACCACCGGTCACCACCATCGTTCTCGCCGGGAATCCCTGCCTCCCGCGAGACCAGCAACCACCGGCGGGGTGCGGTTGGGTCGATGTCATCGCCGCGCAGCAGGTCCGGGAAGCGGGCGAGAAGATCCTGCAACTGATCCTCCGAGGAGTACTGCTGCTGATCAAGCGGCTTGAGGTCGCCATCGGCAACCAGGAACATCTTGCCCACGGTGCTGCTTCCTTCCCTGTCAGCCAGGGTGACCAGGATCGGTGTTGTGTTCGGAGCGCCCCCGAAAACCCGGGTCACGCTGAACCTGCCAGACTCACCGTAACCTAGTGCACGATCGGACAGGCTCAGACGGTTCCGACGCTGCAAGGATCCCGTATGGTCGAACCAATCCGGAGGGGTACGTTTGGTCCAGGTGAAGGACACCACATGATCGGCAATCACGGACACATCGGCGTCGGCGAGATCGACCCGGAGGACATCGTCGAGGGTTACGACCCCACCGTCTTGCGCGGCCAAACCCCGCGGCAGGTCATCTCGCTGATGGACGCGATCGGGGTCGAGCTGGCCAACAGCACCACGCCCGCGCGCTCAGGGAGCATCCGGGAAGGTTCATCGGCGTCTGCAAGATCGATGAATCAAGGGTGACCACAGGTGTGACCGACAAGGTCACTCGCCCGCTTTCTTCCGGACCGTGGCCCGCACGGTCTCCTCCGCCGGGAAGTCCACCCGCGCCGTCAGCACCGTGTAGCGGCCGTCGTCGCTGGTGACCGCCGTCTCCAGCCGCCCCCCGTCCACCGAGTACTCCCCGGCGGGCAGCACGTAGGTCACGCGGCCGTCAGGGAAGTCCTCCTGCAGCCGGTTGGTCACCGTGGCCGTCACCCGGTCGTGCGTCCCGTCGTTGGCCGGATCCCAGGCGACCTCGAGGGGTGAAGGCCCTTCCCGCAGGAAGGGGATCGGTGCTATGGGGTCGCCGAGGTAGGTCAGCGACGCCACGCGTCCGTCCTCGAAGCGGACGATCCGGAAGCTCTCCTCGTCGTACTTGCCTGCCCGCACCGTGGGGGTGGCGCCGATGGACTGCACCTTGGGGCCCGGGCCGTGGGCGTCGTGGATCAACTGCACCCGGTGCCGGTCCAGGAAGTCCTCGACCGGCGCGTTGGGCTCGTAGGCGTTGATCACCTTGATCCGGGTCTCGGCGCGCGAGGCCAGCAGCGCCTCGGCCCTGGAGAGGTCCACGTGCCAGGCGTGGCCGAAGTTGAGGATGCACAGGTCCGGGCCGTAGTCGATCATCCCCACCGGATCGCCGTACCAGCGCTCGTGTCCATAGAACTGGTGATTGCCGAAGTTGATGGCGTAGGGCATCTGCAGGGCCTGGTGCGCCCCCGAGATGTAGGCCGGGTTCACCGAGTTGCTGATGAGGACCATGTCCGGCGCGATGAGGTTGGCGACCTGCGCCAGCCGTCTCTCGAACTCCGCCTGGTACTGTCCCTGCGTGTCCAGGTGTCCGAAGGTCATGAAGACCGGATCGTCCGGGTACTCTCGAACGACGTACACGCTCGCGGGGGAGCGCCGCTCCCAACGCCCGCGGGAGCCGGCCAGCCAGACCCACAGATCGTACAGCCCCGGTGGCATGTCCGGCGGCAGGGTCAAGGTGTATTCCCGGTCGTAGTAGTAGGCCGCCTCCGGATCCTCCTCGAAGGGCAGAGCCCGGGAGATGGTGGCGGGGCCGATCTGCCGGGAGATTCTCAGCTCCTCGATCGGTCTGCCGTAGGAGACGATCCTCGCCCGGAAGGACTCGCCGGGCTTGCGGACGGCCGGGTGTCCGAGCATGGGGAAGCGGACCCCCCGGGCGGCGGTCCTCGGCTGGCGGCGCAGGTAGACCGGCGGCAGGCGCGTCTCCTCTCCCGCGCGGATGGCGATTGCGTCGATCCTGCGGGGCTCCCATCCGAGGGCGATCAGCTCCAAGGAGTAACCATCTCCAGCGGCCAGGCCCGTGAGCCGGCAGGCCCCGGTGAGCCAGTTGCGCACAAGCACGTCCCGGACCACCTCGCCGCCGCGGCGCACCACCGCCCGGGCGTCGACGAAGAAGGCGTTCTCCTCGCCGTTGAGGGAGAAGGAGAGGTCACCCGTGTCCTCGCCCAGGACGCGGAAACCGGACACCCGGCATCCCACCTCCCCCGCGTGCGGCTGGTGGATGACCCGCACCCGGTGTGGGCCATGGGGCAGGCCCCTGGCCAGCACCACCTCCCGCCCTTCTTCGGCCGGGTAGAGGACGCGGGGGCGGCCGTCGTCCACGGTTGCGATCAGCCGGCCCAGTTCCGGGATCCGTGTATAGGCCGGCACTCCGGGCTGACCCAGGCCAAGGGCCACCCCCGAGCCGGTGAACTCGAAGGTCAGGCCCGCGCCTTCCTCCTCGGTGGCCAGACAGGCGGTCCTGGCATAGCGGAACCGGTCCTCCCCCCAGGTTCCCGACCGATGCACGCGAAGCGAGTCCAGGGCCGACACCCATCCCTTGCCGTCGGCCGACGCCGGGGAGGCGCTGGCCGCGGACGAGAAGCCGGTGGCCGCGCTGGCCGCCGCCGCCAGGATGATGTGAAGCAGGCGCATCCAGAGGGTCATGTCGCGCTCCGAGGAAAACCAGCACATGGATGGATGACCCGCCGGCGTCTCCGGGGCTCACGGGGCTAAGACGGTATGTGCCCGGGACAGTGTCAAGGAGACCGTACAAACAAAGGCCCCTCTCGCTCGTCTCCCGTGTGAAGGAGGACGAGCTCTTTGCTTCGCATAGCGACCCACCTGGCGGGCCTTCCCGCACGCCTCGAGAGAGACGTCAAGCTGTACATGGCCGGCGCCGCCCTGATCGGGTTCTCGGCCTTCGGCATCTACGCCGTCCTCTTCAACCTCTACCTGCTGCGCATGGGATATGGCGTCGACTCGATCGGTCAGTTCAACGCCGCCGGTCTGCTGGCCTTCGCCCTCTTCAGCCCGGTGGCCGGCAACTGGGGAAGAAGGGCCGGGTGCCGGCGCGCTCTCGTGGGAGGCGCGGTCCTCATGGTCGCCGGATACCTCCTCATGTCCCTGGCCGGGTCCGTCCCGGGTACGGTGCGCTCGGGATGGATCGCGGCGGTGAAGGTGGCCACCAGCTGCGGCTTCGCCACCTACATGGTCAACAGCAGCCCCTTCCTGATGCAGGCGGCGGCCGCCGGCAACCGATCCCTGGTGTTCTCCCTTCGAGGGGCGGT
This sequence comes from Gemmatimonadaceae bacterium, assembly GCA_026706075.1. Lineage (GTDB taxonomy): Bacteria > Latescibacterota > UBA2968 > UBA8231 > UBA8231 > UBA8231. Next base: position 65,595 of record JAPOZM010000007.1, read on the forward strand.
ATGGCCCCTCTTCGGCTTCGCCGGCAGCGCGCTGGGGGGAGCTCTGCCGCAGGCACTCGAGCGGCTCACCGGTGGCGACGGGCTCCTCGCCTACCAGTTGAGCCTGCTCGCGGCCTCGCTCTCCCTGGCGCCGTCCTTGGTGCTCTTCGGTTCCACCACGGCTGACACAGGACGGGAACAGCCGGAGCCGGCCGGGCCCGGTGGAGAGGAGCCACGGCCAAACGCGCCGCTGCTGATGATCGGGCTGATCAGCCTGCTCGCCGCCCCGGGGGTCGCCGTGGCCCGCACCTTCTTCAACGTCTACCTGGACTCGGAGCTCGGGGTCCCGCCGTCCTCGATCGGCTGGCTCATCGGGCTGGCGCAACTGCTCTCGGTCCCCGCGGCGCTGGTCATGCCGCAGGTGCTGGCCAGGGTGGGTCACACGCGGGTCTTCACCGGCACCACCCTCGGCATCGCCCTGGCCCTGCTGCCGATGGCCCTCATCCCCCGCTGGGAGGCCGCCGGCCTGGGGTATGTGAGCATCATCGTGCTCATCGCGGTGCGCATGCCCGCCTTCACCGTCTTCCACCAGGAACTGGTCTCCACCCGCTGGAGACCGACGATGTCGGCGGTGACGACGAGCGCCGCCCTGGTGGGCTTCTCCATGACCTCCTTCGGAGGGGGGCGGTTCGCTCTCGAGATGGGCTATGCCCACCTCTTCCTGCTGGGAGTGGTGATCACCTGCGTCAGCGTGGTGCCCTTCAGATTGCTGGCCGGCCGGCAGGCCGCGGAGGAGTCGGGGTGAGGATCGGGTACATCATGGCCGTCCTCTGTATCCCGGGGATCCCCGAGGCCGTCCTCGCCGGATCGGAGATCCATGGCGCCAGGACTGTCGTGGCCAGCCGGACCAGCACGCCGCCGGTGGTCGACGGCCACCTGGGCGATCCCTGCTGGGAGCTGGCGGCGCCGGCCAGCGGCTTCGTGCTGCTGGATCCCCTCGAGGGTGTTCCGGCCGCGAACCAGACGTTCGTGAGGGTCCTCTACACGGAGGACGAGCTCTACATCGGCCTGTACATGGCCGATTCGTATCCGGAGAACATCGACGCCCGCATCGTCCCAAGGGACGGCCGCTTCGCGCCACGAGACCTGGTGGGCCTCGTGCTCGACACGCACCACGACCACCGCAACGCCTACGGGTTCTACATCAACCCCCTTGGCATACAGCACGACTTCCAGACGACGGACGACGGCGCCGGAGGATACGCGGCCAACAACAAGGGCTGGGACGGGGTCTGGCGGGCGGAGGCCGCCGTCCTGGACAGCGGCTGGTCGGCCGAGCTGGCGATCTCCTTCTCGACCCTGGCCTTCGCCGGCGGCGAGATGGTGTGGGGGTTCAACGTGGAGCGTATGGCCATCACCGGGAGGGAGCGCAGCCACTGGGCGGGGATCTACCGGGAGGACGGCTCGGTGCTGAGAGTCTCGAAGGCGGGTCACCTGGTCGGCCTGCGAGGAATAGACCCGGGGTTGCACCTGGAGCTGCTTCCCCATGTCGCCTCCGGGCTCGGCCGGCCTGACGCGGGGCTGGACGTGAAGTACGGTGTGGCCACGAATGCGACTCTGGACGTGACGGTGAATCCGGACTTCGCGCAGGTCGAAGCGGACCAAGAGGAGATCAACCTCTCCCGCTTCCCCCTCCTGCTGAAGGAGAGGCGTCCGTTCTTCGTCGAGCATGCCGACTTCCTCGGCAGGCACGGGCTGTTCTACAGCCGGCGGATCGCCGATCCCGAGTTCGGGGCCAGGTTCAGTGGCCGGACCCCGCGACACACGCTGGGGATCCTGGCCGCGCAGGACCGGGGCCCGGCCGGCGAGAGGCCCCGCTTCGGCGTGGTGAAGCTGGACAGGGAGCTGGCCGGAGGTTCCACCGCAGGCGCCTTGCTGGAGGGGGGTATGGGAGGGCGGGAAGGTGTTGCAACGGATCGCGGCGGTGGACTCGCGGCTGGAGTGGGGGGATCGCTACACCTTCAATGGCCATGCCGCGCGAAGCGGAGACCAGGGCCGGGGCAGCGGCTACATGGCAGGCGCCGACATGGAGTATCGCCACGGCAGCATCCTGGGAGGTCTGTCCTGCAGGTCGATCGGGGCCGCCTTCAGCGCCGACAGGCTTGGCTTCATCGAGAGGGATGCGGGCGTCGGGTCGAGATCGGTGGAGATCTCGGCGGACTGGCGTCCACGGATCGAGGGCCTCGGCCAGCTGAGTCTCGGGCAGGCCGTGTCGATGGAGCGGCGCTCGGTGGAGAAGGGTTGGGGCTGGGAGTGGACGACGGCGGACCTGTCACTGTTCACATGGGACCACTCCTTCGCCTCGCTCACCCACCGCTTGTGGCGCTGGCCCTGGCAGGGAACCTGGTATGAAGGCCAGACGTTCGACGTGGGGTTCGATACGGGCGACAGCAGAAGGTGGAAGCTGGACGTGGGCGGGGGCTTCCGGGACCGGTTCGACTTCGACGACGGCTACTTCGGGGCGGCGAGAAGCGTCCGGGCGGAGCTGCAGGTCAAGCCATCGGCGTCGCTGGCCCTCGAAGGAGGCGGGTCCCGCGTCTGGGAGTACCTGCCGGCGGGCGACCTGGACGAAGGCAAGACGATCTGGCGGGGACGGGCGACCTGGTTCGCCACCCGGCGTCTCTTTCTGCGCGCCTTCGTGCAGGAGGCCCGCTACCTGGGGGAGAGCGACATCAACCTGCTCGCCAGCTACGAGATCGCGCCGAAGAGCCGGGTCTACCTGGCCTGCAATCTGGGTGACTCCGTCCAGGAGAGGGCCGAGAGGGTGCGCTTGAAGGTGGCGTACCTGCTGCCCTACTGAAGAGCTTCAGGGTGAACCATGCACGTCGAGAACGACCCGGAAGACGAGGAACTGGTACGGCGCTTTGCGCATGGGGACGTGGACGCCTTCGCCCTTCTGGTCGGCCGCTACCAGGGAGCCGCCTACCGCTTCTTCCTGCGCATGACCGGACGAGGGCCGGATGCGGAAGACCTCGCGCAGGAGACCTTCGTGCGTGTCTACGAGTCCCTTTCCGGCCTCGAGGATCCGCGGCGTTTCCGCTCGTGGTTCTGGGCGATCGCCAGCAACCTGGTCCGCGACCACCACAAGTACCGCCAGCACCGGCGGCATCTCTCCATCGAGGGCGACATCGATCTCGACCGTGATCTCATGGAGCCCGGATCGACCCCAGCCGCCGAGCTGGCGAGCAGGATCCAGTCGGCCCTCCAGGAACTTGACGACCCGAGGCGCCTCGTCCTGACTTTGCGCGAGTACCACGGCCTCTCCTACGAGGAGATCGCCGAGACGGCGGGCTGCTCGGTCGGGGCCGTCCGCTGGCGTCTGCACTCGGCGCGCCGGCAACTGCGGGCCAGACTCTCCGACTTGATCGAGTGAAGGGAGATTGAATGAAACCAGGCAGCCCTCGAGCGGGGGATGAGCTGTCACAACTGTTGTCCGAGTACGACCCCGCCACTCCGGACCATCTCGCCGCCAGGACCCTGGGCCGACTGCTGCAGAGGGAGGGTGATCCTCGCCGCCGGAGGGAACTGCTGAAGGCCTTCTCCGCCAGGGTGGAAGAGTTGAAGAACGGATTGGGGTGCACGCTCTCGGCCGTGTACGTCGGTGAGCACGCGGTCGTCCTTCCGACTACCTCCGCCCAAGGGGGGCACAGCCGACTGGCTTCCGCGGCGGGGGTGAAGAGCGGGGAGTCGGTGGTCCGCGAGATCGACAGGGGTGAGGTGCCGGTCGGCGTGGGCTACACGTTCACCGCGGATGCCCCAGGAGAGCCAGGTGACTGACCGCAGCGACATCGAGGAGATCCATCGCCTGTTGAACCGCTACCAGCAGGCCCACAAGGAGCAGGACTGGGACGCGGTCCGGGCCTGCCACGACGAGAGCTACTTCCGTTGGTTCGGGTGCAAGTCGACGGACCCGATGGACTGGGTGCCCCACCTGTTCCTTGTGCAGAGCGAAATGCAGGAGTGGGGCGAGACCCGCATGCCCGAGGGCGCCCACTACGAGCAGGAGCAGGAGATCCTGAAGACGGAGGTTCGCGGCAACATGGCCATCTCCGTCGTTCGGGAATCGGGGCGCTGGCGGTCGGACAGCGGCGAGGTGTACGTCCGCTGGGACGACACTCACAATGTGTGGTTCACCGGCCGGATCAAGGGCGAGTGGAAGATCATCGCCGCCTTCTTCCCACAGGTGACCCCCCGGAACTGAGGCGCCTCCCCTGGCGCCGGGGGAGTGCCCTGACTCCAGGCGCGGGCCGGTGGCTGTCGATCACTGGACGCTGACGCCCCTCGTCCGCCACGTGCTCTTGCCAGGGCAGGGCTTCCCGGGCCTCGGGGTGTTTTCTTGACACTGTCCGCCTCATGCCCGTAGAAGGTCACTGGCCCTCGGCCGATCCCGGACGAGGCTCGGAAAGCCCCTGAGCAATTCGGAGGACGAGATGAGCACGGACCGAGATCTGGAGACCTACTACACCCTCTGGCGGCTCAGCTGCGGGGCCGAGGCTCAGGACGTGGTGGCCTGCGCCATCGAACTCGGGCTCTTCACCCGGCTGGCGGACGGGCCCAGGACGATCCCGGAGATCGCCGAGGCCATGGAGATCCGGCTGCGGCCGGCGGAAGTCCTGGCCGTGACCTGCGCTTCCATCGGCGTGCTGCGCAAGGACGGCGACCGCTACCGGAACGTGCCCGACATGGAAGCCTTCCTGGTCGAGGGAGGGGAGATGTACAACCAGTACACCGCCTTCGGACGGGCCGGGTACGTCGACGAGGACCGCGGCGACAAGATCCGGCAGGCGGTGCTCACCGACAAACCCCGATCCGGAGAGGGCTGGCTCGACGCGGCCACGGGCAAGAAGCAGCCCTTCCCCTTCTACCCGAAGCGCCACCGTCTGCGCATTCTCTGGGGCGACTGCGTGGCCCGGGCCTTCGACTTCACGCCTTTCCGCAAGATCACCGATCTGGGCGGAGCCACGGGGGGCCACCTGGTGGGTATCGTGCGGCGCTTCCCTCACCTGGAGGCGATCGTCTTCGACCTGGAGTACAACCGCGAGGCGGCCGAGGAGGGACTCTCCCGGACCGACGAGTCGGGCACGATCCGCTTCCAGACCGGGACCTTTTTCGAAGACGAACTGCCGCACGGAACCGACGTCTTCCTCCTGTCCCACATCCTGCACGACTGGGGGCGGGAGCGGTGCCTGCAGATCCTGCGGCGCTCCTGTGATGCCCTGCCCGACGACGGCGTGGTCCTGGCCGAGGAGTTCCTGCTCAACGAGGAGAAAACGGGTCCCCTGCTGGCCGCCTTCCAGGGGTTGCACGTGTTCTACAACAACATCGAGGCCCGCCAGTACACGGGCTCGGAGATCCAGGAGATGATGGCCGAAGCGGGGTTCGCCCGCAGCGAGGTCCGGCCCATCGATCCCGAGCAGAGCATCGTCATCGGCTGGAAGATGTGACGGCCGCCTCCGGCGAGGCGGGATCCACACCATCGGGGGAGAGGAAGCGGGCGCAGGTGCCGATCATCACGGTGAGCAGTCTGTCCAAGACTTACAGGATTCCCCGGAGGGAACCAGGGCTCAGGGGGGCGGTGAGCAACCTGCTCTTTCCGCGAAGCACACTGCTGCCCGCCATTCAGGATTTGGATTTCACCATTGAGGCGGGAGAAGTTGTCGCCTACCTGGGTCCCAACGGTGCCGGCAAGTCGACCACCATCAAACTCCTGACCGGCATTCTCACGCCGTCGGCGGGCCGGGTCGAGGTGCTCGGCCTCGAGCCCTATTCGAAACGCATAGAGAACGCGAGAAACATCGGCGTCGTCTTCGGGCAGCGCTCCCAGTTGCGGTGGGATCTTCCCGTCATCGAGTCCTTCGAGCTCCACCGCAGGTTGTATGGCCTCTCGGCCTCCTTCTACCGCGATCAGATGGACCTCTTCTCATCCACTCTCGATCTCGGCGGCCAGTTGGGAAAGAGTGCCCGCAGCCTGAGCCTGGGCCAGAAGATGCTGTGCAACATCGCCCTCTCCCTTCTGCACAGACCACCGATCATCTACCTGGACGAGCCGACCATCGGGCTGGACATCGTCATCAAGGAGAAGATTCGTGACTTCTTCGTCCATCTGAACCGGGAGCACGGCGTATCGATCGTACTCACGAGCCATGACCTGGAGGATGTGGAGAAGCTCTGTGAGCGAGTCATGGTGATCGACAAGGGGAGGATTCTCTTCGACGGGGGGCTGGAGGAGTTGAGAGGGATCTATGGAAAGACGCGGATCATGACCCTGGAGCTCGCCGACTCACCCCGGGGACTCGATGGCCTGCACGACGTGACGGAGGTCGACAGGCAAGGCAACAGGATCCGTGTGCAGTTCGACGGCTCGCAGCTGTCGACTACCCGGCTGATCACCGAGATCGCCGCCCACAACGAGGTGCGGGATGTCGTCATACAGGAGCAGGAGATCGGCACCATAGTCAGGAGGCTGTACCAGGAGAGAGCGGCGGCGGACTAGGATGGGCCGTTTCACGGGAGTCCTGAAGGTCTCCTTCCAGGAGGGGCTCGTCTACAGGACCCAGTTCCTGGCCGACGTGTCAGCCGGCTGCGTCTATCTCCTCTCCTTCTACTATCTGTGGCGGGCCGTATACGCCGGGCGGTCGGAGATAGAGGGCATTCCCCTGGCCTCGATGATCGCCTACACGCTGGTCTCGACGCTCATCGGCTTCGTGGTGCGGCAGGATGTGAACGTGATGGTGGGCAACAAGGTCCATGGCGGCGAGATCGCCATCGAGTTGACCAAACCGATCAACTATCAACGGGTGCTCCTCTACACGGCCATCGGACAGGCGATCTTCAATCTGCTCTTCAAGGCCTTGCCCGTGGTCCTGCTCTTTGCCTATGCCCTCGACATAGCCGTCCCCCTGGAGCCTGTCCGGGTGTTGGCGGCGGTCCTCAGCTGCGCCCTGGGGTTCGTCGTGTACTTCCTGATCGACCTGTCCCTGGGAAGCCTCGCCTTCTGGATCACGCAGACGTACGGCGTGAACATGTTCAAGAACGTGTTCATGACCTTGTGCGCGGGAGGAATCATGCCGCTGGACTTCTTCCCGGGCGTGGTGCGCGATGTCCTCGCCTTCATGCCTTTCAAGGGATGCTTCTACACCCCCCTGTCCATCTGTCTGGGGCTCGATTCCCCCGGGGGGCCCTTGCTGCTGATCGCCGAGCAACTGGGATGGATCATGGTCCTCCTCCTGGTCTCCCAGGTGCTTTGGAGAAGAGCACTCCCCAAGGTCGTCGTTCTGGGAGGGTGACAGTTGACCAGGTACGTGAGCCTCTACGGCTTTCTCTTTCTCAGTCATCTCAAGAGCATGCTGGAGTACAAGGCCAGCTTCTGGCTCTCCTTCCTCTCCATGATCGCCACCACCGGCGCCGGCCTCGTCACGATCGGCGTGGTCTTTACCCATGTGGAGGAGATCGCCGGATGGACTTTCCCGGAACTGTTCTTTCTGTACGCCCTCTCCATCATCGGCATGAGCTTTCACCACGCCTTCACCAACAGTGTCATCTACCTGGATGAGAACATCAGGGACGGCACCTTCGACCAGTTCCTCTGCCTGCCCGTCAATACCCTCTTCTACCTCGTGGCCCGCCGCTATACCCCGTTGGGGCTTGGCAACCTGGTGGTGGGGATCGTCTACCTCGTGGTGGCGGCCCGGATTGCCGGAATAGATTGGGGGGTGGCCAATCTCCTGTTCCTGGTGGTGGTCGTGGTTTCCGGGAACGCGATCTGGTTTGCCATCATGCTCTTCATCGGAACAGCTTCCTTCTGGGTGACTCGCACCCACTCGGTCTGCAGTCTCGTCATCAGCATCTACGAACTGACGCGCTATCCTCTGAGCATCTACGGGCTTCCCTTGAGGGGATTGCTTACCTTCATCCTTCCATACGCGTTTGTCGCGTACTATCCGGCGCTCTTCCTGTTGGGAAAGAAGGAGGCGGGGAGCGAATGGGGGCTGTTGTCGCCACTGGTGGCGGTGGTGCTGGTCCTGGTGAGCTACCAGTTCTGGAAACAGGGGATCAGGTCGTACCGAGGAACTGGATCGTAAGCGTAGGGTTCTTCGTCTTCCCCCTGCTCCTGCTCGCCGATCCGGCCCTGGCTCAACCGATGCCGCCGGACTCGGTGTGGGTAGAGCCGGCGACCTGGCCAGACGGAAGGTCGGGCTACATCGTCTACTGGACAGCCGTGGAGGGCGCGGACGGGTATCGGATCTACCGGGAAGTAGCGGTTACGACAGGTCTTGACGAGGACGGCAACCTTGTCGAGCTGGAGCAGCCGAGGTTCGAGTGGATCCCCTGGGGCTTCGTGGAGACGACCGAGCCTGTTGAGTGGATGGCAGCTACACTGGACGGGGACGCCGCGGTTTTCGCCATCGCTACCGTTCAGGGGGACGAGGAGTCCGAGTTCGTGTCTGTCCATCTACCGGAGACTCCGCGGTTTGTCCCGCCGCCGCCCGACTCGGTATGGGTGGAGCCGGCCACCAGGCCTGACGGAGCAGTTGCCTATGTCATCTTCTGGTCGGCGGTCGACGGGGCCGTGGGGTATTCGATCTACAGGGAGATGGAGAGCTCCGACCTTGATGGGCCACGACTGATGCTTGTGGCACAGGTCGAGGCCACGGAGCCCATCGTCCAGTGGACGGTCGACGAACCAGATGACGGCCACGCGGTATTCGCCATCAGCGCCTTCTCGCTGGATGAGGAATCCGAGCCCGTGTACGTCCGCCTGCGGGAGATCGCTACCGCCGTCAGACCCCGCAGCTGGGGGCAGGTGAAGGCCGTGGGTGCCACGGGCACTTCTCGGTAGGCTGCTTGCATGAACACCCTCGCCACATACGACCTGCATCTCCACACCTACTGGAGCCACGACGCCTCCGCCGCCCCGGAGAGCCACCTGCGCCGGGCGCGCCGGCTCGGGGTCCGCTGGATCGCCATCACCGAGCACTACCACCTCGATTCGCTGCCGGAGCTGCTTCCGGCCGCGGCCGGCTACCCGGAAGTCACTCCCATTCCCTCGGCGGAGCTGACCATCAGCACCTCGATCGGAGACGTCGACCTGCTCTGCCACGGCTTGCCGTTGTCGCAGCCGCCGGCGTTGCGGGAGCTCCTGCGCCGCTACCGGGAATGGCGGATTGAGACGGGGCGGGCGGTCGTGAGAGGCCTGCGCGAGCTGGGATGCGAGATCGACGAAGACGGGTTCATGGACCTCGCCAGGACCTACCGTCCCGACGATGTCGTGGACCGGCAGGGACTCACGCAGCTGAGGGGGGAGGTGTTGCGCCGGTACCTCCTGGAGACCGGCCGGATCGCGGACGATGCCGGGTTCGCCGCCTTCCGGGAGCGGGCCAAGGGCGTGGGAGGGGCGCCTCCCTATCCACCCGTGGCGGAGGTGGTTCCTGTGGTGAAGGGCCTGGGAGGGGTGGTGTCGATCGCCCATCCCCATGGTCACTTCCGCCAGGGGGACCGCACCCGCATGGATGCCCTGCGGGAGGAGATCGGCTTCGACGGCATCGAGTGCGCCCACCCCAAGGTCCCGGGGGAATTCACTCCCTTCTACCGGGCCTACTGCGTCGAGCACGGACTGGTGTCGACCGGGGGCTCAGATTCACACAGCGAGGCGGATATCGAGGCGGGCTTCGCCGCCCACTTGGGAGCCGACGAGTGGATGGAGGAGCTTCTGGAGCGCCTGCCGTCCGTTTCGAGTTGACGGAGCGGCCCAGTGCGCAGACTGATCCTCGTTCGCCATTGCCAGGCCAGCGGGCAGGACCCCGAGGACGGCTTGACGGCGGAAGGGATGAGTCAGGCCGAGGCGCTGAGGGACTTCCTGTTGAAGAAGCCTGTCGAAACGGTTGTGGCGAGCGAGTACCGGCGAGCCCAGCAGAGCGCCGAGCCCCTGGCCGCGGCATTGGGCCTGCCCCTTCGGGTGGATGGCCGCCTGAACGAGAGGAAGCTGGCCAGCGCCCCTCTGGAGAGCTGGAGGGAGGTGGTCCGGGACTCGTTTAAGGACCTGGACCTGCGCGCCCCTGGCGGGGAGTCGGCCCGGGAGGTGCTGGCGAGGGGCTGGGCGAGTCTGAACGATCTCCTTGATGGAGAGCTCGAGTTGCCCATGGCCGTTACCCACGGAAACCTGATGAGCCTGATCCTGAACTCCATCGACGGCACCTTCGGCTATCAGGGATGGGAGGGACTGTCGAACCCCGATGTCTATCTGCTCGCGGATCTCGGAGGCGGGCCGATGAGCTTTCGCCGGCTGTGGGAGCGGTGAGTGGAACGGGAGACTCGCAGGCCTCGCCGGTACTCCTCTCGAGAGTCCTTTACTCCGGGCCTGATCGCCCTGGGCTTGATGCCAGTCCTGGGCGCCTTTGTCGTGGCCGCTGTCATGGTGATCAGCGGGCTGCGGCCCGTGAGATCTCGATCGAGGATGGAGACTTCTCCGTGTTCGGAGCTGGTTACCGTGCGCGGGTTTCGATAGCGGAGATCACGGATCTCTCACTCGACCACTCCGGACTCGGGGTTGGACGCAAGCTGAACGGGTACAGCCTTGGCAGTGTGCTACGCGGCATGTTCCACTGCAGGGACGTTGGCGAGTGCCATGTCTTCGTTGATCGCGACACGCCGCCGTTTCTCATCGTTCCATCAGAGAAGACAGTAGTGATGGTGAACGCCGAGAGCCCGGCTGAGACGCGGCAGTTGTACCGCGACCTGAAGAGTCGGCTCGAGGATGGCCATCAGGATGCCGGGTCACCGGTTTCCCCGGAGAAATCCGCAGAGCCCTGAGACACTCCGCCCGCTGCCTTGCGGGATCACAGATTCCGCAGGATGCCGATCAGGTCCGCTGGATCTCTGCATCGCCGACAGGACGCCGCGTCGGGCTCGACCTGCGACATCCTTCGAGAAACCAAGTGCCTCCGTGGTGCTGCTGACGACGGTGACGGATACTCTCCTCGGGGGTCACTCCCACGGATGCGCAGACGTCCCGGATCACCCCACCCGCTGCGCCGGCGGTCAGGGTTGTAGCCGGTTACCAGGGTTTCGTGGAGATCGAAGAGAATGGCCTGCATGGGTGAGGCCAGCCGGAGGCCGGCGCCTCGTACACAACCGATTGCCTACCAACACCTACGCTCGAAGAAAGTCCTCTGCCGTCACCTCCGCTTGCTTCAGAATGGCAGAAACGGTGCCCTCCGGCAAGTCCCCGGAGTGATTGGGAATGGTGGTTCGATGTCGAGTAACAGGGTTCCACCAAATCTCGTGGCTGCCTCGTGCATGCCGGTCAAATGCAAATCCCAACCGCCTCAATTTCCGGATCACCTGTCGATAGGTGAATCCGGAGAGCCGACCCATCAGACACCTACGGGAACATCCAACTCAACGACATCCACATTCGTCGGGTGCAAGCCAGCCGGCAGAGGGTCACCATGTTCCCTACAGGACTCGATCAGCTTTCTTGCAACATCTTGAGCGATTTCAACCGTTTCAGCCATTGTTCGCCCTTGGGCCACCAAGCCGGCGAATTCCTCGGAGGTGGCGAGGTACTGACCGTTTTCTACTCGTCTGACTTGAAGATGAAGCCGATACTCCTCCGACATGTCCTACTCCTTGCTATGGGCGCCATGGTCACTTGACCGGACGAAGGTATTCGCCGGTAGGAACAGCCGCAAGCGGTGCTCCAAGAGCCGTTTGACATGCGAGACCATGTGGGTAGTGTGAGAGAGAGAACCGGTGAGGTCCGGCGCGGGCCGGTCGGCGCCTGATCCATCTGGGGAAAGCGGTCGTCTCCAATGTGCCGGAGGAGGAAGTCGGAGTGTGTAGAAGAGATCCACAAAGGCTATCTCCTTGGCCGGCAATGGATTGAGCCAACGGTTCGCCATCGCGCTGTTCCCTGCCTACCCAGTTGGGAGGCTCCCCGGGGACTCCCTGTCTTCTCCACAAGCGCTTGCCACTCCATCAGTTATGGCGATTCGTGCATCCCGGCACGGGTCTTGCAGTGGGAGGCCCAAACTTACCCCATAGGAAGTGAGAACCAGCCCATGCTGCAGACGATCGACCTGACGAAGCGCTACGAGGACGGGGTGCTGGCCCTCGACCACCTCAACCTGACGGTGAGCGGCGGCGAGCTGTTCGCCCTCCTCGGGGCCAACGGGGCGGGCAAGACGACGACGATCAACTTGGTCCTGGGGTTCATCGATCCCACGGAAGGCACCGCGGTCATCGACGGCGTCGACGTGGTCGAGAATCCTCTCGAGTCCAAGGAGCGAGTCGCCTTCCTGCCGGAGAACGTCACCCTCTACGGCAACCTCACCGGGCTGCAGAACCTCCACTTCTTCGCACGCCTCGCGGGCAAGCGGTGCACGCGGGATGAGTACGCCATGGCCCTGCGCCGGGTCGGTCTGCCGGAGCGGTCCTTCGGGATGCGGGTGCGCACCTACTCCAAGGGGATGCGCCAGCGCCTCGGCATCGCCGCGGTCCTGGTGAAGGACGCGCCGGTGGTGGTCATGGACGAGCCCACCTCGGGCCTCGACCCGGCCGGCGCCGCCGACTTCTGCGACCTGCTGATGGAAATGCGCGACGCGGGCAAGGCGGTCTTCATCTCTACCCACGACATCTTCCGGGCCCGGGAGATCGCCGACCGCGTGGGGATCATGAAGGAGGGCCACCTGGTGATGGTGCGCGACCGGGAGGAGCTGAAGTCGGAGGACCTGGAGCGCATCTACCTCGACTACATGCGGGCGGCGTGAGGGCTGAATCCGTGATCCGCGCTATCGCCGCCAAGGAATTCCTCGCTAACCTGCTGACCTGGCGCTTCGGCCTGGCCGTGGCGGCAAGCGTCGTGCTGATGTCGGTGAGCGCCGTGGTCCTGCGGGCTGACTACGCCCGGCGCCTCGACGCCCACGAGGCCGAGCTGGCGCGCATCAGGACTGGCCTCGAGAAGATCAGTTCCTACTCCAGGCTACGTGAGACGGTGTCGCGGCCCCCGTCGCCGCTGAGCGTGTTCAGCGAGGGGCTTGAGAAGCGCATGGGCACGATCCTGCGGTTCTCCCATGCGAAGGTGCCCACGATGCTGACCTGGAAGAAGGAGACGAACCCGCTGGTGGCCGCCTTCCCGCCCTTCGACCTGGCCACGGTGGCGGGCCTCCTATTCAGCCTCATGGCCCTGTTCTGCGCTTTCGACGCGATCTCGGGAGAGCAGGAGAGGAACACCCTGAAGCTGATGGCGGCGAATCGCGTGGCCCGCTGGCAGATCCTGGTGGGCAAGTGGCTGGGGGGCGGGGCGTGTAGCCTGCTGCCGGCGGCGGTCGGTTTCCTCCTGGCGACGCTGATCCTGGCCGGCTCGCCCCGGGTGTCCCTGTCCGGGGGGCAGTGGCTCCGCGTGGGACTGATCTTCGCCACGATGCTGCTCTACACGTCGGCGTTCTACCTGGTAGGTCTGGCGGTCTCGTCCCGGGTCCGTCAGTCGGGGACGGCCCTGGTGGCCTGCATCTCGGTCTGGGCGGGCTGCACGATCGTGGCCCCCACGGCTACGGCTTACGTAGTGGGAGAGATCGCCCCGCTCCCACCGGAGCGGGAACTGAGGTCTCAGTGGGAGGAGATTGACCGTCGAGTGAACGATGAGTTCTGGACCGGCTTCCGGGCGATGGAGAAGGCCTATGCTCGTCAGCTTGGTGTGAAACACTTGGGATACGGCATTCTAGGAAAGTCCTTTACTCATGTCCCCATGTCTGTTGGAGAGATCGTCCTGGTTGGTGAGCCGGATAGGGAGGCCATTCCGAAGCTCACCTCGTTCTACGGACGCTTCGAACCTCTGCGGATCGCCGCTGGCCGGGATATCGCCGAGTTGGAGGACCGCCTGATCCTGGCCCGGACACGACAGGTATGGCTCACCCGGAGTGTGAGCCGAATCTTCCTCGCCGCCGCTTTTCGCAACGCCGTGTCAGCTCTGGCTGGAACCGACCTATACTCCTTTGAGGAGTTCATCGCTCACGCCCGCAGACACCGTGCGACGCTGGCCGACTGGATGCGGGAGCAGGGCTTGTTCACGTCGCTTTACTTCTTCAGCCCGGCGCCTGAAGGCGTCGACACATCCCGCGTGCCACGCTTCCCGGATTATCGTCCGTCCTTCGGCAGTGTCTTCGGCCCGGCCGCTCCCGACTTGGGTCTCCTGCTGGCCGCTAACGGGCTCGCTCTCTTCCTCGGCCTGCGCTGGTTTGTCCGGCGCCAGATCGGGTGACCCGCCGTGCTTCGCGTCCTTGTGTGGAAGGAGCTGCTCGAGCATCTGCGCAGCCTTCGCTTCGCGGTCAGCTTGGTGACCATCGTCGGGCTCTTCGTCCTCGGCGCCACTGTCTGGAGCGTGCGCATCGCGGAACAACGGGTGGGCTATGGTCTCGCAGTGGAGGAGTACGAAGAGAGTATCCGGGCAGCTGAGGACGTGGCCGCGCTGGAAGCCGCAACGCTCCACCTCTGGTTGCCGCCGGCTGGTCTGACTTTCGCTTGCTGCGGATATAGCCACGGCCTGCCGAACGTCGCCGGCATGCGGGCACATGGATTCGGAATCGCGTTCGAGCAACGCGCCGACCGAAACCCCATGTTGTTCCGAAACGCCCCGGACTGGATCTTCATCGCCGGGACGCTGGGCACGCTGATGGCCCTATTGCTGACGTACGACGGTGTCGCAGGCGAGAGAGAGCGCGGCTGTCTGCGGCAACTGCTGGCCAACCGGGTGCCCCGCGACCAGGTGCTGATGGCAAAATACCTCGCTGGCCTCGCCATGGCCGCTGCTGCGATCCTGACTGGTGCCGGGGCTGCCGTCACCATCATCCAACTCAACGGCGAAGGACGGCTGGGGGATGTTTGGATCACCTTGGCGGCAGTGATGATCGCGACGCTGCTCTGCGTCTCCGCCTTCCTCTGGCTGGGCCTGTGGGCTTCGAGCCGGACCCACAACTCGGCGCTCGCACTGCTCGTCAGCCTGGTGGTCTGGGCGCTGCTTGCCGTGTTTCTCCCACAGGCTGGGATACTCGCGGGGGACTACCTCGTGGATGTACCCAGCTACAGCGCGGCTCGGTCGGCCAGCTTCAAGGCGGGAGGGGGAGAGGGCTACTTCGAGTCAGTACGGTTGATAAACCGAGCTCAACAGCACTACCGGACACTGCTCTTGCACCAGGTTGAAGTAGCTCGCAACACCACATTGGTGTCGCCCGTGGCGGCCCTGAGCCTTGTGTCCGAGGCCCTGACTGTCACCGGCGTCTTCCGTCACCGGGCCTTCGTCAAGCAAGCGTATGATCACCGGCAGGAGTTCGCCGACTTCCTGCGTCGCGAGGGCTTCGAACACCCCCGGCTGCGTATCCTTGGAGGCTCCTCCTCGGAGCCGGTTTCTCAAGAGGAGGTGCCCCGCTTCCAGTTCCGCCCACCGTCCCTGCGCGAACGCCTCGACGCGGCCCTGGCCCCGCTGCTGGTCCTGGTCATCGCCAACGGCGTCTGCTTCCTCGGAGCCTACTTCTCCTTCCGCCGCTACGACGTCCGCTGACCGGCAGCCTCGTGGACCACCGAACCGCTCCACGGTAGCTTCTCGCACATGGGCACCCTCTGCATCTTCCACGGCCAGCCCCGGCCCCGCCGCAGGGCCGGACCGCCTTCGTGAGGCCCGTCATGTCGTGGCTGCGACGGCGGCCGGCGTCGCGCGGCCAGGCCGGGGAGCGCCGGCCCGGCCCCACGACCGCCCTCGGGCTGGTGACCGACCTGGAGCCCCTGGCCGAGGGGGAGGTGGCCCGCCTCCGCACCGCCCTCAGCGCCCGGCGCGCCGCTCTGCTGCTGGCCGAGGACGGGCGCGAGCCCTTCGCGCCTTTCTGTCACCGCGGCTGCGACGAGAGCGCGTTGGCGGACCTTCGCTTTGGCCGGGACAGCCGGCTGGTGAAGTGGCTGGTGGTGAACGAGACCGCTCTCGATCTGCTCCAGGCGCCGCAGATCCGGGACTACCTCACCGACACCGAGAGCACTCTCCTGCGCCGCCTCGGGGTCGACGTGATCCATCCGGTGCTGTCCATGAACCACCTCGTAGGTCTCCTCCTCCTGGGAGAGATCCGCGTCTCCGCCTCCGAGCGCGAGCACCTTCTCCGCGACCTCCTGCCCCTCTTCGGCCTGGCCCTGCACAACGCCCTGCTCCTGCGCCAGGGACGCCAGCGGGTGCGAGGTCTGTACCGGGCCGAGCGGCTGGCCACCCTGGGGGAGCTGGCCGCGGGGGCGGCCCACGAGATCCGCAATCCTCTGACCAGCATCCGCAGCACGATCCAGTACCTCCGCCCCGACTTCGAGGAGGGCTCGGAGAAGGCGGTCCTCGTCGACGAACTGCTGGGCGAGGTGGACCGCATCAACGGCATCATCGCCGGTCTTCTCTCTTTCGCCCGGCCCGCGCAGCCGCACTTCGAGGAGGTCGACGTGCCGGCCCTGCTGCGCCAGGTCGGACGCCTGCTCGACAGCGCCGCCCGCACCCAGGGCGTGGAGTTCGTGCTGCCGGAGGAGGAGGGACGCACGCGCGGCGACCCGGACCAGTTGAAGCAGGTCTTCCTCAACCTGTGCATGAACGCGCTGCAGGCGATGCCCGAGGGCGGCCGACTCTCTCTCGGGATGGTCCGCTCCGATCACACCCTCCGCGTCAGCGTGGCCGACACGGGCCCCGGCATCCCCGCCGAGGACCTGGACCTCGTCTTCGACCCCTTCTTCACCACCCGCGAGGAGGGCACCGGCCTCGGCTTGGCCGTCTGCTACGGGATCGTCTCCCGCCACGAGGGGCAGATCGACATCGAGAGCCGGCCCGGAGCCGGCACCACCGTGCACGTCCGCCTCCCCCTCGACGGGAGGGCGCGATGAGCCGCGCTCGGGGCCGCGTCCTCGTCGTCGACGACGAGGCCCGCATCCGGAAGATCGTGACCCTCCTGCTGCGGGAAGAGGGGCTCGACCCGAGGGCGGTGGAGTCCGGCGAGGCCTGTCTGAGCGCCGCCGCCGAGGACCCGCCGGACCTCGTGCTGATGGACCTCACCCTCCCCGGACGGGACGGCCTCGAGACGATGGCCTGCCTGCGCGCCGGGGGATGGGACGGCGAGGTGGTGATGATGACCGCCTACGGCAACGTCGCCACGGCGGTGCGCGCCATCCAGGAGGGGGCCTTCCACTACCTGGAGAAACCGTTCGACAACGACGAGCTGCTCTCCCTGGTCCGCCGGGCCCTGGAGCGGCGCCGGCTTCGGGGCGAGGTCGCCGCCCTGCGCGAGCAGCTGGACGAGCGTTACGCCCTCGACAACGTCGTCGGCGTCAGCGGCCCCCTGCGGGCCGTCTGCGCCCAAGTGAGGCGCGTCGCCCCGACGGAGGCCACGGTCCTGGTGGAGGGCGCGAGCGGCACCGGCAAGGAGCTGGTGGTGCGCGCCCTGCACAACCTCAGCCGGCGCCGGGAGGGTCCCTTCGTGGCCCTCAACTGCGCCGCCCTGCCCGCGAGCCTGGTGGAGAACGAGCTCTTCGGCCACGAGGCGGGCTCCTTCACCGACGCCCGCAGCCGCCACGAGGGCCGGTTCGAGCAGGCCGGCGGCGGCACCCTGTTCCTCGACGACGTCGGCGAGCTCCCCGCCGAGGTGCAGGCCAAGCTCCTGCGCGTCATACAGGAGCGCGAGATCAGCCGCATCGGCGGCACCGCCGCCATCCCCGTGGACGTGCGCATCGTGGCGGCCACCAATCGGGACCTGCACCAACAGGTCGAGGAAAGCGCCTTCCGGGAGGACCTGTTCCACCGCCTCAACGTCGTTTCCCTGCGGCTGCCCCCGTTGCGCGAGCGGCTGGAGGACCTGCCCCTGCTCGTGGAGCACTTCCTGCAGCAGGTCGGTCCGGAGCTGGAGCGGCCGGTGGAAGGGGTGACGCCCGGCGCTATGGACCTGCTGCGGTCCTACGCCTGGCCCGGCAACGTGCGCGAGTTGGAGAACGTCATCCGCGGCGCCGCGATCCTGTGCGACGGCCGGCAGGTGGACGAGACGGACCTGCCGCCCCGCCTGCGCCGTCCGTCCGAGACCCCGGCTGCCGGCACCCTGGCCGACCGTCTCGCCGCGGTCGAGCGGCAGGCGATCGCCGAGGCCCTGGCCGAGGAGAGCCACAACCGCACGCGCACCGCCGCCCGGCTCGGGATCACCCGAAAGACACTGCTGGCCAAGATCACCGCCTACGGGCTGGAGGCTTAGCCGCCTCGATCTGCCAAGCCATGGGCGAAGAGGATTGTGCAGGTGAGATACTACACATGTGCCGTGTCCTGAAGATCTCCTCCAGCGGCTACTACGCCCGGCGGCGGCGGTGGTCCACGCCCCGTCGCCATCCCCACGGCCGACTGGCCACTGTCCGCGAAACCAGGTAACTCGAGGAGGAAGGTTCAATCCATGGCCATCAGTGTCTTGCTGGTACAGGATCACACGACCACGCTGGAAGGGTGGCGAGTACTGCTTGAGGCTGAAGACGACATCGAAATCTGCTGCGTAGCTAGGGACGGCCGCACTGCCGTCGACTTGGTTCGCGGCAGTCCGCCCGATGTGGTGGTCATGGAGGCCGTCCTGCCGGAACTGAACGGCGTCGAGGCGACGCGGCAGATACTGGCCGAAACCCCCCGGGTCCGGTTGGTTGGCCTGTCCGTGCACAACGACCGCCTAATGGGCAAAATGATGGAGGCTGGAGCCTCGGCTTATGTTGGAAGAGCGGACAGCCACGGAAGCTTGGTGGAAGCAATTCGGCAGGTGCAGGCAGGAAACCAGTATGTGAGCCCGCAATTGATCGGCGCCTTTGGCGACTACATTCGTCGCTCGCTGAGTGGCAGGTCGTCCACTCTGACACCGAGGGAGAGAGAGGTGCTCCAGCTCACTGCCGAAGGCAAGAAGGCTAAAGAAATAGCTGCGGCATTGGCGGTAAGCGAAACAACCGTGCGCTCCCAAGTCTGGGCTGTCAGGAAAAAGCTCGGCTTGGACAGTTCTGCCGCTCTGACCAAGTATGCGGTCAACGAGGGGATCACCTCGCCCAATCCATGACTCCAACGAAAATCCGGGGTTGCGACTAGAGGAGAAACTCCACACTTCCCAGGCGGATATCAAAAGCGACGGAGTCAATACTGGAGCGACTGCACGACCGCTTTCTGGAGATCTCGGCCTTGGAGGAAGAGGCCTTGGCTCTCTTCGATAGCTGTCCGGGCATCGGCGCTGGGGCGGACTCCGAGGAAGATCCTTGTCCGAGCCGTCGTCTGTGTCGGCAGGACAACTCTGACGGGGATGAGCCATGGTCCAGGGAGAACGCTTGATGGAGCGGGGCCGCGTCGAGCGAGCCGCCCGCATGTACTCGACGAACGAGGCCGCCAGCCGGGCCCTCGGGATCGAGCCGCGCAGCTTCAGCCGGCTGTGCCGCCGGTACGGCATCGAGACCCCCTACGCCCGACGGCTGCGCGAACGCCGGTGAGGGACGCCAGGGAGACCACGCCGGAACGCTCAAAGGAGGGTCTCTTGCTGAAGGGAGAATCCAGCTACTCGAGGGAGAGTCCAGACGCAAGCATCAGTGATCGAGAGAGACTGATCGTCCATCTGCACAGCCAGAGCCGAGTTGATGAGGTCTTTGAAGTGCTAAAGGTGTGGCGCCTCCTTGAGGATTCGTACTGCCGCCTCTCCGAAGAGGAAAAGAGTTTGGTGAGGAGTGAGACGCCTTTGTCGAATGGGCTCGCTTTCCGAGGCTTCGAGACCCACTCTGAGGCCAGCTATCTCAGCATTGCCGACTTCATTATCAACAAAATGGATCTGTTCACGGAGTTCAGGAATCGAGACCTCAGGTCTCCTGAGCCTCTATTAGCCAAGTACCGCCAAGTGCTGCAAGAGTTCTATTCTGTATTCCCGGACCATAATCTGCCCAAGCTTCTGGATGCCACCCGGATAGTCGCAATTGCCAGAGCTTCGGCCGAAGCCAGAGAGCCATAGTACCAGGGGGCCTTCCAGGACGGCGACGAGCCGGGCTTCCTCCTCGCCGAGGCCCCGCCGGCCTCGAGCCCGGTCCCCTGAGGCTTCAGCCCCCCGGCTCTGCATCCCCGCCTCGGCCAGCGCCTCGAGCAGGCAGGGGACCCCGAAGAACAGCAGGCTGAGCCCCATGGGGCTAATGCCCACGGAGCGCCGCCTCTTGGGGTCGCCGCTCCAGTCCTGCATCTGCATGAGCCGCTCGAGGACGGCCCGGGCGATCTCCAGGTAGGGCCTGTGTCCCGTGAGGCGCCAGGCGTAGGCGAGGTGCCGGCAGACGATCCCGTAGTAGTGCTGGGACAGGGCGAACCCCGCTCCGTGGACCCGGGCCCGCCGCAGAACCAGTCCACGGCCCGCACGTAGGCGGCGGCCACGTCCTACCTCAGCCGGTGCAGCAGCTCGACGTCGATCAGCAGGTAGTGGGTCTGGTAGCCCTTCTGCTCCTCGTAGGGCATCTCCAGCGCCAGCTGCTCACAATCAAGTCAGGGGCACTCAATGGAGTTGCCCCGCTTTGGTGGACACCCTGTCCCTTGAAGAGAGGGAGGCTGTCCAACCATGCCGAGACGCCCCACTTACCCGCCGGAGTTCGGGAGCAGATGGTCCAGCTGGTCCGGGCGGGGTGGAGCCCGGAGGCCTGGCCCGGGAGTTCGAGCCCTCCGGCCAGACGATCCGCGACTTGGCGGGTCCAGGCGGACCGGGATGAAGGGATCCGCCGCGAATGGTCGAGCCGTGCGGAGCAGAAGACACTGGCGGCGGCGGCGGTGGCCACAGACCCGTCGCCATGCCACGGCCGGGCCGGCCACTGCCCATGAGACCGGGGAAACTCCAGGAGATACGTTCATCCATGACCATCAGTGTCTTGGTAGTACAGGATCACACGACCACGCTGGAAGGGTGGCGAGTACTGCTTGAGGCTGAAAACGGGCGTACTGCCGTCGACTTGGTTCGCGGCGGTCCGCCCGATGTGGTGGTGATGGAGTGCGTCCTGCCGGAACTGAACGGCGTCCCGGCGACGCGGCAGAATACTGGCCTAAAACCCCCGGGGTCCGGTTGGTTGGCCTGTCCGTGCACAACGACCGCCTCATGGGCAAAATGATGGAGGCTGGAGCCTCGGCCTATGTTGGAAGAGCGGACGGCCACGGAAGCTTGGCGGCACCAATTCGGGAGGTGGAGGCAGGAAACCAGTACGTGAGCCCGCAATTGATCGGCGCCTTTAGCGAGTCTATTCGTCGCTCGCTAAAAGGGTCAAGGAAATAGCCGCGACATGGCGGTAAGCGAGACAACCGTGCGCTCCCAAGCCTGGGCTATCAGCAGAAAGCTCGGCCTGGACAGTTCGGCCGCTCTGACCAAGTATGCGATCCTCGAGTGGATCACCTCGCCCAATCCATGAACTCCAACGAGAATCTGGGGCGAGCGATCAGAGGAGAAACTCGACATTTCACAAGGCGGATATCATAGTTTCACAAGGCACTTACCAAAGATGCGGTTGTTGGATTGGTCGCGCTGTGGCGCTACATTCAGCATCTGAAAGGAGACGGTGAGCGTCCAGGGGGTATTGACCCCCTACATCCCTATAACAGTCAGGATTGCGATCCCATATGAGATACCTCCCTACCGCCTCCGATCGCCACAATCGTCGACTTGGTCAGCCATCCCGGAGTTGCGTTGCGAATAAGGTGCTTTCATACGTCCAAACTCTGGTGCTCGCTTGGGTGCTCGTCAGCGGCCCGGTAGAGGGAGTCGATGAATCCAGCATTCTGGAGACGCCGGTACAACCCGCAGGCGAGATTGGTCTAATCTTCCAAGGTCAGGTCGAATTGGCCTTGGACGAAGAGGCGCCAGCCATCGGATCGGTGGCTTGGATGAGCGTATCCCCTGACAGCAGCTTGCTGCTCGTTGATGGCGTTGGCGACGCGGCACATGAATTCAGCTTGCTTGACGGACGCTACATTCGGTCATTCGGGCGGAAGGGGGCCGGGCCGGGTGAGTACACTCCACCGATTGCTATTTCCATAGATCCTACGGGTTTCGTTTACCTTCTACATACTGCTGGTATCATCCGATATGATCGACTTGGAAATTACTTGGATCAATGGACAGGCTATGATGATACACGTGTCTTGACCGGACGGGAGGGGGAACTGTTTGTGTTGGGAAGGGAGCGTGACATGACGGTGTCGCGCCTCGATCCCGCGACTTGGGAGATGAGCTATCACACCCCTGTTTCGACGGACAGAGAGCAGTTTCTCACGGCTCGGATGGGTCGTTATTACCACTTGTGTTACAGCACCTCCCGGCATCGGCTGTACTACCTGGGGGTAAATGACTACCATGTAAAGGAGATTGACGCCACTACAGGAGAGATCACAAGAAGGTTTGGTTTCCGTCCTGAAGGGTTTACTCCCTTACCTGGGCGATTCCACGATGTTGGTACTGGCACCAGGGAGTTGATGACTGAATTGATGAGTTCGGGGATGACTCTCCTGATGAGAATGACTTTGTTCCAAGATAGATACCTACTTGTTCGTCACGCCACGGACCCAGGATGGGCTATCTACGACCTTGAAGGGGAAGGGGCGTCGACAATCAAGGTGTACGGTCTTACCCCAGATTCGGAGGAGCGTTTCCGCTCGTTGGCCGTACACGTGCCTTGGAACAGGATTGCAGCTTGGGAGGATCGGCTTTGTATTTGGAGACCTCCATCAGAAGAAGAGTCAGAGATCTCCAATGGGACCATCGAACTGTACGGAATTGACTTGGCTTCAGGACAAGGAGGTTAGTCTGCCCTTCTTGAGACTGTTTTTGAGGGGCGAGCTGGCGGATGCCCATCCCTGACGGAAGCGTTCTTCAGCCCAAGGGGAAGCCGCGTCAGGACCCAAAGTGTCGCACCGCCGAGTGCACTCGATTAGACGTTCGACCGGCCGGCTGTATCGATCGCCTCCGAGGCCGGTATTGACAAGGCCGTCGATGTAGTGATCGAGTACTTCGCCGACAAGAAGAAGTAGCGTCTCTTGTCGATACGCCGGAGGAGAGTGCAGCATGCAGGACGCTACTCCTTCGGCATCGCCGTCGATGGCCATGTTAAAGAACCTCCGCTACGTGCTCCTGGGGCTTGGGGTGGGGCTCTCGGTGTGGGCGTTGGTCGATTACTCCACGTCGACAGGCGCGGATGCAGGCGGGGCGGACGAGATTTCGCTCGAAGAAGGGCGCGCGCTCGACGAGCTGCCCCCGATCGAACCCCCGGTAACGCCGGTGGCCGTGGAAGAGATCCGCCGCCGCGACCTCGTACAGCGGATCACCTCGAGTGGCGTCTTCAGGGCCCACCGCGAGACCGATCTCGTCGCCCGGGTGTCGGGGCCGGTAATCCGTCTTGCCGTCGATGAGGGCAGCTTCGTACGCGAAGGGGATCTCGTTCTTGAGATCGATCCGGAGCCGTACGAAATTGCCTGCCTGCTGGCCAGGGACGTAGTGACTCGCTCGGCCCGGGAGTACGCCTCGGTCGCCCTGCTGAGCAGGCAGCTGCAACGAACCGGCCGCGTCCGGGATGAGATCGCGGCGGCGGCCGACACGGCCGATCGCAACGACCGGACCGCCCTGGAGTTGTTCGCCGAGTACGCGCCCAAGGAGTGGATCGCCAGCACCACGGGACTGATCCGGGCCCGGCTCGACCTGCGACGGGCCGAGCTCGACCTCGGGCATACCGTGGTCAGAGCCCCGTTTGACGCGTACGTGACCGGGCTGGAGGCAACCCTCAACGGCACGATCTCGCAAGGCCGCAAGCTGATGCGGCTGGTGGCCCCCGATCCGCTGCTGCTCGAGGTCGGCATCCTCGAGAGCGAGTTGCGCCTGGTGCAGGCCGGCGCCGAAGTCTTCATCCGACCTCATGCGTTTCCCGGGGAGCAGTTCACGGGGGTCATCGCGGCGGTCAGCCCGGTAGTCGACCCGGAGAGCGGGACCTGCGACGTCCGCATCCGCATCGACAACCCCGGCCACCGCATCAAGCCGGGCATGTTCGCGCAGGTCGCGGTCGAGACGAGGCTGTTCGTGCGGCGACTCCTCGTGCCCCGGGACGCCCTCCTCGTCCGCGACGACCGCAAACTCCTGTTCGTGCGCGAGGGAGGGCTGGCGAAGTGGCGCTACGTCAAGACCGGGCTGGAGAACGACGACTTCATCGAGATCACCGAAGGGGTGAGCGAAGGCGAGGAGCTGATCGTGGCCGGCCACTTCAACCTGGGCCACGACGCCAAGATAGTGGTAGTTCAGGACTGAGACCCTGCCATCATGCGTGTCGTGAGGTTCGCAGTGCATCGGCCGGTGGCGACCTCGGTCTGTTTCCTGGCCGCGGCCATGATGGGGGTCTACTCCTTCTTCCGGCTGAGCGTTGACTTTCTGCCCGAGATTGACGTGCCCCGGCTCCTTGTGCGCACGGATGTGCCGGGCATGAACGTCCGCGATGTGGATCAGTACGTCACCAGCCCGCTCGAGGCCACGATCAGCGCCGTAAGCGGTGTGAGCCGCATCCAGTCGGTCTCGCGGGATGGCCTCTCCCTGGTGGACGTCCGCTTCCGCTGGGGAAGCGACATGGACCTCGGCTTCATCCAATTGCGCGGTTATCTCGACCAAGTACGTCTGCCGAGGGCCGCCGACCATCCCAACATCCTGCGTTTCGACCCTTCCGCGGCACCTGTGATGACGCTGATCGTCACCGGGGAACGGGTCGAGAATCCCCGCTCCACCCGCGATTACCATGAGGCTCTGACGGAGCTGAAAGAAGTCGCCGAGGCGGTCGTCAAGCGCCGGCTCGAGCAACTCGAAGGTGTGGCCTGGGTGCAGGTGGCCGGCGGTCTCGACCGCGAGATCAAGGTCTTCCTCGACATCGAGAAAAGCCGCCGCTACGGTGTCGGTTTCGCCGAGGTGGAGAGGAGCCTGGAGCAGTTCAACGTCGCAGGCCTCGGCGGCGTCATTCGCGACGGGTATTCGGAGTTTCCCCTGAGAATACAGGCGGAGTTCACCAGCCTCGAAGAAATTCGGCAGATCCCCGTGAGACTTGAGCCCCGCCTGATCCGCCTCGAGGAGGTCGCCCGCATCGAGGAGGGGTACCAGCAGCGCCGTGGATACACCCGTTTCAACGGCCACGAGGTCATCACCCTGCACCTGTTCAAGGAGGCTGGAGCCAACACCGTCAAGACCTCGCGCAGGGTGTACGGCGACCTCTACCGGTTCTCCCGGGACTACCCCGATTTCGCCGTGCGGCCGGTCTTCGACCAGGCGGAGTTCATCCGCGAGTCGATAGACAGCGTCCTGCAGGCGCTCTATCTCGGCTCGGTGTTCGCCATCCTCACCCTCGTCTACTTCCTCCGGGATCTGAGGAATCCGCTCGTCGTCGGTCTGTCGATACCGGTCTCCATTGTGACCACCTTCGTCTGCATGTATCTCCTCGACATTCACTTCAACATCATATCTCTTGGCGGGCTGGCCCTGGCCATGGGCATCCTGGTGGACAACTCCATCGTCGTGTTCGAGAACATATACCGCCACCGCGAAACGGGACTTGCCCCTGGCGAAGCTGCCGTTACCGGTACTACGGAGGTGGGCTTGGCCATCACCGCCTCGACCCTGACCACCATGGCCGTCTTCATGCCCATGGTGTTCGTCGAAGGGATCGCCGGGGCGCTCTTCTACCAGCAGGCGGTCACCATCTCCCTGTCTCTGGCCGTCTCGCTGCTGGTATCGATCACCCTGTTGCCGATGCTCTCCTCACGGAGTCAGGGAAACGAGGCTTCAGCTGCAAGCCGCCCGCAGGCGGGGACAGGCGGGCCTGCGCCCGTATTCCTGCGGCCCGTGCGCTTCTGCTTCCGGTTGTTCGGCCGCGCCCTGTTTCTGTTACTGCGCCCCCCCCTGCGCCTGTTCACTTGGTCTGTCCACCTCTTCCAGCGCATGTTCAACAGCATCTCCACTTTGTACGAGCGAGTTCTCAGCCGCGCTCTCGACCACCGCGGCAAGGTGCTGGGTGCGGTCCTGCTTCTGCTGCTGTTGAGCGTGTGGATGGCGGAGCACCTCGACCGGGAGGTCATGCCGTCCGTAGACAGGAAACACCTCGTGGTCCGTGTACAACTGCCCGCCGAGGCGAGCCTGGCGGCGACGACCGCGGAAGTCACCCGGCTTGAGCGTCTCATGCTCCAGCAGGAAGGGGTGCGGTCCGTGCTCTCTGCGGTCGGCATCACCGGAAGACTCGACTTGAAGCGTCAACCAAGCCCGAACAAGGCGGTCATGGACATCGAAATTGAGGAAGGCATGAGTAGCCGGGAGGTGGCGGCGGGACTCGAGCGGGTCTTCGTCGATTTCAGCGGGATGACCTTTGTTGTGGAACAACCGGAAACCGTCTTCGAACACTTGTTCCAGACGCGAGACGCCTCCTTTGACCTCAGAATCGTCGGTCCAGGAGTGGAGACCTTGGCGGACCTCGGGGGCCAGATCGTCGAATACCTGCGGCAGACGAAAGGATTCGTGAACCCAAGCTCGAATCTGCGGCCCAGCAAGCGCGCCTTGAACCTCGTGGTCGACCGCAACGCCGTCATCACCTACGGCATTCGCGTTGCTGACCTCACCGATTTCATCGAGCGGCAGTTGCAGGGAAGCACACCGACCCAATTCCTTGATTTCGTCGAACATATCGACATCCGCCTGCTCCCCGAGGGCCGTGATCATATGGACCCCTGGAACCTGCTCAACATGCAATACCCCGTCCGTCGGGAAGGCAGGACCGTGGAGGTGCCGCTCTCCGAACTGATCCGGCTCGAACCCGGCTTGGGGTACGAAGAGATCCACCGCGAGGACCACGCGCTCACCGTCACCATATCGGCCGGCCTCGAAGGGATAGACCTCGCGCAAGCCCACGCGCGGCTCGCGCCGCTGCTCGACCGCCTGGAAGTTCCAGGCGGCTACTGGATCGACACCGGGTCGCAGGAGGCGGAGCGGCAGGAGCAGTACCGCAGCCTGTACGTCGTTCTCGCCATATCCGTGACTCTCGTCTACTTCATTCTCGCCGCCCAGTTCGAGTCCCTCGTCGTCCCCTTTATCATCGTCGCCGCGGTTCCGCTGGCGGTGGCCGGGGTGGTGTTGACCCTGTGGCTGACCGGCCACGGCCTGAACGTCATGTCCCTGCTCGGATGCATCGTACTGGTCGGGATCGTCGTCAACGACTCCATCGTCAAGGTCGACTTCATCCACTCCCATTTCCGCGTCGGAGGCGACCTGCGGGCGGCCATTGCCGAAGCCGGCCGCATGCGCTTTCGCCCCATCTGCATGACCACCATGACCACGGTCTGCGGCCTGCTGCCCATGGCCCTGTCCAGCGGCAGTGGGGCCGAGCTGCGGCACCCCCTGGCCTGGGCCGTGGTCGGCGGCATCACCCTGGCCAGCCTGCTGACCCTCGTCGTCGTTCCCCTGCTCTACTCGGTGGTGGTCAAGACGAGGGGCTGAAAGTATGGGTGCAGGAACCGCCCGCGCCCTGCTCGACCGGCCCGTGGCCGTCGGCGTGGCCGGAGCGGGGCTCTGCGCCCTGGGTCTCCTCTGCTTCCCTCTCATACCGATCGACATCTCCGAGGAAGTGCAGGCCCCTCGGCTCACGGTGAGCGTTTCCTGGCGGGACGCCTCGGCGGCGGCGATCGAAGCGAGAATCACCGCCCCCCTCGAAGCCCTAATGCAAGGGGTGGGCGCCGTCGAGGAGTTGAGGTCCACCACCTCGCACGGGAGCGCCTTCGTCACCGCGGACTTCGCCCGCGACGCCAACCTGCAACTGGCCGAGCTGGAGCTCAGGGAGCGCATATACTCCTTCTTCCGCGAGCGGCCGGAGGGGGTCTCCTGGCCGCGGGTGCGGCGCTCGGAGCCCGATCTGCTCCAGGAGATCCGGGGGTTTATCCGGTTCGATGTCCTTGGCGGCGTGTCCCCGAGCGATCTGCGCAAGCTGGTAGAGGAGGAGATGCGGTTGCCCCTGCAGGCCCTGCCCGGTGTCCGGGAAGTCACGGTGCACGGCGGCGGCGAGGAGAGCGTCCGTATCGAAATGGATCGGGCCCGTGCCCGGCGCTTCGGCATCGGCCTCGCCGCGGTCAGGGGGGCGCTGGCGACGCACGGCATGCAGACCCGTTCCCTCGGGGCCGCGGAAGGCCACGGCATCCGCACCGGCATCGAGGTGCCCGGGGGCATCGAGGATCTCGACGCGCTGAGGCGGATTCCGCTGCAGCGGCTGAAGGAAGGCCGCGTCCTCTCTCTGGGGGACGTCGCCACCGTCCGCTACCACCCCGGCGACCCACGGGTCCTCAATCGGATCAACGGCCGCAACGCCGTTGCCGTGCAGGTCGACCATGCGGCCGGCAGCGACATGACCGCCACCTCCCGGCGGGTGCGGGAAGAACTCGTCGCGCTGTCGGCGCGGTTGCCCGCTGGAACAGAGATCGTGGTGCTCAACGACGAGGGCGCCGAGGTAGCGGCCGATCTCCGCTTTCTGTTGCGGCGGTCCGTCTTCTCCATCCTGCTGATCTCACTGGTGCTGCTGGCCGTCTTCAAGCGCTGGGAGGCCGTGCTCCTGATCCTGTCCTCGGTGGTGCTGTCCGTAACCGGGGCGATGAGCCTGTTCTTCCTGTTCGGCATGCACCTCAACCTCGTCACACTGGCCGGGCTTACTCTCGGCTTCGGGCTGATCGTCGACAACGCCATCGTCGTCTACGACTATGTACATCGCCGCGCCGGGGGCTGCGTCCGCAAGGGGGAACTCAAGGAGGCCGTGGCCGCGGGGCTGCGCGAGGTGACGCACCCCATCGTCGTCTCCAACCTGACCACCCTCGGCGCCTTCCTGCCGGTGCTGTTCCTCTCCGAAGAGCTGCAGCGGTTCTTCAAGTCCTTCGCCCTCTCCCTGGGCCTGTCCCTCGCCCTCGCCCTGGTCGTTTCCCTCACCCTGATCCCCGTCTTCTTCTGCCGCACCGCGCTCGTCCGTCCCCGGGCCTTCGGCGAGGGCCGCCTGTACCGCGGCTACCGAGGCATCCTCGACCGCTGTCGGCGGCGCAGGGCATGGGTACTGGGGCTGGTGGCGTGGATGGTGGGGCTTCCGATCTGGCTGCTGCCCCCCGAGATCGGCAAGGGCCCGCGGCGGGTCGAAAGACAGGCGCCCGGAGAGGTGGAAACGCGCCAGGAGTACCGCAAGTGGTTGGCGGCAAGAGATTCTCTCGACGCCGGCATGCTCGATCGTCATGTAACACATCTCGACGAGCAGCAGGGGTGGGGCTCGTTCCGCGAACGCCTCGCCGACCGCGGGACACAGCTCTACAACGGAGTGTGGGGCGCCATCGGCAGCGCGAGACCTGTGCTCTTCAGATTGTTCGGAGGGGCGAGCTACTACCTGTATCACGACGTCAACTCGCGATTGGACAAGAGTCATTACAGAGAACGCCTGAGGGAGACGGTCGAGGGATTCTCCCTCAGCGTGTTCCTCAGGATGCCGGGCAACTCCCACATAAGCAGGATGGACGGCCTTCTGCAGGGCTTCGAAAAGCAGTTGTACTCCTTCGCTCCCTACGTCAAGGGAATCATCACCCAGACCTGGGGCGGCAGCGGCCTTATCCAGGTGTTGCTGAAGGAGGAGTACCGAAAGACCGAGTGGCCCTACGTGCTCTACGATCAACTGGTGTCGTATGGAGCCAATCTCGGCGGCGTCTCCTACTGGGTGTACGGCAAGGACCTCGACCCCGCGGGCCGCAGCCTGAGCCGCTCCGTGACCCGGTCGATAAAGATCAAGGGGTACAATCTCAGGAAGGTGGGTGAGATTTCCGAGGCGGTTGCCGAGCGCTTGCGGGAACGCCGCTCACGAAGGATCAGGGACATCCGCCTGGACTACGCCCACGGCTCGCTTAGCTACCAGATGCTGGCCCGGATCGATCATGCCAAGACCGCGATGCTGGGAATCGACCACGCCGAGGTCATAGACGAGATACAGACCCGGCTCCACCAGGGCGCCCAAGTCGGAAACCTCTACGTCGACCGGCGCCAGTACCCGGCCGAGGTCGTCGATGCGGCCGGCGATCAAACCGACTTGCGCGCCCTGAACCAGGTTCTCCTGGATGGACACGCCGCCCGGCTGGGCGACGTGGGCGAGGTGCGGAAGCAGATGGCGCCGCCGGCGATTCAACGCGAAAACCAGCGCTACCTCAAGGAAGTCGGCTTCACCATCCTTGGGGACTGGAAGTACAGCAGAAGAGTGGTCAAGGATCTGCTCGAGCACACCCCCGTGCCGTACGGGTACAGCCTGTCGGGAAGCTGGACCTGGACGGGATTCAATAGAGGGGAAGAGAGAGAGCTGGCCCTGATCCTGCTGCTCTCGGTCCTGCTGGTCTGGATGATCACCGCGGCCCTGTTCGAATCCTGGACAAAGCCGCTGCTGGTGCTCATCGCCCTGCCCCTGGCCCTCGTCGGCGTGGGCGCCGGGTTCTACCTTTCGCACGCCCCCTTCAACCAGGGCGGCTACGCCTCGCTGTTGCTGCTGATGGGCATTTCCGTGAACAACTCCATCCTGCTCGTGCACCATGTTTCCAGCGCCCTCAGGAGACGGCGTTCTTCCCCCAAGGAGGCCGTCATCCGGGCCGCCTTCCAGCGCCTGCGGCCGATCTTCATCACCACCTTCACCACGGTAGTGGGATTCGTGCCTCTCCTGTTGCAGCCGGACCGCTCCGATTTCTGGTACACCCTGGCCCTCGGGACCTCGGGCGGCCTGATCTCTTCCTCCGTGCTGTTGGTGCTGGTGGTGCCGCTTCTTCTGATGAGAAGGGATCCGCCGGGGTCGCGGCCGGCATGACGCCAGCCGGCGCCATTGGAACCCTGGACGTTTCGTGATAGATTGAGTGCGAAGCGCAAGATCGCTTGCTTGCCAGGAGAACGAGGAATGTCACACGACCAAGACGAGGTCAACCCTTAGCGAATCACGCGGACATAACCCTGCGGGTGAAGAGACTCATCGTTTGAGGCGCTCAACCTTCAGGTCAAACCCGAAGAGATCCCCGATGACGAGGCGATCTTCGGCGGCGGATTCGGATTGGACTCGATCGCTACCTTGGAGGCGGATTCGGATTGGACTCGATCGCTACCTTGGAGATCGTCTTCGCCATGGAGGAGGAATTCGGACTGGAGGTAGAGGACGACGAGTTGCAGGCAGGGCTCTTCGACTCAGTGAAAGCTCTGAGCAAATACGTCGAAAGCAAATTGCCGGCACACCGCGCGATATCACCATGACGAATCCCTGGATCGCCTGTCAGATTCTCGACCTGACTCCCTATTTCAACAACGACGGGATTTCATTCGACGACAATCGTGGGGATGGCGATTTCGCCGGACAGGGAGTTACCTACCCAGCGGAGGATTTGCCGCCCTCCAATGCTCTGGTGGTGTGCCATGGCGTGCCCTTTCGCTTCCCCGACAAGGGAGACGGCCTGAACAGCAACATTTCGATGGAGGGACAACGCATCTCCGTATCGCAAGCCAGGTTTGCCAACCTCTTCCTCTTGGGCGCGGCAAAGGAGAACAGCCTGGAAGACGTCATCCGATTCGTGTATGGCAGTGGCAGGCAACATGAGACGCCTCCGGGATGGAAGCCCCGCGTCCCGGACTGGCACCCAAGCCGGCCCCCGGAGCCCTGAGGAGCCCCCTGCGCTCAGGCGGCCCGGTGGTAGACATCGCTGGGGGTCTCGTAGTCGATGGCTTGGTGCGGCCGCTCGAGGTTGTAGAAGCGGAAGTAGGCCGCCACGCCCTCGATCCAACTCGGGGACGGTGTCGTAGGCCTTCAGGTAGATGTCCTCGTACTTCAGGGAGCGCCACAGCCGCTCGATGAAGATGTTGTCCAGCGCTCGGCCGCGGCCGTCCATGCTCACCCGGGCCCCGGCCGCCCCTGGCTCAGGGCCTCCTCCAACACCTCCAGGCAGAAGGCCGCGTCGAGGGTGTTGGAGACCCGCCAGGCCAGCACGTAGCGGCTGAACCAGTCCATGACCGCCACCAGGAAAACGAAGCCGGAAGGCAGGGGCAGATAGGTGATGTCGCTGCACCACACCTGGTCCGGCCGGTCCACGGTCACCCCTCGCAGCAGATACGGATAGACCCGATGCTGAGGGTTGGGGAAGGTCGGTCGGGGCCGGGGGTAGATCCGGTCGATGGCGTTCATCAGCTCGAGGGTGAGCGGGTCCGCCGCCACCGGTTGGTAGTAGAAGCTCGAAGGGGGCAGCCCGAGCACTTGGCACTGGCGGTGGACGCTCAGTTGGGGATGCTGGGGCTCGATCAGCGCCCGGCGCTCAGCGATCTCGCTTTGGCACGATCCAGACTAACGATGCTCCGGGAGGCACGATGAATAGACATGTCGGCAGCAGTCTTGATGAGTTCCTCGCAGACGAGGGCCTTCTCGGCGAAGCAGAGGCGACGGCCGTGAAGCGCGTTATCGCCTATCAGTTGAGTCAGTTCATGGAGGAGAACAAGCTGTCCAAGTCGGCCATGGCCAAGCGCATGCAAACCAGTCGGTCAGCGCTGGATCGTCTGCTTGACGCGTCCAATCCCTCCGTAACGCTGCAGACAATGGACCGGGCTGCGCGGGCCCTGGGCAAGAAGCTCCGCATCGAGCTGACCTGACTCGGAAACCCAAGTGCCCATGAAGAATCCGCCACACCCCGGCAAGGCCGTGCGCGTGTCCTGTCTGGAACCGCTCGGCCTGACGGCCACGCAGGGGGCGAAGGTCCTTGGGGTCAGCCGCCAGGCCCTGTCGAATCTGGTGAATGGTCGCGCCCGCATTCCCGGCGACATGGCCGTCCGCCTGGCCAAGGCCATCGGCTCGACGACGGAGACCTGGATACGGCTGCAGGCGGCCTACGATGTCGCGCAGGCGCGGGCACGCGAGGAAGAGATCGAGGTCGAGCGCTACGAGCCGCGGCTGGTTAAGGCATCCGGCGCCGAGTGAAGTGACACCTCGCCATCGGACTGCCACGCGGGGGCGAGGAGGGAACTGCAGGTGAGATACTACTTGCGCGAGAATGTCCGGCGTTACGAGATCATGACCCGGATGGGCCTGGAAGACTGGGCAAGGCAGCTGTATGGTGGCATCGACTTCCACGACTTCTCCTCCCGGGGATTCCTCGAGATGGCCCTGCCGAAGCTCCGGTTCAGGACGCCTGATCCAGAGGCGCTTGAACTTGGCACGGGCGTGGGCCCGGTAGCCCTGTACCTTGCAGACCGGGGCTACAGAGTCACCGGTTATGATTTGATTCCGGAGGCGATCCGGAAGGCCAGGGAGATAGCCGCCGAGCGAGGCTTGGCCATTGCGTACGAGGTCGTGGACGTGACGGCGATTCCGCGGAATGGGCGGCAGTTCGACTTGATACTCGACAGCTACTGCATCAACCACATCGTCTTCGCAAGAGAGCGCAGGTCCGTCTTCGAGAGCGTCAAGGCCATGCTGAAGCCCAAGGGCTACTACCTCGTGAGTTCCTCTGTCTATGAGTCCGGGCGGCACAGCCCGGAGAGGAGAGTCGTAGATCGCTCCACCGGCCAGACTTACGATACCTATGACGGCGATTGCCTCTACGATCCGTCAACAGACTACTACTACGAGCCGCTGGAGAAGGCTCCTTCCGAACTGGAGCAGGCAGTTCCCTGCAGCGACACACTGGTCATCAACGGCAAGACCTACATTCCCAAGCGGTGCTATCGAGATGGGAAGAGGCTCGCAGCGGAGGTGGAATCCTACGGCTTCGAGTGTGTTCTGCAACATGGTGAGTATGGGGAGAACTCGATCTATGTCCATAGGGGGAGCGGGATGGCTCCCGGGTTCGACCCGGCTGGCTCAAGGCCGGTAGATGCTCCACATGAGACCTGTTGAGGATTGGCTGTGCAGCTGTATCGGGCGAGGCCTGGTGGTCAGTTGTCATCGGGATATGGGAGGAGAAAGTGGCTGCGGTGTGTGGAGCTGCGATGTAGAGCTGGATGGTTTGCCCAGGCAAGTCATACTCAAGGTCT
Organism: Gemmatimonadaceae bacterium; assembly: GCA_026706075.1. Lineage (GTDB taxonomy): Bacteria > Latescibacterota > UBA2968 > UBA8231 > UBA8231 > UBA8231. The sequence continues at coordinate 99,710 of JAPOZM010000007.1, forward strand.
ATCAGGCTGGATTCGCGGACGGTTCGGGGTTGGGTCCCGGTGGCGCCGCCAGGAAGAGCGCACTGGCTCTCTCTGAACTGCGCAGGTTCGGGGTTCCAACACCCAGGCTGATCGGCCACGCGTCGAGAGGAGACATGGCGGCCATAGTCTACCAGAAGGTGCAGGCGCGTCCATGGACTGCGACCACAAGGCTGGAGGCCGCGGAAGCACTGGCGAAGCTGCACATGATCCCCATCTCGGAGATCGGTGACGAGCTTGCCTGCCTCGTCAGATCATCCGTACCCAACAGAGATCGGACTCTCAACGGCCTGAAGGACTACCGGGATCTCGAGGAGTCGGCGTCCGAATGGTGGGCTGAGTACCCGGAGCTGCGGGGAGAAATCGAGTGGCTCCGCGCAGGCGGCGAGCCACAGTCAGCGAGGGGAGCGCTCGTCCACGGCGACTACTTCTCAGGGAACCTGCTGGCGAGTGACGCGGGACTCAAGATTGTCGACTGGGACCTTCTCGCACTAGGTGATCCCATGTGGGATCTGGGTTTCCTGGTCGGGGCGGATAGAGAGGTTGGGGAGGAAGAAGCCGCAGGAGTTGTGGCGGCCTACAGCAGAATGGCTCCGGTGGACAGGGCGGTTGTGTCCTGGCACAGGCGTTGTTGGAGGGCTTTCTGGAAGCTGAGAGAGCTGAGGGAGAGGGGGCTTGCAGAGACCTAGACGAGAGACCCACTCGACGAGGGTTGGGGGCAAGAGGTACATCTGGTACACGGAGCGGCTGTGGAAGCTGGCCCGGGAGCTGCCCGAGTTTGAAATCGAGGTGGAGAGCATTCGGGAACTGGATCGGGACTGCTGGTTCGGCACGGGTCGCACGCCGACCATCCGGGAGGTGGCCGCTCACTGTAAACGGATCAATGAGGCCAACTCCGCATTCCCTGTCATTCTCAACGAGAACGGCGGTCTGATGGACGGAGGGCACCGTCTGGCGCGTGCCTTGCTCGAAGGGAGGAGGACGATCAAGGCTGTCCAGTTCACGCAGACGCCTGAGCCGGACGTGATTGAAGAGGTCGGTTAGTGCCGCGCGGACCCAGGAGGAAGAGATGGAGGTCGAGCGCTATGCTTGTGAAGCTCGCTTTTTCACATCCCGCCCGCGCCCAGAAAGGGAGCCGCCCACGATGAATCCCGAGTACTGCCCCCGCTGCCGCGCCTCCCGCAACGTCTCCGTGCAGAGCATCAGCCGGCGAGTGACCACGCCGGACGGTGAGGTCCGCTCGGTCCGAACCCGCAGCTATCACTGCGGTTCCTGCCGTCAGTTCATCCGCAGCGAGGAGATCGAGGAAGGGGTGGCCGCCTCGTGAGCCCCGGAGGGTCAGGAGACCAGCCCCTCCGCGGCAAGGTCGCCGTCGTCACCGGGGCCGGCCGCGGCATCGGACGGGCCATCGCCCTCGCCTACGCCGAATCCGGAGCGGCGGTCTGCTGCACGGCCCGCACCCGGGAGCAGATCGACGATACGGCGGCGCTCATACGCCGCGCGGGCGGGACCGGGATCGCCGTGGCCGCCGACGTCACCGACCCCGAAGCCGTGACGCGAATGTTCGACGCGGCGGTGGAGGCCCTGGGCGGTGTCGACATCCTGGTCGCCAATGCCGGCGGCGTTCTCGAGTCGAAGCCGGTCACGGAGGGCGACCCCGCCCTCTGGGAGGCGACCGTGGCCGTGAACCTCTTCGGCGCCTACCACTGCATCCGCGCCGCCATCCCTCACCTGAGGCGGCGCGGCGGCGGCAAGATCCTCACCATGGGCTCGGGCATGGGCCACAACGGCCTGGCCGGGCACTCGGCCTACTGCTGCGCCAAGGCCGCCCTGTGGATGCTGGTCCGCGTCAGCGCCCGCGAGCTGTGGGCCGACGGCATCAGCGTCAACGAGCTGATCCCCGGGCCGGTGCTCACCGACGCCACCCGCGGCGGCGGCGCGGTGGCCGGCATCGACAGCGAGTGGGTGAAGTCCCCGGAGGAGGTGGTGCCCCTGGCCTTGTTCCTGGCCACCCAGCCGGACGTGGGGCCCACGGCGCAGAGCTTCAGCCTCATGCGCCGCGACGGCTGACTCGCTTCCCGCGGTCCGAGTGCCCGAGTGCGGGTTCCCGTCTCCCGGGGCGCCGCGCCGGCGACATCCAGGATCAGAGGGGCGGCCGTTCCTGGCTCCAGGGGGCGAGCTGCTCGAAGGCCCGGGCCGCTCGCAGGACGGTGAGGTCCTGCCGCCAGCCGCCGATGATCTGCAGGCCTACGGGCAGGCCGTCGACGAAGCCGCAGGGTACGGTGGCGGCCGGCAGGCCGGTGAGGTTCACCGGGTAGGTGAAGGCCGTCCAGCTCAGGTAGGTGGTCTCGCGGCCGGAGATCGAGCCCGGGTGGTCGTCGCCGGCGGCGAAGGCGGTGATCGGCAGGGTCGGCGTCAGCAGCAGGTCGCGGCTCTCGAAGAACTCCCGCCACTGGTGGTAGTAGGGGTTGCGCTCCAGGTAGGCGGCCGCCACGTCCGTGCCGCGGAACCGGAAGCCCTCCTCGACGACGGCCCGCAGGCCGGGGTCGAGGCGGTCGGCGATGTTGTCGAAGTCGTCGCGGAAGGTGGCGGCGAAGGCCGTCGACCACAGGGTGTGGAGAAAACGCCAGGGATCGTCGGTCTGGGGGTGCGCTTCCTCGAGGGTGCAGCCGAGGTCAGCGAACCGGAGGGCGGCGGCCCGGGCGGTCTCGACGACCCGGGGATCGACGGCGGCGTACCCGAGGTCTGAGGACCAGGCCGCGCGCAGTCCGTCCACTCCGCCCTCGATTTGGTCCAGCGCCACCGGCTCGGCCGGCATGGAGGTGCGGTCCCGCGCGTCGGGGCCGGCCATGGTCTGCAACATGAGGACCGCGTCGGCCACGGTGCGCGTGATCGGTCCGGCGTGGGACAGGGTCTCCACCACGCTGGCCGGATGCTGGGGGATCCGGCCCCAGGAGGGCTTGAAGCCGAAGGCGCCGCAGAAGGCGGCGGGGATGCGGATCGAGCCGGCGCCGTCGGTGCCCTGGGCGAGGGCCCCCAGACCCGCTGCCACCGCCGCCGCGGCGCCGCCGCTGGAACCGCCGGGCGTGCGGCCGTGCCGCCAGGGGTTGTGGGTCGGTCCGCAGACGCGGTTGCCGGAGTCCCCCTTCCACCCCAGCTCCGGGGTGTTCGTCTTGCCGAGCAGGACCATACCGGCGTCGCGCAGGCGTTCGGTGAGGGGGGCGTCGAAGTCGGGGACCCAGTCGGCGGTCGTCAGCGAGCCCCGGGTGGTGCGGATCCCTCGCGTCGCCGTCAGGTCCTTCAGCGAGCCGGGAATGCCGGCCAGCGGCGGGACCTGATCGCCGCCGGCGTACGCGGTTTCGGCGGCGCGCGCTTCCGCCATGGCCCGCTCGGGGGTGACCGTGACGAAGGCGTTGAGATCCGCGTCGACCGCCTCGATCCGACGCAGCGCCGCTTCGGCGGCCTCCACCGGGGACAGCTCCCGGCGGCGGTAGAGCCGCCGCAGCTCGAGGGCGGAGTGATAGCACAGGTCCGTGTCGTTCATGTCAGCACTACCTCCCGGCCGCTGCGGGACGACTCCAGGCAGGCCGTCATGACCTCCACCAGGTGGCGGGCGTACGCCGCGGTCACCGGCGGCTCGGTGCCCGCGTCGATCGCCTCCACGAAGGCCCGCAGTTGCATCGTCGTCGCGTTGTGGTCCTCGGTGACGCAGACCTGCTCCCAGTCGCCTTCCCTTCCGACGAAGACGTCGCCCGTCCCGGACTCGATGCCCCTTCGGAGCTGGATCATGCCCTCGGTGCACACGAACTCGGTGCTGAAGCGGGTGCCGCCCGTCTTCCACCATACGTGGATGAGGGTGGCGTGGACCCCGTTCTCGAAGTGCAGCATGGCCATGGCCACGTCGTCGGCGGAGAACTCGAAGAAGCGGCTGTCCACCAGGGCCTTCACGGCCGCGACGCGGTGGCCCGTCCACCAGCAGGAGCGGTCGATCAGGTGGATGCCGTTCTGGTACCACAGTCCGCCGTAGGTGGCCTTGTCGAGGTACCAGGCCCGCCTGTTGGGCTTGAAGGGCCGGTAGGCCTCGTCGCAGAGACAGACCAGGTCGCCCAGGGACCGCTCGCTCAGCAGCTTCTTCACGGCGCGGTTCGGCGGCGAGAAGTGGTGCATGTGCCCCACGGTGAGCTGCCGGCCCGACCGGCGGGCGGCCTCGATCATGGCGTCGCACTGCTCCACGTCGACGGCCATCGGCTTCTCCACCAGCACGTGCTTGCCCGCCTCCAGGGCGGCCACCGTGGCCTCGCAGTGCAGGCCGTGGGGCAGGCAGACGATGGCCACGTCGACCCGATCGTCGGCGAGCAGTTCGTGGTAGGTGGAATAGCCGCGGCAGCCGTGCTCCGCGCTGACGCGGTCGCGGGCCTCCGCCCGGGTGTCGGCGACGGCCCGCACCTGCGTAGATTCAAGGGCCGCCGCCGCCCGCAGGTGCGCCTGGGCGACGCTGCCGGCTCCGATGATCCCGATGCCGTGCATCATGCCTCGAATGCTAACCCCGTCCTCGCACGCGCCTCAAGCTGGCCGCCCGGCAGCCCCCGTGATCCGGGCCGCGCGGCCCCGGTAGGCCTGACCATGCCGCGCCTGAATGTCCCGGCCCTGCAGCGGCAGATGATGCGGAGGAACTTCCTCTTCAAGTTCCAGTTGGCCAACCACGTCGGCATCAGCTACGACCGCCTGACGGCGATTCTCGTCGGCGGCGAGGCCGAGGTGGAGGAGGAGATCGTCGCCCGCCTGTGCGCTGGACTGGACTGCGAGGCTTCGGAGATCCTGGCGAAATGAGGGGACGCGCGGCGAAGGCATCTCTCAAGGGGGCCCGGGCAGGACGGGCCCGAGGCGCAGCGTCCGTGGGGAAGCCGTCCGGTCCCAACGCCCGCCAGACCGACAGCGGAAGGCTGCGCGCCGCCTGGGGCGATCCCGTCGACGAGGGCGCCGTGCGCCAGATCCACGCCTGCATGGCCGACGGCACCGGCGCCGTAGGCGGCGTCCTCATGGCCGACCACCACCTCGGGTACTCCATGCCGGTGGGGGGAGTGGTCGCCTACGAGGGCCGCATCTCCCCCTCGGGAGTGGGCTACGACATCGCCTGCGGCAACAAGGCGGTGCGCGTCGCCCTCACCGCCGACGAGGTGCGGCCCCGGATCGCCGAGTTGATGGACGAAATCTGGGAGACGATCTCCTTCGGCATCGGCCGCAGGAACAAGGAGCCGGTGGACCATCCCCTCTTCGACGACGACCCCGCCTGGAGCATCGACGTGGCGGCGGGGCTCCGCAGCCTGGCCCGGGGGCAGCTCGGCACCGTGGGGGCCGGCAACCACTACGTCGACGTCTTCGCCGACGGGGAGGACCGCGTCTGGATCGGCGTCCACTTCGGCTCCCGCGGCCTCGGCCACCGGCTGGCGACCCACTTCATGCGCCTCGGAGGTGGGTCCGACGACTTCCATGCCCCTCCCGTGCTCTTCGACGTCGACTCCCGGGCGGGGGAGGAGTACCGCGCCTGCATGGAGCTGGCCGGACGCTACGCCTACGCCGGCCGCGACTGGGTCTGCGGCCGGGTCTGCGAGATCCTCGGGTCGGCGGCCCTCGAGGAGGTCCACAACCACCACAACTTCGCCTGGCTCGAGGAGCACGGCGGCCGCCGGCTGTGGGTCGTGCGCAAGGGCGCCACTCCCGCCTTCCCCGGACAGCGCGGCTTCATCGGCGGCTCCATGGGCGACGTCTCCGTGATCGTCGAGGGCGTCGACACGGAGGAGGCGGCCCGGGGCTACCGCTCCACCGTGCACGGCGCCGGCCGGGTCATGTCGCGCACCGCCGCCGCCGGCCGGGTCCGCTGGAGGAGGGGGAAGGGAGGCCGCAAGAGGCCGGTAGTCGTCAAGGAGGGCCGGATCAGCCGCCAGATGATGGAGGACTGGGTCCGCGACTGGGGCGTGGAGCTGCGCGGCGCCGGCACCGACGAGTCGCCCCACTGCTACAAGCGGCTGCCGGAGGTGCTGGAGCACCACGCCGGCTCGGTCCGCGTGCTGCACACCCTCCAGCCCCTGGGGGTGGCCATGGCCGGCCCCGAGACCCACGACCCCTACCGGGACTAGCCCCCGCGCCCTGATGCGGCCCCGGCTGTTGCTCGATCGCCGTCCCCACGTAGCCGGTGACCACGATGTCGGCGCCCGCCGGACTTGCGCAACTCAGGCCGACCCCTGATCCGCCCGCGGCACCCACCTCGGGTGGTCCGCACCCCGTCCGTCCATGCCCCGGGTGAGGAGCCGCTGGTTCCGCCCATCCCCATCCGCCACCCAGACGGCCGGCGGTTCACCCGTCTTCGCCCGGCAGAAGACGATCTGCCGGCCGTCGGGTGACTCGCTCTGCCGGAAGTCCCAGACCGGCGGGTCGGAGCGGGTTAGCCGCACGAGGGCGCCATCGCCCGGATCGATCCGGCAGATCTCGGTGCCGCCGCGGGCCAGCTCCGGCTTGAAATCGCGGTTGAAGTGGTCCATGTCCGGACGCTGCGGCTGGTGCTCCCAGGGCACCTTGGAGCCGGGCAGCCGGCGCGCCACCAGGATCGACCCGTCCCGCGACCAGACCGGCATGTTGGAACCGCCCCCTTTGGTATCGGGAGAGCCGTAGGACGCCCCGAACCACAGGGCCTGCCCGTCCGTCAGCTGCCGCTGCCCGGAGCCGTCCGGGCGGCTGATGAACAAATCGGACCAGTCGTGACCGGAGTCGTGCCGGAAGAGGCATCCCTGGTAGACAATCCACTCGCCGTCGGGGGACCAGTTCGGACCGAAGTACAGGTATTCCTCGTGAGCCGCCACCAGGACGCGGTTCCCCCCGTCCACGTCGCTGGTCCAGATGTGGTACCCCGATGGACCGGCCAGGTGAAAGGCGATCCGGCTGCCGTCCGGACTGAGACTGAGTCCGTATGCCAGGCCCTCGCCCGCCTGGGTCACCTCGCGCGCATCCGTGCCGTCCAGGTTCATGTTGTAGGCCTGGGCCGTCCTGTCCTCAAAGACGACCTGCACGAGCATGCGCCCGTCCTTCAGCAGCAGGTACGGTCTCGGCGAGACCGTCATGCGCTCGTGCGTGAGGATCTCTTCGAGCGTGTCCCGCACGGGATCGTAGATCCAGGTGTGGGTGGGCGTCAGGTGGTAGTACTCGTCGAAGGACCTGCCCGGCCCGTCGCGCCGCGCCTCCATGCTGGTGAGCAGCATCCGGCCGTCCGCGAAGAACTCGCCGGGGTGCCAGGTCTCCTGGAGGGGCACGTCGAAGTCGAAGTAGCGCAGACCGCTGCCGTCGGCGTTGATGATCGCCGTCCGGCCCTGCGACACGAAGACGATGCGGTCCATCAGCGGCGGCGCCGCTTCGGGCGCGGCGGGGACGGGTGCGGACGGTACTCGTCCCGGCGCAGGCCGATGCGCTCCAGCGGCAGTGGCTGGAAGCCGGTGACGCGAAGGATCCGGGCGTCGTCACGCAGGGCCCAACCGGCGCGGGCCGGGTCCTCCGGGTCGACCCAGCCCGGATCGCCGGCCTCGGGGACGAGCCAGTTGTCGCGGATGTCGATGAGCTCCTCCTCGGCCAGCCAGAAGATCCGCAGCCACCAGCCTTCGACGAAGAGATTGCGCAGGAAGCGGTTGCCCTCGGGCGGCACGCCCGTGCCGGCCGCGACCCAGCGGTCGATCTCCATCAGCTCGGGATAGCGCTCCGACCAGGGAGGGTTGTGGTGGTCCATCTCCCGCAGGCTCTTGGCCAGCCCCAGCACCCCGTTCGCCCAGACCGGGCTCTTGTCGAGGCCGCGGGCGTCGATGCCGATGGCCGGGTGGTTGTCGACGAAGACGTTGTTCTCCACGAGGCAGTCGCGCCCGCCCCCGATGCCGACGGCGCACTGGGTGTTCACGATCAGGTTGCCGTACACGGTGATGCCGCTGACGCAGTCGTCGAGATAGACGACGAGGGCTTCGCCGTTGCCGGGACCGCGGATGTCGTGCATGTGGTTGTAGCGAATGATGTTGTCGCGGTAGGTCCAGTTGCGGCCCGTGTAGATGGCGCCCACGTCGCCGGTCTCGTGACAGACGTGGTGGATGTGGTTGTACTCGATCAGGTGGTTGTTGCCCCAGAACAGGATGGCGCAGTGCGGGTGGTCGTGGATCTCGTTGTGGGAGACGCGCGTGCCGACGCCCTCCAGGTTCACGGCCGGGTAGTAGCAGCGCGACCAGCGGGCCTGGTGATGGAAGTGGCAGTTGTGGACGAAGTGCCGGCAGGGGGTGATGCTCTTGCGGTCGCCGCCGCTGAGGCTGACGCCGCCGTCGCCGTTGTTCCAGATGTCGCAGCTCTGCACCCCGTGGTCGGTGCCGCCGTCGATCCAGACGCCGTAGTTGCCGGTGTTCGAGATGCGGCACCCGGCGACCAGGCAGCCGGTGCCGCCTTTGACGGCGACGGCGTGGCCCCGGGTCGCCGTGAGCTCGAGGTCGCGCAGGACGACGTGGCGGGCGCCACCGAGGGCGACGAGGGGACTCTCGAGCAGCGACAGCATGACCTCGGCGCCCCTCAGGGGCCTGGGCGGCCACAGGTAGAGGATGCCGGCGGCGCGGTCGACGAAGTACTCGCCCGGCGAGTCGAGCTCCTCGAGAATGTTGAGGAAGTAGATCCGGTTTCCCGGCTTGAACCCGTAGTTGCCGTGAGGCGGGCGGGTCTTGACGAGCCGCGCCTCGACGTCGATGGAGGCGATGCGCTCGTAGCTGTTGGCCCAGTCGTAGGCCCAGTAGCCGTGCACCCAGGCGTCGTCCACGGCCGCCCACCGGCGCGGGCGGTCCCCTTCGTAGAAGAAGCCTTCTTCCAGGAGCCCCAGCTGCATGCCGTGGCCGTCGTCGCGGCTCTTGCCCTCGGGAAAGCCGGCCATGCGGGAAAACGGCTCGTCGCCATCGGCGTTCGGCCAGCGGGCCACCGTCTGGGGCTCGCCGTCGACGAAGAGCTCCACGTGGGCCGCCGTCATCTGGCGGCCGAAACCGCGCGACCGCATCGGCGGCAGGCGCCCGAGGCCGAGGGCCTTCAGGTCCACCTGGCGCACGTGGCGGCGGGCGGCGGGGTCCAGCCGCGCCCGGACGGTGGGATCGCGCACCGGGGTGAAGCCGGAGAGGGTGATGCCGCCGAGGAGGCGTACCCGCTGATCCGGCAGGGGGCGCCAGGTCACCGGGGCCTCGGGACGGCCACCGTCGCGGCGGCCCAGGCGCAGGCTCTCGGACAGCGGGTAGTCGCCGCCGCCTATCCAGACGGTGCTGCCGGCGCGCTCTTCCGCCGGCAGGGCTCGCAGGGCATCGCGGGCGCGGGCGAGGGTGGCGAAAGGCCGCTTCCGGGTTCCGGAGTGCGTGTCCCTGCCATCGACGGCGACGTGGATCTCAACGCTCACGGTGGGTCTCCATATGAAGGGTACGCCGAGGCCAGCCGGCGCCGCTAGCGCGCCCTGACCGTGGTCCGGGTGCGGTCGCTCTTGCGGATCATGTCCATCAGCTTTGCGAAGCGCAGGCCGACCTCGGGCGGACAGGGATTGGCCTGTCGGCCGGCCCGGACCTTGAGGAACTGCTCCCACACGCCCCGGGAGCGGGGGTGGCGGACCTCGGCGAAGGCGCTCTCCTTCAGCGGTTTGAAGAGCAGCCGCTCTCCCCAGATACCGGTCCGCAGGATCCCCCGGTCGCCGATGACGGTGACTTCCGAGGTGCAGTGGATGGAGTCGCCGGCCGCCGCCAGCGAGAGCAGGGTGCCGTCGCGGAAGCGGCCGCTGACGGTCGAGTTGATGTCGACGGGGGTGCCGCGGTCATCCATGAGAGCGCAGACCTCGATCACGTCCTGGTCGATGAGATCGACGACCGTGTTGACCATGTGCGATCCCGTGTCGAAGAGAAAGCCCCCTCCGGAGATCTCCGGGTCCTGCCGCCACTGGCCGACGGTGACCACCTTCCAGTTCTGGTGCACGTAGGCGGAGACGGACGTTATGCGGCCGAGCTTTCCGCCCGCGATCATCTGTTTGGCCTTCCTGATCGCCGGCGACAGGCTGCCCGGGAAGGCGACGACGAGCAGCTTCCGGACCTCGTCACGGACCTTGATCAGGCGTCTCGCCTCGGAGGCGTTGATCACCATCGGCTTCTCGAGCAGGACGTCGGCGCCGGCCCGCAGGCAGTCCCGGGCGTTCTCCAGGTGGTACTTGTGCGGCGTGGCGATGAATGCCGTGTCGGGCGCGCCCTGCGCCGCGAGGAGCGCCTTGATCGTGTCGTAGAAGGGCGGGCACCTCCGGCCCCGGCCCTCGAGCAAGTCCCGGGTCAGCTGCCGTTGGTCCTCCGCGACCTCCACGAGGCCGCAGATGCGGGTGTTGGACATGTCGAGCATGACGCTCAGGTGGTGGCGGGCCATGCCGCCCGTGCCTACGACGATCGCCGAGGTCTTCGCCATTTCTCTTCTCCGGGGGGCTACCGGCTCCCTGTGTGCGCGTGGAGGGCCTCCAATACGGGATCGACCCCCCGATTGCGGACGGTCTGGACCTCAGCCAGGCGCGATGGCACGGTCGGGTGTGTACGCGAAGGCCGGAAACGCTTACCGTAGTGGGAGTTGGCAGGATTCTGGAGGAATTCCCTGCCCCGGCACGGAGGGCCTTGTGGGAGTTGGCAGGATTCTGGAGGAATTCCCTGCCCCGGCACGGAGGGCCTTTCCGGTGGACAGAACTGCGGCAGAGCAGAGTCGGAGGAACAGCGCCCGACGGAGACGCCGCGCGCAGGCTGTTCATTGGCAGGCGGGCCAGTGGTCGGCCCGGGCCCGGCCGATGTCGAGCGCCCGTCCGGTGCACGACGGGATCGGGGGCCGCCCCGAGGCGATGGGCCAAGGCGGATTTGCGGTCGCCCATCTGGCCGCGAAGCCGGGGCCGGAGCCGATCGACCGGGACTAGCTGGTCATGGTCCGACTCCTTCCCTTCCTCCGCTGGCTCCCGGAGCTGCGCCGCCCCGGCGTCCTGCGCCGGGACCTGGTGGCCGGCGTCACCGTGGCCGCCGTGCTCGTGCCCCAGGCCATGGCCTATGCCGAGCTGGCGGGACTGCCATCCGTGTACGGCCTCTACGCCGCTTTCCTGCCGCCGGTGATCGCCGCCTTCTGGGGGTCCTCCCGGCACCTGGCCACGGGACCGGTGGCCATGGCCTCCCTGATCAGCGCCGCCACCGTGGGGTCGGTGGCCGCGGCGGGCACGGAGGCCTATGTCTCCTGCTCGATCCTGCTGGCCCTGATGGTCGGGGTCCTGCGGCTGGCCCTCGGGGCGCTGAGGCTGGGGGTGCTCGTCAACCTGCTCTCGGTGCCGGTCATCGCCGGCTTCACCAACGCCGCCGCCCTGATCATCGCCACCTCGCAGCTGCACCACCTCCTCGGCGTGGACTCGGAGTCCGGGTCGTTCCATCTGGAGACGGTGTGGCGCGTCCTGGCCTCCGCCGCTGACCTCCGCTGGCCGACGGTGGGCATGGCGGCCCTGGCCGCCGCCATCCTCATCCTGCTGCGGCACCGTTTCGAGAAGGTCCTCGCCGCCGTGGCCGCCACCACCGCCCTCTCCTGGGTGGCCGGCTTCGACGGCGAGGTGGTGGGCCACGTTCCCGGGGGGCTGCCCGCCTTCCAGCTGCCGGCGATCGATCCCGGCCTGGTCCTGCAACTGCTGCCCGGCGCCGCGGTGCTGACTCTCATCGGCCTCATGGAAGCGATGTCGATCGCCAAGACGATCGCGGCGCGCAGCAAGCACCACATCGACGTCGACCAGGAGCTCGTCGGGCAGGGCCTGGCCAACGTGGCGGGCAGCCTCTTCGGATCGTACGCCGTCTCCGGTTCGTTCTCGCGGTCGATGGTCAACTTCACCAACGGCGCGGTCACGGGCTTCGCCTCCGCCGTGACCTCCGCCGCCGTCCTCCTCACCCTCCTGGTCCTCACCCCTCTCTTCCACCATCTGCCCCGGGCGACGCTGGCGGTCATCATCGTCGCCGCCGTCCTCGGCCTCGTGCGCATCCAGCCGGTCCGCCGCGCCTGGAGGGTGTCCCGCGCCGACGCCCTCATCGCGGCCGTCACTTTCGTCGCCACCCTCGCCCTGGCCCCCGCCCTACACTGGGGCATCCTCATCGGCGTCGCCCTGTCCCTGCTGCAGTTCCTGCGCCGCACGATGCGTCCCCACGTGGCCTACCTCGCCCGGCATCCGGAGGGCCATCTCGTCGACGCCGACGCCCACGGCCTGGCCCTCGGTCAGCGCATCGCCATCCTGCGCTTCGACGGCGGTCTCTACTTCGGGGACGCCGGCTGGTTCGAGGACAAGGTGCTCGAGGCGCTGTCGCGGCTGCCGCAGCTGCGGTATCTCGTCTTCGACGCGGGGGGCATCAACGAGATCGATGTCACCGGTGTCGAGGCCCTGCGCCGCGCCGTCGAGGAGTTGCGGGGCGTCGGGGTGGAGGTCCACGTGACCCGTGTCAAGCACGGGGTCTACCAGGTCCTCGAGAGCACCGGCCTCGCCGACGAGATTGGCGAGGCCCGCTTCCACGACTGGAACCAGCACGCCCTCGAAGAGTTGTGGGACCAGATGGAGCCGTCGTACCGGGACCGCTGTCCCCTCAACGTGTCGACTCCGGAGGACGCCGCCGATCGAGTCTGAAGGGCGGACGCTCAGGCGGGGCTGGAGACTCGGGAGAGACGGACTCCGGCGGGGGGCCGATCAGGGCTTCAGGAGGCCGAGGCAGTGCTCGGCTGGCGGCGGCCTCCGGGGTAGAGCCGCCCCACCTCTCGGCCGAACCGGTAGGAGATGTCGACCTTCTCCACGGGCTCGTCGCGGTAGTCGAAGCGGGTCACCGCGCCGTGGATGGTCAGCGTCAGGTCGGACACGTCCGAGTGCAGGCTGCGGAAGACGAGGAACCCCTCCAGCTCCTGGCCGCTGAAGATCATCTCCTTGGGGAACATGGTGCGGTTGAGCAGGTCCTGGCGCTCTCGGAAGCGGCCGTACTCGTTGCCCCGGTAGCCCTGGGCATAGGCGCGGTAGTAGTTCGTCAGCTGCAGGATGTCGAGGGACCAGTACTCGCGTCCGTTGTCGGCGAAGAGGGCGATCTTCATCGGATCGATGAGGACCTTGGGATACTCGTAGTTCTTCACGCTCAGCAGGAAGACCGTGAACCGGTCTTCCGATTCCTGCTCCGGCCGCTCGGCATTGCCGTAGGTGTAGGGATTGGTCGAGTGGACGCCTTGGACGGAGGCCGACTGGAACCGCCGGTTGAGCTCGTCCTCGGTCATGGGCCGCACGCGGACCTCCAGCCGGCCCTGGGTGAAGTGGACGCCCCCGTCGTCCTGCACCTCCAGGTGGGGGGCCTGCGACCCGAGGGGCTGAAGGGGTTCGGAGTAGTAGGAGTAGCCGCAACCGAGGGTGAGCAGAAAGAGGGGCAGGGCGGCTCCGAGGCGTCTCATCTTCCGTCCTCCGGCGAGGGCCAGTACCTTGGTCAGATGATCTTCGCCAGTATACGCCGGCCCCCTCGAGGGGGCAAGCTTCCCGCGGGGGCCGTCCTGGGATGCCTGTGCTGGCTGTCCGGGTGGCTGGGGCCGGCCTCTCCGGCGCCCGTATCGGCCCAAAACGGCGGGCGTACCCTGGACCTCGGCGGCGGTGTCGGAATGCGCTTGGCCTGGATCCCCCCCGGGGAGTTCACCATGGGAGGCGCCCGTCCGCTTCCGCACCAGTCATGGGGCGCGCAGGTCCGGGTCCGCCTGACCCGCGGATTCTACCTCGGATCCACCGAGATCACCCAGCGACAGTGGACCGCGGTGATGGGCTCGCGGCCGTGGGCGGGACGGCCCCACGTGGTGGAGGATCCCGGCCGGCCGGCGGTGTTCCTGTCGTGGGCGGAGCTGCAGCTCTTCGCCGAGCGTCTGGCGGCGCTCAGCGGCGAGCGCGTGCGACTGCCCACCGAGGCGGAATGGGAGTACGCCTGCCGCTCCGGGGCCGAACCGGAGGATGGCGGGCCTGCATGGCATCACGACAACGCCTTTGCGGACCCCCCTGCCGCCGCCCGGCCGGTGGCGCTCAAGCCGCCCAACTCCTGGGGCCTGTACGACATGCGCGGCAACGTCTGGGAGTGGGTGGCCGACTGGTACTCGCCCGGGTACGGCCTGCGCGGCCCGGAGGCGGTCGTCGTCGATCCACCCGGCCCCGAGCACGGCCGCCATCGAGTCAAGCGGGGCGGCAGCTTCTACGACTTCGCCGAGTCCGTCCACTGCGGGGCCCGGGACGGCTACTCCGAAGGGGGCCGCTACGTCAACATCGGCGCCCGGATCCTCGTCGAGCGCTGAAAGGGACCGGCGCGCGTGTCGATCCGCCCCGTCCTGCTTTCCGCGTTTGTCTGGCTCCTGGCCCTCGGCTGCCTCTCCGACTCCGGCCGGGAGCCGGCGCCGGAGGAGCGTGCTCTCCGGTTCGTGGAGCGGACGGCCGTGGCCGGTCTCGACTTCGAGCACGTCTCGGGCAGTCCCGAGCAGCGCTACATCCTCGAGTCCATGTCCTCCGGCGCCGTGTTCTTCGACGCCGACGGCGACGACGACCAGGACCTCTTCCTGGTCAACAGCTCGCGTGTGGCCGCGCATCCGGCCGGGGTCGGCAACCGCTTCTACCGCAACGTCCCCGCACCGGACGGGGGCCGCGCCTTCGAGGACGCGACCCCTTCCTCGGGCCTGGGCCGCGGCGGCTGGGGCATGGGGGCCGCCGCCGGCGACACCGACAACGACGGCGACGTCGACCTCTACGTCACCTACTGGGGGGAGAACGTCCTCTACGAGAGCGCCGGCGACGGCCGCTTCACCGACGTCACCGCCGCCGCCGGTGCCGGGGACCCGGGCTGGGGCACCAGCGCCGCCTTCGGCGACCTCGACGGCGACGGTCTGCTGGACCTGTTCGTCGCCAACTACCTCGTCTTCGATCTCGACGACCCCCCGGGAGGGGGCCTGCCCTGCAGCGGCTGGCGGGGGCTGGACGTCTACTGCGGCCCCCAGGGCCTGGAGCCGCAGGCCAACGTCGTCTACCGCAACGAGGGATCGGGGCGGTTCTCCGACCGCAGCCGGGAGAGCGGCGTCTCCGAACACCGGGAGCCGAGCCTGGGGGTGGTCCTGGGCGACTACGACGACGACGGCGACCAGGATCTCTACGTGGCCAACGACGGCTACCCCAACGTCCACTACCGCAACGACGGCGGCTGGCGGCTGACCGAGGTCGCCGCCCGGGCGGGCACCGCCTACAGCGAGGACGGCAGGCTGCAAGCGGGCATGGGTGTCGCCTCGGCCGACTACGACGGCGACGGGGACCTGGACCTGTTCGTCACCAACTTCTCGGACGACGTCAACACCCTCTACCAGAACCAGGGCGGGGGGCGCTTCCGCGACCACACGGGGGCCGCCGGCCTGGCCGCCGGCGCGCGGCCCTTTCTCGGCTGGTCCACGGCGTTCTTCGACGCCGACGGCGACGGCTGGCTCGACCTCTTCGTGGCCAACGGGCACATCTATCCCCAGGTCGACATGCTCCCCTCCGGCACCCGCTACGCCCAGCGGAACCTGCTCTACCGCAACCTGGGCGGCCGCTTTCGGCCGGTCGACGGCGGCCCCGGGATGGCGGCGGTCCGGGTCAGCCGGGGAGCGGCCCTGGCCGACTACGACAACGACGGCGACACCGACCTGCTGGTGGTCAACCTCAACGGGCCGCCCGAGCTGCTGCACAACAGCGGCCAGCCGCGGCACTGGCTCGGGCTGCGGCTGCGCGGCCGGGGGGGCAACCGCGACGCCCTGGGGGCGAGGGTGCGCCTCCACAGCGGCGCCCTGGTTCAGACGCGGGAGGTGCAGCGGGCCGTGGGCTACCTGTCGCAGAGCGATCCGCGGCTGCTCTTCGGCCTGGGTGACGGGGCCCCGGTGGACAGCGTCGTCGTGCGCTGGCCCGGAGGCCGGCGGCAGGTGCTGCGCGGCCTCACTCCGGGACGCTACCACGTGGTGGAGGAGGGCGTTCCCGGGCCGGTGGCCTCCTACGCCGGCTCCGACACCCTCTCCTTCCCGGTGGGGGCGGAGGCCCTCGCCGCATCGGCGCCCGCCCCGGACGCGGCCTACGATCCCGGGTCGGGCGGGACCGTGGAGGAGCACTACCGCCGCGGCCGGGAGCTGTACGACCAGGGACGCTACGAGGAGGCCGTCGCCGCTTTCCGGTGGCTCGTGGAGCGGCATCCCGACTTCCTGCCGGCGCGCTACTCGCTGGCCGTGGGCCTCTACTCGGCCATGGGCCGGATCGACGAGGCCCGGGTCGTTCTCGAGCAGATCGTCGCCATGGACTCGACGCGGGCCGAGGCCTTCCGCCTGCTCGGCGTCGTCCACATGAGCCAGGACCGCCCCCGGGCGGCGGTCTCGGCCCTGGAACGGGCGGTGGCCCTCGACCCGGCCGACGGCGACGCCCACACCCGGCTCGGGCTGGCCCTGGTGCGGCTCGGCGATCTCCAGACGGCGGAGGCCGCCTTCCGGCAGGCCGCCCGGGTGGCTCCCTGGAGACCCCAGCCCCACCTGCACCTGGCCGACCTCCTCGAAGGGCAGGGCCGCTCCCGGGAGGCGGGGGAGCATCGCCGCATCTTCGAACGCCTGAGACCGGCGGAGGAGGCCGTGAGGCGCGCGCGGCGGCAGGTGCGGGAGTTCTCCGCCGACGCCCGGCTCCACTACCGCCTCGGCCTGGCCTACCTCGCCCAGGCGCGCCACGGCGCCGCGGCGGGTTCCTTCCGCGACGCCCTCGGCCTCGATTCCACCCTCGCCGCCGCCCACCACGGCCTCGGCGCCGCCCATCACCTGCGGGGCGAGCTGGCCGCGGCGATCGACGCTTATCGCCGGGCCACGCGGTGGGACCCGCACAGGCTCTCGGTCCACGCCGACCTCGCCCAGGCCTGCATGGAGGCGAGGCACTTCGCCGAGGCCGTCTCCGCCCTCGACGTGGCCCTTCAACTCGATCCGACGCGGCTCGAGCTGCTCACCCGTCGGGGCCTGGCGGCGGCCCTGGCCGGGCGGATCGAGGACGGCCTGCGCGACCTGCGGACGGTGCTGAAGGCCGACCCGGGGCGCGCCGACAACCGCGCGGCCCTGGCCGAGGTCTATGCCATGGCGGGGCGCCTGCCGGAGGCGGCGGAGCAGTGGGAGGCCGTGCTGCGGCTCGATGCCGCCCATCCGGCGGCTGCCGGCCGTCTCCGGGAGCTGAGAATGCGAATGGCCGGGCGGTGATGCCCGGCACCCGGCGGCCGTGCCTCCTCGCTGGGGCTGGGCCGCCGAAGCCTGCGGCTTGTCGTCAGGGCTCCTCGGGAAGGGAGTCCCGCGCCGGGGCCTCCGGGGCGCCCAGCACCTGCTCCGCCACGGCCATGTCCACCCCCCGCCGCCGGGCCGCGGCCAGCTGCTCGACCGCCTCCTCCCGGAGACCCGCGGCGGCCAGGGCCACCACCAGGTTGTTGCAGGCCGCCCGGTCCCGGGGGGACAGGCGCACGGCCTTTCGGAAGTGGCCGACGGCCTCGTCCAGCCGGCCCTCTCCGTCGAGGAGCACGCCGGCGGCGATGTGGGCCCGGACGTAGTCGGGTCTCAGCCTCAGGGCTTCCAGCAGCGCCGCCAGGGCCTCGCCCCTCCGGCCTTCCCCGGCCAGCAGGGTCCCCAGGCTGAAGTGCGCCTCCGCCAGCCCTGGGTCGGCGGCCAGGGCCTGGCGGTAGTGGTCCGCGGCGGACCCCCGGTCGCCCTGGCGGCGCCGGACGTTGCCCAGGCCCAGGTGGGCGCCGGCCGAGCCGGGCGCCAGCTCGAGGGCGCGCTCCAGGGCCAGGGCGGCCCCGGCGAGGTCCCCGGCCGCGGCCAGGACCAGGCCCAGGTCCTCGTGCGCCCTCGGCCGGTCGGGATGCTGCATGATGGCCCTCCGAAGGGCCACGGCCGCGCGCGCGTGGAAGCCGGCCTTGGCCTGGCGGTCGGCGAGCCCCACCAGCTCCCGGTAGGTTCGTCCCTCCAGGGCCGTCTCCTCGACCCGGGCCAGCCGCCCGGTGCGCTCCTCGAGGGTCCGCAGGCCCGGGTGGTCCGGCCGCAGGCCCCGGGCCCGCTCGAGGAGAGCCTGCCACCCCGGCTGGCGCCGCTCCCGCCGCAGGGTCGCCTCCACCACGAGGGCGCTCGCCTCGCGGGTGCGCTCGAGGGCTCCGATGAACTTCGAGCCCCGGACCGGGTCCACCGCCGTCAGATAGGCGGTCACCGGCCGCCGCTCTCGCGACAGCAGCTCGTAGACCGCGAGCTGGCCGTGCAGGCTGGGCTTGGAGGGCGCGAACTCGAGCACCGGGCGGTCGACGGTGTGCAACGGCGCGCCGGTCAGTTCCCCCGCCAGGCCGGTCTCGTCGGTGAGGAAGCAGTCCAGCAGGAGCACGGGGTCGCCGAGGTGCACCTGCTCGAGGCCGCCGGCCCGGTCCCGGAAGCGGTCCAGGAAGCCGGCGGCGTCGATGCCCAGGGGCTCCAGGGAGCCGACGAGAAGGGCGTGCTTCGTGTAGTGGGTGTTGGCCGCCCAGATCGTGAAGTGGGGGAAGACGGAGTGGAAGGTGCGCAGGATGGTGAGGAAGCTCTGCAGCCGCATGTCCAGGGGCAGCCAGCTCGTCATCAGCCCCCCCGGCCGCAGGCGGTCCCTCCCGGCGGCGAAGTGCTCGCGCGTGTAGAGGCCGGAGTTGCCGGCGTAGTACGGCCAGATCGAGTCGTTCAGGATGAGGTCGTAGCTCCGGCGGGTGAGGCGCAGGAAGCTGGCGCCGTCGGTGACGAAGGGCGTGACCGAGGGATGGCGCAGGACGCCGTGGTTGATGTCGCCGAAGAAGGCGCCCGCCTCGTCGAGAACCGAGCGGCTGATCTCGGCCACGTCGAGGGAGCAGCCCGGGTAGCCGCTGAGGATGTGGGCCGTCTCGCCCGACCCGAAGCCGATCTGCAGCACCCGCCGGGGATCGGGGTGCAGCAGCGCCGGCACGTGGGCCTGCAGCATCTGCGTGGTCCGCAGGGTCAGGGTCGTGCCGGCCACGTTGATCGAGCCGGTGGAGATCACCCGGTCGCCGTTCGGCAGCTCGTGGACGGTGGTGATCCCGCCGGCGCCCTCGCGGGCGTGCAGGATGCGGGTGCGGCTGTCGATCTCGCGCTCCCCGGCGTTGTAGAGCCCGTACAGCAAGTCGGACGGGAGCATCAGCAGACCGAGCGCCGCCGCGGCCCAGGCTGAGATCAGGCCGCGGCGCCAGGCCGTGGAGCGGCCCCGGACCGGGGACGCCCAAAGGACGGCCGCGGCCAGGACGAGGTTGACGCAGGCCAGCAGGACGAGGCTGTACTGGGTGCCGAGCCAGGGGGCCAGGAAGAAGCCGCCGGCCAGGGAGCCGAGGACGGCCCCCGCCGTGTTGGCGGCGTAGACGCGTCCCACGGCCTCGCCCACGCCCCGTCCCGCCCCCGCCAGACGGGCGACCAGGGGCAGGGACATCCCCATCATCACCGTCGGCGGCAGCATGACCGCCGCCGCCAGCCCCGACTGGCGGAGGGTGCGGGCCCCCCAGGACCCGTCGGCCGCCACCGCGACCCCCTCGAGACCGCCGATGACGAAGATCGAGGCCAGGGCCGACAGCCCGATGCCGGCCTGCAGGCCGCTCAGCCGGCGCCAGGCCGCGGCGGAACCGCGGTCCCGGGTGCGCCGTTCCCAGGCGCCGAGCAGGAGTCCCCCGAGGGCGAGGCCCGCGAGAAAGGTGGTGAGCATCACCGAGAAGGCGTAGGTGGTGGTCTTGAGCTTGAAGACCAGCAGCCGGGTCCACAGGACCTCGTAGCCGAGGGCGGCGAACCCGGAGGCGGCCGCGACCGCGAGAAGCAGCGCGCCGGCGCCGCCGGCCGCGGGCGCCTCCGCCGCCGAAGGAGCCGCCTCCGGTCCCGGAGAGGGCGCGTGCCCCCGCCGCCGGTGGGCGCGGCGCAGCAGGAGGAAGGCGGCTGCCAGCAGCAGGTTGAGAGCGGCGGCGGCGGCGATGCTGCCGCGCACGCCGAGGTGCTCCACCAGGAGGAACCCGGTCACCAGGCAGCCGGCCGCCGCTCCGGCGGTGTTCAGCCCGTAGAGCGCCCCCACGCCGCCGGCCAGGTCGCTCGGCCGGCGGATCACGTAGCGGCAGAGCACCGGCAGGGTGCCTCCCATCAGGAAGCTGGGCGCCAGCAGCAGGAGGAAGGCCAGCAACCCCCGGTAGAGGGTCAGCAGCCAGAGGCTGTGGGGAGCCGCCCGGAAGAGGGAGCCGTACGACCCGTCGAGGAGGTCCAGGAGCGGGACGACGGCCACCGCCGAGACCGCGATGCCGATCTCCAGGACGGCGTAGAGCCCGAGCTCGTCACCCGGCCTCCGGTCCACCCGGCGCCCGAAGAACCAGTTGCCCAGGGCCAGTCCGGCCATGAACGCCGCGAGCACGGCGCCCACGGCGTAGGTGGTGTTGCCGAAGACGAAGGCGAAGGCCCGCGTCCAGGCGACCTGGTAGATCAGGCCGGTGACCCCGGACAGCAGAAAGAGGACGTGGAGGGCCATCTCAGGCGCCCAGCCGCCGCAGGGCCGCGTCGAGGGCGGGACGCCGCCAGGCGGGGGCGAAGGAGACGGCCTTGCGCAGGAAGGCCAGTCCCCCCGCCCGGCGGAAGCGCTCCCGGTCGGCGGGCGCCAGGCGTCGGAACCGGCCCAGCTGACCCTCGAGCAGTGCCGCCACCCTCTCGCGCAACAGGGGCGGGGGTGAGAGGTAGGGCATGTTGCGCAGGAAGAGGATCAGGTCGTTGCGGGCCAGGATGTCGGCGAGGGCCGTGTAACCGAGACGGTCCCGGCAGGACTCGAAGCCCGCCAGCGGCCACTGGGTTCCCCATCCGAAGGCGGGCCCATGGAGCGCCATCGCCTCGATCAGGGTACGGGCCAGCAGGTAGTGACCGAAGATGGTGGGGTGCAGGTAATCGGTCATGAGCTCGTCGCCGACGATGCCCCCCGGGGAGGCCCCCGAAAAGGCGGCCTCCACGTCGGCCAGGACCACGTTGCCGTGGCGCCGGCCAGTCTCCCGCAGGATCTCGTTGAACACCGACGGGGCGCGAAAGGGCACCCGGTCGAGGTCGCGGGCCAGGCCGTAGGAGGCCAGGGCCTCGCGATCGCTGCCGGCCACCTCCTGAAGCCGGGCGAGCTCGAAATGGGCGGCGGCGCACTCGGGTGAGGTCCGGAGGGACTCCTCGGCCAACACCCCCAGCTGCTCCTCCCGCCCCTCGAGGAGCAGGGCCCCCGCTTTCTCGGCCAGGTCCGTTCCGGCCACGGCGCCGCAGTCCGAGCGCAGGGGGTAAAAGCCCCTGAGGTTCGAGACCAGGGTCCCCAGCAGCACCGGGACCTCCTTCTCGGCGGCCGCCTCCGCCAGGGCGTCGAGGTTGGCGCGGTAGTTGGCCACGGTGCTGCCGTAGCTGTCCTGGGTCCAGTCGATCCGACCCGTCACCAGGTGCAGACCGAAGCGCGTCGGTTGTCTCCCGGCCAGGCCGGAGAGGCCGTGGAACAGCTCCTTGGCCGCGTGGGTCAGCCTCGATCTCTGAAGCTGCATGTGCCCCCGGATCAGCCAGCGCGCGTTGCCCATGCGCACGAAGGGCGTCGTCGGGCCGTAGGGGCCGACGAACTCGTTGTGGCCCATGTAGACGACGAGCAGATCGGGTTCGTAGTCGAGGACCTCGCGCGCGAAGTCGAGGACGCAGTGGCTGTTGACCGCCGTGATGCCGCAGTTGACGACCTCGAACCGGCGCTCGGGGAAGGCGTCGGCGAGCATGAGCCGGAGGAAGCTCGGGAAGTCGAGACCGGGGGCGTTGGGGAAGCCCACGAGGGTCGAGGCGCCGAGAGCGAAGAGGCGCACCGTATCCGGCGCCTTGCGGGCGGCGAAGTCGGCGGCCACGGGCCGGCGGCGCAGATGGGGAGGGAAGAACCGATGGGTGACCTCCCGGTTGGCCCCGTAGGTCCGCGAGGTCTCGTCGAGCAGGAAGAGGTCGTTCGGAGGCCCGAAGCCGGCCGCCCGGAGGCCGAGTTCCGCCAGCCCCAGAAGTCCGACGCCACCCAGCAGGGCCAGCAGGTTGGCCCTGCTGGGCAGGTGCCTCAGTAGGCGACGGCGATGAGCCGTTGGTCAGCCTTTCTCGAGGCGCCGGCGTCGTCGACGTCGACCACGACGCGGCACATGTACAGGCCGGGGGCGACGGGATTTCCGGATCCGTCGGACCCGTCCCAGTGGAAGCTCTGGTCGCCGAAGGTGAGGCGCTCTTCCTTCCACACGAGCCGGCCGCCGAGGTCGTAGATCCTCACCTCCACCGGCCGGGCCAGGTTGACGTTGCCCACCGAGAAGCGGATCTCGGTGCGGTCGTTGATGCCGTCGCCGTTGGGCGTGAACGTCCTCGGTTCCACCTCGATGGCGCGCACCACCTGCCGGCTGATGGGCACGGCGATGCTGAGACCGCCTCCCGGCCGCAGGGTCGTCGCGTCGCCTGGATCGACCTGCTGCCAGGTCGTCTCCCCCTCGGAGTCGCGGATCGCCACGTCGAGAGTCGTCCCGTTGAGCAGCACCTTGGCGCGGAAAGCGATGCGGACCAGCTCGCCGGCGGCCTGGATGCGGCCCCGCTCGGCCCGCGGCAGCCCGTTGTACGAGGCCTCGGTGAGGGGCACGCCCTGGCGGTCGTAGGGGAACTCCCCTCCCAGGCCGACGAGCTTGCGAAAGTAGCGGACCTCGCCCCTGGCGGAGTCCGGCAGGGCCCGGTAGTCGAAATCCGACACCTCCTCCTGGACCGGATCGCCGTCGTCGGTGTGTCCGGTGACTTGGAAGTACATGATCCGGCCCTTCTGCTCGGCAGGCAGGCCCAGGTAGGTAAGCTCTTTCAGGATCCGGCCGTCCTCGTCCACCGGCACCTCATCTTCCAGCTCGAGGATCTTCCGGTGGAAGAGACGGGCACTGGCGCCCTCGGGCAGGGGGGCGACCTTTCGCGGCAACCTCAGAAGAACGCGGGAGGTCTTCTCCGACCCGGTGACTCCGGCCAGGCCGCCCTGCAGGATCTTGAGGGTGTCGCCAGAGGCGGGGTCGACGAGGGCCAGGAAGGGCCCGTCGTCTCCCTCGAACCAGTGTGTCGGCTCACCGGTGGCCGGGTCGGTATGGGACGCCGGCTCCGAAAACCGCTGGGCGGTGCCCTCGGTGATGGCCCCGTCGCCACCGAGGGACAGGTCGAGCAACTCGAACTCCTGGATCGGGTCTGCGTCGACCAGGAACTCGTCGAAGCGGCTGCTCGGCTCGCCGTCGGGATCGCGTTCGATGAAGGTGGGCCGCACGAAGAGCTCGAATTCCTCGAGGCTCCCCGGCTGGGCCTCGGCGGGCCACACCTCGGCCAGGGAGCTGAGGGCCGTCGGAGGCAACAGCTCCACCTCGATCGAGTGAAGCGCAGCCGCCAGATCCGGAATCTCGGACCGCATTCGCGCCTGGATCTGGAGGTACCGGCGCGGGCTGGGCGAGGTCACCCGCTGGCCCGGGGTCAGGTAGCGCTGGCTCCAAGGACTCCAGCCGCCGCCGGGAACCCGCCGCGGCACGATGGGGCCCTTGAAGCTGGTGGGCAGCTTGTTGTACTCGTCCTCGGTCTTGGGCTCGCCGCCGCTGCCGTAGTACTCGGTCACGTCCACGAGGCGGTCGCCGGTGCGCGTGCGGATCTCGACATCGACCAGCTCCGGGTCCGGCACCTCTGCCTCCCAGGAGAGGTCGCCGAGGAAGGTCGCTCCCGGCAACTCGATGATCGGCGACGTGAGGGTGACCTGGGAGGGGTAGCCCTCGCCGAAGATCTGAAACTCGCGGATGCGGTCGCCGGTGTTGTAACCGCCCGCCCGCCCCGGCGCGTCGGAAAAGATCTGGGTGCGTATGTAGCGCACCGGCGCGGGCTCCTCCAGGGCGATCTGGAGGTCATTGCGCCCCTGCCCGCTCGGATCGCGGTCGATCTCCGTGAAGCGCAGGTTGCCGTTCGGGTCGCGGCTGCCGTCGGAGATCCAGGTGACGACCTCGTCGACGCCGTTGAACCAGCCCACCATGCGGAAGAAGTCGAGCCAGAAGCGGGCCCCCAGGTCGAGGTTCAGGATGCCCCGGTCGTGGTAGCGGGGGTCCGAGGACCACACGAGCTGCAGGTACTGGGTCTCGTGGAGACCGTCGAAGCCCGGGGCGGCGACGCGGCTCCCCGTCAGGGCGACGCTGCCGCCGCCGTCGATCACGCCGAGGGAGATGTTGTCCCCCTGGGTCCAGACCTCGATGCCGGCCAGCCGCGGGCGCTCGCGCTGGTAGTAGACGAGAGATCCTTTGCGGTCGTCGTCGACCTTGTCGTAAACCTCCCGGGCCACCCGGGTCTCGGTCCCGGCGGCGTTGAGGATGTGGTACTCGATGCTGCCGCGGTCCTCCAGGGGCAGGGCCAGGTACTCCTCCTCCGAGGCCAGCCGGCGGAAGCGGTCGAAGCGGCTGTCGGTGACGGCGATGCGCAGGCGGAAGAGCTGCAGGTAGCCGCCCGGGGAATCGAAGTCGACCACGGCGTCGGAGCCGACCTCCGGGATCGCCCGGCCCGAGCCGATCTCGAAGGTGACGACCTGGTGGTCCTCGTTCGGCGTGTTGGTGCGGGCGATCAGCCCCAGGGAGGCGTCGCGCCGGTGCGAGGGCGTGCCGAGGATTCGAAACTGGCGGAAGGGCTCGCCCACCTCGGGGTCGGCGAAGCGCAATACGATGAAGCGCACCGGCAGGACCCGGCCGAGCTCGATGTCGACGTACCACTCGGCCAGGTCGTGGCTGTGGAACTCCACCTGCCGCAGGCCGGCGGACGCCGCCGCCCAGGCCAGCGAGTCGACCCGCGTCAGCTCCCCCGCAGAATCCGGCGCCAAGAAGATCTTCGGGCCGCGCTTGGACTCGGGCAGGTCCAGCCACTCCGCCTCGGAGACCAGGGTCGTCGGCTCCCAGTAGGTGGAGGGGTCGCTGTCCAGGATGTTGGAGGCCGACTCGGAATTGCGCGGCGTGTAGCGGATGCCGCCGTGATAGTAGAACCACTCGATCGGGTCCCCGGCCTTGATGCCCTTCTTCTCGTTGTCCTTGAGGTGCACGATGGGGACGCCGGCCACCGAGGCCGCCTGGGAGCGGATGTTCAGGGGCATGGCCCCTCCCTCCCGGTTGACGTCTTTGGCCAGCTTGTCGAGGGCCCTCTGGTCGCCGATGAGGCTGGTGAACTGGTCCATGCCGGGGATGGCGTCGATCCGCTTGCGCACCAGCAGGGGGCGGATGAACCCGCCATCGGGATCGATCTGGGTGGCGTGGTTCGGCCGGCTCCAGGCGCCCCAGTCCTCGGCCCGGTCGATGACGATCCGGTCCCCGCTGATCCGGAACCCGTCCGCGGCTCCCGCCCCGGTGGCGGACCCGAAGCCGGCTCCGATGACGATGATCCCCCACCAGCCCCCCCGTCCCAAGGCTCGACGTCTCATTGGCATGCATCCTCGCAGGCCGCGTCTCTGCAACCAGGCGCGGCGTTGGCTGAAGGCACTGGGAATGTAGCGCACGGGAGTGCCCCGGTCACCCCTCATCCTCGGGGACGGGAGCCGCCAGAAGGGCCCCCGGGATGGCCGCCTCGAGGCGGCCCTCGAAGACCTGGATCTCCGCCCGCCGGCGTTCTCTCTCGGTCGCGAGCCAGTCCTCGAAGAGCTGCCGCTGGAAGCCGGCCACGAGGGAGGCCCGGGCCCTCGGCCGGGCCTCGTCGAGGGTCTGGACCCTCTCCGGCTCCCTGCGGACGACCTTGATCAGCACCCAGGCCTGGTCCACCAGCGATACGGGTCCCGTCACCGCGCCGACGGGTGCCTCCTGCAGGGCTTGCCAGAAACCGGGCAGCACCTGTCTGGACAAGCTGTTGGCGCAGAGCAGGCCGTCGGCCCGGCGCTGCCGGATCCGGTTGCCTCGAAGGCGGGAGAGCTCGAGCAGCTGAACGTCGTCGTCGATCTGGCCGAGGACCTCCTCGGCCTCCTCGCGGTCCGGGAACAGGATCTCGTCGAAGCAGACCTCCTCCGGCAGGCGGAAGCTCTCGCGGTTCTCGTCGTAGTAGGCCTGGACCCGCGCACCGGTGGCCATGGAGTCGGCGGCGCCGACGATCTGCGCGCGCAGGGCCTGCAGAAGCTGTTCGCGCTGCACCTGGTCTCGCCACTGAACGATCTCCGGCTGATCGCCGAGGCCCAGGCGATCGGCGTCCATCAGCAGCAGGGCGCGGCCCTGGAGGAGGCGCTGCCCCAGGGCGGCGGCGAAGCTGCTGTCGGTCAGGGCCCGGGGGGTGCGCACCTTGTGCTCGCGAACGGCATCGACGTAGTCCTCCACCGTCAGGACCCCGCCCTCGAAGGTGAACAGCGGCGTCCGGGCCTCGGAGGGGGTCAGCTTCGGGATCCGGCGGTTGCCGGCGTCGAGCCCCGCCAGGAACGCCAGGCCACCGGCATCGGGGGCCCAGTCCAGCTCGCGGGCAAGCACCTCGACCTTCTGGTCCTCGATCTCCTGGCGGGCCTCACGGATCAGCCGCTGCCGCACGCGGTCCAGCATGGAGGGATCGGTGGAAGTGCGGTCGTCGACAAAGCGGACCAGCCGCCAGGTGCCCTCAAGCGGCAGGGGTGGGGAAACCTCGCCGGTGGCCAGGGTGTCGAAGACCGCCGGCGGGATGCCGGCCCGCGGAGCCGTGAGGCGGTTGAGGTAACCCACCACGCCACCCCGGGGGCCGGAGGGCCCCGAGGCGAGTTCCTCGAACCGCTGCCCGCCGGCGAGGGCGGCGCGCAGGCGCAGGGCCTCCTCCTCCGAGGGGACGCGGACAGCCTCCGCCAGGCGCTCCCGGTCCAGCCCCATCTCACGGATGCGGGACTGGATCTCGTCGGAGGTCACCTCCACAGCCGGGATCTCGCGCCGGCGGTAGAGGGCGAGAACCCGGTCCTCCACCTTGCGCCGCAGCCGGCGCTGCAACTTCGGATCCTCCTGCAGCCCTCGCGCCTCCGCCTCCAGCAGCAGGAGCTCACGGTCGATCAGGGTCTGCAGGTAGTCCCGCCGGGCCTCCTGTCCCTCCTTCGATGTCCGGAGCCCCGGGGGCAGGGTCATGACGAACCGCCGCAGGGCCTCCTCGTCGATGGGCCGCTCCGCCACCCGGGCGACGACGGCCGGCCGGCTCTCGCCGCAACCGGCGCCCGCCAGCCCGATGAGGAGGGCCAGGCCCGCAGCGGTTCTGCTGGCTCTTTGCATGATCATGCCACAACTCTATCCTGGGAAAGGGGATGACGAATATACGGGGACTCCGAGGGCTCTCAACCGCCCTGGCGCCGGGGGCCGCCGCCGCCCTGGTCTGTCTCGTTTACTCCGGCAGCCTGGCGAATGGCTTCGTCTTCGACGATTCCGCCTACCTGGGCAGCGCCGAGGTCCGCGACTTCGACCTGCGTGCCCTGGTGCTGGGCAACTGGGCCGGCCTCGATCTCTACCGGCCCCTGGCGCTGATCTCCATCGCTGCGGACCACGCCCTCTGGGGCGATCGCCCCGCCGGCTTCCACCTGACCAACGTTCTCCTGCACGGCGCGGTGACCTGGCTGGTCTGGTGGCTGGCGCGGCCCCTCGCCGGGCGCCGTGGTGCCTGGATCGCGGCCCTGGTGTTCGGGCTTCACCCCCTGCAGTCGGGGGTCGTCTACTGGATCTCGGCGCGCGCCGACCTGCTCGCGGCCGGGCTGGTCCTCCTCGGGCTGGGGGCCCATCAGCGAGCCCTCCCCGGGGCGGGCCGGCCCCGCGGCTGGCGGTGGCTGGCCGTCGGCTGCTGCGCCCTGGCGCCACTGGCGAAGGAGACCGGCGCCCTGCTGCCGGCCGCGGCCTGGTGGCTGGACCGATGCCGGCCCGTCTTCGGGACGCCGACTTCGCTGGCGCGGCACGGCTTTGACTGGCTGCGGCGGCATCCCGGATACCTCGCCGCCCTGGCCGCGGCCCTCGTGCTGCGAACGGCCGTGATCGCCGGAGGGGCGGCGCCTCCCGAGAGCGCCAACTTCCTGGCCGCCGCGGAACCTGCGGAGCGTTGGGCCACGGCGGTGGCGATCCTGGGGCGGTACGCCTCGCTCGTCGTCTTCCCCCTGCATCTGTCGGCGGACTACTCCTTCGACTCCATCCCCCTGAGCGGGCTCCGCGACCCATGGCTCTACGCGGGCCTGGCGGTCCTGGCCGGCCTGGCGCTGGCCGTCCGCCGACAGGAGGGTCTGGCCGCCTTTGCGGCGGGCGCCTTCCTGCTGGCCTGGCTGCCGGTGTCCAACCTCCTGGTTCTGGCCCCGAGCGCCATGGCCGAGCGATACGCATACGCCGGGTTCTACGCCGTCGCCCTGGCCGCCGGTATCGCCGCCGCCCGCCTGCTGCAGGGTCCGGCAGCGGTTCGCCGGGGAGTCGCGGCCGCGCTCTGCCTGGTGGCCGGCCTGTGGATCCTGCGCGTCGAGGTCCGGGCCTACGACTGGAGGGATGACGGCGCCCTGTTCACCGCGGTGACGCGCCGTTTTCCGCGGAACGCCCGGGCCCTGGAGAACCTGGGCGCCTGGCATGCCCGCCAGGGAGACCCGAGGGGCGCCGTCGCCCTCTACCGGGAAGCCCTGGTGGTGCGGCCCGAGAACCTGCGTGCCCTGGCCAACCTCGGCCTCCTCGAGGCGCGCAGGGGAAAGCTGGCGGAAGCCGCCCTCGCCTTCAGCGGGGCCCTGAGCCTGAATCCGGACCACCGCGGCGCCCTGCTGGGGCGGGCGCGCGCCATGGAGAGGCTGGGCAGGCCGCAGGAGGCGGCAAGGGACTACCGCCGGCTTCTCTCCCTGGCGCCGGATCACGCCGAAGCGGAGGCCGGCCTCGCCCGGGTGCAAGGCGGGGGGAATCCGGCCGGAGGCGGCCCCTGACTGCCGCGGCTCCCGGGGCCCCGCGTCGAGGCCGCTGGCGGGGCCGGCTGCTGGCGCTGGCGGCCGGGATCCTGCTGGTCGCCGGCATCGAGGCCCTTCTCCATCTTGTTCCCGGCTTCCGTCCTCCGCCCTTGGTGATCACCCTTGCCGAGGAGGAGGGTTCGCCACGGGCCCTGCGGCAGCTCAACTCCCTCTATCCGAGGCGTTTCTTCGCTGGCTCCATGGGCGGATTTGATCTGGGAGGCGTGCGGCTGGCGCCGCATCGCTTCGTCGACCCGCCGCCGGACTCCGCCCTGCGGGTGGTCGTCGTAGGGGCCTCCACGGTCCAGGGGTACCCCCACCCAGCCCGCCTTGCGGCTCCGGCCTTCCTCGAGACGCTGCTGGCCGGCGCCCTCGACCGCCGCGTGCGGGTCCTCAACCTGGGCATCACCTCCCTGGCCAGCTTCGCCGTGGCCCGCGTCGTCGAGGACGCCCTGGGGAGCCTCGAGCCGGACCTGGTCGTCGTCTACACCGGTCACAACGAGTTCTACGGCGTGTACGGCGCCGCCTCCCTGCGGCAGGGCGGACCCGCTCCCTGGAGCCGGCACCTCCACTATCGTCTGACGGGGCTGCGGCTGGCTGGCCTCGTGCGCTGGCTCTCGGGGTGGGTCCGGCCGCGGCCGGACCCGGACCTGAACCTGCTGGCGGCCATGGGTTCGGCGGGTCCGGTGCCACCCGGCCATCCAGCGCGGGAGCGCGCCCTCCGGCAGCTGCGGTCCAGCCTCGGGGAGATCGTGTCCGCCTGCCGGCGGGCCGGTACCGGGCTCGTGCTGTGCGCGCCGGCCGCCAACGACGCCGGGTTCCTGCCGGACACCACTTCCGCCGAGGGTCGCCGGGCTGCGGCGGAGGTGGCCCGCGCTCGCGTCCTGGCCGCCGACAGCCGTCGGGACGAGGCGAGGCAGGCCTTCGCCCGGGCCCGCGAGGCGGACCCGGCGCCGTGGCGGGCGCCGCCGGCCCTCGTAGCCGTGGTGCGTGAGACCGCCGCCCGTCACCGGGTGCCCTTGGCCGATTCCGAGCGCCGGCTGGCGGAGGCGTCGGCGGGCGCCGCCACCGGGTGGGACCTGATGGTGGACCACGTGCATCCCACCGCACGGGGGCACGCGTTGGTGGCGCGGTCGGTGGTGGATGCCCTTGTGGACGCCCCGGCGCCCTGGGGCGTACCCGCGGACTGGGAGTCCAGGGCCCCCGGGGATGCCGCTCTGCTCGAGGCCCACGGACGCCTCCCCGTCGAGGCCTTCTCCCTCGCCGAGGAGGCCGCCGGCCTGCTGTCCCGGCCTCCGATCCGGCAGGCCCGCCGCGCCGCCTGGCTGCGGCGGCAGGCCGCGGAACTCCGGGAGGGCCTAGGGCCGGAGGAGCGCCGCGGCTACGGAGCCTGGAGGAAGATGGGCCGGCGGCCTCCCCTGGTTCTGCCCGTGGCCGACGAGCTGTTCGCCGCGCGTCGGTTCGCCCAGGCCGCCCGGCACTACAGCGCCGCCGGCCGGGAGGCCCCCCTCACAGCCTGGGGAGACCTGTGGCCGGCCCTGCGGCTGGGCCGGTGCCGCCTCTACCTGCAGGCTGGCCGCCTGACCCCCAGGCAGCGGGCCGAGGTGGAGGGGGCGGTCCGGCGCGCCGGCCTGGTGGCCCTCAGCCCGGGTGTCGATGCGGAATTCCTGCGCACCTTCGGCGACTACGCCCGACGCCTTCTGGCCGCACCTCCCGCGGAGGAACCCGCGCCCGGGAGCAAGGGGCCACTTTTCCCTTGACCGGAAACGGTCGATTGTCTATTCATTCCCGCACATCCCCCGGCCCCAAAGGGGTCGGCCCTGTCCGATCCGGACGCCAATGTGGACCGCATCGCACCCACCCTGGAGAAGCACAATGCGCAGATCTCTCTCGATCCTGACCCTTGCCGCCCTGACCACGACAGGGGCATGGGCGCACTCACCCCCGGGTGAGTTCCTCTTTGCCGTGCAGTTCCCCGACGCCAACATCCCGACCGTCGACGGTAACCTGGCCGAATGGGAAGTGGTGCCCAAGATACCATATGAGTACGGCAACGAGTGGTACAGCGATTCCGCCTTCGGCAGCGGGACCCGCGGCGAGATCGATGTCTCCGACCTCAGCGTCCGTCAGATCGTCGGCTGGAACGACAACAACAACCGCCTCTACCTGATGGCCGAGGTCTTCGACAACGTCCACAATTCGGACCGCGAGGATCCGGCCCAGTTCTGGACAGACGACGCCTGGGAGATCTACCTCACCCCGACTCACTTCGACCACGTCGGAGGCGGGGAGCTGACGGTCAAGCAGTCCTTCAACTTCGCCATGCCTCCGGTGGGCGGCAACTGGGGCCAGAACCTGCCCGCCTTCGAGTGGCGCGTCGATCCCTTCAACGACGACACCTGGAAGCTGGAATACACCTTCACGGGTGAGGAGTTCGGAGAGAGCACCTATTACTACGAGTTGTGGATCCAGCCTCTCGACTTCATCCCCGAGGACGGCGACCGGTCGGCGGCGGAGGAGACCGATCTCGAGGAAGGCCAGGTCATCGCCATCAGCTGGACCTTCGGCGACTTCGACGAGCCCGGCACTGCATACCAGGGCTTCTGGTCGGTCTCTCCCGAGTCCTGCTGCCAGGCGACCAACGACATGGTCATGAGCGAGCTCGAGGATATCGACTGGGGGCAGCAGGCAGCTTCGGCCGTCGAGGCCGATTCCTGGGGCCGCATCAAGTCGCAGTTCGTGGACAAGTAGCACCCAATCGGGGGAGATCCCTGTTCGCCGTCCGGCGAAGGTCGGTGCGCGACCGGGATCCCACCGATCGACCCGGCTGGATGGGGGGCGATGGGAGCACGACCCATCGCCCCCCTTTTCTATAAGCTCGCGGGGGAGGTTCCAAACCAATGCACAGGCTACCAGGAGTGGTGTTGCTCGCCGTCGTCGGGCTCACGGGCGTTTCCGGGGGGCAGGACTACGGCACGCGTCTGGGCGTCCAGCGCGGAGGCGAGGTCGACTTCTCCCCCCGCGGACCCGGGGTGCTCTTCGACGCCCTGGATCCCGCTCTCCGAAAGTGGTACGTCCCCCAGGAACTCTACAACGATTACCGCTGGCGCCAGTGGGAGTATTCCAACTACGCCCGCCAGGAGTACCAGCGTTACGTGAGCACGACCCTCGAGGGGGACTACTTCTACGATTTCTTCGGCAACTACGTCACCCGAGGTTGGCTGATCTACAACAACGTGCAGCGCCAGCCCGAGCAGCGTGGCAGCCAGTTGTTCAAGGACGACCGCTTCAGCAATTGGTTCAACAGCGTTGTCGTCTCCTCCGACAGCAAGGGGGAGTACCACTACTCCATCACCATTGCCAACGGCCTGCGCACCACCCTGACCCCCCTGACTTTCTCCAAGCCCGACTTCGACGGCGTCCAGTTCGACCTGGCCACCGACAAGTACATGGCCACGGCCCTTTACTCGAGGGTGAGCGAGTCGGGCGGGGGCTCCACCTTCGCCGAGGGCATCAACCGCACGAACAACACCAGCCTCATGGGAGGCCGCAGCACGGTGCAGGTGGGAGATTTCACCACCCTTGGCGTCAACTTCATCAACGCCCACCAGTCCAACACTCTCATCGACGGCTTTCAGGGGAACCCCCTGGCCGGAGAGCTGACCGTCGATCAGAAGGCCGAGCCGATCAGCTGGATCGAAATCCTCCTGAGTGACGACTCGCCCGGGGATGGCGAGGGCGGCGCCGCCTTCTTCCCGGCCGGGTCCGACATCATCATCACCTACCTCGACGACACCGAGGACCGGGGGAAGGAGATCGGATTCGCGCCGACGGTGGAAGGCGGCTTTCCACAGGAGGGCTTCGTATCGGCCGACGGGGAGGAGCAGATCACCCTGCGCTACGACTTCGAGAGCCCCGACTTCCTGCTGACCGCCTCCCAGGACAAGACGCAGATCCGCAAGGTCGAGTTCGAGGTCGTCCTCGGCAACGACTACAAGGTGCAGTACACCTCCAACCGACAGGAGGGCAGCGCCGGCGATCCCGTCTTCCTCCTGGTGGCCCAGGCGCCGGGGAACGTCAAGGACAACACCAACCTCTCCATCATCACCTTCGAGTACGGCCTGCCGACGGCGACCAGCATCTTCGGGTTCACCGTTGAAATCACCGACGTGAAGGGCATGAACGTCTACGGCGAGTGGGACAACAGCCGAGTCTACCGGAGGTATCCCTACCCGAGCAACGATCAGGGCAACACCGACCACTCCTCCTCGTCCGGCACGGACCAGCGGCCTTCGGCCAGCGCCTGGATGGTCCACGCCGACAAGAAGGAGTATCCGTTCTTCGCCTACGGCGAGGCCTTCGAGATCGATCCCGAGTACGCCACGAGCATCTGGGTCAGTCAGCAGGACGGCACCATCGACTACACCTCGGGCTACTATCAGCGGGGCCAGCCCGGCCGCATCGAGCGATTCATGTACGAGTTCATCGAGGACAACGACGACCAGGACCGCACCCCGGATTGGGGGCGCAACGATGCCTTGTCCACCGACTACGCCGTCTTCCCCGGCTGGGACGAGAACTACGACTTCATCCCCGACTTCAACCAGAACGACAACGGCCGGGTAATCAACCTGATCCCCGACTACGAGGAGCCCTTCCTGCGCCAGAACGTGGACCGGCCGGAATACCTCTACGGCATTGACGCCAACAACAACACCTGGATCGACCGCTTCGAGAACGACAACGAGCCCGACCTGCCCTACAAGAGGAACCGCCGGGGCTGGAACGCCTATGCCGGGATGTACCTGACGCCCCAGGTGCGGGTTGCGGCCGGCCGCCTCGATGAGGAGGAGATCACCTCCGACCGGTCGAACGAGACCTCCTACGCCCTGCTGACCGTCGACGCCGACCACCCCACCTGGGGGCGGCTGCGCTTCTTCGAGATGGTCAAGAGCATGCGGGACGACCTGCCGGACAACATCCTCCAGTGGGACAACCGCAACACCCTGCGCAACGACCGCAACGTGGAGGTCCTGGATCCCCTCCTTGGCCGCGACACCTTCTTCAACACCGTGGCCGTGGACCATAGCATCTCGCCCCTGCGGGGCCTGCGGGTGAAGAACACCTTCAAGTGGGACCTGTGGCACCAGCGGATGAGCGCCGAGGAGCGCCGGCCGCTGGGTCTCGGGTCGAGAGAGTTCTTCGTGGGCGTCATCAACAAGGCGGCGTACCGTTTCGAGTTGGGCCGCGTGGAGATCGAGCCCCGATGGAAGAGCGAGTTCCGGAACCAGACCTACGACCTCTTCACCAATCGCGAGCGGCGGGAGTTGACCGAGATCGTGGGTACCATCGTCGAGTTCCCCATGCTCCGCCATTCGGTGATCGCCACGGGGATCGAGTACGTGCGCTTCAGCGATCTGGACAGCGACGTCAACGACTTCCAGTCCTTCATCGCCGCGGGGCAGCTGAGCAACGTCTCCGAGTACCAGGGCTACCAGCTGACCACGCAGGTGGGGCTCAAGCACGACCTCCGGGACTTCGAGGATCCGTCGATAAGGACCCGGTCGGTCACCGAGGGCTTCATCACCGTCTACGCGGGCCTGGGCACTCCCTGAGGCGCCGGCGACGGCCCGGCCTGGAGGCGTTCCGGCCCTGATCGGTTCCCGTTTCCGCTGGAGCGGCGGCCATGGAGCGGCGGCGGTCTTCGCCCTCGCCCTGGTTCTCCGCCTCCTCTACCTGGGCGAGACCGACAGCAGTCCTTTCTTCGACGCTCCCGTCGTCGATGCCCTGACCTACTCCGACGCGGCCCGGGCCCTGGCCGCCGGCGCCTGGCTCGGTCCGGACGCCCCCTTCTGGCAGCCTCCGCTCTACCCCTATTTCCTCGGGGCGGTGTGGTCCTTGCTCGGCGTTGGATGGGTTGCTCCGCGGGTGCTGCAGGCCCTGATCGGGGCCCTGACCTGCCTTCTCGTCTGGCGGCTGGGGTGCCGCACCCTGTCGGCGCCCATCGGACTGGCGGCGGCCCTGGCGGCCGCCCTCTGGGGTCCCCTGGTGCTCTTCGGCGGCGAGCTGCTCCCGGCCGCCCTCGCCGTACCCCTGGACCTCGCGGCGCTGCTGTTGCTCCTCCAGGCCGCGGAGGCCTCTTCCCCTTCCGTACGAGCTCGCCGGGCCCTGGTGGCCGGCGCGGTCATGGGCGTGGCCGCCCTGTGCGTGGCCAACATCCTGGCCTTCGTGCCGGTGGCCGCCGCCTGGCTCTGGCGCCGGGGGGATGCCGCGGCCCCGCGGAGGTGGCTGGCGCCGGGGATCGTGGTCCTCGGAGCGGCCCTGGCCGTGGCCCCGGTGACGGCGCGCAACCTCGTGATCGGCCACGACCTCGTCCTGATCTCGTCCAACGCCGGGGTCAACGCCTTCATCGGCAACAACCCGGACTACGATCGCACCTTGGAGATCCAGCCCGGCCCGGATTGGCTGGAGCTGGTATCCCGCCCCCGGCAGGAGGCCGGGGCGGTGACCCCGTCCGGGCAGTCGCGGTGGTTTCTGGGCCGCGCCCTGGAGTTCGCCGTCACCGAGCCGGCGGACTGGCTTCGGCTCACCGGCCGCAAGGCCTACCGCTTCGTCCACGGCGCCGAGCCCGGCCGCAATCTGGACCTCTACCACGCCCGGACCTGGTCCGGCCTGCTGTCGGCCCTGCTATGGAGCCGCGGTCTGGCCTTCCCCATGGGGCTGGCCATGCCCCTCGCCGTGCTGGGGGTGCTTCTGGGGTGGCGGGGGGCCCGGTTCAGGTGCCCCGAGGCGCGCCTGCTGCTGTGGTTCGCGGCGGTCTACGCAGGCACCGTGATCGCCTTCTTCCCCGCCTCCCGCTACCGGCTCCCGGTGGTCCCGGTGCTGCTGCTGCTGGCCGCCCTCGGCGCCTGGGAACTGGCGGCGCGGATGCGCCTGGGATGGCGCCAGGCCGCGCTTCCCGTCGGCGTCCTGCTCGCCTTGGGGGCCCTGTGCAACCTGGGGGCACCGGCCATGGATCCGGAGGGAGGCGCCGGGACTCAGCACCGGCTGGGCTTCGTCTACCAGCAGAAGGGGATGGAGGCCAACGCTCTGCGCCACTATCGGCGGGCCCTGCAGCTCGACCCGACGATCCGCGAGGCCCGCTACAACCTCGGGGCGCTGTACGCCCGGCAGGGGCGGTTCGACCGCGCCGCCGGGGAGTTTGAGACCTTCGTGGCCCGTTTCCCTGACGATCCCCAAGGCCTGCTGGCCTTGGGGGACGCCCTCCTGCGGGCCGGTCGTCAGACCGCCGCCCTGGAAGCCTGGGAGGACCTGCTGAGCCATCCCGGCCTGGAGGAGGCCCAGGCCCGAGGCGCCGTGGCAGCCGGACCTGCCGGGATCTACGGCCGCCTGGCAGCGACCCGGGCGCAACTCGGCCAGCTCGAGGAGTCCGAGGCCGCCTACCGGTCCTTGCTCGAGCTGGCGCCGGACTCCCTGAACGCCCGTCTCCAACTGGGGATGGTGCTCGAGAAGGCAGGGAGACTCCCCGACTCAGAGAGGGAGTACGGCCGGATCCTGGAGCGGGACCCCGGGCATGTGGACGCCCGGCTGCGGCTGGCCGGGTTGCTGTTCGGCGAAGACCGCCCGCGGGAGGCCAGGTCCCATCTGGCGCAGGTCATCGCCCTTCGCCCCGGGAGCATCGAGGCTCGCTGGATGCTGGCGGCGCAACTGATCGTCGAGCATCGGGGACCGGAGGCCCTGGAGCAGGTCGAGGCGATCCTGGCCGCCGACCCCGATCATCTCGGGGCTACCTGGGTGGCCGGTCACCTCCACCAGATCGTCGGAGACAGCCTGGTGGGTGCGGCCCACATCGAGCGCCTGAAGCGGCTCCACGTGGACCGGCGCCACGAGGGCTTTGCCGAGAGCCTCAAGCAGGGCCTGCGGGAGATGATGGAGGGGTTGCCCGCGCCGCCGGGAGGCGGTCAGTAGGCCACGGCCACCGTACGCACCTGCTCGCTGGTTCGGGCGTCTCCCTGGACGGAGACGCGCAGGATGTAGATCCCGGGGGGCACGGGGTTGCCGCCATCGTCGCGGCCGTCCCAGCCGAGCTGGGGCTGAGAGCCCGGGTCGTAGTGTCCGCTCAGGTCGGAACTCTGGTAGAGTTCCCGCACGCGCCGGCCGGAGAGGTCGAAGAGGACGATCGACACCTGCGCCGGCCGGGTGATGGCGGTGATGTCGTAGGCGACCTCGAGCCGGTCGTTGACGCCGTCGCCGTTGGGCGTGAACGGGTTCGGCTCCAGGCTGATCGCTCCGACCAGGCTGCCCCGGGTGATCGAGGGGCTCAGCACCGTGATCCCCGAGGCCGTGGGCAGGTCGCCCTCGCCGAGGAAAGAGGCGTTGCCCGGGGTGATGCGCTGCACCGTCCCCGCCTCGGCGGCGAACCCCGCCGCCCCGCGGAAGACGGTGCTGTAGAGCAGGACGCGGCTGCGGAAGTCGATCATGACCAGCCGCTGGCCCCCGGTGGCAGGGCGTTCGACGGCCGGAAAGCGGACGGCGAAGCCCTGGTCGGTCACCGATTCGACGCCGAAGCTGTCGCCCGCGGCCGAGACTGCCATGTAGGGGACCGGGTGCCGGCTGCCGTCGGCAAGCACCACTTGTGGGTCTCCGCCCGGGGTGATGTCGGCGTTGAGCTCCGCCTCGAAGAGCACTCCCTCCTCCGGCGTGCCGTCGAGGATCTGGATGCGGTCGATCCCCAGGACCCGCGTCGGTGTGGAGATCTCGAAGCGGTCGAAGCCCTTGACCCCCGGGATGTCCATCAGGGCGCGCACGGCGTAGGTGAAGGGAACGGCCTCGAAGGCCTCCACCTCCCGGGGATAGATCTCGGCGATCAGGTCGTCCGCGATCGGCGGGGACAGGTACTCGATCGACAGCTGCTCGATCACCTTCGTGGCGTCGATGGCCTGGTTCCTGAACTCCACCGAGAACTGGATGTACCGCCGGGGACCCGGCGACAGGATGGGCTCTCCGGCGGGCAGGTGTCCGCTGCGGTAGGGCGCCGACCAGGGACTCCACTGCCCGAGGTCGTCGGTGATCTCACCCTTGTCCCAGACCACGGGCGGGGACGCCTCGAAGTTCGGGCTCAGTTCGAGGTACTCCTCGCGGTCGAGTGGCTGCGATGGATCGGCGAGCGACTCGGAGCGCTCGGGATCACCGGTGCGCTCCACGTTGCGCCGCCAGTAGATCAGGGGCGTGGGATCGCTCCCCGTGCGCGTGCGCACCAGGATCTGGGAGACATCCTCGCCCCGGTCGAGCTGGGCCGGCCGTGCCGCGGGAGCGGCCACCCTCTTGGCCCGGCCGGGAATCACGGTCTGGCCGCCGAACTCGTCGCGGCAGATAGACTGCACGCAGTTCCACACCGTGATGTACCCGGTTCCGGGCCGGTTCTCGCCGGCGGTCTCGCAGTCACCCCACGTCTCGGGCACCTCCTCGGCGGTGGCGAACTCCTTCTCGAAGAGCTGGCAGTTGTCGCTCGTCTCGTCGCGGGCCCCGGTCTCCTGCCGACGGTCGATGAACCGTTCGACCCAGCTGATGTTGCCCCAAGTCGCCACCGACCCGAGGTCGTAGATCGGCGACAGGTAGCGGGCCTCGGAGATGAAGCCCTGGCCGAAGACCTCGAGCTCGTCGATCTCGTAGGGGAAGGAGGAGATCGACTTCAGGCGCACGAAGCGCACCAGGCGCGCCGGCGAGACGGGGACATCGACCACGGCGTCCTGGTTGTCCACCGTGCGCCGCAGCACGTCGTAGTCCTGCAACTGGGGCACGAGACGGCCGGTGCCGTCCAGCACCAGGTTCTGCCCGTCGTGCAGCATGAGCTCGAACTGGCGCAGGAAATCGTTCTGGAAGGGGTAGGCGGGAGCCTGCTGGACGGTGTTGCGTGGGTAGAAGCGAACCCGGTTGACGCCGATCGGGGCGCCGAGGTCGAGGACGACGAAGGTCCCCAGGGCCCCTCGCGCCCCCTTGCGCTGGAAGGCGTCCTCCGAGCCCTCCGGGGTGATCAGCTCGAGCAGGACCTCCTCCAGCTCCGCCTTGGGGACATCCTTGATCGCCGGCGCCTCGATGCGTCCGCCCAATCCGAGGGCGAGGTGGGCCACGTTCCGCCCCCGGGCCAGGTGGTCCGGCATCAAGGCGATGGGAAGCACCACCGGGTTGATGCCGGGCTGCCGCACTTCTTCCAGGGCTTCGTCCACAACCTCGACCGCCGACGGCAGGTCGGTTCCCGGGGCCAGACGCAGGATGACCGAGAACAGGTTGCCGCCGGCCACGATCTCGGTCTCCTCGACCTCGGGGATCCGCTCGAGAGCGGACGGCAGCGAGGCCGACAGCTGGTCCGTCAACTCGGCGACGTCGAGGGCCACGGCGTCAAGGACCGTCTTGACCAGGAGCCGGGGAGCCGTCTCCCCGAGCCGTTCCAGGTCGATGAGGTTGCCCGGCGTGCTGCCGATCTCGGTGAGCTGCCGCGCGACCTGGTACTCCGGCGGGATCGTGGTGACGCCTCCGAGGAAGGACTGACCCGACCAGGAGACGTTGCCGGAAATGCCCACGCGCAACGTGTCCAGCGACACGGCGGGAGCCGACGCGACCAGAAGACAGGTCACGGCCGGAAGCCACGCTCTTCTCGGGGTCATGGCTCAGCCTCCAGGTGGTCTTCGGCCCGGGGGGGAAAGAGGATTGATTCGCCGGACCGACGGGATAATATTGTATGACATTCCTTCCTCGCTGACGAGCCAGCTGGAGAGAGGGAGAGCATGCACTGCCCGAGATGGCTGAGACCTGTCATGCCGGTGCTTCTGGCAGCCGGCGGCGTCTTGTGGAGCCCGGCCCTGAGCCCGGCCTTCGACGTGTACGAGATCGGCGGACGGGACGGCAACCCCTGGGGGGCGCCCATCTCCTTCGAGCCCGGGATCTCGCGGACTCTGGACGTGGACGGACAGCCGGTGGGCACCCGGGACCTGTCGACGATCCAGACCTTCGCCTCCTGGGGCGACACCCTGACCGAGTTGGTGGCGGACAGCCTCGGAGGCGTGTGGCTGCAGCCGTTCTTCATCCCCGACACCCTGAACCTCGCCCGGGACGGTGTTCGCGACCGCATCAGCCGGGGCATCTCCAACAACATCATCACCAGCGGGACGTGCTACAACAACGCCTCCCAGGTGGACAAGTCGCGGCCCATGTTCGACGGCGATCCGACGACGGCGGCCTTCTACACCGCCAACGCCTCGGACGATCCGGAGGTAAGGCGGGGTTTCTACATCCAGAACACGATCGTCGACCTCGGCGTCAACTACCCGATCAACCGCATCCGCTTCTTCCCGCGTATCGGCAGCGAGAACGTCAAGTTCGACGAGATCGTAGAGTCGATGGACGAGCCCAGGCTCGATCCCGGGGCCCTCCTGGAGGAGGACTTCTCCGGGAACTTCCTGCCCTGGTTCGAGGTGGCCGGCGCCCACGCCAGTCACAACTTCGCCGCCGCCTGCTACTGGCGAACCAGCACCAGCCCCTTTTTCCAGCGCATCCAGTACATCAACAACCCGCAGCCCGATCCCCGCTGGGACATCCTGCTGCACGAGACGGAGAACCAGGAGATCGTCGTGGACCTGCGGTTCCCGACGCAGATGTTCCAGTGGGTCACCTTCCGGCCCGTGAGGCCGATCCGCAGCTGGGAGGTCGCCGAGTTCCAGGTCTTCGGCGAGGGGTTCGTCCCCCGGGCCGTGTACACCACCTCGGTCCTCGACCTGGGGGAGCCGATGGCCCTGGGGCGCATCCGCTGGGACGGCACCAGGGATCCGGAGGCGCGGCTGATGGTGCGCACCCGCACGGGCAACGATCCCGACCCCAACCTCTACTGGGAGCCGAGCACCATCCCCGGAGAGTTGCGGCAGATCAGCCGCGAGCAGTGGGAGCGGTCCGACATCACCGAGCGCCGGGTTACCCTCGATGGTGAGAATTGGAGCTTCTGGTCCTCGCCATACGACTGGGAGCAGGCGCAGGTCGACTCGGCCGCGGATCCGGCCGCCTGGACCGACGGCACGCCGATCCGGTCTCCCGGGCCGGCGCGCTACCTGCAACTGCAGATGATCTTCCTCTCGCAGGCCAACGACGCGGCCCGGCTCCGGAAGATCGAGATCCAGTTCTCCAGTCCCGCGGCGACGGTGGTCCTCGGCGAGGTCTGGCCCATCGACGCCGAACGCCTGGGGTCGACGGCCTTCACCTACAGCGTCCTGCCCGACTTCGAGACCGAGGAGCAGGGCTTCGACCGGCTGGAGATATTCACCCTCACCCGGGCCGACACGGTCCGGGCCTTGCGCGTCGACGGCGCAGAGATCGACATCGTCGGCGAGTTCAGGCCGCAGATCCTCGAGGACCGGATCCTCCTCTCCCTGCCGGAGCTGCGGGGGCCGGGCGACTCCTTCAAGCTCATCGAGGTCGAGTTCGACACCCGCGTGGTGCGCTACGGCACCGAGTTCACGGGCTGGGTCTTCGACTCCGGTTCCACCGGCGTAAGGCAGCTGATCGAGGCGGGCGAGGCCAACATCGCTTTTCCCGGCAACGTCCTGGGCGTGCGCACGGGGGAGGTCGGATCGGGATTGATCACCGGACTGGTGACGTCGCCAAATCCGTTCACGCCCAACGGCGACGGTGTCAACGATGAGCTCTTCTTCCGT
This sequence comes from Gemmatimonadaceae bacterium, assembly GCA_026706075.1. Taxonomy (GTDB): domain Bacteria; phylum Latescibacterota; class UBA2968; order UBA8231; family UBA8231; genus UBA8231. The sequence continues at coordinate 141,458 of JAPOZM010000007.1, forward strand.
TTCCAGGTGCACGAGCTCTCCGATCCCAGGGTGCTGGAGGTCTCCCTCCACGACCTGTCCGGCCGTCTGGTCCGCCGTCTGAGGGGCGACGCCGTCGTGCGCGGGATCTTCGGCGAGGCCGGGGCCGGCGTCCTGGGCTGGGACGGCCGCGACGAGAACGATGCCGCCGTGCCGGCGGGGGTCTACCTCTACCGGATCGTCCTCGAGACCGACTCCGGCGAGGAACAGCGGCTGGGGACGATTGCGGTGGCCTACTAGGGGGGACCGGCCGGCTTCGCGGTGCCTGATCGGCCTGGTCCTGGCGGCCGCCGGATGCGCCGGTCCCGACCCCGGAAAGGAGAGCCGCCCGCCGCCGTCCGGGCCCTCCGACACGGGCGAGATGGTCCGCATTCCCGGCGGGCCCTTCCAGCGCGGCGTCGACGACCCCCGGGGCCCGGACGAGGGCCCGGCCCGGTCGATCCACCTGAAGCCGTTCTACATCGACCGATACGAGGTGACCGCCCGCCGATTCGCGGAGTTCGCGGCGGCCACCGGCCGGGTGACGGCGGCCGAGGCGGATTCGCAGGGGTCGCGCTCCTGGCGCGCTCCGGCCTCCGGCGACGAGGCGGCGCCCGACCATCCCGTCGTCTACGTCACCTGGGACGAGGCGCGCGCCTGCTGCGCCTGGCGCGGCGCCCGCCTGCCCACCGAGGCCGAATGGGAGAAGGCCGCCCGCGGGACCGACGGACGTCAGTGGCCCTGGGGCCCCCGGCCCGTGGCGTCCCTGGCCAACGGCTGGGGGCCGGCCGACCCGTGGGCGGAGACCTCGCCGGCGGGCGCCTTCCCGGCCGGCGTCAGCCCCTACGGAGTCCACGACATGGCGGGCAACGTCTGGGAGTGGTGCGCCGACTGGTACGACCCCGACTACTACCTGGTGGCGCCGCGGCGGGACCCGCCCGGCCCGGACCGGGGCCGCCTGCGCGTGGCCCGGGGCGGCAGCTGGACCAACCCGATCACCGTCCTGCGCACCTCCAACCGGCACGCCGTGCACCCGGCCGATGCCGGCCCGGGCCTGGGGTTCCGCTGTGCCGCCTCCGAGTAGGATCGGCGCCCTCACGGGGCTCCTGCTCTCCGCCCTCTCCCCCGGGGCGGCGGAGGTGATCGATCTCGGCTTCGACGGCGTGCCGTGGCGCTTCGAGAGCCGGGGCCGCTACCTGGAGGTCGCCGACCCGCGCGGCCTGCGCCAGATCTTCCATCCGTGGGCGGAGGCCGAGGCCGGCGACCACGGATCCCTGACCACCCGCGTGCGCCTGCCCGCCCACTGGCAGGGGCGGGTCTGGCTCAACCTCTTCGCCGAGGACACGTACGTCGGTGAGGGCTGGGACCAGGCCCGGGCCGGGTGGACCCACACCTACGCCTCGGCCCACCACTTCGCCGGCCACCGGTTCAAGCAGGTCCTCGTGGACGGGCGCCTCGTCTGGGAGCGCGACGTGGGCGACGCCGAGGGCGCCGGCAGCTACGTCCACGTCGACCTCGGCGAGCTGCCGCCGGGGGACGAGTTCGACCTGACCCTGCGCATCTTCGACCGGGTGGCCTCCGCCGAGCGGCTGCCGGGCGACGAGTTCTTCCTCGGCGTGTGGAGCTGGGACGGACTCGCCGACCCGGAGGCGGCGCGGCGGAAGTTCTACACGCGCTCATTCTTCGCCGACGCGGCCCTGAGCGCCGAACCGCTGCCGTGGGAGCGCAACCCCGCCCGCCGGCCGGTCCCCTTCGCCCCCGTGAGGCCCGCTCCGGCGGGTCCGGCCGCCGAGGGCCGGCACACCTTCCGGCTGGACGCGCCGGGAGGCCTGCCGCCCGAAGGCTACCCGGCGACCTGGGGAGTGCCCTTCGCCCGCGGCCGCCTCCCCGACCCCGCCCGGTTGCGCCTGGCGGGGGCCGATGGAGAAGCGATCCCCCTGCAGAGGCGGGTCCTGACGCGATGGGACGACGGCAGCGTGCGCTGGCTCCTCCTCGACTTCCCGGCCCGGGCGCAAGACCTCGAGAGCGGCCTCACCTTGGGGTACGGCGCCGCGGTGGAGCCGCGGCCTCCGGCTGCGGGACTCACCGCCGCCGCCGACGGCCAGGGGATTCGCGTCGACACGGGGGTCCTGAGCTTCCGCGTCAGCCGCGGCGCGGAGGCCCTGATCGAGGCGGTCGATCTGGGGGGCCGCCGCCTGGCGGAAGGCCTGGTGGGCCGCGCCGTCACCCGCGACGGCTGGGAACGCACCCGCTGGCGGGCGGTGGCCGATTCGGTGTCGGTGGAGGAGGCCGGGGCCGAGCGGGTCGCCGTGCTAGCCACGGGGATGCTGGCCGCCGGCGACCGCAGCCTGGGGCGGTTCACCCTGCGCGTGCACGCCTACCGCGGCCGGCCCTGGATCCGCCTGTTCTTCCGCATCTTCAACGACACCGCCGCCCCGGCGCAGCTGGTGGAGGAGATCTCCCTGAGACTGCGGACCACCCTGAAGGACGGGGAGGCGGTGGCCGGCTCGCACCGGTCTCCCACGGGCGGCTCCGAGATGGAGCGCCTGCTGGTGCGCCAGCACCGCGCCGACGGCTTCGAGGTCTTCGGGGGCGACGACGGGCGCAAGGAGCGGGGCACCCACTGGGAGGCGCCGATGGCCATCGAGGCCGGGGGCCTCGGCGTGGCGGGACGGGTGAGGCACTTCCGGCAGCTCTATCCCAAGCGCATGTGGGCCGGCCAGGGGGGCCAGCTGGTCTTCGACCTGTTCACCCCCACCATCGAGTACGAGCAGTACGTCATGTCCCGCGGGGAGGCGCGCCGGCACGAGTTGCTGCTCTGCTTCTACGAGGGAGGCCTGGAGCCCCACCTGCCCGCCTTCGAGGCCTTCGCCCGGCCGCCGGCGCTGTTCTCGCCCGAGTGGTACGCGGGCAACGGCGCCCTCGGCCTCGGGGCGCCCCTGACAGCCGCCTCGGACGCGCCCCTGCACGAGCTGATCGCCGCCGTCGGCGCCCCGGGCCTGGCCTGCACCCAGCCCCTGGGCCTGCGCAACTGGCCGGACCACTACTCCGACTCGGTCTACTCGGCGTACCGGGGCACCTGGGGGAACATGTACCAGGAGGTCGACTACGGGGCCCTGGCCGTCTCGCTCCTGGCGGGGCGGCGGGACTTCCTCGACTACGCCGAGGCCTACCAGCGCCACTTCATCGACCTGGACATCTGCCACTACCACCCGGACCCGGAGTTCGTGGGGGCCAGCTACGGCATCGCCCCCTATCACACCGGCAGCCGCCCGTACGCCCTCAACGCGCCGGTGGCGGGCCTCTTCCTGCTCTGGTCGTTGACCGGTGACCAGGACGCCTTCGACGCCGCCGTCGGCATCGCCGACTGGCTGGTGAAGGAGGAGATCGGCGTCGGCGCCGGATCGGGGCGCGCCGCGGGGTGGCCCCTGCGCAGCGCCGTCATCGCCTGGGAGCACACCGGCCGGGACCGCTACCTCGACTTCGCCGCCGGCCTCGCCGCCACGGCCCTGAAGCAGCTCCATCCCCGGCTCGGCCACTTCAGCGAGCCACCCGCCACCTGGCACTACCGCGGCGGGATCCCGGGGATGAACGCCATCCTGACGGCGGGCCTCATGCGCTACTGGCGGGCCACCGGCGACGAGGCGGCGGGGCGGGCCGTGTCGCAACTCGCCCACAACATGGCATACAGCTGGATGCATCCCACCGAGCCTGGCTTCATCCACGGCAACGACCCCCTGCAGCACGTCTACCTGGTGGCCTATGCCTTGCAGGACGTGCTGCCCCTGTTCTGGGGCTACGAGGTCACGGGGGACGCGGCCTTCCTCGACAAGGCCCAGCAGGTGATGGAGGCCTGCATCCTGGCCGAGGAGTACCGCGGACGGGCCCTGGGACTGAGCCGCTACTGGGAGCTTCAGGACGTGCTCCACTACAGGGCCGTCCACCGCCGGCTGCAGGCCGGTGAGTAGCGGGAGACGGACGGCGGTCCTGCGCCGGACCGTGTCCCTGGCGGCCTGTCTCGCCGCCTGCACGGGAGATGCCTCCCGACCGCCGCAGGAGGCCGCCCCGGCCGCAGGCGTGGAGGCGGAGGCGGAGATCGGCGCAGGCCCCCGCTTCACCGATGTCACCGAGGAGGCGGGGATCCGCTTCCGGCACCGTGCCGGGGGCGGGGTCAAGGACTACATCGTCGAGGCGAAGGGCGGCGGCGGCGCCCTCTTCGACGCCGACGGGGACGGCTGGCTCGACCTCTACCTCGTGAACGGCGGCACGCTGGAGGAAGACGATCCAGCGCTCTCCGCGGACGCCCTCTACCTCAACCGGCGGGACGGCACCTTTGCCGAGACGGGCCTGCCCGCCGCGGCCGGGGAGGGCTGGGGCATGGGGGCCTCGGCGGCGGACGTCGACAACGACGGCGACACCGACCTCGTGGTCACCCGCCTCGACGGGGGCAGCCTCTACCGGAACCTCGGCGCGCAGGAGCCGCGCTATGCCGCCGATCCCGCTTCCCTGGACCTCGGCGGCTGGTGCACGGGCGCCGCCTTCGGCGACTACGACCTGGACGGCGACCTCGACCTCTACGTCGCCCGCTACGTCGACTTCGACGTCGACGCCATCCCGCCACGGGCCGGGATGTGGAAGGGTCTGATGGTCTTCGCCGGCCCCATGGGCCTGCCCGCCCACGCCGATGCCCTGCTGCGAAACGACGGGGGCCGCTTCGTGGAGGTCAGCCGATCCGCGGGAGTGGCCGGGGTGGACCCGACGTACGGCCTCGGGGTCGTCTTCACCGACTACGACGGCGACGGCGGCCCGGACATCTACGTGGCCAACGACTCGGCGCCCAACTACCTGTTCCGCAACGAGGGCGGCGGCGGGGGACCGCGGTTCCGGGAGGCGGCCTGGGAAGCCCGGGCCGCCTTCAGCGCCGAGGGCACGGCCCAGGCCGGCATGGGCATCGCCCGCGGCGACTACGACGGCGACGGCGACGGCGATCTCTTCGTCACCCACTTCGAGGACGACTACAACACCCTCTACCGCAACGAAGGCGGCGGCCGCTTCACCGTCGCCTCCAACGAAGCCGGTCTGGCCCAGGTGGGCCTGCCCGGGCTCGCCTTCGGCACCTGCTTCCTCGACGCCGACAACGACGGCGACCTCGATCTCGTCGTCGGCCAGGGGCACGTCTACCCGCAGGTCCGCCTCCTCGACGGGCCCCGCTACGCGCAGCCCGATCTGCTGCTGCTGAACCTCGGCGCCGCGGCGGGACACCGCTTCGAGCCGGCACCCGGCGGGGACCTCGGCCGGCCCGGCGTCACCCGCGGCCTGATGAAAGGGGACTGGGACGAGGACGGCGACGTCGACCTGGTGGCCATGCGCCTGGACGACCGGCCGGCGCTGCTGCGCAACGACGGCCCCCTCGCGGGGCACTGGCTCATCGTCGATCTGCGGGGCACGGCGGCCAACCGCGACGCCGTGGGCGCCCTCGTGACCGTCACCGCCGGCGGCCTGTCGCGGACCGTGGAGATCGCCGCCGGAGGCAGCTACCTCTCCCACAACGACCGGCGGGCCCACTTTGGCCTGGGGCCGTGGTCGACGGTGGACGCCGTGGAGGTGCGCTGGCCCGGCGGCGGATCACAGCGGGTGGGCCCGATGGCGGCCGACCGCGTCGTGCGGATCCGCCAGCCGTGAGGCCCGACTCCGTTTGCCGGCCGAGGGGCCCCCGCCTGCGTTGCGCCGGCCGACTCCCGTGAAGAGATCACCAGACCCAGGGAAGACCTCCGCCCCGGGGCTGCGCGCCCTTCTCGTGGGCGCCGCCGGATCGATCGCCATCGGCGCCGGGGTGCCGTACTGCAACATGGTGCTCCACGGGTCGCGGATCGCCTCCTACTTCAACACCCCGGCGGCGATCATCCTGTTCTTCTTCCTGGTCCTCTTCGTCAACACCGCCATCGGCCTGGTGCGGCGCGGCTGGATGCTCAACCGCGCCGAGCTGGCCCTGGTCTACATCATGTGGATCGTGGCCACGGCGATCCCCGAGTGGGGGCTGACCGCCTTCCTGCTGCCCGACATCACCTCCCTGATCTACTACGCCACGCCCGAGAACGCCTGGAACGACGTTCTGGTGCCCTCGGTGCCGGACTGGATCATCCCCCACCACGAGATGGAGGCGGTGCGCAGCTTCTACGAGGGCGCCCCCGAGGGCATGGGCATCCCGTGGGGCCTCTGGCTGCGGCCCCTGGCCATGTGGATCCCCTTCATCCTGGCCCTCTACGTGGCCATGATCAGCAGCATGGCCATCCTGCGGAAGCAGTGGGTGGAGCGGGAACGGCTCGTCTATCCCCTGGTGCAGGTGCCGCTGTCGATGATCGAGGAGGACGACGACCGCCCGTCCCTGATCAAGCCGTTCTTCCGCAGCCGGCTCATGTGGATCGGGTTCCTGGTGCCCGCCGTGGTGCAGTCCCTCAACGGCCTGAACCACTACTTCCCCTACATCCCCACGGTGCGCCTCGACGCGTCGATCCCCCTCTTCCGCGAGAGCGTGTCGGTCCCCATCCGGCTCAGCTTCCAGATGCTGGGCTTCACCTACTTCGTCAATCGCGACATCGCCTTCGGCCTCTGCTTCTTCTTCCTCCTCAACACCTGCCAGCAGGGGATCTTCAACATCCTCGGCCTGCAGAAGATCGACCCCGTCCTCGGCGTCTACAGCGCCTACACCGGCTCGATCGTCGTCCACCAGGGGTTCGGCGCCATCATCGTCCTCGTCCTCTACGGCCTGTGGACGGCCCGCGGCCACCTGCGCGAGGTCGCCCGCAAGGCCCTGACGGGCGATCCCGCCGTCGACGACTCCGACGAGATCCTGTCGTACCGCGCGGCGGTGGTGCTGTTGTTCTTCAGCCTCTCCTTCATGGGGGTGTGGCTGTGGCAGTCGGGGCTGCTGCCGTGGCTCACTCTCGTATATCTGTTCCTCGCCTTCGTCCTCTTCCTCGGCATCACCCGCGTCGTCGCCGAGGGCGGGCTGGCCCACATCTTCGCGCCCATGATCGCCTCCGACTTCGTGGCCGCCAACTTCGGTACCCGCGCCCTGGGATCCAGCGGCATCGTCGCCCTCGCCTTCACCTACATCTGGGCCAGCGACATCCTGACCTTCGTCATGGCCTCGGCCGCCAACGGCCTGAAGCTGGTGCAGGAGGCGATCCACCGGCGGCGGCGGCTGGTGTTCTGGGCGATGCTGATCGCCATCGTCCTCACCCTGGCCAGCTCGATCTGGTCGATCCTCCAGCTCGCCTACGAGTACGGGGGGATCAACACCGACCAGTTCTTCTTCGGCGGCGCCGCCCGCTACCCCTTCGACAATGCCGCGGCGCGCATCCAGAGCCTCGATGGGCCGCACTGGGAGAACTGGATCTACACCGCCGTCGGCGGCGGCCTCATGGGCTTCCTCATGTGGGCCCGCCACCACTGGCTGTGGTGGCCCTTCCACCACCTCGGCTTCCCCATCAGCGCCGTCTTCGGCACCATGTTCTTCTCCGTCTTCCTCGCCTGGCTGTTCAAGACGGTGGTCCTGCGCTACGGCGGTCCGGGCCTCTACCTGCGCACCCGGCCCTTCTTCCTCGGCCTCATCCTGGGGCAGTTCGTCACCGCCGGGGTGTGGTACGTCATCGACCACTTCACCGGCACCAGCGGCAACCCGGTCATGAGCTGGTGAGGGGCGCGGGGTCGCAGTTCGGGCCGTGAGCGGACCCGAGCGCTCCGGTTGCGGGCTGCTTCGGGGGCTGCGTACCCTACTCCATCATGTTCGGGACACTCTGCCAACGGGGCGCGGGCGCCTGGCTGCTGGCCGGTGCGGCCGGCCTGGTCTCCGGGGTCCCCGCCCACGGCTACAACGTCTACGGCCTGGGGGCGGAGCAGCCCAACCCGTGGAGCGCGGCGATCTCCTCCGAGCCGGGCGACTACATCGTGGCCGGCCGCGACGGACTGGGCACCCGCCGGGTGGCGGTGGGCACCGAGACCGCGTACCCGACCTGGCGCGATACCCTGGCCGTATCCGTCGACAGCACGGGCGGCCAGTGGCTGCGGCCGTTCTTCCTGCCGGACACCCTGAACCTGGCCCAGGACGGCGTGCGCGACCGCATCAAGCACGGCACCCTGCACAACATCGCCATCAGCGGCTGCAACAACATCGCCTCCGCCGTCGTCGTGGTGCGGCCCATCTTCGACGGCGACCCGAAGACGGCCAGCCTCTTCCGGGCCAGCGCCACCGAGGACCCGGCCCAGCAGGCCCAGTTCTACGTGCAGAACACGATCGTCGACCTGGGGGCCGACTTCCCCATCGACCGGGTCCGCTTCTTCCCGCGGATCGGCCGCGAGAACCCCAAGCTCGAGGAGATCCTGGACGGCATGGGCCGGCCCCGACTGAGGCCGGAGGACCTGGGCGAGCAGGACTTCTCCCTCAACACCATCCCGTGGTACGAGATATCCGTCGCCCCCCGTTCCGCCGGCTTCACCGGGAGTTGCTTCTGGCGCGGTCCCAACCGTCCCTGGTTCAGGCGCATCCAGTGGTCGAACCCGCAGCCCGATCCGCAGCTCACCCTCCTGCGCCGGGAGCGGGAGAACTTCGACGTGGTCGTGGACCTCCGCTTCCCGTCCCGGCCGTTGCAGTGGATCGCCTTCCGGCCCGTGGACCCGATCGCCAACTGGGAGATGGCCGAGTTCCAGGTCTTCGGCGAGGGCTTCGTGCCCCGCGCGGTGTACACCAGTGCCGTCCTCGACTTCGGCGAGCCCATGGCCTGGGGCCGGATGCGCTGGCGCGGGGAGCACGACCCCGATGCGCGGCTCATCCTCCGGACCCGTTCCGGCTCCGACTCCGACCCCGAGCGCTACTGGATACCGGGGGTGATTCCCGGGGTCGATGACGAGCTGACCCGCGAGCAGTACGACCGGGCCGACATCGTCAGCCGCTTCACCACCCTCGACGAGCGCTGGAGCTACTGGTCGGCGCCGTACTCCTGGGAGGAGGGCCTGCGGGACACGACGGTGAGGGCCGAATCGTGGCTCGACGGAACGCCGATCCGCTCCCCGGGTCCGGCGCGCTACCTGCAGCTGCACATGGTCTTCGAGTCGCCCCTGCAGCAGACAGTGCGACTGCGGGACCTGGAGATCCAGTTCGGCCGCCCCTCGGCGGCCCGGGTGGTCGCCGAGATCTGGCCCCTCGACGTGCCGAGGACCGAGGCGACGACCTTCACCTACAGCGTCCTCCCGACGCTGGAGGACGGCCAGGGTTTCGACCGGCTCGAGATCCTGACCCTGACCCGGGTCGACTCGGTGCGCGCCGTGCGCGTCGACGGCGCCGCCATCGACATCGACGGCGCCGTCGAGATCGCCGACGACCGGTTCCTCGTCAGCCTGCCCCCCCTGCGAGACGCCCGGGACAGCTTCAAGCTCATCGAGGTGGAGTTCGATTCCCAGGTCTTGCGCTACGGCACCCGTTTCGACGGCTGGATCTTCGACAGCGAGGGCGGCGGCGTGCGCCAGCAGGTGACCGAGGGCGACGCCACCGTGGCCTATCCCGGCAACACCCTCGGGGTGCGGACCTCGGATCTGGGCGCCTCCCCCCTCGCCGTGGTGCGGGCCTCGCCGAATCCCTTCAGCCCCAACGGCGACGGGATCAACGACGTCGCCTATCTGCAGTTCCGCGTCCACGAGCTGACGGTGCCGCGCCGGCTCACCGTGGACATCCACGACCTGGGGGGCCGCCTCGTGCGCCGGCTCGAGGAGCGCGACGTCCGCCGGGGACTCTCCGGGAGGAGCATCCCCGCGCCCGAGTGGGACGGACGCGACGACGACGGCCGGATGGTGCCGCCGGGACTCTACCTCTTCCGGATCCACCTCGAGACGGACGCGTCGACGCGCGTGCACTCCGGCGCCATCGCCGTGGCCTGGTGATGAGAGAGTCGCAGACCGACCCGAAGGCCCCCGGCCTGGTGGCCTCGGCCGTGGCCCTCGGGGTGGCTGCCGGGGCGAGCGGCGAGGCGGAGCCCCTCGGCTGCGAGCACGAGCAGATCGTGACCCGGGCGCGCCAGGCCTGGCGCATCGACATGGGCGGCACCGTGGACGGGGCCAACACCCGCGACCCCGTCGGCTACGGCGTCTACGGACAGGCGTGGGAGCCGAACCGCTATGTCCTGATGGAGAACGTGGGCGACGACGAGGTCGTCAATCCCTGGGTCCTCGTCAATGGCCGGCGCGACTGGCGCTCGGTGGACCACATTCTCTCGGGGATCCTCGAGCCGGAGATGACGGAGGCGCAGAAGGCGCGCGCCATCTGGGAGTTCGCCCGGCGGCGGCGCTACCACTCGACGCCGGGCACGGACGAGGTGAAGGACACGGTGAAGATGCTCAACGTCTACGGCTACACCCTGTGCTGGGACGCGGCCTACACCATGTCCAACCTGTGGCAGCAGGCGGGGCTGAAGATCCGCCGCGGCCTGCCCCACGGTCACTGCACCACGGAGGTGTTCTACGACGGCGCCTACCATCTGCTCGACAGCGACGAGCACCTGCTGGTGCTGATGCGGGACAACCGCACCGTGGCCGGCGAGGCCGAGATCTCGCGCGACCACGATCTGATGAAGCGCTCCCACGCCTACGGCATCCTGCGCGCCGAGGACCGGAGGACCAACGAGTTCTCCGCCGCCCTGTTCTGCTACCTCGGGCCGCGGTCGGGAGGCCGTCCCTACATCGGCGGCCACCGCATGGAGATCACCCTGCGGCCGGGCGAGGGGCTGCGCTGGGAGTGGGCCGACCGGGGGCGCTACCACGGACTCTCGGACAAGCCGCCGCCGCGGCTGGCCAACGGCCGCCTGCACTACCGGCCGCGGCTGGACTCCGGCTTCGCGCGGTGGACGGAGGCGTCGGCGAACCTGGAGGGCGGGGATGACGGGCTGAGGGTCGCCGACGCCGGGGAGGAGGGGAGCGTCGTCTACCGCCTGCGCAGCCCCTACGTCTTCGTCGGAGGGCGCGTGCGCGTCGAGCTGGCGCCGGACAGCGGCGCCTGGAGCCTGGAGCTGGCCCGCGAGGGCGAGGAGGGCTGGACCCACCTGGCGGACATCCCCGGGGACGGCGAGTTCGACCTCGACGACGGCTTGCCGCGGCAGGAAGCGTGCTACGACTACCGCCTGCGGCTGCGCGGTTCCGGCGGCGGCATCGCCTCCCTCGAGATCGAGTCCGACCTGCAGATGGCGCCCCTGTCGCTGCCGGCCCTCGAGCTGGGGGCCAACGAGATCGTCTACACCGACGAGAGCCCGGGCCCGCGCCGGGTGCGCGTCGTCCACGCCTGGCAGGAGCGGCATGACCTGGCGCCTCCCCCGGCGCCGGCGAAGGCCCTCCATCCGCTGCCGGGCGCCGAGGTGGCGGGAACGCAGGTCGAGTTCCGCTGGGAGCCGGTGGCGGAGGCGGTGGACTACCACTTCGAGCTCTCCCGCCACGCGGACATGCGCCGCATCCTGTCGCCCGTCTTCGAGAAGCTCTCGTCGAAGACCCCGGCCGCCGGCGAGGCCCGCTGGCAGATCCCCTTCGAGGGGCTGCTCAACCCGGGCGAGAGCTACTACTGGCGGGTCCGGGCGCGTGGCGCCGGTGGCCTCTGGGGCCCCTGGAGCGAGGTCTGGAGCTTCACCCCGCGCGCCCCGGGAGTGCCCCGGGACCTGGAGCTGGCCACCGACTGGGAGGCGCGCTCGATCACCCTCCGCTGGCGTCCGGCCGCCGAGGGAAGCCGTCCGGTGCGCTACGAGGTCCACGGCAGCGACGAGCGCGGCTTCACGGCCAGCGCCGATTCCTACGCCGTGTACGACGGCACCAAGTCCCGGGACGTGCCGGGCAACCGGCTGGCGGACACCGGCGACACCTCGATCGTCGTCGCCGGCGCCGGGGTTCCTCCGGAGGCCGGCAACCGCGGCTTCTACCGGGTCGTCGCCGTCGACGCCGACGGCGTCCGCAGCGGACCCTCCGACTACGTGGAGGCCCCGCGGCCGTTCATCTACTCGACGCCGCCGGCGGCCATGGCGGCCGGTGAACGCCTCCAGTACCAGGTGAGGGCGATCCGTTCCATCGGCGACCTGCGCGCCATCACCGATCCGGAGAAGCAGGAGGACCCAGGGGCCGGGGGGCGCTACCAGGCGGCCTTCCGGGACGGCGACGAGCTGCGCTTCGTCCTCGACGAGGCCCCGCCCTTCATCAGCCTCGACCGGGAGACCGGGGTCATGACCCTGGCCCCCGGGCCGGCTGACGTGAGCACCCACACGGTGACGGTCCGCGTCCAGAACCGCAACGGCGGCGTCGATGTGCAGGGCTGGGACGTCCGCGTCGACGAGGCTCCACCGGCCTCGAGCCCGGTCCCCTGAGGCTCAGCCCAAGGAGCCCTGCCTCTTCGGGTCGTCCGCTCAGCGACCCGGAGGACCATCGAGACATCGGCCGGCGCATGCAGGAGTACGTGGCGGTGCATCGTCCTTCTATCTGGACGGGTGGCACTAGGTTCCGGAGTCTCCGGTGGCCATTCGGTAACCGACCCCCCGCTCCGTCAGGATGCAGGTCGGCTTGCCGCCATCGTCGCCGAGCTTGCGGCGGAGGCCCATCACGAAGGTGCGCACCAGCGCCGGCTTCGCCGAGTCCTTCCCTCCCCACACTTGGCGGATCAGCGAGTCGTACGTGACGACCCGTCCGGCTTTGACCGAGAGCAGACGCAGCAGCTCGTACTCGGTGGCCGTTAACGTCACGGGCTGGCCGCCCACGGTCACCCGGCGGTGCTCGTAGTCGATGGCCAGCTCCCCGAGCACGAAGGATTCCGGTTCCTGTCGGCGAAGGGCCGCCCCGACCCGGGCGGTCAGCTCCGTCGGCGAAAAGGGTTTGACGATGTAGTCGGCGGCCCCGGTCTCCAGCGCCCGGGCCATGGTTTCCTCCCTGCCATACCCGGAGATGGCGATCACCGGCCGGTCCGCCAGTTCGGGGACGCTTTCCATCAGTTCGATGCCGTCGGTCTCGGGCAGCATCAGGTCGACCAGGACCAGCTGGGGATTCTCGGCGCGCAGGATCAGCGACAAGTCTCGAGCATCCCCGGTCACGATCGGGTCGAAGCCCGCGTCCTCGAGGGTTTCCCGCATGGAGCGCAGGGCCTGCGGGTCGTCGTCCACCACCAGGATTCGTGTGCGCTCGCGTCCGGGGTGAGCCCGGGCGTCTTCGGCCGCGGCGCGGTCGCCGGCCTCTCCGGCCACCGGAACAGAGAACGTGAACCGGGCGCCCTGGCCCACGCCGCCGCTGGCCGCCCATATGCGGCCCCCGTGGGCCTCCACCAGCCCCTTGCAGATGGCCAGCCCCAGCCCGGTGCCCCGCAGCCCGCGCTCCCCCTCGCCGTGGCGGCCGGAGTACTTCTGGAACAGGCGCGGCAGCTCCTCGGCCGACAGGCCCCGGCCCTCGTCGGAGACCGAGATCGCCACGTGCACGTCATCGAGCTCGGCGGCGATCCGGATGGGCGACGACTCGGGCGCGTGCCGGGCGGCGTTGGCCAGCAGGTTGTTCAGGACCTGCACGATGCGCGGCCGGTCGGCCATCACCCGGGGCAGGTCCGGCGGCAGGTCGATCAGGACGGTGTGCCGGCTGCCCCCGCCCAGGAACGTGGTGCGGGCCTGGTCCACCAGGTCTTTCACATCGGAGGGCTCGGGGGTCACCGACAGGGTGCCGGCCTCGATGCTCCCGGCGTCCAGCAGGTCGCGGATCAGGCTCCGCATGTGATCGGCCTGCTCGTCGATGAGCCGGAAGAACTGCAGCATCTCGGCCGGGGGCGGCACCGGCGAGTCGCCCAGCACGGTGGCTGTGGAGCCCTTGATCGAAGTCAGCGGGGCCCGCAGCTCGTGGCTCACCAGGTCCAGGAACTCGGACCGCAACCGCTCCAGCTCCTCCAGCGGGGTCAGGTCCTGCAGGGTGACGACCACCGACTCGATCTCCCCGTCCCCGGACCGGATCGGCGTGGCGTTGATCAACGTCCGCACCCGGCGCCCATCGGGCACTTCCAGGACGATCTCCTCGGCGCGCAGCGTCTCGCCGGTGCTCAGGGCCTGCGCCATGCCCAGCTTTTCAAGGGAGACCTCCTGGCCGTCCGCCCGCCGGAAGGTCAGGATGTCCGGCAGTTGCTCCAGGGAACGGCCCGGCATGCGCAGACCTTCGACGATCCGCTTCGCCTCCCGGTTGAACGACACGGGCCGGCCGCTCCGGGCGTCGAGGACCACCACCCCCACCGGCGAGGTGTCGACCAGGGCCTCCACGTCGGCCCGCGCCCGCTGCTCGTCCCGGTGCACGCGGGCGTTGGCGATCGCCGAGGCCGCCTGCGAGGCGAACAGCTTCAGGATCTCCTCGTCCTCGGGAGTGAACGTCAGTCCGTCCTCCTTGCCGGCCAGAAAGAAGAGACCCACCTCCTGGCCTCGGTGACGCATCGGCGTGCCCTGGAAGGTCTTCGAGATGATCAGGTCCGACGAGAACCCGAGGGAGCGCACGTAGGCGGGCAGGTCGTCGAGTCGCAGCGCTCCGGGCTGAGCCCGGAAGTGTTCGAAGAGCCGAGGTCCGTCGGGCCATCCGGCCAGCTGCCGGTGCTCCTCGGGGCCTATTCCCGAACTGACGAAGTCCTGCACTTGCCCCGCCTCGTCCACGGTCGTGATGACGCCGTACCGGGCGCCGGTCAGGGCGCGGGCGCTGTCCAGGACCTCGCGCAGGACCGTATCGGGCTCGAGACTGGCGTTGATGCGCAGGATCGCCGCGCTCAACCGGACAACGAGGTCGCGCTGAGCCTCGCTCTCCTGTTTCTGGTTCGGGTCTGTCTTCAATGGTAGATCCCTCCGGCTACCGCCCCAGGTGGAAACCCGGTCCAACGCTCCGGGTCGTCGTCGGGGGCTGGAACCGGTTGGCACAAGCGGCACGGCAGTCCCCCAAGAAATGGGCCTCTTCCCCGTACACTAACGAAACTACCATACATATTGCCAGCTATTCCCCCACACATTTCCGAAAAACTAACAGAAACTTGATGGAGCACTTTCCTATCTTTTGGCGGTGGCCTACGCGAGCCCTGCACGCTGGACGTGGTGCCTTCAACGATAGGAAGGCCCGGCTCCCAGTGAAGACGCCGGGGCACTTCGCGTTCTCGTATCAACGCAGGAGGGGCAATCCATGCGCACGCAATCGCAACGTCTGACGGTGACCGCCTTGGCCGCCGCGGTGGCCGTCTTGGCCGTCCCGGCCCTCACTGCGGCCACTGACTACGAGGCCAGCGATTACCTGCCCCTGGCGGTGGGCAACTCGTGGCAGGGAAAGCGTTACGCTGGAAGGGGAGCGAGCTGATGGAGCGCGCTACGAGCAGCGGATCCCCGGGCGACGAAGCGGCCGCTCAGGACCGGGCGGGTTTCGTCGTCGATGGAGGGCATGAGGATTGGGGGGCTCAATGAATATGACCCACGCGGTGATGTGGTGCCGGATACGAGTCGCGCGGTAGACATCAGAGTGATCGGCTATGGGTGGGGCGAGTTTGGCCCCAACGACGGCCGGGAGAAGTGCGAACTGTTTGCCTTCATCCTGCGGTCCATGGCCCCGCCGTTCCAGGGCTCGGACCCCACGACAGTGGAGCTGTTCTTCGACCTGTCGATGGACCGGACCTTCGGGGAGTTGACGCCGCCCTGGGTTCTCGGGGGACCTGGGCCGCGTGGTGGCCCGGCCTCGTGGCTTTTCTGCCCGCGACCATGCGTAAACGGAACGGAGGAGTGCCAGAGGACTGGCACGCAGTGGTATCGTGCCCCTCGGGCGTGGACCGATTCGACGAAGTCCCTCGGTCCGTCCCGAGCCGAGTCCGGCGCTGGTCACCGCACGGGTGCTGTCCATGATCTGGTGCGGACCCCATCGAAACTCGGAGACTGCGCTGATCGCAGAGATCGTTGCGTTTAACCGCGCAACGCCGGTTTCAAAGCGCACCGCGGACGGACAGGTTCCCGGAAATGGAGCTTCAGAGCAGACAGACACGCTTTCAATGAAAAGACCATGTTTTCAGGCCCAGAAGCTAACAGGAATCTCATAGTAGAGTGCTACAATACAGCTGCGGGATTACAATGGATTCCCTTCGGAGGGGTCGGGCTTCTGGTCGGCATGAACTCATTGGCCGAATCGGTTTGCTGGTGCCACAAGCCCCTTGTGTGGACCCATCATCCATGACGCCCGGTAGCCCGGGGCTTGAAAATCCTGCAGGGCCTCGATCAACGCACCCACACGCACCACCTGACCGCGGCCCTGGTGGCCGCCCGTCCGCGCAGCAAAGGAGATTTCGCAATGCGAGTGCGCAACCTGCTGTTCCTGGTGGGCATCGCCCTAGCCGCCATCGACGGCAATGAAGCGGTCGCTCAGAACCGGACGACTTTCGTCGTCGATGGAGGGCGTGATGATTGGGGGGGAGGGGCGTATGGAGACCCCTGGTACGATGTAGTGCCGGACACCAATAGCACGGCGGACATCGGGGTATTTGACTACGGATGGGGAGAGTACGGCCCCCTCGACGAAAAGCGCGAGTTGTTCGCCTTTCTCCTCGGGTTCGTGGCCCCGCCGTTCCAAGGCTCGGAACCGACGACGATGGAGCTGTTCTTCGACCTGTCGATGGACCGGACCTTCGGGGAGCTGACGCCGCCCTGGTCGGACTTTCGGGCCGACTACTGCGTCGGGGTTACCGGTCAAGACGGGCGCCTGACGGAGTTTCATCGGCGCTACGTGGGTAATAAGTGGGACATCACATCCGGCACGGACATCGCCCAAGTGGAGATCGCGTTGTCGGGCCATTGGCTGGAGGGGGCCGTTCCCTGGTCAGCTCTTGGGAACCCGGAGGCCCCGGCAGATCCGGACAGGTATCTGCCTTTCCGGTTCGCATTCAGAGTATCCCAAGGCAGGTTCCACGACTACGTGCCAAACGCCGAGGAGGGGGTCCTTGAACACGGACTCACCGTCGTCGTTCCGCACTCGTGGGGAAGGATCAAGCAGAGATGATCGACCGGCGGGTGTGTGTAGCTCTGGCGGTTCTGCTGTGGAGCGAGGCAGGCCGAGCGCAGGACGGCGAGTTTCCGATCGGGGCGTGGTTCCCGGGTCTATTTCACGCCCACTCGGCCGATTGGGGGGACCGGCTCGATCTGGTGGTCGCGGATCACTTCAACACGATCCACGCCTCGGATACGGGCCGGCCGGGGATGTCCGGCCAACCGGCGGCGGACAATAACGACTGGATGCTCCTCGCCGTCGCCCGAGACCTCAACATCCAGCTTCACAGTGTGTGGCAGCCGCCCCAGTGGAAGAATCACAGCCGCCACTACTGGGCGCGGACCTTCCAGGCGGAGGATGGGGCTCTCTTCACCCACCCAATTGGTGAGAGGGTCACCGAAACCGACGGGAGGGTTGCGTGGTATGCCGACGCGGGTAGACACACCCCTGGCCTGTTGCTGGACACGCCTAGCACCTCCGGCTCCGGTTTCGAACTGCGCAGCAATGTCAGGGCTCAGACTGAAGGCCGCCATCTCGATGAGCGTCACACTCGCCACGTTTTCTGGCTGAAGACTGACAACACTACCGGCGCCGACATTTTGGCCACCTTGAGGGTGCTTCGACACTCCGACGGAACGGTCCTGAACTCTTCTATCGTAAGGCCGTTTAGGTTCGCTGCAGCCAACGTGTATCAAGGCTTCGCCGTCCGCTACGACATCCCTCGTGGTGATGAACGAGTGCGCTACCAGGTCGATTGGACGGGAGCGGGCGATCTCTGGGTCGACCTAGTGAGGGCCAGCGATTTTCGAGGCATGCAACTGTTCCGTGGCGACTACAACATGGACATTGTGGCGGCCCTGGAGGCGTATGACGGGACGATTGCGCCCGTTCCCTGGCGGTTCTACGCGTACGACGAACCCCGGTGGGATACGCCCGAGTGCGTCGGCTACATGAACGACCTCATCAAGGACGAGCACGGGAGACAGAGCGGCGCCGCAGCGGTCAACCAGACGGACCTGGGATACCTGAGGAGGTACATCCGCGAGGTACAGCCGTCGGAGCTTCTGGTCGACTACTATGCCTATTCGCCGGCACCTAGGACCGATCGAACTAGCCGGGAGCTGCGGTGGATCCGGCAGGGGTTTGGCAACGCCCTGACGGCCTCGCGGGAGGCTGGGATTCCCTGGTGGGCTTGTGTGCAAGCCTTCGGCAACCACAACCACGGAGGCGGCTTCCGCGTCCCAACGGCACCCGAGATCGCGGTGCAGGTCAACCTGGCCCTGGCTCACGGGGCCAGGGGCATCTACTACTTCATGATGTCCAGCCACACCGATCCGAATACAGCCACGGAACAGGAAGGTCTGTACAGCGGCACCTGGGGTACGACGACCAATTCCAACGCCGTGCGAGCGCTCAATCACAAACTGCGGGCCCTGGCCCCCACCTATCTGGCCTTGACCTCCAACCATGTGTTCGCCGACAATGCTCTTGCCGACTTCGTGCAAGGTATTTCCGCCACGACCGGCGGCACCGACGACTACTTCCTGGGGACCTTCACCCATACGGACGGCTCGCGGTATCTGATGGTCGTCAACGAGGATCTGACGACGACACCCGATCGCCGGTTGACGGTGACGCTGAACGCGACGCGCCTGCCCGGAAGCGGTCCCTACCGGTTGCTCGACGTGTACCGCAACACGCCGATCTCGGCCGGTGGGCGCAACCCGA
>JAPOZM010000079.1 GCA_026706075.1 Gemmatimonadaceae bacterium
CGTGGTCCGGGTCGTCCCAGCGCAACGTCACCGTCTCGTGGCCGGGCTCCGCCCGAACCTTCAACGGCGCGTTCGGCGTGTCGTAGAGAGTCACCGTCGCGCTCGCGCTCAAGCCCGTGCGCACCCCCGCCGGCAAGTCCCCGAAGCCCAGCAACACCGTCTCATCCACGGTATCCGAGTCGCGGTTTCCCTTGAGCTTGAACGACTGGGAGGTCTGGTTTCGGGCAAAGGTCAGCACCCTCGAAGAATTGAATGCCGGAGGCTGCACCTCGTAGTCATCTTCCTCCGCGTAGTCGTCCTCCTCCGCCGTGCCGGCACCCACCGTCAGAGGGATCGCCACCCCGGCGGCCGATGGCGGCGCCGGGGTCAGCAGCACCATCACCTTCACCATGTCGCTGCCCGCCTGCCCGGGCACCGGCTCGCCGCCTTCGATCAGCGCGTAGCCCGTCGAGTTGAAGGTCACCTCGTGCAGCACCGCCGACGCCGACGCCGACGGCCCCGCCTGATCGGCCTCGTTGACCGCCCGCACCTCGAACTCATGCGCCAGGCCGTGTTTCAGCTTCGACACCACGGCCTGGCGAGCCGACGCCGACTCCTTGGTCTGCCAGGCATCGGCCTCGCACGACGCCGCGCCGGCCGGCTTGAGGCAATACTGCCACTTGGCAATCGTCGGATTCGCCGGAGACGGGTCGTCCCAGCGCAGCGTCACCTGCTCGTCCCCCGCCTCCGCCCGAAGGTTGGCCGGAGGCCCCAGCGGCGTGGCCGTCACCTGCGCCGCCTCGCCATCCCCCGCCCCGCTGCGCGCCCGGATCTCGAAGGTGTACGCCGTGCCGTTGGTCAGACCCCCGAACACGTGGCTCGTGGTCGCAGGGCCACTGCGAGGGATGATCGTGTCCCGGCTCCAGTCCGGCGCCCACGTCCGGCCCCCGTCGACGCTGCGCCGATACTGGAACCTCCTCAGGGCCGAGCCGTTGTTGGCCGGCGTCTCCCAGCTCAGCGTCAGCTTCCGGTGCCCCGGCGTCGCCGTCAGGTTCGGCGGCGCCGGCGGCACAGGCACCTTCTCGACGCGGTACAGGGTGCCGTCGCCGGGCCCGAGCGTCACCGAGAACTGAGGCCGATTCGGGTTGCGCCCACCGGCCGAGATCGGCGTGTTGCGGTACACGTCGAGCAACCGATAGGGACCGCTTCCGGGCAGATCCGTCGCGTCCAGCGTCACCGTCACTATGGTGGTGTCCATCGTGCTCTCGTTGACGATCATCAGATACCGCGCGCGGTCCGTGTTGTGCGTGAAGGTGCCCAGGAAGTGGTCGCGGGTGTTGCCCCTCGTGGCGGAAAGACCGTGCACGAAGTCGGTGGGCGCAGTGCCGACGAACACGGTATCGGAGGCCAAGGCCAGAAAGGTTGGGGCCAGCGAATCCAACTTCGCGTTGAGGGCGGCCACTTCTGTCAGTTTGGTTGTCCGGACGAATCCGCGAGTAACGAGGCCCTGCGCTGTGCCCCCGCCTTGTAGCAGGCTGGGATACATGAAGTAGTAGATCCCCTTCGCCCCGTGGGCGAGGGCCAAGTTGACTTGGGCTCGGATCTCCTCTGGCGTCACGTCGCGCAGGCCTCCGGGCCAGCTGTGGGCCTGAACCACTACCCATAGAGGGATTCCCTTCTCCAGTGTTACTTCTCGTGGAGGGCCGTACAAGGTCGCCAAGGCGTCCAGCCGTTGTCGCACGCGGTGCGTCCCTGTCGTGTTCAGCCCGAAGGTGTAGTAGTCGACCACCAACTCGGTGGGGTTGACCGTGTTCAGGTGGTTGCGCAATAGCTTCCTGTGCTCGGGAAGGTCCCCGGATGTGTCGGGTCTCAGGTTGACTGCCGACACCCCCGGAGTGCCACCGGTCCGCGCCCGGATGAAAGCGTCCACGTAGGCCACGGCTTCGTTCAACTCCCAGCGGGGCTCGTCGTACAGGTAGAACCGCCAAGGCGGGTCCACCGTCCCCCCGTAGTACGACGCCAGGGTGTCGCGGATGGCACTGTCGAATTCGCCCCCGAAGAGCCGGACGCTGCGTCGGCGTCTCTCACGCGGGGTATCCGGGTCCCAATCGTGCGCTCGCACCTTGTCCACCCAGAGATTACCGGAGCCCGTCCAATGGACCTGGAAGCGCACCCGGAAGCCGCCCGAGCCGGCCGGGACAGCACTGTCGAGCACGAAGTCCTCGTAGGTATCCACAGCACTGAAGTGTCTCCGTCGTACCACCAGAGAATCCAGTACCACCCCGTCGGATTGCCGGAGGACTCGCAAGGTTCCAAGGTGCTGGGTGCCGGTGTTGTTGTCCGTCTTCAGCCAGAAGGCATAGTGGCCATACCGGGCGGTTGAGTTTTCGCGCAGGCGGAAGGCGCCCGCCCGGCCGTCCGTGTTCAGCAGCAGCCCGGCACTGTCGCCCACCCGGGCATGCAACACCTGCCGGTCGCCGTCGGTGACCTGCCGGCCCGTGTCGTGACTGAACAGGTTGGGGTCTTCCGCCTCGAAGGTCCGCGCCCAGTAGAAGGCGCTGGCCCCCCGCCAGCCGCTCGGTTGTCTCCAGCTGTACAACTGCACCTTTAGATCCCGGTCGTGGGCCAGATCCATCCACTCTTGATTGAACCGCGCCGTGGAGTGTTGGGTGTCCACCAGCGCCGCGTGAATCGTGTTGAACCCGGTCGCCTGCACGGTATCCAGGCGTGTGGCCCACTGCGTATTGTCGCCGTGGAACATCCCCGCAAACCACGCCCCAATCGGAAAGTCCTGAGCCCGGGCCGGGCCGCTCAGCAACATGGCCGCAGCGATCAGCAGGCGGAAGGAGTGCACCTTGTTCGTCATCGTGTCTTGATCTCCCCCCAGGACTGCAGGTCTACGTCGGTCCAGATGCGGTCGTCGCCATAGGGCCCCCGGCTGAGGTCGGGCAGGTAATCGCGGTACTCGCCTTTGGATACTTGTACTGCCCACCACAAGCGGGCGTACTCCCACCCCGTCTCGGCGTCCACCATCGGGGGGGAAGGAGGCCAACCGACATTGCTCACAGGAAAGGCCCCTTCCAGATATTCGCCGGACAGCGCCACCTCCAACTCGGGAATGTCCGCCCCTTCCTTCTTTTCCCACGCGCTTCCCGTCCAACTCCAGTAGAACTCCTGGGTCAGGGCACCGTTGCTGCCGCTGACCCCGAACGCGTAGTCCGCCCGGAACCAGTCCGGCCATGGCGGGACCAGGGCGCCGAACGCCGAATCGTTCGATACGTCGTAGAACAACTGCACCGTGGTCGTGTCCGATCCCTGAAAGGGCGGCGCCAGAAACCTGAAGATGAAGGCTCCCGACCCGCCGAATCCTCCGATGCCATAGGAGTCAAGGTCTACGGTGCTATTCGTGTCGGGCACCACGTCGAAGGCTGTGTCGAAGGAGTTAAGGCCGAACCATTCCTGCGGATCTCCGTCCACGACGAAGCGCCCTGGGTCTTGCGCCCTTGCCACGTCCGCGCCCTGACCCAAGGCCATGGCGCCCATTAAGAACAACACGTTCCGCACTCGCATGATGGTTTCCCTTTCCTATGCGGATTCGGACGCGGCGGAGCCATCCGGTCCCCGGCGTCTCGTCTCATCCTGGGCGCGGGCTTGGCCGCCCAACAGCAGGACCGCCAGTGACAGGCCATACGGCCGCCGGTCAGCCACTGAGAAGGGCCGTCCCGGCGCGGTCCGACTTCCGCTTCGGCGGAGGCGGAAGCGTCGCCACCGCCTGCCACGTGCACAAGCGCCCCCCAGCCCACGTACACGTCTCCCGATCCAACGTCTGCCCCTCCTCGTCCAGCCCCTGCACCTCGAACCGGTACTCCTGGTCGTTGGTCAGATTCCGGACCACCTGCGTCCCCGCCCCGCCGCCATGCACCGTATACGAGCTCCAGTTCCCCGGCACCGGCCGATGCCGGCTCCGCCAGCTCGACAGGTCCGCGATCTTCGGGTCCACCCAGTCCAGCTCCACCGCCCCCTTGTAGGCCGTCGCCCGCAGGCCGCTGGGAACCGCCTCCACCGTCGCCGAAGCCGCCCCGTACCCCCGACGGTTGTAAGCCCGCACCTGGAGCAGGTACTTCAGCCCGTTGGTCAGGTGCGGCACCGGAGACTCGGTGGTGGTCGCCCCGGTGCCGGCCGCCGCCCAGTCCTCCCACTTCGTCTCGGGGCGCCGCTTCCGATACTGCCACCCGGGAATGCTGCCGTGGCCGGGGTCGTCCCAGCGCAACGTCACCGTCTCATGGCCGGGCTCCGCCCGCACGTTCAACGGCGCGTTCGGCGTGTCGGAGACGCATTGGATGTGCTCTCCTGCGTTGAGGTCCGCCAGGCCGGTCAGGCCCGACCGCAGCGACAGGTCCGTGATCCCGTTCTCTCTGGGGTGCGCATGCGCCCCGAGTTGCAGCCGAGTCAGTCCGGTGGCGAACTCCGGTTCGGGTAAGTCGGCGATGCTCACCTCGGCCTCCAACTCGGTCCGTTCGGCCAGCTCGGTCCCGGGGAGCGGCTCCCCGGACGACAGACCCGTCGGGCTCATCCCAAGGGCCACCAGCACCACACGGCCGTCCATGGTCTTTTCGCCGTTGATCCGTTGGACAAGAGGCCCTCCAATGCACAACCATTCCTAGTGACCGAGGCCGGAGTCCCGGCGATCCTCCCGCTTGAGGTGAGTGAGGGCGGGTGCCCTTGGAGGAGTCCGCCCCCGAGCGCCGCGACTCTTACCCCCCGGGTGCTCACCATGTGGAGGCCGCGACGCCGTAGTTCGGTGAAACTAAAGATAGGGAATCTTCTATAAAATTTGTGTGAGGTTAGCGTGTGTTTTGTGTGAGGTTCACGGTAGCATATATGGTATTTTCGTTTGAACCTTGGGGACAGCCGTGCCGCGGCTTGTCCCAACCGGCTCCAGCCCCTGCGACGACCCGGAGCGTTCGACCGGGTTTCCACCTGGGGGGTTCGAAGGAAGGGTCGACCCTTGAAGACAGGTCCGCAGTGGAGGCCGGAGATCGAGGCTCAGCGCGACCTCGTGGTCCGGTTGAGCGCGGCGATCCTGCGCATCAATGCCAGCCTCGAGCCCGATACGGTCCTGCGCGAGGTCCTGGACGGCGCCCGCGCCCTGACCGGCGCCCGGCGCGGCGCATCACGACCGGTGGACGAGGCGGGGCAAGTCTCAGCACCCTCGCCTTGATTCAACTCCTCCCCCACCTCGTAGTCATCTTCCTCCGCCGTGCCGCCGCCCACCGTCAGAGGGATCGCCACCCCGGCGGCCGATGGCGGCGCCGGGGTCAGCAGCACCATCACCTTCACCATGTCGCTGCCCGCCTGCCCGGGCACCGGCTCGCCGCCTTCGATCAGCGCGTAGCCCGTCGAGTTGAAGGTCACCTCGTGCAGCACCGCCGACGCCGACGCCGATTCCTCGGTCTGCCAGGCATCGGCCTCGCACGACGCCGCGCCGGCCGGCTTGAGGC
>JAPOZM010000027.1 GCA_026706075.1 Gemmatimonadaceae bacterium
CCGATCACGGTCAGGAACACGGCGTCGGATCCCTGGTTGTCGTCCGGCCCGTACTCGAGCCGCAGGCCGTCGATCTCCATGGCGCCGGCATCTCGCACCGCGTGGAGGAGGCACTCGCGACTCAGGTCGGGGCCGCAGGCCTCGAGACCGGCGACGGCCAGGCGTCCGGCCAGATAGCCTTCCAGCGAGACGAACCCGGGTTCCGCCCGGGGGTCGTACCCGGAGAGGGCCCTGTGGTAGCGAGCCACCACGGGGATGCTCTCGTCGTCGGGGGGAGGGACCACCTGGGTCACGTACACGCCGGCCCCGTCGGGCCCCAGCTCCCTGGCCAGGGCGTTGCTCCCCACGAAGGAGACCGTCATGAACACCGGGTCCAGCTCCCGCCGCACCAGCTCCATGGTCTTGACCACCGGCAGGTAGGAGCCGATCAGGATCACCGCTTCCGGCCTGGCCGCGGTGATCTCGAGGGCGGCTCCTTTCACGGCGCGGGTATTGCGCGGGTAGTGGGCGGCCGCGGCCGGCTCCAGGCCCCGGCGCTCCAGGGCGAGTCGGGCGCCCTCCAGCCCGTTCAGGCCGAAGGAGTCATCCTGATAGAGGACGGCGACGCGGGTGATCCCCAGATCCTCGGTGAGCCGCGCCACCATCTCCTCGGTCTCCTGGTAGTACGAGGCCCGGAGGTTGAGCACATGGTCCAGCTCCGGGCCGCGGAGGAACTCGGCCCCCGTGAACGGGGCCAGGAAGGGAACCCCGGCCGCCCGGGCCAGGGGTGATGCGGCGCGGGACGTGGGTGTGCCCACCGCTCCGATCAGCGCGAATACCCCTTCGTCTTCAATCAACCGTTGGGTGTTGACCGCGGCGAAGTCGGTCTCGTAGCCGTCGTCCAACGCCTTGAGCTTCAGCTCGCGGCCATGGACGCCCCCGTCCTGGTTGGCCTCGTGGAAGGCCGCCTCGATTCCCAGGCGCATCGCCTGGCCCAGTTCCCGGGCCGGCCCGGTGAGAGCGGCCGACTGACCAAAGAGGACATGGTCGTCGGAGAACCCGGGGTCCTCGCGGCCTTCTCCCTGCGGCGTTGTATCTGGCTCCGGGGCCTCCTGTCCGCCCAGGCAGGCCATCCCAAGGGTCGCCAGCAGCAACCCGGCCATCGCAACCGAACGCCGCACTCTCACCGGCCCATTCTGGCAGAGCACTGCCTCTTCTCCTGCGGGGAAAGGCCGCGGCGCGGATCGTCGTGCAGATCGCCGAGGCCCTGGCCGCCGACGGGGCGCCAGGGATCCTGAGGCCGCCTCTCCGGCGGATCTTCCTCAGCTCTCTCCCCGCACGCAGACGTGGTCGATGAAGCGCTCGTACAGATCGACCCCCTTGCGCAGCTGATCGATCCGCACCCACTCGTCCACGGTGTGGGCCTGGGCGATGTTGCCGGGCCCGAGCACGACCAGGTCGCGCATCTTCTCGCGGAAGGCGAGGCCGTCGGTGCCGTAGGCCACGGTCGTCGGCTTGCGGGTGCCGGTCAGGCGCAGGGCGGTGCGCACGATGGGGGCGTCCGGCGGGGTGTAGACGGGCTCGCCGGGGAACCGGACCTCCACCTTCAGGCCGCACTCCCTGGCCTTGGCCCTGGTGCGTTCCAGCAGCCGCGTCGGGTCGATGCCGGGCATGAGGCGGTAGCTCACGGTGCAGACGCTGCGCACCGGCGAGATGTTGGTGGCCACGTTGCCGTCGTTGATGCCGATGCTCCACTCCGAGTGGGGCGGTGAGAACTCCTCGTTGCGGTAGCGCTTCGAGGAGAGCACCAGATCGTTGATCTTCCTCATCTCCACCAGGAAGGGGATCATGGCGAGGTTGGCGTTGACCCCCTTCAGGGTGCTGGTGTGGGCGGCGCGCCCGCTGGCGGTGGCGCGGATCGCCATGGAGCCCTTGTGGGCGTAGACCACGCGCAGCAGGGTGGGCTCGCAGATCACCCCGTACCCGGAGCTGGCCTCGTCGAAGAGCTTCGACTTGCGGGTCACCTCCCGGGCGCCGCGGGCCTGCACCTCCTCGTCGGCGGTGACCACGATGAACAGCGGCTGCTTCAGGTCCTGGGCGCGGAACCTGGCAGCGGCGCAGATCGAGGCCGCCAGGGGGCCCTTCATGTCGCAGGCGCCGCGGCCGTGGAGCTTGTCCCCGGCGATGCGGGCCTGGTAGGGGTCCTGCTTCCAGCCGTCCTCGAGGGCCGCGGGCACCACGTCGTCGTGGCTCATCAGCGTCAGCCCGCCGCCGCCTTTCCCCAGGCGGCCGACGACGCAGAGCTTGTCCACGCCCCGGTCGTCGGTGTAGGGCAGGCGCTCCACCTCGAACTTCAGCGACCTCAGAATCGCGGCGACCCGTTCGGTGACGGGGACGTTGCTCAGGCGGCTCTCGGATCTGTAGCTTACGAGCTCTTTCGTCAGTTCCACGACATCGAGTTTCATTCGGATCCAGCTCGGTTGCAGGTGGGAAATGCGAGCGGGGCAAGGTAGCTCCCGCCCTTGGGGCGGAGCAAGGAGGAGGTGGCCGTGAACCGGCCGCCCGAAACGGCAGTCATCGTGCGCGAGGAGCGACTGCTGGCCTTTGCCGTCGCCTGCTTCGAGAAGGCCGGATCGCCGCCCGCCCAGGCGCGCGCCGTGGCCCGGCTTCTCGTCGACTCCGACCTGCGCGGCGTCCGCAGCCACGGCTGCCGCGCCCTCGACGGCTACTGCGCCTCCCTGGCGTCCGGCCTGCTCAACCCCGACCCCCGTCCCT
The DNA here is from genome assembly GCA_026706075.1 of Gemmatimonadaceae bacterium. Classification (GTDB taxonomy): domain Bacteria; phylum Latescibacterota; class UBA2968; order UBA8231; family UBA8231; genus UBA8231. Next base: position 2,755 of record JAPOZM010000027.1, read on the forward strand.
CCGTCATCCGCGAGACCCCGGCCGTGGCTGCCCTCGACGGCGACGGCGGCCTCGGGTACGTGCCGATGCTGGAGGCCACGGACCTGGCCGTCGACCGGGCACGGGAGCTGGGCCTGGGCATGGCCACGGTGCGCTCCATCGGCCACTACGGCTCGGCCGGCCACTACTGCCGCCGGGCCGCGGCCGCCGGCTGCATCGGGTTCTCGGTGCAGGGACCGCGGGGGCTCGGCAACGCCGCCGGCGACGACCCGAAGCCGCAGCTGGCCTACTACGGCAACCCGCCGATCTGCTTCGCCCTGCCGGGGGGAGAGACGCCGGGGGTTGTCCTCGACGCGGCCACCCGCATCCTCGCCGACTACCAGAAGGGAGCGGAGTTCGACGCCCTGATCCCCATGATCCCGGCGGCCTTCTTCAAGAGTGTCGGCTACACCGCGGTGGCCGCCCTCATGGGCGGCGGCCTGGCCGGGATCACGGAGGCCGACGCGGCCACCGCCGAACGCTGGCCGAAGGCGACCAGCGGCGGCACGATCCTGGCCATCCACGTGGGCTCGGCGGTCTCGGAGGAAGCCTTCCGCGCCGAGGTGGACCGCATGGTCCGCGACGTGGCCGCCACGTACGAGCCCTTCCCCGGCCATGACCGGGCCCTGCTGCCCGGCGCCATCGAGGCCGAGCGCTTCGAGCGCTACCGCCGCGACGGCATCCCCTTCGGCCCGCCGGAGCAGGAGTCGGTGCGCGGCGCCGGCGCCCGTCTCGGCGTGCCCCTTCCCTGGGACGAGGACTGATGGCGGACCGCATCCGCTTCGGCATCATCGGCGCCGCCGGCCGGGGCAACAGCTTCGTGCAGGCCCTGAGCGCCAATCCCGCCACCGAGCTGACGGCGCTCTGCGACGTGCGCCAGGAGCCGCTGGAGGCCAACGCCGCCGACCTCGGCGTCGAGCACGCCTTCACCGACGCCGGCGAGCTGCTCGACTCCGGCGCCGTGGACGCCGTCATCCTCGGCACGCCCATGCCGTTCCACGCGCCCCACGCGGTCCTGGCCCTCGAGCGCGGCATCCACGTGCTGAGCGAGGTCACCGCCGGGGTCTCCATCGAGGAGTGCCGGGACCTTGTGCGCGCCGCCCGCCGCAGCACGGCGACCTACATGATGGCCGAGAACTTCACCTACATGAAGCCGAACGTCCTCGTGCGAGAGCTCTCGCGGCGGGGGCTCTTCGGCGACCCTTACTACGGCGAGGGCGCCTACATCCACCAGCTCCGCGGACTCAACGAGGCGACCCCCTGGCGCCGCCGCTGGCAGACCGGCGTCAACGGCTGCACCTACCCGACCCACAGCCTCGGCCCGGTCTACCAGTGGTTCAATGCCGGGAGCGCGCGCCCCGACCGCGTCACCGCCGTCTGCGCCATGGGTACCGGCCACCACTACCTCGACCCCCGGGGCGACCGCTACGAGATGGAGGACTCGGTGACGATGATGTGCCGCATGACCAGCGGCGGCCTCGTGCAGATCCGCGTCGACATGCTCTCGGACCGGCCCCACCACACGGCCCGCTACGCCCTGCAGGGCACGGACGGCGCCTACGAGTCCGGCGACGGCCACGAGGCCGAGCCCAAGGTTTGGCTGCGCTCCCGCAACGAGGAGCAGAGGTGGGAGCCCCTGGCTGGCCTGGAGGAGGAGTTCCTGCCCGACTTCTGGAAGAGCCCGCCGCCCGAGGCCCTGCAGGCCGGCCACGGCGGCGGCGACTACTGGGAGGTGCAGGACTTCGTCGCCGCCATCCGCGGCGAGGTCGAGCCGGCCGTCGGCATCGACGCCGCCATGGACATGACCCTGCCCGGCCTGGCGAGCCAGCAGTCGATCACCGAAGGATCGACGTGGGTCGCCGTTCCCGATCCCCGCAACTGGACCTGAGGAGACCATGACCACCGAGCTTCCCCGGCTGGCCTTCTACCACGACGGCCGCCATCCGCTGATCTACATGTACGAGCCCCCCATGCAGCGCGCCGAGTTCGAGCACGGGGTGGACGAGCTCATCGGCACGCCCGTGGACGCCCTCATGTTCTGCCTCGGCGACGGGCGCACCGTGCTCCACGACACCAAGGTCGGGGAGCTGTGGGGCCACAACGTCGACCGCTGGCCGCACCTGATCTTCCGCCGGGCCCACCAGAACGCCCGCCACCTGATCGACAGCGGCGACGACCCCATGCGGGTGATCTGCGAGCGCGCCCGGGCCAAGGGCCTGCCCGTGTACCCGACGCTGCTGGTGCAGCAGGGGAGGGCCCCGCGCGAGGAGGACGTGCGCTGCTCCGACTTCCGCTTCGACAACGCCCACCTGGAGATCGGCGCCAAGAGCGGCGTCGACGAGTCGTGGAAGGGCCACAACTGCCTCGACTTCGCCCACGAGGAGGTGCGCCGGGAGCGCTTCGCCCTCGTCGAGGAGGCGGTGCGGGACTACCCGGTGGACGGCTTCGAGCTGCAGCTCAACTACCAGCCCTGGTACTTCCACCCCGACGAGGTCGCCGACGGGCGGCAGGTGATGACGGAGTGGATCCGGCAGGTCTCCGAGACCGTGCGCGGCAGCGGCGAGGGCCGGCGCCTGGCCGTGCGCGTGCCCACCAGCCTCCAGGGCTGCCACGACATCGGCCTCGACCTGGCCGGCTGGATGGGGGAGGGCCTGGTGGACATCGTCATCGGCCAGACCTTCCACGGGCCGGAGCTGGTCGACTGCAACGCCGACTACCGGGAGCTGGTGAGCGAGGCGAAGGGCCGTGACGTGCACCTCCTGGCCACGGTTCAGAGCCTGGTCGACTCCGACCGGCTCAACCAGGCGCCGATCGAGATGATCCGCGCCTGCGCCAACAACTACTGGGAGCAGGGCGTCGACGGCCTCTACCTCGGGCACTGGTTCGGCTGCTGGCCCTACAAGGCCGACTTCTACGAGAAACTGCGCGAGCTGCCCCACCCGGAGATCATGGCGCCGAAGGACAAGTACTACTACGTGCCCACCGGCACGCACCGGTACCCCAACCCCGAGCTGGAGCCGGGGGCCCGCTGCCCGCTGCCGGCGGAGTTGTCCGAGGGAGAGCCGCTGCCCATCCCTCTCCAGGTTTCCGACGACCTGCCGCGCTGGCACGCCGACGGCCGCGTCCACGAGGTGATCCTGCGCCTGCGTCTGCTCAACGCCACCGAGACCGACGTGGTGCGCATGCGCCTCAATGGGCGCGAGCTGCCCGCCGAGGGCCTGCGCACCATCAACGAGTCGTACCGCATGGGGGGGCCGCGCTACCGCACCGGCACCTGCTACTGGTTCATCTACCGGCTCGGGCCCGACGACTGGCCGCGGAAGGGGGCCAACGAGATCGAGGTGGAGCTCGTGAAGCGCGAGCCGCAGGTGATCCCGCCCCTGGTCCTGCGCGACGTGGAGCTGGAGGTCCACTATCTCATGGGCCGCCACTTCCACCGCGGCTTCGTCGACCGCGACCTGGGCCCCTGGAACACGGGCGTCACCTGAAGGAGGCTTCCATGCGCCAGCGCCGCACCATCTACTTCAACGACGCCCGCCACTACTACCTCTTCGTCCACGAGCCGCCCATGCGCCTGGAGGACGCCTGGGCCCCCGTGGACGAGGTGGCCGACACCGGCGTCGACACCTTCGTCTACGGCATGGCCCGCGACGACGGCTGGTTCTACCCCTCCAAGGTCGGCCTGCCCTTCGGCCAGGACATGCAGGGCGGCTTCGAGCAGTGCGCCTACTGGCGGGTGTGGCACAACATGCAGAGCCTCATCGACCGCGGCCTCGACCCGCTGCAGGTCCTCGTCGACCGGGCCCACGAGCGCGGCATGGACTTCATCGCGTCCCTGCGCATGGGCGCCTACGCCGGCCTGCCCAAGGAGGTCTCGCCCCGCGAGGGGGGTCCGGGCATGGCGCAGGAGGACGTGCGCGACTTCATGCTGCGCGGCGTCACCGAGCTGGCCTCCGACTACGACACCGAGGGCGTGGAGCTGGACTTCGCCGCCGCCCCGGGGGGCACCGCCTTCTGGTTTCCGCAGGAGGAGGCGGAAGCCAAGGGGCCGGTGATGACGGAGTGGCTCCGGCGGGCGTCCGAGGCGGTGCGCAGCCGCCCGGGGAAGGACGCCGGCATCGTCGGCGCCCGGGTCTATCCCACGGCGGACATCAACCGCAAGACCGGCCTCGAGGTGGAGCGCTGGCTCGAGGAAGGGCTGGTGGACTACCTCGTGCCCATGGTCTACGCCCACATGATCCTCGACTCCGCCATGCCGGTGGAGTGGCTCGTGGAGGCGGCCCACGACCGGGATGTCTCCGTGTACTACATGCTGCACCCCTACTACGCCGACGAGAGCCGTCGCTTCAACGCCCGGCAGTATCCCTCGCCGTCGATGTTCCGCGCGGCGGCGGCCAACGCCTGGCGCCTGGGGGTGGACGGTCTCTACACCTGGTTCATGTCCTGGCCCCTGGGCGACCAGGAGCGTTCCGTCCTCGGTCAGCTCTCCGGGCCCGAGCAGATCGCCGAGGGCGGCAAGCACTACTTCCTGCGGCGCCGCACCGAGGTGGACTACGTGCAGGGCTTCGACTACCCCTCCCACCTGCCCGTCTCGATCGATCCCGCCGCCGACCTCGGCCGCATGCACCAGATCCCCCTGACGATCGCCGACGACGTGGAGGGCAACGCCCGCATCGGCTCCACCCGCCTGCGTCTGTGCTTCAACGACCTGGTGCGGGACGACCGGCTGGAGGTCCGCCTCAACGGGGAGGCGGTCTCCCTCGAAGGCGCGCGGCGCAGCCCCATGCAGTCGGTCGCTCCTTACGCCGGGATGTGGCTGGAGATCGAGGTCGACCGGACAGCCCTGCGGCAGGGGGCGAACCGGCTGGAGATCGGCCTGCTTGAGCGGCCCTCGGACCTGCGCAGCAAGGTGGGGATCGAGGACGTGGAGCTGGTCGTCGACTACGGCACCTGGGACCGATGAACGTCACGCGGGCCGACATCGCGAGCAGCCTGAGGGCCATGGGCCTGCAGGCCGGCGACCGGGTGATGGTCCACAGCTCCCTGTCGAGCATGGGACACGTCGAGGGCGGAGCCGAAACGGTGGTGCAGGCCTTCCTGGATGTCCTCGGGCCTCAAGGCACCCTGATGGTGCCGACCTTCACCCACAGCAGCTGCGAGTACTTCGACCCGCTGAAGTCACCCTCGCTCAACGGGGCCGTCACCGAAGCGGCGAGGCGGTTCCCCGGGGCGGTGCGGAGCCTCCACCCCACCCACGCGGTGACCGCCATCGGCCCCGACGCGGAGAGCCTGGTCGAGGACGACCTGAACCGCGGCGCCCTCGGCAAGGGCTGCGCGCTCGACCGCCTCATCAAGAAGGGGGGTCACATCTTCCTTCTCGGCGTGAGTCAGTCCTCGAACTCGTCGATCCACATCGGCGAGGACTACGCCGGCGCCGACCGCCACGGGAGGTTCACCCCGGAGAACCCCGGGGTGGTGATCCTGAACCATCCCGAGCACGGCGAGATGGAGGTCGCCCTGACGGAGATGATGGGTCACACCCCCGCCTTCGACCGCATGGAGGAGTTGCTGCGGGGGCGCGGCCAGATCGTCGACGGCACGATCGGCGAGGCGAGGTGCCAGATGATGAAGGGGGAGGTGCTGCTGGCGGCGACGGTGGAGATCCTGGGGTAGGTCCGGGGGGCAGGCAGACCTACCGTACGCGTCCACCACTGATAGAGAAGGCTTCCTCGTGTCCATCACCCTGATGGCATACCGATTCCAGGTTGTACTCATGGTCTTTTGGGCTTCCTCGGCGATGGCTGAGGTCGGGGAGATGATGTACTGGACATCCAAGAGAGGTATAGCACGAAACGGCTCCGAGTGGATTGTCGAAGCCGACCTGCGGCGTCCTGGCAGTATCGCGATTGATGAGATAAGGGAGGTAATCTATTGGACCCATAGGCAATGGGTCTATACGGATCCCCCGATGATCTACCGTTCCAATCTGGATGGGTCTCACCTGGAAGTGTTTTCCCGAGTTGATGGAAGCGGTCTTGTCCATATTGGTATTGATTCGTGGGATCGAAAGATATACTACACAGGGAAAATCGACGGTGGCGACTATACTGACTCGAGCTTTGGTGGCTTCGATCTTGACACTTGGAAGAATGAAACCCAACCGTACGGTGTTCGCATCGCATGGGACCCCTATGGAGCAGTGGTTGATCCGCTCAAGAAGAAGCTCTACTTCATGGACGCATATGGCCTGATGTCCCTTGACATTGAGTACATTGGCTACACCACCGACGGCAGTAGTGTCCCAGAAAGTCTGGAAGGACCTTTGGAAGTCTACCCCTTGGAGGATATGAAGGGCTACCGTGACAGGGGCCGGAGGAAGGGCATTTTCGATCTGGAGATGGACGTCGATAACGGGGTCATCTACTGGTCTGGGGAGAACGGTATAGGGAAATCACGGCTTGCAGATGGCAAGGAGGGAATCTCCTTGTTCATGGAAGTCCCGGCCCGGCAGATCGCGGTTGATCCAAGTCATGAGGACTTCTATTGGGCGAAGGACGGCGAGATTTACCGATCGACATTCGAGGGGTCCTCATCCGAGTTGGTCATCGACATATCTGGTTTCCGAGACGAGATGTCTGGATACGACATGTCTGGATATGACATATCGAATATTGTGGACATGGCCGCCTACAAGGGACGGATCTACTGGTCGGATTTGGCCGGCACCCTCCATAGTTGTGATAGAGACGGGAAGGATCTGCGGGCTTTGTTCGCTCCAGTCGTGAGACGTCCATCCGGCATCTTTGCGGATTCAGAGCGCGGGAGAATTCTGTGGGGAGACAGACTGTCAGGCTCCGTCTTTGAGGCAGACTTGGATGGTTCAGAAATGCGGATCATCACTTCGGAGTCCCTCGATGTATCTGACGTATTGTCTACTGGAGACAGATTGTATTGGTGCGACAATGCCAAGGGAGAGATCTGGTCTTCCAATCTCGACGGTTCTGGCGCGGAGCCTGTGATCCGGCCAGGCACGTCTTTGCCTACCCTTGGCAATTGGCCTCCCATGACCATAGCCTACGATTCCGTTGGAGAGCGGGTGTGCTGGCAGGGAGAGGAGATCTACTGCGCGGACCCTGATGGGTCAAACGTCGATCTTCTCGTTAGCGGAGGGGGGAGTGTCTTCTACGACATTGCTGTAGATGGACAACAAGCGTCCATCTACTGGTCAGACCAGAAAGGACTGTACAGGATGCTGTTGGGCGGGGGTGGGAAGGAAACGCTCTACCGGGCCCCCTATCAGCATGGTTTCAGTGTATGGGACCGTATCCCTATCGCCCTGTCCCTTGACCAGGTCTACTGGTTTACTTGGGATTGGCACCCGTTGGCTTACGGCCCGTGGGTAGACCTGCATTGGATGGACAAGGACGACAAGTCTGCGCGTTTCACTCGTGAGCGCCTTCACCGGGGGCAAAGCAAGGAACATCCTGAGAGCATTGCCTTCTATCTCCCTGCCGGGACAGCCGTGCACCATCTCTCCGAACCCTCGGAATCTGCCTTGCACCGCAACTATCCCAACCCCTTCAACGGTGAGACGCGGATTCCTTACACGGTCTCCCGGGACGGCCCGGTGTCGCTGACCATCTACAACGCCCTCGGTCAGCCGGTGGCTTCCCTGGCCGATGGGATGCACTCTCGCGGCGCCTACGAGGCCGTGTGGGACACCGAAGGGCACGAATCACTTGCCAGCGGGATCTACCCTGCCCGCCTTGTCGCGGGCGATGTCGTCAGAATGAGGAAACTGACTCTGCTTCGATGAGGGGCTGGAGCCCCATCGAATAGCTCGGTTCAGATCCGCAACGCCCGCAGTTTCTCAGGATCCAGCTCGACACCCAGCCCCGGGCCGTCGGGCAGCAGCACCTGCCCCTCTTCATACCGCACCGGCTCGACGGTGACGTCCTCGTGGTACACGAGGGGACCCGCCATGTAGCAGCCGTGATCGAGGTTCGCCGTGGCCGCGGCCACGTGGACTCTCGCGGCGGTGCCGATCGACATCTCCACGGTGCTGCCCATCAGCGTCCGCAGACCGAACTGGCGGGCCATCCCGAAGGTCCGCCGGCAGGGCTCGATGCCGGCGTACCCGAGTCCGGTGTTGAAGACGTCCACGACGCCGGCCCGGGCCAGCCCCAGGGCCGCTTTCGTCGGCGGTGTGCTCGGAGATGGGCACGTCGATCTCGGCCTTCACCGCCAGTACGTCGGCCATGTCGATGCCGCACAGGGACCGGGTGCTCCCAGGGTGGCGCGACAGCTCCTCCAGCACCGGACCCCGTTCACGGGCGTCGGCCCCGAGCAGCAGCAGCTCCAGGGCGGCTTGCAAAATGCCCCCTCTTTCGTACTCTATATGTCGGAAAAAGGGGACATTACCATTAATCATGTATAGATCGGCTGAACGCGCTCTGGCCCAATGGTTGGCCACCCCCCAGCGAAAACCGCTGGTCATCCGCGGGGCCCGCCAGGTGGGTAAATCCACCCTGGTGCGGCAGTTCGCCCAGTCCAGTCACCTGCACCTCAACGAGATCAACCTCGAGCGCCACCCGGACCTCGACCCCGTGTTCCAGACCCTGGACCTGACGCACATCCGCCGCGAACTCCAAGGGCTCCTGGATCGACCGCTGCTGGCACCGGGCAGCATCCTCTTCCTCGACGAGATCCAGGCGACCCCCCACGCCCTGCCCGCCCTGCGCTACTTCTTCGAAGACCACCCCGAGTTGCCGGTGATCGCCGCGGGCTCCCTGCTCGAATTCGTCCTCTCGGAACACGCCTTCACCATGCCCGTGGGGCGTATTCAGTACTTCCATCTGGGCCCGATGAGCTTTGAGGAGTTCCTCGCCGAACTGGACCCTGCCCTCCTGGCCTGGCTGCAGGACTACACCCTCGAAGATCCCCCGCCCCAGACCGTCCACACCCGCTTGTCGGCCTGTCAGCGGGAGTACCTGCTGGTGGGTGGCATGCCCGAAGCCGTAGCCGCGTACAGCTCCACCCGCCACTTCGCCGACGTAACGCCGGTGCATCGGTCCATCGTCGATACCTACCAGGACGACTTTGCCAAGTATGCCTCCGCCCGAGTCCGGCTGCGCTTGCAGCGGGTTTTCAACCACGTTCCCCGGGCCGTGGGCCGCAAAGTCAAGTACACCCAGATCGACCGCGAGGAGACCGCCCGCGAGCTGAGGGCCGCCATCGACTTGCTGGCCAAGGCCCGGGTCATCGCACCCGTGTTTCACAGTACCTGTTCCGGGGTGCCCCTCCACGCCGATGTCGATTGGAGGACCTACAAGCTCCTCTTTCTGGACATCGGCCTGATGAACCGTCTGTGCGGCCTGGACTGGCTGGCTCTGAAGGAGTTGGACGACCGCCAGCTGATCAATGAAGGAGCCCTGGCCGAACAGTTCGTCGGGCAACACCTGCTCTACCTGGAAGAGGGTGACGAGACGCCCCGGCTGAACTACTGGCTGCGGGAAGGGAAGAGCGCCAACGCCGAAGTTGACTACGTGATCGCCCGGGGGGCCTGGATCGTGCCGGTCGAAGTCAAGGCCGGCACGAGCGGCACCCTGCGGTCCCTGCACCAGTTCGCCCTGGCCAAGGGGACGCGCCTCGCGGTGCGCTTCGACCTCAATCCGCCCACCGTCCAATCCATCCGGCACCAAGTGGGCGGAACGGGGCAGCGCGTGGAAATGACCCTGCTCTCGCTGCCGCTATACCTGGTGGGACAACTGGGCCGTCTGCTGGACCGGCTCAGGTAACCTGTCCGCGCCTGATCCCGACGCCGCTCAGATCCGCAGCGCCCGCAGCCTCTCCCGATCCAGCTCGACGCCCAGCCCCGGGCCGTCGGGCAGCAGCACCTGCCCCTCCTCGTAGCGGACCGGCTCGACGGTGACGTCCTCGTGGTACACGAGGGGACCCGCCATGTAGCAGCCGTGATCGAGGTTCGCCGTGGCGGCGGCCACGTGGACTCGCGCCGCAGTGCCGATCGACATCTCCACGGTGCTGCCCATCAGCGTCCGCAGGCCGAACTGGCGGGCCATGGCGAAGGTGCGGCGGCAGGGCTCGATGCCGGCGTACCCGAGGCCGGTGTTGAAGACGTCCACGGTGCCGGACCGGGCCAGGCCCAGGGCCGTCGCTTCATCGGCGGTGTGCTCGGAGATCGGCACGGCGATCTCGGCCTTCACGGCCAGGAAGTCCTCCGCCGGCGCCCGGTGGCGGCCCTGCACCGGGGACTCGAACACGGCCGGGCCGAAGGGCGCCAGGCGCTTGAGCGCCGCCACGGCGTCGTCCGGGGAGAAGCGGCCGCTGGCGTCGAGGGCGGTCAGGGTCAGGCTGTCGCCCCAGCGGGAACGGGCCCGGTCGAGGAGGCTCTCGTCGCAATCCAGGTCCATCCCGAAGTAATAGCGGAAGGCGCCGTGCCCCTGGCCGAGGCGGCGCTCGACGCGGTCGAGGTTGGCCGCCACGTCGGCCTCGTCCCGGCAACAGGAGAGGGGGTAGGCGAAGGGGACGCGGTCGCGGAAGGCGCCCCCGAGGAGGGTGGCCAGGGAGACGCCGAGTTGGCTCGCCACCGCGTCGTGGACGGCCATGTCGATGCCGCACAGGACCTGGTGGTCCCAGGGGTGGCGCGACAGCTCCTCCAGCAGAGGGCCCCGTTGAAGGGCGTCGGCGCCGAGCAGCAGCGGTTCGAGGGCGGCCTGGAGGCGGACGGCGGACCCGGCGTCCAGATCCCAGGGGACGTCCGACATCTCGCCGAGGCCGGTCACGCCCGCGTCGGTGTGCAACTGCACGACCACGTGGCGGGACTCGGCCGGCTCCGGATCGCTCGGGGCGCGCCGTCCCATCTCGCGGTGGGTGCGCACCGGCGTCAGCTCGAGGGCGGTGATCTTCATGGGAGAGGGGGCTGCAACGGACCTCAGGCGCGCCGAGGCGCCAGGCGGCAGGTCAGGGTGAGCCGGAGGAGCCCAGCAGCGTGCCGGCCAGGGCTTCCGAGTAGGCCACCACCAGCTCCACGTCGGTCAGCACGAGATCGGAGGCCAGCTGAGGGTGCCGCTGCCGCAGGATGACCTCGACGCGGTGCCGCCCGCCCTTCACCTGTCCCGCAGTCAGGGGGAAGCGCACCCACGCGGCGGCGTGCACCCCCGAGAGCCCGTGGCGGTCGCCGGTGGTGTCGTAGGTCAGCGTGGGTTCCGCCAGCTCGGCGCCGTCCCAGCGCACGGCCACCTCGTCGCCCCGGACCCAGTCCTGCAGGTGGAGGCGCAACTCCAGGGCGCGGGGCGGGTGGGTCTCGAAGTCGTCGGCCACGTCGAGGTAGATCACCGGTCCGCCGCCGGTGATCGTCTCCTTCAGCGCCACCGGGACCGTCCCCCGCACCCGGTCGTTGTCGTAGGCGCCGCGCCACTCCCCCTCGTGCCTGAGGACCCGGTGGGTGGCGGCGTGGACCTTGTCGGTGACGGCGAGGCTCTCCGGGCTGCCGACCTGGTTGAGCAGCTCCCGGCGGTTCTCCCGTCCCGCGTGCCAGTTGAAGGCGTAGATCCCGTCGGCGCCATGGTGCCAGTGGCGGGCGGCGATGGCGCGGGTGCGCAGGCGGTCCTTCTCCGCCTCCGGCTCGGGACCCACCCAGGGGCCGGGGAGGCCGCCGTCGAAGCCGGGGTACACGGCGACGCCGTGGGGCCGGCAGAGGTCGGTGAAGCCGGCCACGTCGACGTCGTCGTCGGTGCCCCCGTTGCCGGCGGGTATCACGATGTCCACCAGGCCTTCTTCCAGCCAGGCGGGCAGGTCGTAGCCGATCTGCTCGCAGACGTGCAGGTTGCCGGCCACCCGGGCGGCGACGAAGAGGGGCCTGCCGCGCTTGCGGCCGATCTCGTCGGCGCAGCGGCGGGCGGCCCTCTGCAGGTCGGTGATGACGTAGCGCAGGCGGAAGGCGTCGTCCTCGGGCAGGTGGAAGGCGTGGCGCTGCCAGTCGAGCTCGACCCCGTCCCAGTCGTAGCGCTCGCAGACCTCGCGGACGTGGTCGAGGCGGTGGCGGCGGACCTCGGGGACCGACATGTCCCAGGAGAGGGCGAACCACTCGGAGGTGCGCGAGCCGAGGAGCCACTCGGGGTGGCGGCGCCGCAGCTCGGTCAGCTCGGTGTGATGGAGGGTGGGCAGGTCGGCGATCTGGGCGCCGTTGAAGTGGTTGTCGTTCATGCGCACCGAGGCGTAGACCTGCAGGCCCAGGCTGCGGCCACGCTCGATGAGGGCCGCCTGCGGGTCCTCGCCGCGCTCGAGCAGGAGGCGGATGTTCTCGGTGTGGGTCAGGGAATAGGCCCCTTCGTAGCGCCGGCCGTGGATGTCGCCGAGCTGCTCGAGGGCCTCGGAGGGCCAGCGCGCGGCGTGCTCGCCGACGCACCAGAACAGGGCGCCCACCTGGGTCTGTTCCAAGGGCGCGAACACGCGCTCGAGGAAGGACTCCATCGACTGGGGGACCTCGTCGTACCCGTGAGGGGCCCCGTCCCAGTTGTAGATGATTCGGTAGGGTGGTGGTGTCGGGCGCATGAGGCGGCTTAGACTACCAAAGTTCCCGTGACGGTGAAAGGGGAGGACCCGTGTTGAGGAGAGAAACATGACCTGCGAGGATCACCAGGCGGCCGTAGCGGCCGTAGACGAGGCCCGCTTGCTGGAGACCGCGGTGGACCTCGTGGCGGCACCCAGCCCGACCCGGTCCGCCGGGGAAGCGGCGGACCGCCTGGACCGGCGGCTGCGGGCGGACGGCTTTGAGGTTGAGCGGCCGGAAGCCGACTGGCCGGAGTCGCCGGCGGTCGTGGCCCGCCTCGACAGCGGCGCCCCGGGGCGCTGGCTGCAGTTCAACGGCCACCTGGACACGGTGCACCTGCCCTTCGCGCCGCCCGCCGTCCGCGACGGCGTCTTCACCGGCTCGGGATCGTCGGACATGAAGGGGGGCATCGCCGCCTCCGTGGAGGCGATGCGGGCCCTGCGCGACTCCGGACTGCCGCGAGCCGGCGGGATCCTGCTCACCGCCCACGACCACCACGAGGCGCCCTGGGGGGACGGCCGCCAGCTGCGGGCCCTCATCCGCGAGGGATACGTCGGCGACGGCGTGCTCCTGCCCGAGTACCTGGCCGACCGGCTGCCGGGAGCCGGCCGCGGCATGGGGGTCTTCGACATCCGGCTCACCCGTCCGGGCGAGGCCGTGCACGAGGTCCTGCGGCCGCCGGAGACGCCGGACGTGGTCGCCGCCGGGGCCGCCCTGGTGGGGGAGCTGAAGGACCTCGACGTCCGCCTGACCGCGATGCGTCACGAGGTCAGCGGCCGGGATTCCGTCTTCGTCGGCCAGCTCGAGTCGGGGGAGATCTTCAACCAGGCGCCGGTCTCCTGCCGGCTGCGGGGCACGCGCCGGTGGGTCTCCCAGGGCCGGGGAGAGGAGGCCCGCGAGGAGCTGACGGCCCTGGCCGGGTCCGTGGCCTCCCGCTTCGGCGCCGAGGCCGCGGTGGAGTTCCAGGTCGTGGGGGAGGCCTTCGAGCTGCGCCGGGAGGACCCGCTCGTGGAGGCCTTCCAGGCGGCGGTGGAGGCCAACGACGGCGCCGCCCTGCCGTGGGCGGACAAGCCCTTCCTCGACGACGGCAACCGCTTCTGCGGCCAGGCCGGGATCCCCGCCATCACCCACGGCCCGGCGGCGAAGGGTGCCCACACCACGGAGGAGCGGGTCCCGGTGGCCGAGCTGGTGCGGGTGGCGCGGGTCTACGCGGCCACGGCCCTGAACTTCTGCAGGGACGCTGCCGAAGGCTCCGGTTGATAGGCGCATCTCCGGCGACGGTACACCAGGCTGACGGCTTGGGCGCGACACCTTCCGACGAACTCCTGACCGAACTGCTCCGGCAGGCCGGGTTGCCGGCGGCGGTGTCGGTGACGCCGCTGACCGGGAGGGGATTCGTGAACCGGATCAGCAAGGTGAGACTGGCCGGAGGACAGCGGGTCGTGCTCCGGGTGCTGCGCATTCCCCGCGCCCCTGCCTTCGCGCGCTCGAGCTTTCTGGCCCGCCACGGCGTTCCGGCGCCGGCGCTGCTGGCCGCCACCGAGGGCGCCGCGCTGTGGGAGTTCATCGAGGGCGAGACCCTCGGCGACCTGATCGAGACCGGGCGCGACACCGGCCGGGTCTGGCGCCTCGTGGGCGAGGCGTTCCGCCGCGTGCACGCCGTCCGCTTCCCCTCCGGGCTCGCCGGGGAGAAGCTGGGGCCGGACCGGTTCGTCCTCACCCCGTACGACCCGGCCGAGGAGCTGCACGCGCTGATCGACGAGGCGGAGCCGGGGCTGCGGCGCCTGCTGCCCGGCCACCTGGCGTACCTGCCCGAGCTGCACGAGGTGGTCCGGGCGGCCGCGCCGGCGCTGCGGTCGGCGCCCTCCACCCTCGGACACGGGGACAACCACATGTGGAACGTGCTCGTCGCCGACGACCGGGCCACGCCGATCGACTGGGACTCGCCGCGCGTGAGCGACCCGGCCAAGGAGATCGCGCTCCTGGACAAGCACGCATCGCTGTTCAACCGGGCCGGACTTCGCCCGGCGTTCTTCGACGGCTACGGCTCGACGCCGGTCGAGCCGAACACGAGCATCCACCGCGTCGTGCAGACCCTGCAGTGGGCCACCAGCGACGACTGGACCGACACCGAGCGCGACCCGCTGGTGACCGCCGAGCTGAAGGCGAGACACGCGAGCTGGCTGCCGATCCTGCTGGACCACGTGCGGGATCTCCCCCGGCACCTGGACCGGCTGGGCGCGCTCGTGCAATGAGTGGCGCCACCCGGCTGTTGAGGTAGTCCGCAACGAGCAGCCGGGTCCCCGGCCCAGGGACCACGGATCGGCAGCGGGTGCTTCAGCCCATCAACTTGACAGCCCCTCCGGGGCGTCGGTAGGTTGCCGCTGCAAGCGGTAACTCACTCTGCCGGCAGCCCTTCCCTCAACTCGCCCGCAGGCCCCTGCGCCGTCTCCCGCCGGGCCCCCAGGAGTCGTCCCCGACATGCGGATTCTTGTATCCGAGGGTACGAGCCGCATGGGCCGCAGCCTCCTCCAGAGGCTCTCCGAGGAACACCGCCTCCGGGTCGCCAGACCCCCGGGCGGCGAGACTCCCGAAGCCCCCGGCATCGACGTCGTCGACGCGGATCTCTACGACCCCGAGGGCGCCCGCGCCGCCGTGAGCGGCGTCGACGCCATCGTCCATACGGGTCCCGCGGGACCACCGGCTCTTCCTCCCGGCGACTCCTACGAGGGCGAGCGCGCCCTCCTCGACCGCGCCACGCGGGGGACCAGCGTGCTGCTGCAGGCCGCCGTCGAGGCCCGCGTGTCCCGCCTCGTCCACTGCAGCTCCCTGGAGGTCTTCCACGAGGTGCCGGACGACATCTACGTCTCCGACCAGCACCGGCCGCGGCCGGGGACCGCCATGGGGCGCCTGGGCCACCACCTGGCCGAGCAGGTCACCCGCGAGTTCGCCCGGGACCACGCCCTCGGCGTCACCGTGCTGCGGCTGGGACGCATGGTCCGCGAGGACGAGGTCGCGGCCGGCAGCGAGCCGGATCTCGGCTGGCTCGACCCGCGGGATGCGGCCGCCGCCGTCGAGCTGGCCCTGGGCCGCGACAACGCGGGAGCCCGCAGCTGGATCGGGCGCTGGCAGGTGCTGCACGTATGCCATCTCCCGCCGCACCCGAAGTTCCTCCTCGACGGCATCCGCGGGATGGGCTTCGAGCCGCGGCACAACTTCCGGCGCCAGTGGGCGGCGCGGGGGGCCGCGTGAAGAAGAAGGTCCTCTTCCTGGGCGCCTCCGGGCTGGTGGGGCCCGATCTCACGCCGGGACTGGAGAAGGACTACGACCTGCGCCTCACCGACGTGAAGCCTCACCCGGCGGGCCTCCCCATCGAGCACGTCGACGTGCGCTGCTACGAGCAGGTGCTGGAGGCGGCGCGGGGGATGGAGGCCATCATGAACTTCACCGTCGTCCGCGACCATGCGGTGGACAGCTACGACGTCAACACCGCCGGCGCCTGGCACGTGATGAAGGCCGCCGCCGAGCTGGGGATCGGCAAGGTCATCCACTCCGGGCCGCAGGGGTTGCGCTACGTCTACGATCACGACTTCGGAGTCGACGACGCGCCGGCCGCTCCGGGCAGCAGCGCGTACATGCTGACCAAGTGGCTGAGCGCCGAGATCTGCCGGGTCTTCGCCCGGGCCCACGGCATCCAGACCGCCTACTTCGTCTTCAACGGCCTGGGCCCGGCGCCGGAGCCGGCCGAAGGGCCGCGGGCGGCGCCCCCCTTCACCGTGGTCTGGGAGGACCTTCACCACATCTGCAAGCTGGCCCTGGAGGCGGAGTCGATCCCCGACGACTTCCAGTGCTTCCCCGTGCTCTCGTACCGCGGCCCCGGGACCTACACCTGGGAGAAGGCGCGCCGCATCCTCGGCTTCGAGCCCACCCGCGACTGGGACGCCTTCTTCCGCAGGGAGACGGCGAAGGCATGAGGACCGCCGCCCGCCTGCGCAGCGCCGCGTCCAGGAGCCCCGCGCCGCCGGTGGCTCCGGACCCGCGCCCTCGCGCAGGTTCGGCCCCCGCCCGCCCGACACCGCCCGCCTTGGGCCGCGCACGCCCCACGGGAGGCGGGACTCTCACAGGGCTGTGGGCCCTGGCCGCACTTGGTGCGCCGAGCCTGGCCCTGGCGGCCCTGGCGAGGCGCGTGGCCCCGGCCTCCGGCGGGCCTCGACCGGCTGAGGCCGCGAGTTCTCTGCCGGTCTCTGCCCGGGCGCGACCCCGGGGAGGGGCCTCACCATGATCCGGGCCCTGGCCGCGCGAGTGCCCCGGGCCTCTCGCGGGTCTCGCCTTCCAGGAGGCGCGCGCTCTGCCTGGTGGCCGCTCCTGCCGGCGCTGGCCCTGGCGGCCGCGCCGCAGACAGTAGCGTCGCCGGCCCCCGCGGAAGTCGCGCCGGCCGCGGCTCCGCCGGTCCCCGCGCAAGTCCAGGGTCCGGCCGCGGACGACGCCTTCGGCCGCATCGCCCACACCATCCGCCAGCTCTCCTCCCACGGATCGAGGATCGCCGGATACCCGGGGGACCGCTTCGCCGCCGACTTCGTGGAGCGGGAGCTGCGCGCCGCCGGGGTACGGGAGGTGCAGCGCGAGCCCTACGACATCGTCGTGCCCATGGACCACGGCGCCTCCATGGACCTGCTCGACGAGGACGGCGGCGTGGTGGAGACGATCCCGCTGCAGTCGATGTGGCCGAATCTCGTGCGCACCAACACCCTCGGGCCGGAGGGCCGGAGCGGACACCTGTTCTACGGCGGCGCCGGGGAGCACGCCGACTTCAACGGACACGTCATGGACGGCGCCGTCGTCCTGATGGAGTACAACACCTGGACGAACTGGAAGAACGCCGCCGCCCTCGGCGCCGGGGCGATCGTCTTCGTCGAGCCGGAGGAGACGACGAACTTCGAGTCGCGCACCAAGTGGAGCTGGACCCCCGTCGACGTGCCCCGGTTCTGGCTCGGACGGCAGGCGGCCCTGGGCCTGCGGCAGCGCCTCGGCGACGGCGAGCTCCCGGTGCGCCTGCGGGCGCGCATGGACTTCGAGACCCACACCACCTGGGCGATCTGGGGCCGCGTGCCCGGCGTCGACCCGGAGCTTTCGGAGGAGCTGGTAGCCGTCCACGCCTACTACGACGGCCTCTCGGTGGTGCCGTCCGATGCGCCCGCCGCCGAGGCCGCCTGCGGCGTCGCCGCCCTCCTGGAGCTGGCCCGCCACCTGCGCGACCATCCGCCGGCGCGCTCGATGGTGCTGGTGGCCACGGGCTCCCACTTCCAGGGCGACCAGGGGCTGTTCCAGTTCCTCGACCGGCACGCGCGCCGGCTGCCCCTGTTCCGCAACCGCATGCCGAAACGCTTCGTCGCCGACTCGCTGAAGGTGGACAAGCTGGTGCGGCAGACCGCCGCCCTCGGGATCCCCCTCGACACCCTGGGGGTGCGGCTGGGCGACTCGGGGGGCGGGCCGGTCCTCGAGTCCGTCGACCTGGAGCGTCTCAGGGCGCAGCTCAAGCGCCGGCGCATCAAGCCCGACTCCCTCGGCATCCGCCTGGAGCCGGACAGCCTCGACATCGATCTCTTCCTGGCTCTCGACCTGTCGAGCCAGTCCGACCAGGTCGGTCTCGTGCACAGCGCCCGCCTCTCCGCCCACCGCCGGTTCTTCGTCTCCCTCGGGCGCAGCTTCTCGCGCCACGCCGCCGGGGCCGCCGCGGCGCTGGGGCGGGAGCCTCACGGTCTCGTCAACCTCGTCAGCCCCATCAAGGGCCTGTCGTGGGACAGCTACCTCGACGACGACGTCTTCATCGAGGACGGCCGGATCGCGCGCGACGTGGGCCTGGTGACCCTCAACCTGGTGACCACCACCGACCGCCGGGCGGTCCTCGACAGCCCCCTGGACCGGCCGGACCGGGTCGACTTCGGCAACGTGCAGCGCCAGAGCGAGATGATCAACCAGGTCCTCACCCGGGCCCTGGCCGACCCCGGCCTCTTCGGGCCCGAATGGGAGAAGCTCGGACCCGCCCACGACCGCAACCTGCCCGACCGCCGCGTCGCCATCGAGGGCCGGCTGCGGCTCCTGCCGAGGCGCTCCGCCACCCCCGAGGACCCGGTCCCCCACGGCACCGTCGTCATCCTCCACGACTACTACGGCGACATGTGGCGGCCCTGGATCGCCCTCGCCGACGAGGAGGGCAACTACACCGTCAAGGGCCTCTCCAAGGGCAAGGTCGGGGTGCGTGGCTTCCTCCTCGACAAGGAGACCGGCGAGGTCACCTTCGCCACCGACCACGGCGAGCGGGCCCAGAAGATCGGCGCCTGGGAGCAGGGCCTGACCAAGGCCGAGACGGTGTGGACGACGATCCTCTTCGAGGCCGAGAGCGTCGAGATCCACGACCGCATCCACGCCGGGTTCCACTTCACCTTCGGCAACTCCAGCCGCAGCATGAAGGTCCTCGACGACCGCGGCGCCGTGCCCCGCCAGTACGGCTTCGTCATGGGGGACTACCTCGAGCGGATGATGGTCCTCTACGGAGAGCCCGGGGAGCCGCTGCGCATGGTGGACAAGTCGATGGTGCTGCTCAACAACGCCGGCGCCGTGGACGAGCTCACCGCCCAGGGGGCCGGCTTCGACCTGTCGCAGCGGCGCCTGATCCCGTACGCCAGCCTGCAGTCGACGAAGGACATGTGGCGCCTCGACGACGTGCGCATGGAGCGCATGCGCCAGTTCGCCATCGAGAACCCGCGCCTCGACGCCCTGCACCAGCGCTCGCGGACGGCCCTGGAGAAGGCCGAGGAGGCGATGGCCGCCCTCGACTGGGACCGCTACGCCAAGTACGTGCGCGAGGCGATCGGCCTGGAGTACCGCGCCTACCCGGACGTGCGCGGCACCCAGGACGACATCATCCTCGGCCTCGTGTTCTTCGTCGCCCTCCTGGTGCCGGCGGCGTTCTTCGCCGAGCGCCTGCTCTTCGCCGCCCCCGACATCCGCCGCCAGATCGCCTGGTTCACGGCGATCATGCTCGCCATCTGGATGATCCTCGCCCAGGTGCACCCGGCCTTCGAGCTGGCCCACCCGGTGATCGTGCTCCTGGCCCTCATGGTGATGGTCATGGCCGTCTTCGTCATCACCCTCGTCGTGTCGCGGTTCAACAGCTACATGGCCGAGTTGCGCCAGCGGGCGGCGGGCACGGCCAGCGGCGACCTCAGCCGCTCGGGCACCGCCTACGTGGCCTTCATGCTCGGCATCTCCAACATGCGCCGCCGCGTCCTGCGCACGGGCCTGACGCTGACGACGATCACCATGCTCACCTTCACCGTCCTCTCCTTCACCTCCTTCAAGCCGGCGATCCGCTTCGTCGGTTTCGAGAAGGACTGGGAGCCCCTCTACCGCGGCGTCCTCATGCACGACATCCACTGGTGGTCCTGGGAGCCGCCGGTCTACGACTACCTGTTCTCCCACTTCGGCGGGTCCGGCACCGTGGCGGCGCGGACCTGGATGACCATGGGCTTCGAGGAGGAGGGCTACATCCCCATGCGCTTCCAGGGGCGGGAGGCGGCCGCCCTCGGCGTCCTCGGCCTGACCCCCGAGGAGACCGAGGTGACGGGCATCGACCGCGCCCTCCTCGCCGGCCGCTGGTTCGAGGACCCGGGCGAGAGCAGCACCATCCTGGCGGCGCCCGTGGCCGAGCAGCTCGGCGTCTCGATGGAGGCGGTGGAGCGCGGCGAGGGGCCGCTTGTGCGCGTCTTCGGCCAGGGGTGGAAGGTCGTGGGCATCTACGACCCCGATCTCTTCGAGGATGTGCGCGACCTGAACAACGAGCCCCTGACGCCGGCGAAGGAGAAGTTCGAGCAGTTCAACATGCCCGGCCTCGACCAGATGTTCATGATGAACAACTTCTTCCTCGACGCCGACATCGACGTCGGCTACGAGCACCTGCCCTCGGCGCGGCTGGCGGTCATGCCCTACAGCCGGCTCGAGAGCCTGGGGGCCGAGCTCATGTCGGTGGCCATCGCCTTCGACGAGGAGGTGCCGAGCCGCGAGCTGATCGAGGAGTACCTCACGCGGGCGACCTTCCGCCTCTTCGTGGGCATGCCCGACGAGGAGGGGGACCTCAGGACCTACGCCTACAGCAGCATGGGGGCCACGAGCGTGGAGGGCCTGGGCGCCCTCGTCATCCCCATGCTCATCGCCGCCCTCATCGTCCTCAACACGATGATGGGCGCCGTGTACGAGCGCTTCCGCGAGATCGGCGTCTACTCCTCGGTGGGGTTGGCGCCGGTCCACATCGCCTTCCTCTTCATCGCCGAGTCCTGCGTCTACGGCATCCTCGGCGTGGTCATCGGCTACGTCCTCGGCCAGGTGGGGGGCCGGGTGCTCCTCGCCCTCGATCTGCTGGGCGGGGTCTCCCTCAACTACTCCTCGACGGCGGCCATCAGCTCGGCCCTGCTGGTGATCGCCGTCGTGTTGCTGTCCACCGTCTATCCGGCGCGGACGGCGTCGCAGATGGCCGTGCCCGACGTGGTGCGCCGCTGGCAGCTGCCCGATCCGGTGGACGACGTCTGGCGCTTCCCCTTCCCCTTCACGGTGAACGTCAACGCCGTGGAGTCTCTCTGCGGGTACCTCCACACCTTCTTCACATCCTACGGCCACGAGTCGGTGGGACGCATGTACACCGAGCGCACCCGCGTCCTCGTGGAGGAAGGGGACGGCGGCAAGGTGCACACCGTGCAGCTGCTGCTGTGGCTGGCGCCCTTCGACATGGGGGTGAGCCAGTACCTGCAGTTCACCATCGCGCCCACCGACCATCCGCGGATCTGCGAGATCGACCTCTACATCGAGCGCATCAGCGGGCCCGTGGCCTTCTGGCAGCGCCTCAACCTCGGCTTCATGCTGGAGCTGCGGAAGCAGTTCCTGGTGTGGCAGACGCTGAAGCACGACATCCAGGAGGAGCACGCCGTCCACTGCCGCGAGGTGGCCATGGCGTCGACCGAGGTGGAGCTCGAGCCGGCGGCGGAGGCGATCTCGTGAGGCTCGAGGTGGCAAAGCCGCTGCGCGGCTTTGTTGCGAGTTTCGCTGGCGCGAAACTCGTGCGGGGTGAACCCGCCGTGAGACAGGTGGCTTAGTGGCAGAAGATCGCCGACAGACGAAGCGGGAGCGCCAGTATCAAGAGATCCATGAGTACAGGGATCTGCTGCAGGCGCCGGAGCGCTTCGAGCACGGGTACACCCTCAAGACGCTGGTGGGGGTGCTGTTCATCGCCTTCATCATGACTCCGGGACAGATGTACCTGGGTCTGGTCACCGGCATCGGCATCGGCGACGCGGCGCAGTGGGTGACGGTGATCCTCTTCCTGGAGATCGCCAAGCGCTCCTTCACCACCCTCAGGCGGCAGGAGATCTTCCTCCTCACGTACGTCGCCTCGCAGCTGATCGTGCGCGCCGAGACCGGCACCTTCCTGCAGCTGATCTGGCGCCAGTACTTCGTCGGCTCGCCGGAAGCCGCCCAGTTCGGCCTCACGGAGAAGCTGGTGGGCCTGAAGTGGCTCGGCCACGGGTGGTTCTCGCCGGCCCCCGACTCCGAGGCGATCGTGCAGCGCACCTTCCTGCACATGGACTGGGCCCTGCCCATCGCTCTGCTGGTGCTGGGCATCCTCGTGGGCCGCATCACCTGGTTCACCTCGGGGTACGTCCTCTTCCGGCTGGTCTCCGACCGCGAGCGCCTGCCCTTCCCCACGGCGCCCCAGGCGGCCCTCGGGGCGATGGCCCTGGCCGAGGAGAGCGGCTCGGAGAGGCAGACCTGGAAGTGGCCCTGCTTCACCATGGGCGGGTCGATCGGCCTCGTCTTCGGGTTCGTGTACGTGGCGATCCCCACCCTCACCGAGGTCTTCGCCGGCGTCAAGGTCACGATCCTGCCCATCCCCTTCGCCGACCTGACGCCGGTCCTGGGACGCTACCTCGGGGCGACGCCGATCGCCATCAGCTTCAGCCTGTCGCCGATCTTCGCGGGCCTGCTGCTGCCGTTCTGGAGCGTCATGGGTTCCTTCGCCGCCGTGGTCTCCTTCATCGTCCTGTCGCCCCTGCTCCATCACTACGGGTTCATGCCCCACTGGGTCCCCGGCATGGGCGCCGTGCAGACCCAGATCACCGCCGGCGTCGACTTCTGGCAGCCCTTCGGACTGGGCGTCATCTTCGCCACCACCGTCATCTCCATGGTGCAGGTCGTGCGCGGCACCCGGGACCACCGCGAGGACCAGTCCCACGCCAAGACCCACGGCCACGACCCGGACGTCTGCCTGCACCCGGAGTGCAACGAGCCCGCCCGCATCCGCGGCTACTGCATGAAGCATCTCAACCGCGGCGACTTCCCGGTGTGGATCTGCCTCACCCTGTTCTTCATCGCCTCCGCCTATCCCATCGTCCTGGCCAAGACCCTCTTCCCGTCGCTGATCACCACCACCATCCTGGTGGTGATCATCCTCATCGCCTTCGTCTACGCGCCGATCATGTCCTTCGTCTCGGCCCGCCTCGACGGGCTGATCGGGCAGAACGTGCAGATCCCGCACCTGCACGAGGCGATCGTCTTCCTCACCGGGTACCGCGGCGTCGAGATCTGGTTCGTGCCCCTAGCGGGAGCCGACTTCGGCGGCAACGCCGAGACCTTCCGCATCATCGAGCTCACGGGGATGCGCTTCACCAGCCTCCTGAAGGCGGAGCTGGTCATGGTGCCGATCGTTCTCGGCGCCAGCCTGATGTACTGGAGCTTCCTGTGGAAGCTGGCGCCGATCCCCTCCGACGCCTACCCCTACGTGCAGACCTTCTGGCCGGCCCGCGCCTTCCAGGAAGCGGTGCGGTTCTCGGCGACCCAGTACAGCCTCACATACCAGGCCGGGGAGGAGGTGGAGGGCCGGGTCCTGCCTGCGGGGGAAGTGGTGTGGAGTCCGGCCAACCTGAAGGACCGCTCCCTCTACTACTGGCGCGTGCGCGTCACCGACGAGGTGGAGATCACCAACCCCGGGCTGCGCCGCTACGGCCCCTGGTCGGCGACGGGCTACTTCTACACCGACTTCACCGGAGCGGGCCCCGACCGTCAGCAGCCGGTCCTGCTCGAGCCGGCCCCCGACAGCAAGATCAACCCCGACCTGCCGCGGCCCCTGCGGCTGTCACCCGGCGACGCCGGCGTGGTGACCGGGGCCGAGACCATGCTGCGCGTGCGCCTGCCGGAGGCCTGGCACGACCGCGAGGTGATCACCCTCTTCGAGCTGGACACCCATCCCGGCTTCCGCGGCGACTTCTACCAGAGCTCGGTGGAGACGCCCATGTTCTTCCAGATCTACTGGAAGGACCCCAAGTCGACGGGCGACGGCCGCGACGAGGACTTCGACGGACTCGCCGACGAGGAGGTCCTCAACCAGAAGGACGACGACGGCGACGGCGAGGTCGACGAGGACCTGCGCCACCCCACGGGCGGCGTGAAGTGGCCGATCATCGTCGTCGGCCTGGCCTTCGGCCTGGGCCTCTACTCGATCCTCGGCTTCTTCGGCATGCCCATGTTCTTCGTGTGGGGTTTCATCCGGGGCGTGGCCTCGGCCGGGGCAGCGACCTTCTTCGCCATGTTCACCGAGGTCATCGGCGCCCTCGTGGCCAGGCACTACCTGTGGCCGCGCTACGGCCGCCAGCAGTGGCGCCAGTACGCCATGGTCCTGGCCGTCGGCTTCGGTGTGGGCATGTCCCTGGTGGGCATGTTCTGCGCGGCGACGCTGATGATCGCGAAGGCGGTTTCGGCGACGGCGTTTTAGAGGGGATCCGCTACAACACATGAACGGATGGAGAAGAGTGCTCCAAAGGTGGAAATTGGAGCTGGGCCTCCTGGCGGCAATCACTCTTGTCGGATGGGCTTGGCTTGAGCTGCCACAATGGAGGGCAGCCGACTACGCCGAGGTTGCTGAGAGAGGCGCCTATGGAGATACGTTTGGAACCGTCACCGCACTGTTTACGGGGTTGGCCTTTGCGCTTCTCATATACACGGCTCTCCTGCAGCGCCAGGAGCTCAGTCTACAGAGGAAGGAACTCCACGATACGAGAAGAGAACTGAAGGGACAGGGCGACACGCTCAAGTTGCAGCGATTTGAGCATACCTTCTTCCAGCTACTACGTGTCCATATCGATATTGTATCTGATTTGTCAATGCCAGTAGTAGCGAGCGGTCCAGCCTATGGGGCAATGAAGATACAGAGAGGGAGGAGATGTCTGTGGGAGAAGAGAGTGCAACTCAAGGGGTGGTTTGAAACAGATCAGCGTGACGCCCAACAACTCACCATGGACTCTGTTTGTGGCAGAGTCCTCTACGCTCCGGAAGCAGAACCGAATCTGGCCCACTACTTCCGGCAGTTGTATCACATCATCAGATTCGTCGACGATGGTGATATCGAGGACAAGCGACGATACATCAACTTCGTGCAAGCTCAGATGGACAACGATGAGCTCGTACTATTGGCCTACAATGGCCTCACCGATCATGGCGAGAACTTCAAACCCTTGATTGAGAAGTACGGTCTATTGGAGAACCTGGCTGCGGGATCCTTCTTCAGCGAAGAGCATTTTGGACTCTACGAGAAGGCTGCCTTTGGCAACAGAGAGTACCGCCATGGGGTTGAGTTCTCATGAGGCCAAGATTAGCCGACCAGTTCCATAGTCAGCGCTGCCGCTTCTCGGTCCACCTCGTACGACAATCCGCTGAAACAGGATCGCGCTTAGCCGGTACTACGCCTGTGAAGCTACCAAGAGATCCGGGTGTCTGGCAGCATGGCTGGGTTGAGGGCTGCCCGCTCAGCTCTCCCCCCGCAGGAACTGCCGGATCAGGCGCTCGAAGCGAGCGCCGTAGATGCGGTCGAAAGCCTCGAGGCGCTCCGGCAGCAGCAGTCCTGCCTGGAAACGCAGGACCGCGGCCAACTCCCGCGCCTCGGCCTCGGCCACCACCCCCTCGCGGATGCGCCGGCTCACGTCGTCGGCGATCTCCCTGACGAAGTCGGCGCGGCGCTCCGGCGTCCCCCGCCGCAGGTCGGAAAGAGTCACACCAGATCTCCGTAGTTGTCGCCCCAGGAGCGGGCGATGCGCCGGCCCTCCTCCAGCAGCTGCGCCTCCTCCGCCCCCGGTCCGAGGCGGGAAATGCCGCTATGGCTCGTCTCCAACGATCTCTTCCAGTTGCTGTATGAGCGGCGGGAGGTCTGTCTCGACAATCTCCCACAGGATATCGAGATTGACCTCATCGTAGCCGTGAGCCAAGCGGTTGCGCGTTGCGATGATTCGAGGCCAAGGGATGTCCGGGTGAGCTTGCTGTGTCTCCTGGGAAACGCGGTTGGCTGCTTCGCCGACAATCTCAACCAGTTTCTGCATGGCGAGCTGAAAAACCCGGTCATTCGCGAGGTCCTTCAGACTTCTCTGGCCGGACAGGTCGACGGCTTCCCTGGCGTGGATGAGCATATCGACCAGGCTTACCCGGTCATCACGCCTGCTCATACTGAATCTCCGCCGTCTTGAGAATCTCCTCCCGCAGCAACCAGTTCCGGCTTCTCTCGATTCCGCTGAAGGTGTGCAGATCCACTCGCCGGCCGAATATCTCCGACAGCTCGTCCTGAATGGTGATGAAGGCCAGTCCCGGCGTCTTGCCGGGCGCGAACTCCACCAGCACATCGACGTCGCTTTCGGCGGTGAAGTCGTCGCGGAGAACCGAGCCGAACAGGGCCAGGCGCCGAATGTGATGGCGCCGGCAGAATTCGGCGACTCTGTCTTCAGGGAAGTCCAGCCTGGCCTGGCCAACTCCTTGGCCCTTGGGCTTTGTCATGTGATATCCCCGTAGTGGTCGCCCCAGGAGCGGGCGATACGCCGGCCCTCCTCCAGCAGTTGCGCCTCCTCATCGGCCGTGAGCGGCTGCCACCTGCGGGCCCACTCGATGTTGCGGTCCAGCTCTTCCTCCGAGTACATGCCGACCACGGCGACGCCGACTCCCGGCAGGCCGAGGGCCCAGCGGAGGGCGCGCTCGTGGTCGAAGGCGGGCGCGCTGACCTCCAGGGCAGACAGGCGCTGGTCCTCGTCCTCCCTTGTGTGGTACTCCATCGCCTCGGCGCCGCCGTAGACCTTCATCGCCGCCACACCGACGTTGCGTTCGGCAGCCAGGGGCAGGACGGTGCGGTCGAAGCCGTAGGTGTGGTGGTCGGCGAAGTTGAGGGCCACCATGATGACGTCGACCTCCGCCTCCCTCAGGATGCGCTCCGAGCTGCCGGTCCTGTGGTGGGCGGTGAAGCCCACGTATCGGGTGAGGCCCCGCCTCTGGGCCTCGCGCAGGCCGGCGAGGGAGCCGTCGGCGGCCAGGACCTGGTCGACGTCGTAGTTGCCCAGGGAGTGGACGTAGCACAGGTCGACGGCGTCGGTGCCGAGATCGCGCAGGTTCTGCTCCAGCAGGCGCACGGCTTCGGCGCTGTCGGCGGTGGGCGACTTGGTGACCAGGAAGATCTCGTCGCGGCGGCGGGGCACCAGGTGGCCGAGCTGCCGCTGGGCGCGCTCGTACCCGGGGGCGGTGTCGAGGTAGGTGACGCCGCGGTCGATCGCCTTCTCGTAGAGCTCGATCGCCTCGGCGTCGGGCAGTCCCAGTCCCCCGCAGGCGGTCCCCAGGCCGAGGACGGGGACGCGCTCGCCGGTCTTGCCGAGCACGCGCTGGGGAAGGGTCTGGACATCTGTCGTGGTTGTCATGATCGCCTCCTCTTCCGAAACATCGCCACCCCCGGTCCGGGGCGGCAAGTGCCGTCATCCCACAAGGCGACGGCTTCCCTGGCGTGCATATCGACCAGGCTTACGCGGTCATCACGCCTGCTCATACCGCATCTCCGCAGTCTTGAGAATCTCCTTCCGCAGCAAGCGGTTCCGGATTCTCTCGATTCCGCTGAAGGTGTGCAGATCCACTCGCTGGCCGAGCATCTCAGACAACTCGTCCTGAATGGTGATGAAGGCCAGTCCCGGCGTCTTGCCGGGCGCGAACCCCACCATTACATCGATGTCGCTTCGGAGGTGAAGTCGTCGCGGAGAACCGAGCCGAACAGGGCCAGGCGTCGAATGTGATGACGGCGGCAGAATTCGGCGATTCTGTCTTCGGGGAAGTGCAGCATTGCGGAAGACTGCCTGGAGGCTCTGGATGTCGCGCGTCGTCGTCACGGCTGCCTCCTTGGACTGACGCCGGAGAGAGGCCTGAGGGCCTAGGGTTCTTGCCAGCGGCGAGGTTCCCGGCCTCACTCGGCCATCCAACTCTGCCTACTTGCCGCCGTGCTGCAGCAGAAGACGGACAATCTCTGTCTTGGTTTGCGCAGTGTACAAGGGTGTCCTGCGGTCTTTGTTCCTGGCCTCGATGGCGGCTCCGTTGTTCAGCAATAGCTCCGCCACCTCAACCGCACTTGCTTCTGCAGCCATGTGCAGAGGTGTATCGCCGGCGTTGCTTGTCGCGTTGACAGCGGCTCCGTTATTCAGCAAGACCTCTGCCACCTCAGCCGCATTCTTACCCGCCGCCAAGTGCAACGGCGTAAAGCCGCCCTTGGACTTTGCGTCAACCACGGCCCCGCTATTCAGCAGAACCTCGACCACCTCAGCCGCATTCCGCATCGCGGCAAAGTGCACTGGCTCCAAGCCAAGAGGATGGTTCTTCGCGTCAACAGTCGCGCCGTTGTTCAGCAGGACTTCTGCCACCTCAGCCGCACTGTTACCCGCCGCAAAGTGCAACGGCGTCCGGCCGCCCTTGGCCTTTGCGTCAACCACGGCCCCGTTTTCCAGCAGAGTACGTGCCACCTCAGACGCATTCGCCTGTGCTGCGGCGTGCAACGGCGTCTGCCCATCCTTGCCCCTGGCACGGACATTGGCTCCGCGGTTCAGCAGGAGTTCCACGGTCTTGAAGGCATTCGCCCTCGCCGCAATGTGCAGCGGCATATCGCCCTCTTCGTTCTTGGAATGGACGTCGGCCCCGTTCTTCAGCAACTCCTGTGCCTTGGCAAAGGCATTCGCCTTGGCCGCAGCGTGGAGCGGCGTACTGTCATCCGTGGCTTGCGCGTGGATACAGGCTGCACCAAAGACCACCGCACTCAGCAATAGCCCCGGCCTTGTTGGTCTATTCGCAAACCAAAATCCTGCCATCTTTCGTGCCTCCTGCTGAGGGGGGAGCGTCGTGGCCTTGCCCCCGAACGGGTGCGGAGCCTGGCGGCAACCGCTTTCGATCGGCGCGGGGGCCAAACATGGCCGCTCCCGTCCGGCGCGGCAAGCGCCGTGACGGGGTGGGGGGCCTTTCGTAGGTTAGCGCGCTTCCGAACCGCCACAAAAGGACCCGCACTTGCATCCCTTCGACGGACTCGACGGACATCTGGCCGGAGAGCGCCCCGCCAAGCCCCGCGCCTCGGGACTGACCATGGTCATCGACTGGGGCATCGGGCCGCAGCGGCAGCGGGACCTGACCGACATGGCGGCCGACCATTTCGACTTCGCCAAGATCGCCGTGGGCCTCTCGCGGCTGCACGCGCCGGAGCTGCTGACGGAGAAGATCGACCGCTACCTGTCGTGGGACGTGGAGCCCTTCCCCGGGGGGCAGTACCTGGAGTACGCCGAGGTGCACGGCCGCCTGGAGCGCTACCTGCCGGCGTGCGTCGAGGCCGGCTACCGCTGGGTGGAGGTATCGGACAACCTCGCGCCGGTGACCCTGCGCTGGAAGGAGGGGGTCATCGCCCGGGCGGTGGAGGAGTTCGGGCTGAAGGTCCTCGGCGAGGTGGGGAAGAAGGAGGGCCTGGCCAACGCCGTCCCCCTGGCCGACGACGCCAGGGCGTGCATGGAGGCGGGGGCCAGCCTGCTTCTGGTAGAGGCGGCGGAGCTGATCCGCGGCGACGCGGAGACCCGGGCGGACATCGACGGGGTGGTCGCCACCGTGGGCCTGGAGAAGGTGATGTTCGAGCTGCCCGGCCCCTGGATCGCGGGGGTGGAGGAGCACCACGTGCACGCCATGCGCCGCGATCTGGTCGACCGCTTCGGGCCCCGGGTCAACCTCGGCAACGTGCAACCCGAAGACCTGCTCTCCCTGGAGGCCTACCGCCGCGGGCTGGGCGTGAACGCCGGCGCGCCGGTGTGACCGCCATGGGCCCGACGCCGCTGAAGGCGGTCCTCTTCGACTTCGACTACACCCTGGCGGACTCCTCCGTGGGCGTCATCGACTGCGTCCGTTACGCCCAGCGGCGCATGGGCCTCGACCTGTCCGGGGAGGAGGAGATCCGGCGCACCATCGGTCTCTCCGTGCCCGACATCGTGGCCACCCTCAACGGCGAGGCCGAGCGGGGGCGCAGCGGCGAGTTCGGCCGGCTCTTCCTCGAGCGCGCCGACCGGGTCATGGCGGCGGGCACCGTGGTCTTCGAGGCCGTCCCCGGCGTGCTGGAGGAGCTGCACGCCCGGGGCATCTCCTGCGCCATCGCCTCCACCAAGTACCGCTACCGCATCGAGGGGATCCTCGACCGCGAGGGGCTCCGCCACCTCGTGGGGGCCGTGGTCGGGGCGGAGGACGTGGCCGAGCACAAGCCCGATCCCGGCTGCCTGCACCTGGCCCTGGAGCGTCTCGGGGTCGACGCCGGCGAGTCCCTCTACGTGGGCGACAGCCTCCCCGACGCCGAGGCGGCGCGCCGGGGCGGGATCCGCTTCGTGGCCGTCCTCAGCGGCACCACGGAGTCACCGGTCTTCGCCCCCTACGCGCCTCTCGCCCTGCTCGACGGCGTGGCGCAGCTGCCGGCCTGGCTCCGCGAGCAGCGGCTGGCGCCGGAGGCGGTCCATGGCTGAGACGGCTACCGCCTGGGCGCCGGGAAACATCTCCGGCGTCTTCAAGGTGATCCCCCACGAGGACCCGGCGCGGATGCACTCCCTCGGCCTCGGCTTCACCGTTCGCGAGGGGGCCACCGTCTCGCTCCGCTGCGGGGGCGGCATCATCACCTTCAACGGCGAGGCGATCGAGTTCCCGACGGTGGCGGCGCTGCTGCAGCGGATCGCCCCGGGTGAGCGGCTGGCCGCCGAGATCGAGACCCCCCTGCCCCTGAGCAGCGGCTTCGGCCTCAGCGGGGCCTCGTCCCTGGCGGCGGCCTACGCGGCCAACGCCCTGCTCGACCTGGGGCTGTCCGAGCGCGCCCTGGCCACCGCCGCCCACGTGGCCGAGGTGGAGAACCTCACCGGCCTCGGCGACGTGTGCGCCCAGTACCACGGCGGCTGCCTGGTGAAGCTCGTCGCCGGGGACCCCCTCGCCGCGCAACGCATGCCCCTGGCGCCGGGGGCCCCCATCCACTACCGGTACTTCGGCTCCATCCGCACGCGGGACATCCTCTCCGACCCGGAGCGGCGGCAGCGGATCAACGCCGCCGCCGACGAGGCCCTGGCGGCCCTGGCGGATCTGCGGGATGCGCCGTCGCTGGACCTGGGCCGCGTCATCCGCGAGTCCCGTTCCTTCGCCGCCGGCAGCGGCCTCATGGCCCACGAAGGAGTGCGTGCCGCCGTCGACCAGGTGACCGGCAGCGGCGGCGAGGCCTCGATGATCATGCTCGGCAACGCCGTCTTCAGCGACGTCCCCTTCGCGGGCTCCACCGAGACCGCCCTGTCGACCCGCCGCGTCGGGGTGAAGATCGAGCCGTGACCGACGTCCCCGAGAGCCATCCCCGCCGCGCCTCCCTGCTGACGCGGGACCTGATCGTGGCCGGCGTCGAGGCGGGCATCACCTCGCCCCACGGGCTGATCGCCCACGGCCGCGGCGAGGCCTACGACTATCTGCTGGGGGAGGCGAGCGGACCGTGGGCCCTGCGCGCCTGCGAGGCGGCGGCGGCCTGGCTGCTGGCCGCGGACCATCCGGTGCTCTCGGTGAACGGCAACGCCGCCGCCCTGGTCCCCGCCGAGCTGGTGCGGCTCTCGCGGATCACCGGGGCGCCCCTGGAGGTCAACATCTTCCACGGATCCCGCGAGCGCGAGCGGGCCGTCGCCGCCCACCTGGAGGCCCACGGCGCCGAGCGGGTGCTGCGGCCCGAGGCCGGCACCGCCCTGGAGGGGCTCGACTCGAACCGCCGCTACGTGCATCCCGAGGGTCTGCTGCGGGCGGACGTGATCTTCGTCCCCCTCGAGGACGGCGACCGCTGCGAGGCCCTGCGCCGCATGGGGCGGCAGGTCCTGACCGTCGACCTGAACCCGCTGTCGCGCACGTCCCGCGCCGCCACCGTGACGATCGTCGACAACGTCGTCCGCGCCCTGCCCGCCCTGATCGCCGCGGCCGAGCGCCTGGGCGGCGAGACCGACCAGTCTCGCGCCGCCCGGATCGCCGCCTGGGACAATGCCGCGGCCCTGGGCGAGGCCGAGGCCCGGATCCGCTCCGGAGGAGGATGAGGATGTTCCGCGTCGGCCTCACCGTCGACTTCCTGCGGCCCGACGGCCGCCAGGCCTTTCCCGACATCGACCTGGGCCCCTTGGACCGGGCCGAGGGCGTCGAGTGGCACTGCCTGGAGACGGGGGCCGACGAGGTGCCGCCCGAGGCCGCCGCCGACTACGACGCCCTGCTCGTCCTGGGGCCGCGGATCTCGGCCGCCACCCTGGAAGACGCCGGCCGCCTGGCCGTGGTGGCCCGCATCGGCGTCGGCTACGACTCGGTCGACGTGGACGCCTGCACGCGGGCGGGGGCGGCCCTGACGATCACCCCCGACGGGGTGCGGCGGCCCGTGGCCAGCGCCGCCATGGCCTTCCTCCTGGCCCTCGCCCACCGGCTGCCGTCCAAGGACCGGCTGACGCGGGAGGGGCGCTGGGCGGAGAGGGTCGACCACATGGGCCTCGGCCTGCGGGGGCGCACCCTGGGCGTGGTGGGGCTCGGCAACATCGGCCGCGAGGTCTGCCGCCTGTGCGCGCCCTTCGAGATGACCCTCCTGGCCGCCGATCCCGTCACCGGCGAGGAGACCGCCGCGGGACTGGGGGCGCGCCTGGTGGCCCTGCCGGAGCTGCTCGCCGAGGCGGACTTCGTCCTCGTCTGCTGCGCCCTGACCGAGGAGACCCGCCACCTCATCGGACCTGCGGAGCTGGGCCGGATGAAGCCGACGGCCCACCTGATCAACGTCGCCCGCGGACCGATCGTCGATCAGGCGGCCCTGACCGAAGCGCTGCGGGAGGGCGCCATCGCCGGCGCCGCCATCGACGTCTTCGAGGAGGAGCCCGTCGATCCGGCGGACCCGATCCTCCGCCTCGACAACGTGATCGTGGCGCCCCACGCCCTGGCCTGGACGGACGAGAGCTTCCGCCTGATGGGGGAGAGCGCCTTCGCCGGGATCCTCGCCGTCTCCGAGGGGCGCGCCCCCGGCCACGTGGTCAACGGCGAGGTGCTGGAGACGGAGAGCTTCCGCGCGAAATTGGCCGCCTGCGCCCGCCGCCGGAGAGGAGCATGAGAGAGAACCCCGTCAAGCGCCGCCTGCAGGAGGGCGGCCGGTCCTTCGGCACCATGGTGATGGAGTTCGGCACCACCGGCGTGGCCCGCCTCGCCGACAACGCCGGCGCCGAGTTCGTCCTCTTCGACATGGAGCACACGGCCTGGTCGATGGAGACGATCCGCGGCCTCGTGGCCACCTGCGGCTGCACCGGCGCCGTGCCCTTCGTGCGCATCCCGACGGCCGAGTACCACTTCGCGGCCCGGGTCCTCGACGCCGGCGCCCTCGGGGTCATGGCGCCGATGATCGACGACGCCGACCAGGCCCGGAGCTTGGCCGGGTTCTGCCGCTATCCCCTGACCGGGCGCCGGGGAGCCGCCTTCGGCGTCGCCCACGACGACTACCGCACCGAGGAGCCGCTGGAAGAGAAGATGCGGCAGGCGAACGACCGCACCCTGGTCATCGCCCAGATCGAGAGCCCCTGGGGGGTCCGCAACGCCCCGGAGATCGCCGCCGTCAAGGGGATCGACGTCCTCTGGATCGGCCAGTTCGACCTGGCCAACTTCAGCGGCCGTCCCGGCCTCTTCGACCACCCCGACTACCTGGCCGCCGAGGACGAGGTGCGCCGCGCCTGCGAGGCCGAGGGCAAGGCCCTGGGCCGCCTCGCCGCCACCGCGGAGGAGGCCCGCGAGCTGCTCGACAAGGGCTACCGCATCCTCGCCGTCGGTCTCGACCTGGACCTCTACCGGCGCCACCTCGGCGAAGCGCTGGCCGCCGTGCGGGAGCAACGGCCATGACCCGGCCTCCTCCCACGGCGGCCGACGTCGACGCGGCCCGAACCTTCATCGGGCAGCACCTGGCGCCCACGCCCCTGGTTGCCAGCGAGTCCCTGTCGAAGCGGCTCGGATGCGATTACCGCGTCAAGTGCGAGAGCTTCCAGCCCGTGGGCGCCTTCAAGGTCCGCGGCGCCCTCAACGTGGTGGGACACCTGTCGGACGAGGAGCTCGCCCGCGGCCTGATCAGCGCCAGCACCGGCAACCACGGCCAGGCGATGGCCTGGGCCGGCACCCGCTTCGGCGCCTCGGTGGTGATCTACGCCCCGGCCGAGGGAGCCAACCCCGCCAAGCTCGAGGCCATGGAGCGGCTCGGCGCCGAGGTGCGCCGCCACGGCCGCGACTTCGACGAGGCCCGGGTCGAGGTGGAGGAGGTGGCCCGGCGGGAGGGGCGCCGGTACGTGCACTCGGCCAACGAGCCCGAGCTGATCGCCGGGGCCGGCACCATGGCCGTGGAGATCCTCGAGGCCGCGCCCGACACGGAGGTGATCCTCGTGCCGGTGGGCGGCGGCAGCGGCGCCGCGGGGACCTGCCTGGTCGCCAAGGCCCGGAACCCGGCGATCGAGGTCATCGGCGTCCAGTCCTCGGCGGCCCCGGCGGTCTGGCGGGCCTGGACCCAGCGCCGCCTCGACGTGGAGGCGGAGATGGGGACCTCCCACGAGGGCCTGGCCACGCGCGTCCCCTTTCAGATGCCCCTGCAGATCCTGTGGCGCCTCCTCGACGACCTCGTCCTCGTCGACGACGGGGAGATCGAGGAGGCGATCCGCTGGTACGCCCGCGACGCCCGCCTCGTGGCCGAGGGGGCGGCGGCGGCGCCCCTGGCAGCGGCGGCCCGGCTGGGCGAGCGCCTGGCGGGCAAGCGGGTCGTGGGCGTGCTCAGCGGCGGCAACCTGCCTCTCGACTACTATGCCGGCGTGCTCGCCGGTGGAGGAGACGGATGAACGATTCCTTCGAGCCCCTGGACCTGACCGGCCTCTGCAACGCCGGCACGCGGAACGTCGACCTCGGCGGCGGTCGGTGGCTGTGGCCCCACGGGGCCGACCCCCACGAGACGGCCCTGGACGGACTGCCGGCGGGAGAGTGCCTCTTCCTCGGCGTCCCCTTCCACCTGGCCGCGGCCGAGGCCGAGCGGCGCTTCGTGGCCGCCGCGGCCGGGGAGGGCTTCGAGCCCCGGGTGTCGGTCCCCGTGGGCGCCCGGGCCCGCCGCCTGCTCTTCGCCCACCTCTGCGCTACAGCAGAAGGGGAGTGGGCCACCCTCGAGGGGGCGGGGGAGGACCTCGGCCGCTACCTCGTCCGATTCGCCGACGGCTCCGAGAGGTCGCAGCCCCTGCGCCGGCGCTGGGAGATCCACGACATCAGCGCGCCCTGGGGCCACCACCCCTTCCTCTGCCGCAACTGCCGCCACTTCGATTCCACCAGCCTCCACGAGCCGGCCGTCGGGTACGGCGGCGCCCAGGTGGGCGTCTGCTCGCGGTACGACCGCGCCGACGGCCGTCCCGCCGGAGGGCCGGGCGCCATGGGCGGCGACCTGACGGGCTGGTGGCTCTTCGACCTGGCCGTGGACCGCCCGGAGACGGAGATCGCCGAGGTC
Organism: Gemmatimonadaceae bacterium; assembly: GCA_026706075.1. GTDB lineage: Bacteria > Latescibacterota > UBA2968 > UBA8231 > UBA8231 > UBA8231. Next base: position 38,235 of record JAPOZM010000027.1, read on the forward strand.
GTCCTCGAGGCCGCCACGCCGACGCCCCTCGTCCTCGGCGCGGTCACCCTGTGCCACGAGGAGGACGACCCCTTCCACTGGGAGCGGCGGCGTACCGTGGCGGTCACCGTGGAGGGCGGCGAGGAGGCCCCGGAGATCGGCGTCGACCGGGGGGTGGTCGCGCGCCAGGACGACCTCTTCGTGCCCGGCGGCGACTTCCTGACCACGGACGAGGCCGGCTGGGGCCGCGGCGGACAGCAGGTCGTGGCGGGAGGCCAGGTCGAGGTCCACGGGTCGCCCCGGGCCAACCTGGAGGTGACGTCGGGGGAGGCGGGCGCCGGCTTCCGCTGGGGCGAGGTCCTGGAGCGCGGCGAGGCCGAGTCCGGACCGGTGCGCGTCCAGGTGGTCGACCGCGGGGGCCGGCAGTGGGTGCACGTGCGCGTCGTCGACGCGGACACCGGGGACCCCGTCGGCTGCCGCGTCCACTTCCGCTCGAAGGAGGGGGTCTACCTCGCCCCCCACGGACACCAGGCCGACGTCAACATCGCCTGGTTCGAGGACATGGGCGGCGACTGCAAGACGGGCGGCACCCCGTACGCCTACATCGACGGCACCTGCCAGATCGAGCTGCCCGTGGGGGCCAGCTTCGTCGAGGTGGCGCGCGGCTTCGAGTACGAGCCGGCCCGCCGGCAGGTGGAGATCAAGCCCGGGCAGCGGCACCTGACGCTGGCCGTGAAGCGCGCCTTCGACATGAAGGCCGAGGGCTTCTACTCCGGCGACACCCACGTCCACTTCCTCTCCAGCCAGTCGAGCGCGCTCGAGGCAGAGGGGGAGGACCTGAACGTGGTCCACCTGCTGGCCAGCCAGTGGGGCCGGCTGTTCACCAGCTGGGAGGAGTTCACCGGCGGCGTGGCCCCCACGTCGACGGAGAACCACCTCGTCTACGTGAGCCAGGAGAACCGCCAGCACGTCCTCGGCCACATCAGCTTGCTGGGCCTGCGGGAGCTGGTGGCCCCCATGTGCACGGGCGGCCCCCAGGAGGACTGGGTCGGCGGCGAGATCCAGGCCCTGATGGCGGACTGGGCGGAGCAGTGCCGCGCCCAGGGGGGCCTGGTGATCATGCCCCACATGCCGGTGCCCGACTTCGAGAACGCCGCCAACATCGTCCTCGGCCAGGCCGACGCGGCGGAGATGTGCTGGGTCTGGGAGGGGGAGGAGATCGGCCAGGGCGAGCGCGGCTACTACCGCTGGCTGAACGTGGGCCAGAAGCTGCCCATCGTCGGCGGCACCGACAAGATGTCGAACGGCCGCATCCTCGGGGGCTCGCGGACCTATGCCCGGATCCCCGAGGGCCGGGAGTTCACCTTCGACAACTGGTGCCGGGCGGTGCGCTCCGGCAACACCTTCGCCAGCACCGGCGCCATGATCGACCTGCGCGTCGACGGCGTGCCCATGGGCGGCCAGCTCGACCTGCCCGGCAACGGCGGCACCGTCGAGGTGGAGGCCCGCGCCTGGAGCGTCTGGCCCCTGACCGCCGTGGAGCTGGTGGTCAACGGCATCCCCCGGGAGCGGGAGACGGCGGCCGAGGGCGAGCGCGCCATCACCCTCGAGACGGAGATCGAGTGCGGCCAACCGTGCTGGATCGCGGCCCGCTGCTGGGGGCCGCACTTCACCGACGCCGGCCCGGTGATGGCCCACTCGTCGCCGGTCTACGTCGACGTCGGCCGCAGGGCCGCCTTCGAGGAAGCCGACGGCGAGTACCTGCTCACCCACATGGAGGGCGGCACCGCCTGGGCCGAGCGCATCGGCGTCTTCGGCGACGAGGAGGTGCGGGCGCGGCTGATCGCCCTCTTCGGCGAGGCCCGCGCCGAGCTGATGAGGCGCGCCTCGGCCCTGTAGAGGCGGCGCCTCCCGGGGCGCTCAGTCCTCGTCGGTCACCGACTGGATCATCGCCTGGATGTAGCCGAACTCGTAGGCCCAGGCCTGGTAGGCGTCGGAGTCGGGATGGCCGGGGGCGTGGTCGGGCACGACCATGTGCGGGTAGCCCACTTCCTGCAGGGCGCGGATGTTGCGGTGCATGCTCATGACACCCTCGTCCGGCCACACCTCCTGGAACTTGTTGCGCCCCCCGACGATGTTGCGGAAGTGGCAGAGGAAGATCTTGTTGCGCGATCCGAAGTAGCGGATGATCTCGGGCACCTCGTTGCGCGGGTCGGTGGAGGCCTCGGCCATGCAGCCCAGGCAGAGGTTGACGCCGTGGTAGTCGCTCTCGCAGATGGTGATGAAGCGCCGGAAGCCCTCGGGGCCGCCGAGGACGCGGTCGACGCCCTTGAAGCCCGCCGGCAGCCACGGGTCGCAGGGGTGGCAGGCCATGCGCACCTTGCACTCCTCGGCCACCGGTACGACCCGCTCCAGGTAGTAGGTGATGCGCTCCCAGTTCTGCTCCGCCGTGAGCGGCTCGTCGTAGCGGGGCGAGTCGTCGGCCTTCTCCAGGTCCCAGGTGCTGTACCGCGAGTTGCCCCGCCCGAGGGGGACCGACTCGGTGCGCTGGTTCTCCATCTCGCACAGGAAGTACTTCACCGCCGGGATGCCGGCTTCCGCCGCCTGGCGGATCATGTTGCAGACCAGGTCGATCTCCTTGTCCCCCTCGTCGTACCGGCCGCGCATGTAGTGGGGGGTGCTGCAGCCGTCGACACCGAGGGAGTGGACGGGGATCGCCACCATCTCCATGTCGACGCCGAAACGCTCGCACCTCTCCTTCTTCTCGATCAGCTCCTTCACGTCCCACCCGTACTCGCGATGGAAGGTGATGTTGTTCTCGTTCTTGGCGGTCACGCCGTGGCGGGCGAGGAACTCCAGATCGTGATCGCTGGTGCTGAACTGCTGGGTGCCGACGTGCATCTCCGCGCTCCTTGCATCGGGTTCGGTATCCGGTCGCCGTGCAGCATAGCCGGCCGGCGGAGGGCCGGCAACCCGCTTGACGCCCGAAACGGGGCCGCCCTATATCTCCGCCCCTCTCAACCCCTTACAGGGCCTCCCCTCACGGCCCGCATGGAGGAACGAACATGGGTACGATTCCACTGATCAGCTCGGACCTGGCCGGCCCCCTCGGAGCGATCCACCTGCCGAGGCTGTGGTCGAAGGTGCTGCTGAGCGCCAGGGGCCAGCTCGAGGATGGGTACGACGAGTGCGGCCAGGGCTTCGACCAGATGGTCCTCGACGGCCTCGGCATCGACCGCGACTCGGCCGTGGGTTACATCAAGTCCAACCTGCCCACCTATGCCCAGTTCGAGGCCTGGGTGGTGCAGCAGCGGGGCGGCAGCATCCCCCAGGGGGAGATCGACGCATCCAACGCCGCCATCCGCGGGTACGACCACGACGACGACACCCGGGGCTCGATCCTGTCCGCCGCCGGCGTCGCCGACGACGGCTCGATCCTGGACGCGGTGAACCTCAACAACCTGGACGACTGGACGGAGATGCACGCCGCCGTCACCGGCTGA
>JAPOZM010000088.1 GCA_026706075.1 Gemmatimonadaceae bacterium
GAACTGTCCGAGGCCAACGGCTCCCACCGGTTCTCCCTGGCCTGGCAACTGTAGGGCGGCACCAGGGGTCTCTCAGGGCTGCGTCAACGGGCCGTCCCCTTGCGGGGGCGGCCCGGTTTTTCTGCCGGGAGGTCCCGATTTCTCTCCTCAGGCCACGCGGTATCGTTCGACCACCTCGAGGTCGACGTCTATCCCGAGGCCGGGCCCTTCGGGCACGATGAAGTGGCCCCCTTCGACGACGAGGGAACCATCGCAGATATCGGCGACGCGGGTGAAGGGCAACTCGTCGCAGGGCAGCGTGGCGTTGGGAATCGTCGCCTGCAGGTGCACGGAATAGGCTGCGTGAACGCCCAGGCACAGTCCGCCCGCCTGCACCCAGATGGGCACGTTGGCCGCCTGGGCCACGGCGGCGCAGGTTCGGATCTGCACGGCGCCGCCTCCGATGTTCAGGTAGTCGACGGCCTCGGCCTTGAGCGCGGCCAGGACGGAGGGAGGCGATCCGAGGTGGAGTGCCTGGGGGATCCAGGTCTTCTCACGGAGCAGCCGGTACCAGTCGAGATTGTCCTTGAGGACCGGGTCCTCGAAGTTGGCCACCGTTCCGAAGGGCTCGAGCTCAGCGGCGAGCCTCGCCGCCTCGGAGGGCTGCACGAACTGGGTGTTCGGGTCGACCCCGACCGTGTAGTCGGGTCCGGCGGCCTCCTTCATCAGGCGCACTGTCTCGACGATGTCCCAAGGCCGCGCCTTGAGCTTGTGGTTGGTGAATCCCAGGCGCGCGCCGACCTCGGCCTCCGCAGCCGTCTCGGCCGGCTCCATGTGGCAGGACCAGTAGGAGACCGGAACCCGGTCGCGCACCTTGGCGCCGAAGAAACGGTGAACGGGCACGCCCCAGGCCTGGCCTGCGATGTCGAGCAGGGCACAACAGATGGGGTCCGGCTGGGCCATGGCGTCGAGGGCCAGCGGGTCCTGGCCGGCGAAGGGGGCGAACCCGGCCTCGAGATCCGCCTTGCGGCCCTGGCACTCCCCCCAGCCGGTCAGACCTTCGTCCGTGATCAGGCGGACGAGGGTGAGATCGTAGATTTTGGGGACGTACCTGGCGATGGGAGGTATGGGGGGGATCTCCACCTCGAAGAGATCCACTTCCGTGATCTTCATGGGGTCGGCCTTTCTCGGGAGTCGCCGCGGGCTGCGCCGGGGCACAAGATAGGAGGTTCCGTTGGAAGCCGCCTCGACCACGCACCTGGGAATCCTGAACGCCGTGCTGGGCCTGGCAGCCCTCGTCGCCTCTGTATCCGGCTTCGGGTACGCCCTGGTGGCCGTGCCCTTGCTGGTGGTGCTGCTCCCCCCGCTCCAACTGCTGCCCGTGGTGCTCATCAGCTGGATTCCCCTCGCCCTCGTGCTGATCGCCCAGAGCTGGAGGCACCTCAACCCGCGGCGGCTCCTCCGGCTCCTCGCTGGCGCCCTCCTCGGCGCGCCCGTCGGCCTGTGGCTGCTGTCCTCCCTGGCCGAGGGCTCGATGCGGTCCGTCATCGGCGGCATCACGCTCCTCGCAGCGGGATCCCTGGTGGTCAGGCCCGGCCGGCCCTTCGCCCGCGAGGGCCCGCCCCTGTTGGCGGCAGGTCTGGCCGGCGGCATCATGGGGGGGGCCAGCGGCATCTCCGGTCCTCCCATCGTGCTGCTCGGTCTCAAGCAGGGCTGGGAGCCCCGGGGCTTCCGCGTCGACCTGCTCTGCTTCTTCCTTCTCCTCCACAGTTCGGTGGCGGCCGGCCTCGGCGGGATGGGGCTTCTCTCCGCCGGGACCCTGGTGCTCTCCCTCGCCGTTCTCCCGGGGGTCTTTCTCGGGTTTGCCGCCGGCATGAAGCTCAGGCGGCACATCGACGCTGGCATGTACAGGCGTCTGGCCGTCCTGCTCGTGGTAGCCGGGGGCATATGGGCGCTTCTCTCACCCTTCACCGAAGACCTGTAACGCTCTCGCGGCGGGTGTGGGTGGCCACTCCTCGCACCATGGCCCGGGCCTCACGGTCCCGGCGCCGGCCAGCGGGGAGGAAGGGGTTCTGATGGACGGAAAGGCGGCCGCCCTGCAGGCCATCGACAGTGTCCGCCGCTACTACCAAGAGCGGGGGATCTTCATGCGGCGATGGGGCTTCGGCCGCCGCCCGGCACTCGTTGTCATCGACATGGCCTACGGCTGGACCGACGCGGCCTACGCCACCGGCTCGCGGAGGCTGGACGAAGCCGTGGAAGGCATCCGCCGGCTCCTGCCCCTCTGCCGCGGGAGGGGCGTGCCGGTGGTCTACACCACCTCTCCCTTCCGGCCCGAGGAAGACGAGGAGCCCATGCCCCGGTGCGCCGACCCCTCCTCACGGCCCTGGGACGCCCGGGCCTGCGAGATCGACGCCAGGCTGGCGCCGAATCCGGGGGAGCTGGTGATCTTCAAGGAGAACGCCTCGGCCTTCTTCGGCACCCACCTGGCCCCCTACCTGGTGGAGCGCGGCGTCGACACGGTGCTCGTCACGGGATGCTCCACCAGCGCCTGCGTACGCGCCACGGCCACCGATGCCCGGGCCTATCGTTTCCGGGCGGTCGTGCCCCGCCAGTGCGTGCAGGACCGCTGCGAGGCCGCCCACGAGTACAACCTCTTTGACATAGACGCCAAGTTCGGGGACGTGGTCGATATAGAGGAGGCCGCCGCATATCTGCACGGCCTGCCGGAGGAAGGCGCGCCCGGCGCCTCGTGAGAATCCTGGTCACCGGCATCACGGGCCGCATCGGCGGCAATCTGGCGGCCCGGCTTGTTCAGAGCGGGCACGAGGTCCGGGGCCTGGTGTGGGAGGGGGACCGGCGTACCGGCAAGCTGGAAGGCCTCGGGGTGGAACTGATGGAGGGCAGCCTGACCGATCCCGGGGACGTGGACCTGGCCGTTGACGGCATGGAGGCGGTCTACCACCTCGGGGCCGCGTTCCAGGGCGGTGGGCCCTTCACCGAGGAGGACTACTTCCGCGTCAACGTGGGTGGTACGTTCCACGTTCTGGAGGCCTGCCGGCGCCAGCCGGGGTTCCGCCACCTGCTCTTCGCCAGCACCGACGCCCTTTACGAGAAGTACGTCCCGGGCGGCCTGGACCGCCCGATCACGGAGGACACGCCGCGGCGCCCCTCGGGCTGGTATGCCCTGTCGAAGGCTCTCGGGGAGGAGATGTGCGAGGGGTACTGGCGCAGTTGCCGGCTGCCGGTGACGACCCTGCGCTTCTCCATGGTCCTCGGCGCCGGGGAGGTCCTCGACTTCCCGCAGTTCTACCTGAGCCGGATGAAGGAAGGCCGCCCCGAGTTGGAGGCTCTGTGGGAGGGGGAGGAGCGCCTGGTGCTGCTCGAGGACGGCGCCGGGCGGCCCTGGATGAAGCACGTGGCCGACGTGCGCGACATCGTCCAGGGCTGCCTTTGCGCCCTCGGCAAGAAACGGGCCCATGGCCGGCGGTACCAGCTGGCGGGCCCTCGCGCCTTCACCTGGGACGAGGTCATCTACCGGCTCACCGAGATCCTGGGGATCCCCTTCGTCGTAGTTCGGCCGGGAGGGATACCCACCCGCTACGAGTTCGATCTCACACGCTCGATGAAGGAACTGGGTTTCCGGCCCGAGTACGACATCGTGCGCATGATCGTCGATGCCCTCTCCCATCGCCGGGGGGAGCCGACGGGCGTCGTCCCGACATCGTGAGGCCCGGCGGCCGAAGGAGAGAGGAACGCATGGGGAGTGACCTGGAGCGGCTGAAGGACTCCGTCTGCGCCTCGGTCGAGGCCAGCCGTGAGCGCATCGTCTCCCTCGGAGAGTCGGTGATGGACGAGCCGGAGGTCGGGTTCAAGGAGCACCGCACCGCCGACCGGGTGAAATCGATATTCGAAGAAGCGGGCCTGCCCTTCGAGGAGGGCCTCGCCCTCACGGGAGTGCGGGCGGTCCTGGAAGGAGGCCGGCCCGGCCCCACCGTCGCCCTCATGGGCGAGCTCGACGCCCTGGTCCTGCCCGGCCATCCTCGCGCCGACGGAACGACCGGCGCGGCCCACGCCTGCGGCCACAACGCCCAGATCGCCGGTCTCGCGGGAGCCGCCCTGGGTCTGGCGGCGTCGGGCGTCGCCCCGCAGCTGTCCGGGCGCGTTGTGTTCTTCGCCGTTCCCGCCGAGGAGTACGTGGAGATCGACTACCGTCTCGACCTCGTACGCCGTGGGCGGACCACCTTCCTGGCCGGCAAGCCGGAACTGCTGCAACTGGGTGCCTTCAACGACATCGACATGGCGGTGATGATCCACTCGGGCAGCTCGGACACCCTCGAGGGCTCCTACGCTCTGTCCGAGTCGTCGAACGGCTTCCTGGCCAAGAGCGTCTGCTTCCGCGGCAGGGCCGCTCACTCCGGTCTGGCGCCCGAGCGAGGGGTGAATGCCCTGAACGCCGCGAACCTCGCCCTCACCGCCATCAACGGCCAAAGGGAGACCTTCCGCGACGAGGACTGCGTACGTGTCCATCCCATCCTCACCAAGGGCGGGGACATCGTCAACATCGTCCCCGCGGAGACGCGCCTGGAGACCTACGTCCGGGCGCGCACCGACCCGGCCATGGAGGACGCCGCCGCCAAGGTCGACCGAGCCATCAGGGGCGCGGCCATGGCCTTCGGGTGCTCGGTCGAGATCGAGACCCTGCCGGGATACCTGCCCCTTGCCAACGACCCCGGGCTGGCCCGTCTGTTCCGCCGCAGCGCCGGACGCCTCTTCGGCGAGGACGAGTACCAGGCCCTCGGCCACGGCGGGGGGTCCACCGACGCGGGGGACCTGAGCCAGATCATGCCGGTCCTGCACCCGGTGATGACCGGAGCCCGAGGCGCGGCCCACGGCGTGGACTGGCACATCGCGGATGTCGAGGCCGGCTACATGGCGCCTGCGAAGACGCTGGGAATGATGGCCGTCGATCTGCTGGCCGACGACGCCGAGGGCGCCCGCCGGGTGCTGGCCGAGGCCCGGCCGCCGCTCACGCGGGAGGACTACCTCCGGAAGCAGAAGGCGCGGTTCCAGTCCGAGGTCTACGACCCGGAAGCCGCATGAAGCTCGCATCCCCCCGGCCAAAGGCCGGGGGCGACAGTCCACGACCACCGAACTACCAGTAGAGAAGGGGACGCAGATGCCGTATCGACTCGGGTTGGTTACCTACCAGTTGGCCAAGGACTGGGATGTGGAGGAGATCATCGCCAACTGCGCCGAGACCGGCTTCGAGGGCGTCGAGTTGCGCACGACCCACGCCCACGGGGTCGAGGTGGAGCTCGACACCGGGCAGCGTCAGGAGGTTCGGTCCCGGTTCGCGGACTCGGAGGTGGCCCTGGTGGGGCTGGGCTCGGCCTTCGAGTACGACTCCGTGGACTCGGCCGAGTTGCGGAGCAACATCGAGGACACGAAGGAGTATGCCCGCCTTGCCGCGGATGTCGGCGCCCCGGGGATCAAGGTACGGCCGAACAAGGTGCACGACGACGAAGGGGTCCCTCGCGAGAGGACCTTCGAGCAGATCGGTCGGGCCCTGCGCGAGTGCGGAGAGTTCGCCGCCCAGCTCGGCGTCGAGATCCGCCTCGAGGTCCACGGCCGCGTCACCTGCGAGCCGGCGCACATCCGCACAATCCTCGACCATGCCGACCACCGCAATGTCTTCGCCTGCTGGAACTCGAACCCTCAGGACTGCGATGAGTCGGGCTCCATCGACGCCAACTACGCACTTCTGGAGAAGGATATCCGTCTCGTTCACATCAACGAGCTGTGGAGCGGGTACCCGTGGTCCCGCCTCTTCCGTCTGCTGCTTGGCTCGGGCTACGAAGGCTTCACCCTCGCCGAGATTCCGCCGAGCCGGGACCCGCTGCGGCTGATGCGCTACTACCGCGCCCTGTGGCAGGCCCACGGAGCCGGCTGATGCCCGAGGTCGCCTACGTCAACGGTGCCTTCCTGCCCATCGAGCAGGCCGTGGTCTCCATCGAGGACCGCGGTTTCCAGTTTGCCGACGGCGTCTACGAGGTGGTCGCCACCTACGGAGGGCGCCCGTACGCGATGGAGGAGCACCTCCGGCGCCTCCACCGCAGCCTGCGCGAGATCCGCATCGACTTCGACGTGAGCGGCCTTCCGGACCTCGTGGAGGAGGGGATCCGGCGGTCGGGCTTCGACGAGACCCTGATCTATGTCCAAGTCACCCGCGGCGTGGCCCCCCGCAACCACGAGTTCCCCGAAAGGCCTCCCGTACCGACTGTGGTGATGACGGTGAAGCAGTTGGAACGCCCAGAGCCGCAACTCTACGAGAGCGGCGTCAAGGTGATCACGACCCCGGATCTTCGCTGGAAGCGCTGCGACATCAAGTCGATCGCGCTGCTGCCGAACATCCTGGCCAAGCAGCAGGCCCACGAGGCCGGCGCCTACGAGTCCCTGCTGGTGGACGATCTCGGCCAGGTGACCGAGGGATCGTCGACCAGCGCCTTCCTGGTCTCCGGCGGCGCCGTATCCACCTCACCCGCCGGGCCTCACATCCTGCCCTCGATCACCCGCGGCATCCTGCTGGGGATCATACGGGACCTGGGGATCCCGCTCCACGAGAGATTCTGCCGGGTCGAGGAGTACCTGTCCGCCGACGAAGCCTTCCTTGCTGGAACGTCGACCGAGGCCATGCCCGTGGTGCAGATCGACGACACCCCGGTCGGAGCCGGCCGGCCCGGTCCTCTGACGAGCCGGATCCGGGAGGCCTTCCTCTCCAGGGTTGGGTGAGCCCTTCGTACACAAACGAGGCGGACCGTCAGCCGCGCGGTCCGCCTCGTCCGTCGTCCGGAAGCCGATCGTCAGTGGATGACGACCATCTTGGTCTCCGTCATCTCGTGGATGGTGTACCTGGGTCCCTCCTTGCCCATTCCAGACTCCTTCAAGCCCCCGTAGGGCATCAGGTCCGCACGCCACTGGGTACCCCAGTTGATGTGGATGTTCCCCGACTCGACCTGCTGGGCGTATTTCAGGGCCCGGTCGATGTCCTGGGTGAAGATCGACGCCGACAGGCCGTAGTTCGTGTCGTTGGCCATGGCGATGGCCGCATCGATGTCGTCGACCCGGGTCAGAGCAACGGCGGGGCCGAAGATCTCGTCACAGGAGACGCGCATGGCGGGAGAAACGTCGGCCAGGATCGTGGGCTGATGGAGGGTGCCCTCGCGGCCCCCGCCGGTGACCAGGCGGGCCCCCCCGGAGATGGCGTCGGAAATCCAGCCCTCCACCCGTTCGGCGTCGGACTCGCGGATCATCGGCCCCATGGTGGTCCCGTCTTTCAGCGGGTCGCCGGTGGTCAGGCCTTCGACCTTGGGGGTCAGGGCGTCGATGAAGTCTCCGTACACGGCGCCCTCCACGAGGATGCGCTGCGCCGAGATGCAGACTTGGCCAGCGTTAGCGAATCCCGAGGAGGTCACGCCCTCGGCGACCTTGTCGAGATCGGCATCGTCCATGACCACCACGGGAGAGTTCGACCCCAACTCCATGGTGACCCGCTTCAGGCCGGCGGTCCTGCAGATGTGCTCGCCCACGTCACGGGAGCCGGTGAAGGAGATCTTGCGCACCCGCTCGTCGGAGGCGATGGCGTCTCCTATGGCGGCGCCCGATCCGGTGACCACGCTCACCGCCTCCGGCGGGAAGCCGGCATCGAGCATGATCTCCACGAGCTTGACGCCCGACAGGGGCGTGTCGCTCGCCGGCTTGAGGAGCACGGCGTTCCCCGCGGCCAGGGCCGGACCGACCTTGTGGCAGACCAAGTTCAGAGGGAAGTTGAAGGGCGTGATCGCCGCCACCACGCCGCACGGCACACGCAAGGTGAAGCCGAACTTGCCGGCGCCGTTGGAGGCGGCGCTCAGGTCGAGGGTTTCGCCCGTGAGGCGCTTGGCCTCCTCCGCTGACAGGGTGATCGTCTCCTGGGCCCGCGCCGCTTCTCCCATGCCCTCGGGGAGGATTTTCCCCTCCTCGAGAGTGATGGTGCGGCCCAGGTCATCCAGGCGCTCGGTCATCAGGTCGGCGGCCTTGTGCAGCAACTCGTAGCGCTCGAAAGCGGGCATGCGCCGCATGACTTCGGCGCCGCGAACCGCGGTAGCGATCGCCTCTGTCACGTCGTCGGTCCCCGCCCTGGGCACGGTGTCGACGACGGCGCCGTCGAAGGGATTGAGGACCTCGATCACATCGTCCTTGCCGATCCACTGGCCGCCCACATGCATCTTCATGGTTTTGATCCCGTTGCTGAAGTGGTCAATTCGTCGAAGTCGTGAAGGAAGATAGTCACTCCGGCGATTCGAGGTCGAGATGCTCCGCCTGGACCCCGTCCGGGCCGATGGTCAGCATCCCTGCCAGCCGGGGCTTCCCGAATCGCTTGCGCCCGGCGCTGGCCGGGTTGAAGCAGAGGACCCGGGTCCCGGGCGAACCCGACTCCTGCAGGAAGGGGATGTGACTGTGGCCGAAGATGACGACACGAGTCCCCGGCGGCAGCGGGTCCCCGGAGGCCCCGCCGCCGGGCGGCGTGTAGATGTGGGTCATGTAGATCGAGACGCCGGCGACGGAGAGGCTGATCGACTCGGGGAGGTGTTCGAGACCGGACCCCTCGTCGACGTTACCCCGTACGGCGATGACGGGGGAGACGTCGGACAATTCGTCGAGGATCGACGGGTCCCCCACGTCGCCGGCGTGGAGGATGAGATCCACCCCCGTGTAGAGTTGGAGAACCCTCGGGTCGAGGAACCCGTGGGTGTCGGAGACGACGCCGGCCCGCAGACGGCTCAAGGATCCATGGCGCATCGGAATCCGATGCGCGGTCCCTTGTCGCGGGGTTTCCCGAAGGCCCGCATGGCGATGCGGATCTGGTGCGAGGGGGACTTGTAAGACCCTCCCTTGACCACCTTCTTCGTACCGGTGGACGGCCCTGCCGGATCGCGGATCTCCTCCTTCGCTCCGGTGGGGTCCCGGGCTTCCTCCAGCTGGCGGTAGTAGTACACCGCGTACCAGTCCTGGACCCACTCCTCGGCGTTGCCCGCCATGTCCATGATGCCGAAGGGACTCACCCCGTCCGGATAGGAGCCCACAGGCGCCGTCCACGTATGGCCGTCCTGATCGTGCCCGGTGCGGGGGCGGTAGTTGGCCCACCAGATCCCGCTTGAGTAAGGATGCCCGTCGCCCCAGGGGTACTGCCGGTACTCCCTCCCGCGGGCGGCGTACTCCCACTCCGCCTCGGTGGGCAGGCGCTTCCCCGCCCACCGGCAGTAGGCGTAGGCGTCGTACCAGTTGAGCCCGACGGCCGGCCGCCGGTCCCCACGCAGATCGTCGTTCAGGTAACGCTGCCTGCGTTCCAGGTTCTCCGGCTGATCGGGGTGGCTCCAACTGGGGCCTTGGGCGGCGACGTCCTCGAGGAATCGCCGGTACTGGGCGTTGGTCACCTCGTGCTTGTCCAGGTAGTAGGCGCTCAGGTGCACCTCGTGCTCAGGCCGCTCGGCGACATAGGTGAGCAGGTGGCCGTCCGGTGCCTGGCTGACCTCCTCCTCGCGGCCACCCATGGGAAAGGCGCCCTCCGGGATGAGGACCATCACCGAGCCGTCGTCGGCGGTGATCACGGGGTCGGGCCCGCAGCCGGGAACCACGAAGCCGGCCAGCACCAGGAACAGATACCGGAGGCGATGTCCTCCTGTCATCGTGCGAAGTCTCCTGTGGTTGGTGTTCATCAGGGTGTAGAATGACGGCCCTCCCCCCCGGTTCCCGAAAGGCTACCATCCGAGGCGTTCCCGGAGGGGAATCGGACGGCCGGAGTCGTCGGAGAGTCGGGACGCCGGGGAGGAGGCCCGGGTGAGGCGGCTTGCCGCTGCCAGGACCGCGAGGGCGGGGATGACGGCGAGCAGGTCGGGGGGCCATCCGGGGGGAAGGGCGAAAATGAAGAGAATCCAGGAGGCGAAGCCGGCGAGGATCGCGGCGAGGGACCCGACGGCGTTTGCCCCCTTCCACCAGATTCCGGCGGTGAGGGGCACGAAGAGGGTGGCGAGCAGCACCGACCAGGAATCGACCATCAGATCGTAGACCGAGGTCCGGTGCAGGGCCAGCAGGAGGGCGACCACCCCGAGGACGACGACGGAAAGGCGAGAGGCCAGCAGGCAGGTCCTCTCCGTGACCCGGGGCCGCAGCACCCGGATCAGATCCCAGCCGATCACGCTCGAAGGCGCCAGCAGGGCGCTGTCGGCGCTGGACAACAGAGCCGAGACCAGGGCGCCCATGAAGAGCACCAGGGCCGCCGTCGGCAGGTACCGTTGGGCGATCTCCATCATCACCAGGTCGGGATCCGCCAGGTCGGGGATGAGGACGGCGCCCGCCATGCCGAGGAGGACCGGCAGCAGGCCCACGGTCAGGTAGATCAGCCCCGACAGGTAGGCGCTGCGCACGGCGACGCGGTCGTCCCGGCTCGACAGGCTGCGCTGGATCAGATCCTGGCCGGCCAGGTTCCCGAGTCCGATGACGAGCCAGTCCCGGGCGTAGCCGAACCACTCGGTGGCTCCCGCATCCCTCGGATACAGATGGAACCGCTCCTGGGGGATCTTGGCCGCAATAGCCGACCACCCTCCCATGTCGTTCAGGAGGAGGGGGGTCAGCGCCACCATGCCGACGATGAGCACAGAGAGCTGCACGAGGTCGGTCAGGGTCACGGCCCACATGCCGCCGGCGAAGGTGTAGACCAGGACCACGGCGGCTCCCACCAGGATCGCCACGGTGGGATCCAGGCCGGTGAGAGACTCCAGAATGCGGCCGAAGGCGACCATGAGAGCCGCCACCCACCCCACGTAGGCCGGCACGGTGCACACGCTGGCCAGCAGGCCGGAGCGCGCGTCGAAGCGGCGCGTGAAGAAGGAGGCCACGGTCATCACCCCGGCGCGGCGGAGGACCCGGAGGTAGAAGGCCCCGGCCAGGAACAGGCACAGGGCGGCGCCGAAGGGATCGGCGATGACGGCGAGAAAGCCGCCCTCGTAGGCGGCACTGGCGGCGCCGATGCACAGGCCGCCGCCGAACCACGTCGCCGACAGCGTCGCCGTCGCCAGCGGCAGAGACAGCCTCCGGCCGGCCACCAGGTAGTCGGCGGAGCCTGCGACGCGGCGGCTGGCGTAGATGCCGACGGCGAGCATCACCAGCAGGTACAGGCCCAGGCCGGCCATCACGATCATGGCGGCATTATAAGAAAACCGGGGACCGGGACGCAGGGCCCCCGGCTCGCAGCGCCGGGCGACCGTTGGCGGGAGCCGCCATCCACTGGCGCCGGGCCGGCGGCTCCCGCCGGTTCGGGGATGTCACGCAACTGCAGTCCAGGCCCGGGGAGTAGTGGGTAATCTGTTGAGGCAGAGGAGATTAGATTCCCCGAGTGATCACTCTCCCGCTTCCTGGCACCCCTCTTGCAGGGCAGAAGCCAGATCCCGGACTCCCCGGTGGAGGGGCAGGCACGGAAGGGTTAGTTTTCCACAACCCAGGCTACGAGAGAGACGAACGATGGCAAAGGGCATGTTCGCGCGCATGGCAGACATCCTGCGGTCCAACATCAACGAGGCCCTCGACCGCGCCGAAGAGCCCGAGAAGCTCATCCGGCAGATGATCCGCGAGATGGAGGAGGCGGTGAACAAGGCCACCGCCTCGGTGGGCACGGCCGTGGCCAACCAGAAGCGGCTGGAACGTCAGCACGACGAGGGCGCCGCCCGGTGCGAGGAGTGGCAGCGGCGGGCCGAGCGCGCCGTGGAAGCCGGCGAGGACGACCTGGCCCGGCGCGCCCTCGAGCGCCGGGCGGTCCTGCAACAGGCCGCCGCCGATCTGAAGCCGGCCCTGGAGGAGAGCCGCCGCACGGCGGAGCAGCTGCGCGAGCAACTGCGGGAGTTGAAGGGCAAGCTCGAGGAGGCCCGGACGCGACAGGGTACTCTCATGGCCCGCCACCGGGCCGCCGAAGCCCGCAAGCGCCTGGTGCAGTCGATGCACGGTCTCGGAGACGACGCCTTCTCCAGCTTCGAGCGCTTCGAGCAGCGGGTGGAGAACACCGAGGCCGAAGCCGAGGCCCACGCCGAGGTCGCCGATGATCTGGGCGAGGTGGAGCGGCGCGTGCGGGACATGGACAGGACGGCGGCGGTGGAAGACGAACTGAGGGCCCTCAAGGACCGGCTCCTGCGCGAGCGCGAGCAGGCTTCGGGGAGCTCGTGAGGGAGTGAGACGGATGGGCACCCCCTTGGAGGGATGGCTCCGGCGCGCGGGATCGCTTCTGTTCAGGGCGGGGTCGGTACTGCTCCTGGCGGTGGGCTCGGGGCTGATCCTCTACGGGATGGGTCAGCGCATCGATCACGACGACTGGCAGGAGCCGCTGTCCATCGGGGTCCCCGTCTTCGCCCTCGGGGCGGCGGCCTGGTTCTGTTCGGGCCGCCTCGCCGCCTCCGCCCGGCAGGCCCGCGCCCGGCGCATGGAGAACCGAATCCTGCGGCTGGCACGCGAGCGCTTCGGCCGGCTCACGGTCATCGAGGCCGCCGTCGAGACCGGTCTCACCGCCGCCGAGACCGAGTCGATTCTGCGGGGCCTGGCCGATGGCGGGTTCGTGGAGATCGAGGTCAACGAGGCCGGGGTCATGAGCTACCGTTTCCCCGAGGTCATCTACTCTTCGAGAGGCGAACGTTCCGCCTTGTAAGACAGCCCGAAAAGGACTGCCCCCCATGAGGATTCCGACGATTTTCCACTGGCCCACGCCATGGCTCTGGATCGGCCTGACAGTACTGCTGGTCGGACTGGTGGGCGATTCCCCGGTGCTGGCGATCGCCGCCGTGATCATTCTGGCCGCAACCCTCGCCCACGTCGCCAGGGGGAAGGCCGGGAGGACGCGTCCGGAGGCCCCCGGGCACGACGCACCGGCCGGGGAGCCCCCGGGGCTGGACCGGCGCCTCACCGAGATCGAGCGGCGTCTCACCGACACGCAGGACGTGATGATCGCCCTGAGCGAGAAGATGGACCGCTGGGAGCGGGAGGGTGTGTCCCGGGCCCCGGATGGGGCCGCCGCCGGGGGGAGGGAGTAGAAATGCTCGTGAGAATCATCGCCGGGGGCCTGCTGCTTCTGGGCGCCGCTTTCGCAATCAGTCTTCTGATGAGCGCCTTCCCGGCGTTCATCTTCCACCCCTGGGATGGACTCCATGGCCCCTTGGGTTGGTTCGGCGTCTCGAGTTGGTTCGGTGACGCCCTCGGGGCCATGGTCCTGGTGACCCTCTTCGGCCTCCTGCTCAATGGGGGATACTGGATCCACGTTCATCTGGAGGATCGGAGGGCGCGTACGAAGGGCGCCCTGGCCGAAGGAGACATCGCCAGGAGGTTGGATGAGGTCGAGGCCCGCACCCGGGACGTCCTCGACGTGATGATCGCCTTGAGCGAGAAACTGGACCGTTGGGAGCGGGAAGGCGCGCCCACCGCCGCCGACCGCACCCCCGCGCACTGAGGAGGCGCGATCATGCTTGTCAGAATACTCGGGGCGGCCCTCCTGGCCGTGGGCGTCGTCCTCGCTCTGGACATGCTGCTGGGGGTGCTCTGGTCGATTCTCTCGGTCGCTTTCGTCGCCGCCCTCCTCTGGGGCGGATGGAGACTGCTGAAGTCGTGACCTGCGCGGCCTCGGCTGGCCGGCGGGCCCTGGAAGAGGGGCGTCGGCTCTTTCGCCAGGGCCGTCATCCCGAGGCCCGCGAGATCCTCCAGCGGGCCCTGGAGCCCGCCTCGGAGTGGCCCTCGGGGAGCGAGGCCGGAGAGATGCTCTTCCTTCGAGGGATGTGCCACCTGCAGGAAGGCGCGGAGGCCGACGGCGTGGAGGACCTGGAAGCGGCCGCCGGCCAGGGCTGGCTGGAGGCGCGGTTCCAGCTCGCCCAGTACTACGCCGGCAAGGGCCGGCGCGGCGATCTGCGTCGGCGGGCCATCTCCCACCTCCAGCAGGTCCTCGCGGCCGACGCCGCAGATCCCAGTCTCGTCGCCGGCCGGGACCGGGTCTGCTTCGCCCTGGGCGGTCTCTACGCGGAGGGCGACGAGCCCGGCGACGTCGACCGCGGCATCGCCGCCTACCGCCAGGGCCTCTCCGTCAACCCCCTCTCCGCCGTCGGGCACAATAGCCTCGGGCAGCTCCTGATGCGCTTCGAACCCCTCGGCGCCCTCGGTGAGCTGAAGGTGGCCCTGCAGCTGGACCCGGACCTCCGGGCCGCCTGCGGCAACCTCGCCCGCCTCCTGGTCGAACGCATCCCGCCGCGGGAGCTGGCCGCCGAGTACGCCCGCATCGTCGAGGAGTTCGAGGAGCGGGCCCCCCACGTGCTCGCCCGTCTGTCCCAGGAGCTGGTCGAGCTGGGGCGGGAGCAGGCCTATCGCGGCTTGTACACCAAGGGCCACCAGTTGAAGAACCTGATCGGCGTCGTGGGCAGCCGGCTGCGGCGGCTGGCCCGGAAGGTGCCGGCCGACGACGGTGCGGCCGAGGAGTTGCGCCAGATCGAGCAGGAGCACGGGCGTCTCTACGAGGAATGGGTGGGCTATCTGTCGGCCATGACGCCCGACCGGGTCGTCACCGGCCTTGTCGATCCCGCCCGGGTCGCCCGCAGGGTGGTGGAAGCCCTCGGCGCCGACACGCAGGTCGCGTTGGGGATGCGTGTCCAGGAGGGGGTGCCGCGGATCGAGGCGGACGAGCGCCTGCTCCGGGAGGCGGTGACCAATCTGTGCCTCAACGCCATCCAGGCCGTCTCCGGAGAGGCCTCGCCGGGGGAGGTCTCCGTCGGCGTCGGTTTCGATGTCGACGGGGTGTTCATCGAGGTGGAGGATTCCGGGCCTGGCATCCCCGCCGACGTGATCGACCACGTCTTCGATCCGGGGTTCACCACCCGGAGCCAGGGCAACGGCTACGGTCTCGCCATCGCCCAGCGGATCGCCCAGGCCCACCACGGCGACCTCCGGGTCAAGAGCCGCGTCGGCCGGGGCACCGTGTTCCGCCTCGACCTGCCGGTCAACTACGACGCCGAGAGCCGGGTCGGCGGGGAGATCTCGTGAGCGACCGGGGCCGCGTCCTCATCGCCGACGATCAGCCGGAGGTGCGCGAGCTGCTGGCCGAGAAGCTGCGGGCCCGGGGCAAGGAGGCCGAGGTCTTCCACACGGGGTCGGAGCTGCTCGACCACCTGGCCGTCCATGGCGAAGGGGTGGAGCTGGCCGTCCTCGACCTCGACTTCGGCGCCGCCGAGCCGGATGGCCTGGCGGTCCTCAAGCGGGTGAGGCGTCTCTGCCCGGAGTTGCCGGTGATCATCCTCACTGGCAAAGGGTCCGTCGACTCCGCCGTTGCCGCCGTGCAGGAGGGCGCCGCCGACTACATCGAGAAGGACCTCTACGTGGAGGACAAGCTCGAGCTCAGCATGGACAAGGTCGAGCGCATGCTCCATGTGCTGCAGGAGAACGCGCGGCTGCGGGCGGAGAACGAAACCCTCGACCGCGACAACCTCTACTACCGGTCCGAGCTGGGAGCCCGCTACCACATCGTCCAGGCCAGCGGCCTCGTGGAGCAGATCCTGCGGCAGGTCCAGCAGGTGGCCTCCATCCCGCGGCCCGTTCTGGTCCGCGGAGAGCGGGGGACGGGCAAGGAGCTGATCGCTGCGGCCCTGCACTACGGGGGGGAACGGGCCGACCGGCCCTTCGTCAAGCTGAACTGCTCGGCCCTCTCCGAGACCCTGCTCGAATCGGAGCTCTTCGGCCATGAGCGGGGCGCGTTCACCGGCGCCGGCGACACCCGGCGGGGGCGTTTCGAGACCGCCGACGGCGGCACCCTGTTCCTCGACGAGATCGGCAACACCACCCTCGAGTTCCAGAAGACCCTGCTGCGCGTCATCGAGTACCAGGAGTTCGAGCGCATCGGCGGCTCCCGCACCATTCGCGTGGACGTGCGCATCGTGGCAGCCACCAACGCCAACCTCGAGAGCGAGATCGAGGAGGGCCGCTTCCGCGCCGATCTCTACGACCGCCTGCGGTTCACCGAGATCTCCCTGCCGCCCCTGCGCGAGCGCCGCGAGGACATCCGTCCGCTGGTGGCCTTCTTCTCCCACCAGCTGTCGGAGGAGGTCGCCTCGATACCGGAGCGGACCTTCGACGAGCCCAGCCTTGCGGTCCTCGAGTCCTATGCCTGGCCCGGCAACGTGCGGGAGCTGAAGTTCGCCGTGGAACGCGCCCTGTGCGTAGCTCGGGAGGACTGGGTGACGGTCTCCGACCTGCCGCCCGAGATCGTCGGCGAAGGTGGGTCGGCCCTCATGAGGGGGGCGGACCTGCCCGGGACCTTCGACGAGCAGATGACCGCCGTCGAGAGGGGCCTGCTGCTCGCCGCTCTCGAGCGTAGCGGCAGCAGCCAGAAGGACGCCGCCGCCGCCCTCGGCCTGACCTACGACCGTTTCCGGCACCTCCTGCGCAAGCACGGCCTCACCCGGGCCTGATCTTCGGCGCGGCAGGGGGAGGGCGGGACCCGCGCTGCGGCGCGTTCTCGAGAATCCGGACCCCGGGGCGGGTCTCACTCCTTGACGCTGGTCCTCCTCGCGCCTTCTTAGCGGGGTTCCCGCCGCAGTGCCTTCAACCGTAGAGAGCGATGATGGAGAAGCAGTTCAGGGTCGAGACCTTCCTCGCCGGCGACTTGGCCGAGCTCTACGAAGCCGTCATGGAGCAGTTCGAGGCCTCCGGCTCCTCGAGCTTGTCCGAGATGAACCGGGCGCTGCTGCGGACCGGGCTGCTGCTGCACCTGACGATGCTGACCTCCATGGGTGCGGTCTCCGACGAGCAGCGCCGACTCCGGTTGGAGGAACTGGCCCAGAAGGTGGGCCGGGAGAACCTGATGTGGGAGGTCGTGGAGCTCGCCCGCCGCCACTGGAAGGAAGGGGGGGCCGGCAGCATCGACCTGCAGGCATAGAAGGCGCCTAAGGGCTCTCGTGCACATAGCATAACATGCTGAATTGACTGGAGTTAGGATCTCCACATGCAATTTGACAGAGGGGGGCCGGGCCCGTACATTCCTGGCACTTCGATGGGATTGTCCTCCATGTCCGAAGCTTACAACGAGACCGTCCTCGACCACTACCGGAACCCCCGCAATGTGGGCGTTCTCAAGAACGCTCACGCTGTCGGCAAAGCGGAGAACTCGGCTTGCGGAGACGTTCTCCACCTCTATCTGGCCATCGACCAGGACCGGGTGGTCGACTCGCGCTTCCAGACCTTCGGATGCGCGGCCGCCATCGCCGCCGGATCGAGGCTGACCGAGATGGTCACCGGCGCCACCCTCGACGAGGTGCGCGCCATCCGCCGCCGGGACGTGGTCGAGGCCCTCGGCGGCCTGCCGCCGATGAAGGTCCATTGCTCGGTTCTGGCCGAGGACGCCCTTCGCGCCGCACTCGAAGCGTACGAGCACTGAAGCCCCCGGATCGCAAACCGACAACCTCCACGAAAGGACGACTTCCATGGCTTACACACTGCCTGATCTGCCGTATGCACACGACGCGCTCGAGCCCGTGATCGACGCGAGGACGATGGAGATCCACCACGGCAAGCACCACAACACCTACGTCACGAACCTGAACAACGCCCTGGAGGGCCACGACGACCTGGCCGCCAAGAGCGTCGAGGATCTGATCACCGACCTCGACTCGGTCCCCGAAGATGTCCGCACCGCGGTGCGCAACAACGGCGGCGGACACGCCAACCACAGTCTCTTCTGGCAGCTCATGGCGCCCGAGGGGGGGCGCGGAGAGCCTTCCGACGGTCTGAGGGCCGCCGCCGCGTCCGCCTTCGGATCACTGGATGGCCTGCACGAGGAGTTCGCCAAGGCCGGCACGACCCGCTTCGGCAGCGGCTGGGCCTGGGTGGTGGTCAAGGACGGCCAGCTGGCCATCCTCAGCACCGCCAACCAGGACAACCCCATCATGACGGGCGACGGAACGCCGATCCTCGGCCTCGATGTGTGGGAGCACGCCTACTACCTGAACTACCAGAACCGCCGTCCCGACTACATCGAGGCGTGGGCCGGCATCATCAACTGGAACGAGGTCAACCGCCGCTTCAGCACAGCCATGTGAGCCCGGCGCCGGGAGCCCGCCCGGGTTCCCGGCGATCACCCATCGGCGGCTTCGCGCCGCATCACGAGAAAAGGGCTTGCCATGGCCATCCATCCCGGTGATCCGGCTCCGGATTTCACCCTGAAGAACACGGACCTGGAGGAGGTGACCCTCTCCTCCCTCCGGGGCCGGAACGTCGTCCTCCTGTTCGTGCCCCTGGCCTTCACCGGCGTATGCACACAGGAGTTCTGCGATGTCTCCCGCGGGATCTCGGACTACTCCGCCCTCGACGCCGAGGTTCTCGGCATCAGCGTCGACAGCCCCTTCGCGCAGAAGGCTTGGTCCGAGCAGGAGGGGATCACCATCTCCCTTCTGAGCGATTTCAACAGGGAGGTCTGCGGCGCCTACGGTGCCCGGTACGAGGATCTGCTGGGCATGGTCGGCGTGGCCAAGCGTTCGGCCTTCGTCATCGACAAGGAGGGGACCGTGCGATACGCCTCCGTCTCCGATGACGCCAAGGTCCTGCCCGACTTCGAGGCGGTGAAGGCCTGCCTCGAGTCCTTGTAGTCGCAGGAACCTTCCCAAGGCCCAGGCCAACCAGATGCGCGTTGAAGGGACAGGCCGCCCGCTGGCGGCTCCCGAAGAGGTCCATGACCCGGGCTCTCTGACCGGTACACGGTTCCCCGGACAGGGTTGCGCCGAGACATCGGCCCTTGCCGCTGCTCTCGACGAGTCTCACCGCGACCTCCTCGACGGGGAATACTGGCGCAGGATCCCCGCCTACGCCGGTCTGGGTGCCGACGAGTTCCACGATCACCGGTTCCAGAGCCGGAACTGCGTCTCCAGCCTCCCGAAGCTGCGCCAGGTTCTGGGCGGCCTCGTCTCCGAGGCGTTCTACGCCGACGTCGAAGCCGGCCTGCGCCTGTCAACCATGAGCCTGCGAATCTCGCCGTACCTGATCTCCCTCGTCGACTGGTCGACGCCCGATGTCGATCCGGTCCGGATCCAGTTTCTCCCTCTGGGTTCGCGGCACGAGGCCGACCATCCGGAGCTGGCCCTCGACTCCCTCAACGAGCAGGCCGATTCACCCGTGCCCGGACTCACGCACCGCTACCACGACCGGGCCCTGTTTCTGGCTCTGGACACCTGCCCCGTATACTGCAGGTTCTGCACGCGTTCCTACTCCGTTGGCCTCGACACCGCCGGCGTGGACAAGGTCCATTTCGGGGTCAGCCGCGAGCGCTGGGAGCAGGCCTTCGACTACATCCGCCGCACGCCCGGCATCGAGGACGTGGTCGTCAGCGGCGGCGACATGTACAACCTCAAGGCCGAGCAGGTCGAGTTGCTGGGCCGGACCCTGCTCGACATCGAGCACGTGCGCAGGTTCCGTTACGCCACCAAGGGCCCGGCGGTGATGCCGCAGAAGCTGGTCACAGATCCCGATTGGGTGCGGG
This sequence comes from Gemmatimonadaceae bacterium, assembly GCA_026706075.1. Lineage (GTDB taxonomy): Bacteria > Latescibacterota > UBA2968 > UBA8231 > UBA8231 > UBA8231. The sequence goes on from JAPOZM010000088.1 coordinate 19,559, forward strand.
CCGTTCACGCCGTCGTCGCCGAGGGCCGCCGCCGCCACAAGGAGGTGGCCCTGCACACGCACTTCAACCACCCCCGGGAGATCACCGCCTTCACCCGCCGCGCCATGGAAGGGCTGATGGCGGAGGGCATGGTCGTCCGCAACCAGACGGTCCTGCAGCGCGGGGTGAACGACGACGCCGACACCATGCAGCTCCTGGTCCGGCGCCTGGGATACCTCAACATCCACCCCTACTACGTCTTTCTGCACGACATGGTCCGCGGCGTCGAAGAGTTGCGCACGAGCCTGAGGACCGCCATCGATATCGAGAAGCAGGTCCGCGGCGTCACCGCGGGTTTCAACCTTCCCGCCTTCGTTCTCGACACCATGGGCGGCGGGGGCAAGCGGGACGTCCACTCCTACGAGCGCTACGATCAGGAGACCGGGATCTCCGTCTTCACCAGTCCCGTGGTGAGGCCGGGGCAGCGTTTCCTGTTCTTCGACCCGCTGCACAGCCTCGGGCCGAAGGCGCGGGCGCTCTGGTCCGATCCCGACTCCAGGGCCTGCATGATCGCCGAGGCCCTGCAGGACCAGGCCGCAGGAGCCAGATCCTGACGATGGAAAGCCTGCCAGGCAGGCTCCCAGGCGGAGGAAGGACCCCGCGAGGGCGCCTCCTCCCGGAAACGGAAGTGACGGAAGATGAACCCAAAGGCAGTCATTCTGCCCGCCGACCTGTGGCTCGCCGTCCTCTGCGGCCTCGGGTTGCTGCTGGTGGGCGTCGGCATCGGGTACTTCATAAACCTCTATCTGCGGAGGCCCGATCAGAACCGTCTGGAGGAGGAAGCCGAGGCCAGGGCCGTGCGCCGCCTCGCCGAGCAGGAGCGCGCCCAGCGGCTGGTGTTTCTCGAGGAGAAGGACGGTTGGTACAAGCTGAAGGCCGACCAGGAGAACCAACTGGAGACGGCCCTCGAAGAGCAGGGCCGCCGGGAGAAGGACCTGGCGACCCGGGAGCGAGAGGTCGACACCCGGCGGCAGGAGGTGCGCAAGGAGTGGAGCCGCTTCAAGAACCAGGAGCGGCGCATCAACTCGAGGGAGCGCAGCCTCCGGTCGACCGAGGTGGAGATCGAGTCGCTGCAGCGGGAGTACCGGGAAAAGCTGGAACTCGCCGCCAATCTCACCGAGGACGAGGCCAAGGAGCAGCTCCTCGAGCACCTCTCCGGCAAGGTTCGGGCACGGGCGGCGGCCATGATCCGGGCCGAGAGAACGCGGGCCCGGGAGGAGGCGGACCGGGAGGCGCGCAAGATCGTCGCCCAGGCCATTCAGCGCTGCGCCGTGGAGGAAGCGGAGCAGGCGGCTACCTCAACTCTGACGATCCCCAGTGAGAGCCTCAAGAGCCGGATCATCGGCAAGGAGGGCCGCAACGTGCGCGCCTTCGAGAACGCCACGGGGGTCAAGGTCGTGGTCGACGACACGCCCGACACGGTATTGCTCTCCTCCTTCGATCCACTCCGCCGCGAGGTGGCGGCGCGCTCGATGGAGCGCCTGGTCCGCGACGGCGGGTTCACCCCCAACCGGATCGAGGAGGTGGTGGCCGAGGCCCGCCGTCTCGTCGACAAGGAAATGGAGGAGGCGGGTCACCGCGCCCTCGGCAAGATCGGGGCGAGCGACTACCACCCGGATCTACCCGCCGCGGTAGGGCGGCTCAAGTTCCGCTCCAGCTACGGGCAGAACCAGCTGCAACACTGCCTGGAAGTAGGACAACTGGCGGGGCTCATGGCCCTGGAGATCGGCCTCGACGCCCCCCTCGCCCGGAGGGCCGGACTGCTGCACGACATCGGCAAGACGGTGAGCCGGGAAATGGAGGGCTCGCATATCGAGCTCGGAGTGGAGATGGCCGAGCGCTTCGACGAGCACCCCGTGGTGCGCGAGGTCATCGCCGAGAGCCACGAGGACCACGAGCGCGTCGATCCGATCTGCTTCCTGGTGAAGGCCGCCGACGCCATCTCCTCGGTCCGGCCGGGGGGCCGACGGGAGGACTTCGAGGGCTACGCGCGCCGGATCATGAAGCTGGAGGAGATCGCCACTTCCTTCGAGGGGGTGAAGGACGTCTACGCCATCAACGCCGGACGCGAGATCCGCGTCATGGTACGCGGTGAGCAGGTGAGCGACGACGACGCCGAGATCCTGGCCTTCCACATCGCCGAGCGCGTGAAGAACGAGCTGACCTTCGCCGGCGAGGTGAAGGTGGTGGTCGTCCGCGAGACCCGGGCCGCCCGGAGCACCAGCCTGCGGCCTCGCGGTCCACGGAGCGGCAACCCGAGGTCGAGGCGCCGGGCTCACGATTCCTCCCCGCGCAACGGACGCCATGCTCGAAACGGACAGCCCCGGCCCGGCGGGTAGAGCCTTGGGGTCTTCTTGGCGATGGTGAGGAAGAGGGGCCGCGGAACCCTCACCAGCCTGTGGCGGGCGATCGGCCGCCTGGCATCCCCGCGGACTCCCGTGGCCGGGCGCACGTCGGGCGGGGCCGCCCCCCTCAGAGGGACTCCGCGCTTGAGCCGACGCTCGGACGGACGCCCTCGGTGCGTCGCCTGCGCCCTTTGCGCCGCCGCCTGCCCGTCGGACTGCATTCGCATCGAAGCCTCGGCTCCGCCCTGGGTCGAGGAGGCCGACCGGCCTGCCACGAGCGAACGCTGGCCTGCCGTCTTCGAGCTCGATCTGGGGCGCTGCCTCCTGTGCGGTCTGTGCGAGTCGGCCTGCCCCGAGGAGGCGATCTCCCTCGACCAGCAGGCGCCCGTGCCGGTGGCCGGCGAGCGCGCGTCTCTTCGTCTGGGGCGAGATGCCCTGCTGCGGCGGTGACACGACTCGCCATTCTCGGCAGTACCGGATCCATCGGGAGGACGACCTTCGCCGTTCTTGAGGGGCTCCGCCGCCAGGACGGCAACGCGGAGTGGGAGGTCGTGGCCCTGGCGGCGGGTCGCCGCGTCGAGGACCTGATCCACCAGGCGAGGGCGTGGTCTCCCGGTCTCGTCTGCGTGGCCGCGAGCGCCGACGCCCGCAGGGCCAGGGAAGAGCTGCCCGGCGTCGAAGTGCTCTCCGGCGGACGGGGGCTGTGCGAGCTTGTAGCCGACGGCCGGGTGGATGTCGTCGTCAACGGGCTGGTCGGGGCCGTAGGGCTCGCGCCGACGGAGAGTGCCCTGAAGGCCGGCAAGATTGTCGCCATGGCCAACAAGGAACCCCTGGTCATGGCCGGGGGGCTGTTGCAGGAGGCCGCATTGGCGGGGGGAGGTGAGCTCCTGCCCGTGGACAGCGAGCCCAGCGCCCTCTGGCAGTGCCTGCGGGGAGAGCGTGAGGAGGACGTCTCCCGGTTGATCCTGACCGCCTCGGGAGGTGCCTTCCGCGACCGCAGCCGATCGGAGCTTGCCAGGGTGACGGCCGCCGAGGCCCTCCATCACCCTACCTGGCGGATGGGGCCGAAGATCACCGTCGATTCGGCGACCCTGATGAACAAGGGTTTCGAGGTCATCGAGGCGGCCTGGCTCTTTGGAGTGGACGTGGATCGCGTGGAGGTGGTGATTCACCGGGAATCGATCGTTCACTCCCTGGTGGAGTTCACCGACGGCTCGATCCTGGCCCACCTCGGACGGACCGACATGAGCCTGCCGATCCAGTACGCCCTCACCTATCCCGTACGCAAGCCCGGTACCCTGCCGCGGCTCGATCTGGCCGACGTGGGCGCCCTGCACTTCGAAGCCCCCGACCCGGACCGAGTACCGGGCCTTTCCCTGTGCCGCGATGCGGCGCGGGCCGGCGGCACGGCCCCTGCGGCGCTGAACGCCGCCAACGAGGTCGCCGTCTCCGCCTTCCTCGAAGGGCGCCTGGGCTTTCTGGATATTCACGAGCTGAACCTGTGCGTGGTCGATGGCTGGGACCCGGGCCCCGCCACCGACCTCGAGACGGTCCTCGAAGCCGACCGCCTGGCGCGGGCGCGGGCCGTGGAACGCCTGAGTCCCGCCACCGCCGGGACCCGCCGCTGAGGGAGAGACGATGTCCGGAAAGAGATCCAGGCCACCCGCCGAAGCACGGCCCCGCGACCCTGCCGCGCTCTACGAGGCATCCCACCGCGTGCTGCGCTTTCTCACCGGCGTGATGATCGTCGCTTTCCTCCTCATCGTGGTGCTCACCACGGTCTCCACCGGCCCCTTCGTGCAGATCGCCGCCCGGGGCCTCTACTTCCTGATTCTCGCCGTCCCCGTCGCTTCTCTCCTCACCTGGATCCTGCGCCTGTGGGCCGAGCGGCGGGCCCCCCGGTGAGCCGCGCCGCCTGAAAGGGTCCCCGGGGCAGTTCCCCTCCGGTCGATGGAAACCCTCACCGCCAAAGGGCACTTTCACGCTGCCCACCGGCAGCTCGACTACGACGGCAAGTGCGCCCATGTCCACGGTCACACCTGGCGGGGTTCCTTCGTCGTGCGGGCCGAGCGTTTTCCGCGTCTGGAGGGAGTCGACATGTCCGTCGACTTCGGGGCCCTCAAGGAGATATTCAGGAGTCTCGACCATCGCATGCTGGTCTCTGTCCGGGACGAGGTCTTTCTCGACAGCCGGCTCTTCGAGCCCGACGGCATCGTGCTGATCCCCGGCGCCAACCCGAGCGTCGAGAACGTCGCCCGGTACTGCATGGAGCGGGCGGTGGAAGCCCTGTCCGAGCTGTTCCCCGACCGGGGAATCGACTACGATTTGGAGGTCACCATCCAGGAGACGGACAACAACCTCTTTGCCTTGCGGCGGTCGGTGACCATCTGAGCCATGCCTCGCGAAGCGCTGATGACCGTGGCCGAGGTTTCCGAGTACCTCGCGTGCTCCGTTTCGATGGTCAGAAGGCTCGCCCAGCGGTCGGAGATCCCCTACTACCGTCTGGGCCGCCTCCTGCGTTTCCGGCGCACCGATGTCGATGCCTGGCTCGAAGCGCGCCACGAGGGCGGTGCCTCCTCCCACGGCCGCAGGACCGCCGCTCACCCCGACCAGTTGTTCCTGTTCGAAGGCGATTCGGGGAGAGCATGAACCTCCGCGCAGGTCTGGAGGCCGATCCGGCTCCCGGGGACGCCACCGGACCGGAGGACTGCGGATGAAGGACGGCGGCATCGAGAGAGTGGCCGTTCTCGGCGCCGGAGTCATGGGCAGCCAGATCGCGGCGCTCATGGCCAACGCTGGACTCGAGGTCGACCTGCTCGACCTTCCCCAAGGCTCCGACGAGGCGGGCCGGGCGCGGGCCGGACTCGAGAGCCTGGGGCGGATGCGGCCGAGCCCTCTCTTTCTGCCGGAGGCGGCGGAACGGATTCATCCCGGCTCCCTCAGCGGCACCCCGGAACTCACCCGCGTCCAGTGGGTGATCGAGGCCGTGGTCGAGGACCTCCAGGTCAAGCGCTCCCTCTTCGAGCGCATTGCCCCGGGTCTCGGATCCTCCACGTTGCTGACCAGCAACACCTCTGGACTGTCCATCGCCGCTCTCGCCGAGGGCCTTCCGGCGGACCTTCGGCGCCGGTTCCTCGGCGTCCACTTCTTCAATCCGCCGCGCTACATGAAGCTCGTCGAGCTGATCCCGGGGCCCGGGACCGATCCCTCCCGGACAGAGGAGATGTCCACCTTCCTGCGCAGCCGCCTCGGCAAGGGGGTGGTCGCCTGCCGGGACACGCCGAACTTCATCGCCAATCGGCTCGGCCTCTTCGCCGTCATGGACGCCCTGCGGCGCATGGAGGTCGACGGACTCACCGTGGAGGAGGTCGACGCCGTCACGGGGCCGGTGTTGGGACGCCCCCGCAGCGCCACCTTGAGGCTGTGCGACCTCATCGGCCTGGACACCCTCGTCCACGTGGCCCGCACGGCCCGGGACGGTCTGGAGCACGATCCCGGCCGCGATGTCTTCGAGCCGGGGGACGGAGTGCGCGCCATGGTCGAGGCCGGGCTACTCGGAGAGAAGGCCGGGAGCGGCTTCTACCGCAGGGGAGAAGTGGGCATCGAGGCCATCGACCTTGCCACTCTCGGGTACCGGGCCCGCCGTTCGGTCAGGACGCCCCTGCCGATCCGGGGGCACCTCGGCGAGCGTCTGGCCGCGGTGACCGTCGGCGAGGATCGTCTCGCCCGCTTTGCGCGCGACCACCTCTTCGCGACCCTGGGCTACTGCGCCTTCTGCGCGGCGGAGGTAGCCGACTCCCTCGAGGACATCGACCGGGTCCTGCGCTGGGGCTTCCACTGGGAGGCCGGCCCCTTCGAGCAGATCGATCTCATCGGCGCCAGCGTCCTGATCAAGGGGCTGGAAGAGGCTGGCACCGAGCCGCCGGAACTGCTCGCCCGCGTCGCAGCCAGTGGGGCAAGGCGAGTCTATGGCGGTGATTCCGGAAGACGCAGCGTGATGGCCCCGGACGGCGGGGGACACCGCCCTCTCCGCGCCTCGGGCCCCCCGGCCGACGCGGACCTCCTCTCGGGGGCCGAGGTCCTGCGCGAATGCGAGACGGCGCGTCTGGTCCGGCTCGGTGACGGGGCGGCGGCGATCGAGTTGCGCGGCAAGCTCAACGTCCTCGGCCCCGGGTCACTGGCCTTCACCCGCGACACCGTCGCCGAAGGCGGTTTCGATCTCCTGGTCCTCACCGGGGCCGGGGAGCATCTGTCGGCCGGCGCCGACCTGAGATATGTCCTGCAGCGGATCGATGCCGGCGCCTGGGCGGAGCTGGACGCCTACCTGCAGCTCTTTCAGAAGGCCACCGCGGGGGTGCGCTACGCGCCGATGCCTGTGGTCACGGCGGCGCGGGGCCTGGCCCTTGGCGGCGGTTGCGAGTTCAACCTCTCGGCCGCTTCCCGCGTGGCCGCCGCGGAACTGCGCCTCGGTCTGGTGGAGACCCGCATCGGGGTCGTGCCCGGCGCCGGAGGCTGCAAGGAGATGGTGCGGCGCTTCGGCGCGGAGGTCGATGCCTTCCTGCCGGCGCTTCAGGCGGGACGGATGTCCGACAACGCGCTGCAGGCACGGGCCTGGGGATTCCTCGACGACTCGGATGACATCCGTCTCGACGGCGACCGGCTTCTGGAAGCCGCTGTGACGAGGGCCCGGGAACTGGTCTCCGGCGGATGGTCCCCGCCGCAGCCTCGGGACCTGCCGGTGGCCGGTCCTGATGTGCTCGAGAGGCTGCACGCCGGGATCGACGCCGGCGCGGCAGAGGGACGTCTGGGCGCCCACGACGCGGTCGTGGGCAAGGCCCTTGCGCGGGTCGTCTGCGGCGGCGGCGCCCGCGGCACGATCTCGGAGCAAGGGTTGCTCGATCTCGAGCGCGAAGCCTTCCTGGAGCTCTGCGGCACCGAGGCCACCCGGGCCAGGATCGCCCACATGCTGGAAACCGGCAAACCCCTGCGCAACTGAAGGGAGGGATCCCATGGGACTGCGCACGGCGGCGGAGTACATGGAAGGGCTGCGGGACGGCCGCACGGTGTACTTCCATGGAAGACCCGTGGCCGATGTGACCGGCCATCCCCATCTGGGAGTAGCCGCCAAGCACGCGGCTCTCGACTTCGAGCTGGCCGAGGACGACCGGCACCAGGAGCTCTTCACCTGGGCGGACGACCGGGGCTCCCTCCACAGCCGCTACTACAAACGGCCCGAGTCGTCCGGGGACCTGCTGAACCGGCGCGAGATGATCGAGACCTCCACACGCTGCGGGCGCAGCGTCGTGCTGCTGGTCAAGGAGATCGGAACCGACGCCCTCTTCGCCCTCGACCTCGTCACCCGGGTCGTCGACGACAAGGCCGGAACGGCCTACAACGACCGGGTCGCCGCCTTTCATCGACACTGCCGGGACCTCGACCTGACCCTGGCCGTGGCGCAGACGGACGTCAAGGGCGACCGAAGCCTGTTGCCGTCGCAGCAGGCGCATCCCGACTACTACGTGCGCATCGTCGAGGAGGGCGACGACGGCATCGTCGTGCGGGGAGCGAAAGCCCACACTACAGGAACCCCCGTCGTCGACGAGCTCATCGTCCTGCCCACGAGGGCCATCGGCGCGGAGGACTCTTCCTACGCCGTCGCCTTTGCCGTACCCGTCGATACCCCGGGTGTCAAGCTCCTTGCCAGCCCCTTCGGCGCCGCCGAGGGGGACAGCTCCTTCCACTACCCGGTCAGCTCGCGGCATCGCCTGGTGGACACCCTCACCGTGTTCGAGGACGTCTTCGTTCCCCGGGAGCGGGTCTTCCTGCAGGGGGAGTGGCAGGCGGCCGGCTTTCTGGCCAACACCTTCGTGGAGTTCCACCGGTTCACGGCGGTATCCTACAAGCCGCCGTTGTGCGACCTCTTCATCGGGGCCGCGGCTCTCCTCGCCGAGTACAACGGCATCGAGAAAGCCGGCCATGTCCGCGAGAAGCTGACGCAACTGATCGCCTGGACCGAGACCGTGCGCGGCCTGAGCCGGGCGGCGGCCCACGACTGCCGCATCACCGATTCCGGCCTCGCAGTACCCGAGGTGGTCCTTACCAACCTCGCCAAGTTTCACTTCGCGGCGCGCTACCACGACGCGATCCGCTGGGTGCAGGACATCGCCGGCGGCCTGGTCGTGACAGGTCCTTCGGAGCAGGACATGGACAGCCACGAGACCCGCCCGTACATCGACCGGTTCCTCGGAGGCGGCAACGGCGCCGAGGCCTCGGACAGACTGAAAGCGATGAACCTGGTGCGGGACCTGACCGCCTCCGACTTCGGGGGCTACAACCAGTTTCTCGCCATCCACGCCGAGGGTTCGCTCGAAGCGCAGAAGATCACCATCCACCGCGACTACGATATCGATCGCTGCAAGAGCCTGGCGGCCGAAGCGATCGGCGTTGACCGGGGGTGAGGGGGGCGGTCAGGCGGCGGTCCAGCCGCCGTCGACATACAGGGTAGTACCGGTGATGTAGCTGGCCGCCTCCGAGGCCAGGAAGGCCACGGCCCATGCCACCTCCTCGGGCCGTCCGAACCGGCCCAGGGGGGTTCGCTCCTCCACCCAGCCGCGCAGCTTGTCCCGCTTCTTGACCTCGGCCGTCATCTCCGTGTCGATGTACGCCGGGGCCACGGCATTCACCCGCACCCCACGAGAGGCCCACTCCACCGCCAGGGTGCGGGTCAGCGACGCGAGGGCGGCCTTCGAAGCCGAGTACGCGGCCAGCCTCGGGAGGGTTCGGTCGGCGCCGATGGAAGTCAAGTTGACCACCGAGCCGCTGCCCCTGTTGAGCATCGCCGGCCCGAGGTGACGGATTACGCGGAAGGTGCCGTCGAGGTTGACGCGCAGGACTTCGCTCCACTCCTCGTCGCTCCAGGTCTCGGCGGCTTTCACGAAGGGGCTCACGGCGGCGTTGTTCACCAATACGTCCACACCTTCGGGCCATGCGCCCGAGATGCGTTCCCCCAGAAACGCGATGCCGCCGGTCGTGCCCAGGTCGGCTGGTATGGCGATGGCCCGCCCCCCCGCTTCCTCCACGCTGGCCACTGTGGCCTTCAACTGGGACTCCGTGCGGCTCGTGACGGCGACTTCGGCGCCCGACCGGGCGAGGGCCACGGCGCAGGCGCGGCCGATCCCTCGCCCCCCGCCGGTCACCAAGGCCCGCCGGCCCTGCAGACCAAAGGGGGAGGCATGGTCTTTCATCGCGGTCCTCCTTTCTTCGTCCTGAGAGTGCCCAAATATAGCTGTCGAGGCCCGGGAACCGGTGGACACCGCGTAGGGTCGGACAGGGTAAGCCCCGCCTCCCCGTTCCTCAAGCAGGGGTTGATATCCGCCATCCCCCACGTTATACTCTCACGGCTCGCGGGGCACTGTTCCCCCTTCCGGCATCCCCTCCCCGCGCCCCTCCCTCCCCTTCAAGCGATCCCCACAAGTCCAGCGCGCCCGTCTCCCGCGGTGCGTCGTCCGACTTGCCTTCCTCCCCCGGAGTTGCTCTCCCGCTTCGACAGAGGCTCGGTTCTGATAGTCTGTTCCGAGCCGCTGCCCGTCCTCTCCCTCTCCCGGCTTCAGGGAGGGGGCACACCCGCCAGAATGGAGGGGTGTAGTCCCATGTCGTCATCAACGTTGCAGACCGATACCCTGGTCGATCGCTACTTCCACGAAATCGAGAGCTCGGTCGGACTCTCCGCTGCGGAGGAGGTCAAAGTCGCCGCGCGGATCCGGGACGGCGACGAGGGAGCGTTGAGCGAGTTGGTTCAGGCCAATCTGCGCTTCGTCGTCAGTGTCGCCAAGCAGTACCAGAACCTCGGACTCCCGCTGCCGGACCTGATCAACGAGGGCAACCTCGGCCTGATGACCGCCGCCCGGCGCTTCGACGGGTCCAAGGGCTTCAAGTTCATCTCCTACGCCGTCTGGTGGATCCGGCAGGCGATCCTGCAGGCGTTGGCCGAACAGTCCAGGATCGTGCGTCTGCCCCTCAACCGCATCGGCGAGCTGACCAAGGTGAACAAGTGCCTCACGCGCCTGGAGCAGCGCCTGGGCCGGGCCCCCGAGGTCGAGGAGGTGGCCGCGGAGTTGAAGGCCAACCCCGACGACATGGAGATGGTCCTCCGGCTGGCCCAGCGCCCCGTGTCGCTGGAAACACCATGCGACGAGCAGGAACCGGACCGCCGCCTGGGAGACCTGCTTCCGGACGAAACCCTGAGAGCCTTTGACGAGGTTCTGTCGGAAGGCAACCTCCGGGATGAGATCCAGACGGCCATGGGCGCCCTGACCCACGGCGAGGCGCGCGTTCTGCGCATGTACTACGGGCTCGACGGCCAGGAGCCCATGACCCTGGAGGAGATCGGCAAGTACGTGGGGCGCACGCGTGAACGGGTCCGCCAGATCAAGGAGAAGGCTCTGCAGAAGCTCCGGCACCCGAACCGCAGCGAGGTGCTGAAGGAGTACTACGGAGAGGGCTGATCATCGCCGTCCCGGGGGCCCCGCGCCGGTTGACAGGTCACAACCCTCCGGTATCTTCTTCTGGTTCGTGCGCCGTATTGTCATGCGTTCCGGCGTAGCTCAGTTGGCAGAGCGGGTGGCTGTTAACCACTTAGTCGTAGGTTCGAGTCCTACCGCCGGAGCCAAATAAACACGCCGCTGAGGTTCGCGGTCCTGGCCGAGACCCCGAGGGGATACCTTTCGGGGTCTTGCCGTACCTGGACCCGTCCCATCGATCTCGACAGGCCGACATGATCTGGCCGTGCAAGAGATTCGACTTCAGCTGGTCCGACTGGCTCTTCGCCATACGGAGATGCCTGAAGCCGCCTCGTGGGCAGGACATGGCCGCCCGCGTGGAGAGTCTGTGGTCGGTGGAGGGGGATGCCATGGCCTGCCTCACGGTTCGATCCGCCTTCGACCTGTTCCTGCGCGCGAAGCGATGGAGGCCTGGCGACGAGATCATCTTCACCGCCCTCACGGTGCCCGACATGCCTCGCATCGCCCGGGAGCACGGGCTGAGGGTTGTGCCCCTCGACATCGATCCCCGGACCGCAGCCTGGGACGTTGACGCCCTGGAGCGATGCATCGGGCCTCGAACGAGAGCGGTCGTGCTCACGCACCTCTTCGGCGCCCGCCTCGACGTGGAACCGGCCATGGCCGTCGCCCGGCGGCACGGCATCGCCGTGGTGGAGGACTGCGCCCAGGCCTACCGCGGACCGGGCCGGAACGGCCACCCCGCGGCCGACCTGGCGCTCTTTTCCTTCGGTCCCATGAAGATCGCAACCTCCCTGGGCGGCGCCGTGGCCCGCGTCCGCCAGCCCGAGGTGCGCCTGGGCATGGCCGCCTTCCTCCAGCAGTACCCCATGCAGTCCACGGGTGAGTTCACGCGCCGCGTTCTGCTCTACGGCCTGCTGAAGGCGGCCTCCAGTCCGACCGTCTACGGGGCCCTGGTATTCCTGGCGGAGCTTGTGGGGCTCCATCGGGAGCGGTGGATCCACGGGCTCACCCGCAACGTGCCTGGCCACGACCTGCTGGGTCACATCCGGCGCAGGCCCTGCGCCGCCCTTCTGAGTCTTCTCGAGCGCAGGCTCCGGGAGGGAGATGCGCCCGTGGCACGGCGCACCGCACCCGGGGAGCTCCTCTTCCGCGCCCTGGGCGGTGAGGTGCAGGTGCCCACGCGCGGCTCCGTCGCACACGCGTACTGGATCATCCCGGTCCTGGCCGCCAACCGCGACGAGTTGAAGGTCTCCCTTCGCCGTCACGGCTTCGATCCCATGTCGGAGCGGCTGAGCGTCGTCCGCGGAGAGGGGATGGAAGCTCCCGGAGCCGGGCGCCTGTCGGAGTCGGTCTACCTGCCCTTCGATCCGGGCATGCCCGCTGCCGAACTCGAGCGCCTCGGAGCCCTGGTGACTCGTCTGGCCGCCGTGGACCGCCCCCGCGAGGCGACCGTGTCGTCGTCGGTCTCCTGAGGAATGGGGGCCGAGGCGACTCCGGGGCCGGTACGGGTCCGCCTGGGGGACGCGCGAGAGAGCGATCTGGAGGGGGCAGGCTATCTCTTCGACGGATACCTGGTCGCCGATGATGCGTTGCTGGTCGGCCCCGAGGCCTCCGACCACTTCGGGCTGGTGCTGGCCCGCCACGGGATCGAGGAAGCCCTCGACCGTCTGAACGGCTCCTACCGGTACGTGGTGAAGCAGGAGGGTTGGGTATGGTTCGGTATCGACCACTTCGGGGGAGCTGCCCTGTTCTACCAGCTGGACCCGGTGCTCAGCCTCCTCGACGACCCTTCCGCTAGGGTGCGGAACCCGGACTACAGCGACGCCGCGGTCTGTTGTCTCCTGGCCTCGGGTTTCACCCTCGATGACGAGACCATCTACTCGGGGATCCGGGAGTGCGGCTCCGGCGTTCTCTACGCGTTCGAGACCGCCACCGGACAGCTGAGCCAGAGGACGTGGTTCAAGTTCAACCTCCACCCCCAAGGAGACTGCGACCCGGACGAGCTGGAAGCGGCCCTGATGCGCTCCCTGCCGCGCCTGGCCCCCCGGGAGGGGAGCTACCTGCTGCCCCTGAGCGGCGGCCTGGACTCGAGGACGATTCTCGCCCTCGCCCTGAAGCGCCGCCAGCCTCTGGAGGCCTTCACCTACGGAGTGCCGGCGGCGAGGGACCATACCATACCCGGCCGGATCTGCGCCGAGCTGGGGCTGCGCCACACCACCATTCCTACGACAAGGGCTGAAGGGGAGGTCTGGTTCGAGAGCGCGGACATGAGGGAGATGGTGAAGGCCATGCACCTGGGCCGAAGCCTTCCCGAGGAGTCCGACTGGCGGCCCATGGCCCGGCTCGCCTCCCGTCCCTTCGTCGTCTGCCCGGGCCACGGGGGGGACTGGCTGACGGGCTCCTTCATCGACGCCCGCCTCCTCCACACCCGGACCCTGGAGGGCCTGGTCGAGTACCTTCTCGACTTTCACTGCAGTCTCACGGCGATATCGAGCCCCGGTTTCGCGGAGCTGTTGCGGGAGAGTATCCGCCGCAGCCTGGCCGCCATCGCCCCCGATTGCGGAGAGGACCCCCTGGCCTGTGCCGAGCGCTGGAACCTGGAGCACCGGCAGAGGAAGTACATCGTTAACTCGGCCAGGAAGTACCGCTACCTGGGCATGCACATGTACCTGCCGTTCTTCGACCGGAACCTGATGGCGCTCTTCATGGACCTGAAGACGCGGCACCGGACCCGCCAGCGCGCGTACGTCGGGTTTCTCGGCGCACGCCTCTACACCGGACGTCTCGCGGCTCTGCGCCGAATCGACAACACCCGTTGGGATCTCGATGTCGATCCACCGGAGATGGGGAGGCCGTCGACGCGAGAGGTGCTGCACCAGCGGCTGCGGGGAATCGATCGCAGGAAGTACCGCAAGCGCTTCCTCGTCTCCTACATGGAGGGCTACGAGGATGCGGCGGCGATGCTGAGTTCCCGCGACAAGGCCTGCTTCCTGCGGCAGAAGGTGGATGAAGCGTTTCCGCTCCTCCATCCCTGCGTGGAGCAGCTCCGCGGCCTCGGCTGCGAGGAGTCCGCCCGTCATGTGAGCTGGACTCTGAGGCAACAGGTTTCGCAGATGAATCCGGTGGGACTCTTCATCTGCGCCTTCCTTCCATACCTGCTCGAGGTCGAATAGCCTCGAGGCCGGCCGTATCCCGGTCCTCTCCCGATCGAATCGATGTCCCTCGACAGGGATCGCGAACCCACAGGCCACTCGGGCCTCTCCCTCGGCCGGCGGGCCGGATGGCTCACCCTGGGCCGGATCTCCCATACCGCCGCCCTCCTGCTGGTGGGAGCGATCCTCTCTCGCGCGCTGTCACCGGCGGAGTACGGCCAGTACCAACAGGCATGGGTCTACCTGAACATCGCGATCCCCCTGTTCCTCTTCGGGATGCCGGTGAGCCTCAGCTACTTCCTGGCGCCCGCGAAGGGACCCGCCCGTGACCGACGCGCCGCTCAGCATGTCCTCCTGATCCTCCTCTTCGCCGCTCTCTTCACCCTGTGCGTCGGGAGCCTCTGGATGGCGGCCTCGGTGTTCGCCATCCCCGCCGAGGTGCGGGCCCTCATGCCGGCGGGCATCCTCATCGGCGCGGGGATGATCGCTTGCGGCTTCCTGGAGCCGGTTCTCATCATCTACGGCAGGCACAGGGTCCTCACCGGGTCGCTGCTCCTCTTCGCGGCCCTGCACCTGACGGCGGTGCTGGCAGGCTGGTTCTTCGGGGAATCCCTCGAGTGGATCTTCACCTGCCTGGGGGGCTCGGTGGTGCTGAGGGTGGTCTGGAGCTACCTCCTTCTCTTCCGGCTCCTGCGGCCCCTGTCCCTCGATCTGGTCCGGCAGCCTCTCGAGGATCCCCTGAAGTACGCGTGGCGTGTCGGCCTTCGCGACGGGATCGAGGTCCTGTCCAGGTTCGTCGACAAACTGATCTTCCTCTCCTTCTTCACCACCTCCCAGTTCGCCTTCTACCACAACGGCGCATGGGAGATCCCGGTCGTCATCTTCGTGCATTCCATGCTCGCCGTTCTGCTGCCCGAGCTTCGGGTGGCCTGCAGCCGCGGAGACATGGGCGAGGTCCTGAACCTGATGCACTTCGCCGCCAGAAGGGTGGCGCTGGTACTCTTTCCGGCGGCGGCCTTCGCCTTCTCGGTGGCGCCGGAGCTGACGAGCTTCCTCTTCGGAGAGGACTACCGCGACAGTGGCGCCTACCTGCGGGTCTTCCTTCTCCTGCTGCCCCTGCGGGTCTCGACGGCCGGACTCGTCCTGCTGGCGGCCAACCGGACGCGGGCGGTGCTCCTGGGCACCGGGGTCGACCTGGTGCTGGCCGCCGTACTGGGAGTGGCCCTGGTACCGTGGTTGGGGACGCTGGCCCCGGCCGCGGCCCTGGTGGTGAGCACGTTCTGCCAGGTGGGCTTCTACAACTGGCGGACTTCGACGCTCATCGGTCGGCCCCTGCCGGAGATACTGCCGTGGCCGGCCCTCGGTAGGCTGGCCCTGCCGAGTGCGGCCGCCGCCCTGGGCGCGGCCTTCTGTGCGCGCTTCGAGTCGGCTCTCCTGAACCTGATGACCGCCGGTACCGTCTTCGCCCTGTTGCTCTGCGGCCTGGGCCTGAGCCTGCGCCTGTTCGACGCCAGGGAGCGGGTCCTGCTGGGGGAGGCGGCGAGATCCGCGGCGGCGAGGTGCCGATCGGTCCTGGTTTCCCGCGGCGACTGACGGAGCCACCGGTGACGGCGGTTGAGGCCGTCAGCCTTGGGCGGCGATGGCCCGGACCGCGTCGACCGCCTCGGGATTGACGAGGCCGGAGGTGTCGCCGGGGTCCTCGCCAAGCCAGGCGGCCCTCAGGACCCGGCGCATCAGCTTGGCGTTTCGCGTCTTCGGCAGATCGGGGACGAAGAGGACCCTTCCCGGCCGCAGGGGTTTGCCCATCTCCTCGACGATGCGCTCGCCGAGGGCGGCCTCGAGATCCTCTCCGGCGGAGAATCCCTCCTCGAGCACGCAGAAGCAGACGATCTCCGCTCCCTTCAGCTCGTCCGGTACACCGACGGCGCCGGCCTCGACCACGGCCGGATGGGCCACCAGGATCGACTCGAACTCCGAGGGACCGACGCGCTTGCCGCCGAGATTGATCGTGTCGTCTGAGCGGCCCAGGATCCACCAGTGTCCGTCGTCGTCCACCAGGGCCCAGTCCCCGTGGACCCAGACACCGGGAAAGCGCGACCAGTAGGTCTCCAGGTAGCGCCGGTTGTCCTCGTCTCGCCAGAAACCCCGGGTCATGCCGATCCAGGGGGTGCGGACGGCGAGCTCGCCTACCTGGTTGCGCACGGGGCGCCCCTCCTCGTCGAGGACGACCGCGTCCATCCCGGGGCAGGGCGCCGAGAACGCCGCCGGCTTGGCCGGCCTCAGGGGGTTGTTCATGAGGATCCCGCCGCTCACCTCGGTACCGCCGGAGTAGTTGACGATGGGGATCCGCCCGCCCCCAACCTCCTCGAAGAGCCAGCGCCAGGGCTCGGGGTTCCAGGGCTCGCCGGTGGAGCCGAAGGATCGCAGCCGCGACAGGTCTCGCCGGCGATGGTGGTGCGATCCCCTGGACTTGAGGACCCGCACCAGGGTGGGGGAGAGCCCCATCTGGGTCAGGCCTCGGCCTTCGGCCATCGCCCAGAGGCGCCCGAGGTCCGGGTAGTCGGGGGCCCCCTCATAGAGGAAGCAGGAGGCGCCGAGAAGGGTGGTGCCGAAGACCAGCCAGGGCCCCATCATCCAGCCCATGTCCGTGATCCAGTAGGCCAGGTCCCCGGGGTGGACATCGAGTCCGAAGCACATGTCCTGGGCCGCCTTCACCGGGAATCCGCAGTGGGTGTGGACGGCGCCCTTGGGACGGCCCGTGGTGCCGGAGGTGTAGAGGATCATCATCCTCTCCTCCGCCTCCGTGTCGTGGGGGACGCACTCCGGAGACTGGTCCGGAACCAGCCGGTGCCACCAGTGGTCCCGTCCGGGGCACATGTCGGCGGGAGTCGCGGAGTGCCGCAGGACCAGGACCGTGCGGATCTCCGGCAGCTGGGCGAGGGCGGCGTCGGCGACGCTCTTCAGGGGGACCGTCGCGCCCCGGCGGGAGAAGCCGTCGGCGGTGATCAGGGCCGCGGCGCCGGCGTCGGAGAGACGGGAGGCGACGGCCCCGGCGCCGAAGCCGGTGAACAGGGGAAGGACGACGCCGCCGATGCGGATCACTGCCAGCAGGGCCACGACGATCTCCGCCGTCATCGGCAGCAGGAGGCCGACGCGGTCCCCGGGCCGAATGCCCAAGGCCCGCAGGGTGTTGCCGCAGCGTCCGACCTCGGCCGCCAGTTGCGCGTAGGTGAGAGTCGTCACCTCGCCCGCCTCGGACTCTGCGACCACCGCGGTTCGCCTGGCGCCCTCGGGGGACTCGAGCCAGCGGTCGAGGCAGTTGACGGTGATGTTCATGCGCCCGCCGGGGCACCAGCGGGGGAGGGCGGGACCCCGGCCCAGGTCGACGACGCCATCGTACGGGGTGGAGAACCGGAGGCCCAGGAACTGCAGGACAGCCTCGGTGAAAGCGCCCACATCACGGGTGGACCAGGCCATGAGATCGTCGAGGTCGGCCGCCCCGTGGAGCTCCATGAATCGCTTGAGGTTGGCCCGGTCGAGGTGGTGCGGCTCCGGAGACCAGAGGATGCTGTCGGCGTCGGGCAGGGGATGCCGGCCCCGCGAGGATTGGGTCATCGCCGCCACCTGGCTGGCGCCGCCATCAGACCGCGTAGGCCACCGAGCCGTCCTGGCGCAGGGGGGTGGCGCCCGTGTTCATCGGCTGGAAGGGCCGCTCGGGGATGAGCTCGTCCACCAGCTCTACACCCAGGCCCGGCACCTCGGGCACCGGGATGTGGCCGCCCTCGCGCCGGTGGGCGCAACGGTACACGGCGTTCGCCTCGGCCTCGTCGCCCTTGCTGTACTCCTGTGTGATGAAGTTGGGGATGCAGGCGTCGAGATGGACCGACGCGGCCGTCACCAGGGGGCCGAGGAAGTTGTGGGTCACCACCGCGCAGTGATGGGACTCGGCGATGGCGGCGATCTTCTTGCAGTGGGTCAGGCCGCCCGCCAGGCCCACGTCCGGACGCACGTACTGAGGTCCGCCGCTCTCAAGGAGCTCTCGGAACTCCCAGATCGTGGTCAGCCGCTCGCCGTTGCCCACGGGAACGTTGCAGCGCCTCGCCACCTCGGCCTGGCTCTGGACGCTGTCGATCTGGATCGGGTCCTCGAGGAAGAACAGGTTGAAGGGCCGCAGCGCCTCGGCCAGGGTCCAGGCGGTCATGGGCGTCAGCTTGCGGTGGACCTCGACGATCAGGTCGAGGTCGGGTCCGCCGCCTTCGCGGGCGGCGGCGACCAGGTCTCGGGCCCGCCCCACCATGCGGTCGATGCCGGCGTCGATGTGGTGGACGGGGTCGAACTTCAGGGCCGTGAACCCCTCCTCCACGGCGCCGCGGGCGTGCGCGCGCATGGCCTCCGGCGTGTCGGCCCCACCCAGGAGATGCAGGCGGATGCGGTCTCGGCAGCGCCCTCCGAGGAGCTCCCAGACCGGGGCCTGGTAGTGCTTGCCCTTGATGTCCCAGAGGGCGATGTCGACGGCGCTCACCGCCCCGGCCAGGGCCGTGCCCCGGAAGGGGGACATGCGGTAGAGGTGCTGCCAGTGATGCTCGATGCGCAAGGGATCCTGCCCGACGAGGTAGCGCTCGAAGGCGGAGACGATGCTCTGCACCGCCTCCGGGTACCCCCAGCAGGCGGTCTGGCCGACGCCGGTCAGACCGCTGTCGGTGGTGAGGCGCACGACGTAGGCGCCGCCGATGAGAAAGGACTCGACGCGCTCGATCTTCATCCCGGTGTCTCGCTTCTTTCGGCTCTTGCCCCGCCGGCTATATTAGCACCTCCCGCCTCGACGACGCGAACCTCCGGCCCTTTCTCCGCATCAGGAAGCGCGCCGCCGCACCCCTTGCGCCCGCGCGTCATCGACGTGCGCCTGGCCGGGACCTGACAGAGGGAGCGATGGAATACGTACAACTCGGGAGACTCGGCGTCCGCGTGAGCCGCATCTGCCTCGGCACCGCCTTCCGCGGCCAGCGCGACGACGCCGTGGCCGCGCGCGTTATCGAACGGGCCGTCGATCTGGGGTGCAACTTCATCGACTGCGCCAACTACTACGGCCGGGGGCGCTCCGAGACCGTCCTCGGAAAGGCGATCCGCGGCCAGCGCGACGACCTGTTCCTCACAAGCAAGGTGTGGAGCCGGATGGGACCGGGACCCAACGACGCCGGATCCTCCCGCTACCACATCACCCGGGAGGTGGAACGCAGCCTGCGGCGCCTCGGCACCGACCGAATCGATCTCTACCTCCTCCACAACTGGGACCCCGACTCGCCACTGGACGAAAGCCTGCGCGCCATGGACGATCTGGTGCGCCAGGGGAAGGTCCTGTACGTCGGCGCCTGCAACTTCACCGCTGCCCAGACCCTGGAAGGCCTGTGGACAGCCGACCGCCTCGGCCTCGACGCCATCGCCTGCCTGCAGAACGAGTTCAACCTCCTCCACCGCTGGCCGGTCGAGTCGGAGTTGCTGTCGCTGGTGCGGAGCCGCGGGCTCGGCCTGATGACCTACAGCCCGCTGGCCGTGGGCCTGCTCACCGGGGGCTACCGCCGCGGCCAGCCGCCGGCGGCGGGGTCTTACTGGGAGGGCCGCGAGGACTTCGAGAGCACGATGGAGGGCATCGACGGCGTCGTGCGGTGCCTCATCGATATCGGCTCCCGCCTGGGCAGGACCCCGGCGCAGGTGGCGCTGGCGTGGCTCCTCGACCACCCGGAGGTGACGGCCCCCATGATCGGCCCCGACCTGCCCGAGCACGTGGACGAGACCTTCGGGGCCCTGGGCTGGCCGCTGCCGCCCGAGGACCGCGCCGCCCTCGACGCGGCGACGGAGGCGGCGCCGGCACGCCGCTATCCGTGACCTCCGAAGGGGCCGGAACCGCGGGGAGCGCGGCACCGGTGCCGCCGGGTCTGCGGCCACCGCCGGAGGTCTGGCTCCACTCCGACCTTCCCGGCCGCTTCGGGCGCTCCTTCCGGTTCTCCCGGATCGAGGCCAGTCTGCAGGCCGACGAGCCGGGGGAGGTCACCGGCATCCTGAAGACCGTCGAGGCGGCCGTGGGCCGCGGGTTGCACGCCGTCGGCTTCCTCTGTTACGAGGCGGCGCCGGCCTTCGACCCCGCCTTCCCCTGCGGTCCCCGCGACCCCCTGCTGCCCCTGGTCTGGTTCGGGCTCTACGGACGGAGGCGGGAGATCTCCGCCGCTGACGGTCCGCCCTCCCGGGAGTACCGGCTGGGCCCGTGGAAGCCGGGGAGCCTCCCGCGGGACCACGCCGGGGCCGTGCGCCGCATCCACGAGTACATCGCCGCCGGCGATACCTACCAGGTGAACTACACCTTCCCTTTGTCGGCCTCTTTCGAGGGCGATGCCGGAGGGCTCTACCGCGACCTTCGCCGCTCCCAGGGAGGGGCCGGTTTCTGCGCCTTCCTCGACCTCGGCCGGGCGGTGGTGGTCTCCGCCTCGCCGGAGCTGTTCTTCTCCCTGGACAGCGCCGGCGGCATCGAGGCGCGCCCCATGAAGGGCACCCGCCGGCGCGGACGCTGGGTGGAGGAAGACGACGATCTGGCCCGCGAGCTGACCGCCAGCGCCAAGGAGCGGGCGGAAAACGTCATGATCGTGGACCTGCTGCGGAACGACCTCGGCCGCGTGTCGGTCAATGGTTCCGTGCGGGTGCCCCGGCTGTGGCGGGCGGAGGCCCTCGACACGGTGTGGCAGATGACCTCGACGGTCACCGCGAAGTTGCGTGATGGGGTGGGGCCGGGAAGGGTCTTCGAGGCGCTCTTCCCCTGCGGGTCGGTGACCGGGGCGCCCAAGGTGCGGACGACGCAGATCATCCGCGAGCTCGAGGGCGCACCCCGGGGGGTGTACACCGGCTCCATCGGCTACCTCTCCCCCGAGGACAAGGGGGCCGGCACCCCGCGGGGGATGGAGGTGCGGTTCTCCGTCGCCATCCGTACCGTCACCCTCGACCGCTGCGCCGGAATCGCCCGGGCGGGGGTCGGCGCGGGCATCACCTGGGGCTCGGAAGCCTCCTCCGAGTACGGGGAGTGCCTGGCCAAGGCCCGCTTCCTCACGCCTTCCCACACCGAGTTCGAGCTCCTCGAAGGACTGCTGTTTGAGCCTGATTGGGGATATTATCTTCTCGAGCGCCACCTGCGGAGGCTCGAGGGTTCGGCGAGGTACTTCGGGTTCCCCCATGACGAGGCCCGGGTGCGCGCCCGGTTAGCCGCCGCCGCCACAAGCGCGCGCGCCCCCCTGCGGGTTCGTCTGACGATGGCCCGGGACGGCGCCCTCACCGTCGAGTCTTCCGGGGTGGAAGCGGCCCCCTCCGAGGTGACGGCGGTCATCGCCGAAGAGGTCGCGGTGGACGAGGAGGACCGGTTTCTCTACCACAAGACCACCCACCCGGGGGTGCGGGAAGAGGCCCTCGTCGAGGCTCGCCGCCGCGGAGCCCGGGAGGCGGTCCTGCTAAACCAGCGGGGAGAGATCGCGGGCGCCGCGACGGGCAACCTGCTCCTGCAGACGGAGGCCGGCTGCTTCACGCCCCCTCTCGCCAGCGGCATCCTGCCGGGGACGATGCGAGCCGAGCTGCTGGCCGCGGGCGAGGCTATTGAACGCCGCATGCGGGTCGAGGATCTCGTCTCGGCGCGGGCGGTCTACCGAATCGATTCCGTTCGCCGCCGTGTACGTCTGAGGATTCCGGACGTGACACATCACGATACCGTTCCAATTCGAGAAGCGGCCGTCCTCGGCGGCTGAGTTCAGGAGGGTTGCCAGTGTATCGCATGGGAGAAGCGGAGATCCGGCGGATCCGGCGCCTCATCGAGTCGGGGAACATCTTCCGCTACGGATCCGGCGGGGAATGCGACCGGTTCGAGGCCGGCTGGGCCTCTCATCTGGGCGTGAAGCACGCGCGCATGACCCGCTCCGGAACGTCGGCCCTGTACACCGCCCTCGTCGGGCTCGGCGTGGGGCCCGGGGACCAGGTGGTGGTACCCGCCTACACCTACATGGCGACGGCCCTGGCCGTTCTCTCCGCCGGAGCCATCCCGGTGGTCGCCGACGTGGACGACTCCCTCACCCTGTCGGCGGAGGACCTCGAACGCCGCCTGACCCGGCACACGCGGGCCGTGATCCCCGTGCACATGGTCGGCCTGCCCTGCGACATGGACGGCATCATGAAGGTCGCGCGGCGCCACGACCTTCTCGTCCTGGAAGACGCCTGCCAGGCCGTTGGCGGGGGCTACCGAGGCAGGGCCCTGGGGTCGATCGGCCACGCGGGCGCCTTCAGCTTCAACTTCTTCAAGAACATCACCTGCGGCGAAGGGGGAGCCTTCGTCACCAGCTCGAAGGCCGTGTACGACCGCGGCTCGGTGGCCGTCGACTGCTGCTCCTTCTACTGGGACGCCGACCCGGAGGCCACGGACGCGCCGCGGTCGGCCGAAGACCTGCAGTTCGCCGGCCACAACTTCCGCGCCTCCGAGTTCGAGGGAGCCATCCTCAACGTTCAGCTCGGACGACTGGACGGGATGCTGGCCCGCATGCGCGACCAGAAGAAGGCCCTCACCGAAGCCGGCGAGGCCACCGGGCTCACCTCGATCCGCAATCACAGCCCCGATTTCGAGTGTGGCACCCACGCCGGCTTCCTCTTCGAGACGGAGGAGCGGGCGCGGACCTTCTCGGCCGATCTCGCCGGCCGGGGGGTGGGCAACTTCCGTCCCCTGGACACGGGCCGCCATGTCTATACCCGCTGGGAGCCGATCCTGCGCCAGCAGGGGTCGCACCACCCGGCCCTGGACCCGTTCAAGATCGCGGCCAACCGCAAGTGCAGGGTGAGATATACCCACGACATGTGCGCCTCTTCCCTCGACATCCTGGGGCGGGCGGTGCTCGTGCCGTGCCATCCCGACCATCGAAAGCCCCGTATCCGGTCGATGATCAAGGGGCTGGAAGCCGCCGCGGAGGCGGAGGCATGAAGAGCCCGTCCGACCTCCTCACCGTCGGTCCGGATCCGGCGGCCGGAGACCGGCGTCTGCTGGCGCCGCGGGCGCTCACGACTCCCTGCGGGCTGGCGCCCCCGGCCGACCTGGCCGACTGGCGGCGGAGGGCCACGCACATCCGCGAACGGATCCTCTCCGTCACCGGCCTCCTGCCATCGCCCCGGCGGTCGCCCCTCAGGGCTCGCGTCTTCGGGCGCGTCGAGGGGCAGGGCTACTCGGTGGAGAAGGTCCACCTCGAGAGCCTCCCCGGGTTGTTCGTGTGCGGCAACCTGTACCGGCCCCTCGGTCTCACAGGAGCGGCCCCCGGGATCGCCTGTCCCCACGGCCACTGGTCCCAGGGGCGGTTCCACCACGACCACCTGGGCTCCGTCCCGGCGCGCGGCATCGGCCTGGCGCGCCTCGGCTGTGTGGCCTTCGCCTACGACATGGTCGGCTACAACGACTCGGCCCAGTTCGAGCACCGCCACGCCTTCGGCTCCCGGGCCGGGCCGTGGGGAGTGGGCCAGCTGGGGCTGCAGCTGTGGAACAGCCTGCGGGTCATCGACTTCCTCTGCTCCCTGAGCGACGTCGATCCCGGCCGCATCGGCGTTACCGGGGCCTCCGGCGGCGGCACCCAGACCTTCCTGCTCGCCGCTGTCGACGACCGGGTGGCCGCCGCCGCCCCGGTGAACATGATCTCGGGACACATGCAGGGAGGCTGCGTCTGCGAGAACCAGGCCCACCTGCGGCTCGACCTGAACAACATCGAGATCGCCGCCTGCGCCGCCCCGCGTCCGCTGATGATGGTCTCGGCCACGGGCGACTGGACCGTGCACACGCCGTACCACGAGTACCCCGCCGTGCGCCGGGTCTACGACCTCTTCGGAGCCGCCGGCCGCGTCCACACCTGCCAGGTGGAGGCCGAGCACAACTACAACCGGGCAAGCCGGGAGGCCGTGTACGGCTTCTTCCGCCGCTACCTGCTCGGCGGCTCGGGCGCGCCGGTCCGGGAGCCGGACCTGGACCCCGTGGACCCGGCCGAGCTCCGTGTCTTCCCCCGGGAGCCCGGCTCCGGCCGGACCGTCATGCCGAAGCGGGCCCTGGCGGCGGGGGACCTGATCGACTCCGTCGCCCGTCGGGCCCGGCGGCGAAACGCCCTTCTGCAGCCGCGGGACCTCGGCGGCCTGCGGCGGCTGCGCTCCCGCCTGGGCCCGGCCCTGCGGCACTGCCTGGCCGCGCGCATGCCGGCACCCGGAGAGGTGGACCTTCAGGAGCGGGGGAGGGAGCGCTTGCGGCAACGGGGCGGCGAGCTGGTGTACGAGCGCTTGCTGCTGAGGCTCGAAGGCGGCGCCGTCCCCGCGGTGATGGTCTCGGCGGCTTCCGCCGCCCGCGGGCCGGCGGCCCTGGTCGTGCACGGGGATGGCAAGGCGGCGCTCTTCACCAACGACGGGAAGCCTCGTGCTCCGGTGGCGGCCCTGCTGCGGGCCGGCCACAGGGTGCTGGCCATCGACCCCTTCCTGCTGGGCGAGGCCGGGGATGCGGACCACCCCTACCCGGTCGAGGACATCGACCACTTCTACACCTACAACCCGGTGACCGCATCGGCTCGCGTCCAGGACGTGCTCAGCGCCCTCGGCTACCTGCGCGACCGGCCCGATACCGACGGCGTGCGCCTCCTCGGACAGGGGCGGGCCGGCCTGTGGTGTCTCTTCGCCGCTGCCGCCGCGGGCCCCGCCGGGCCGCGGTCCACCTGCGCCGAGGTCAGCGGGTTCCACTTCGAGCGTGACTGGGAGAGTACGTGCCCCATCCCCGCGGTCCGGTCCGCCGGAGACGTGGCCACCGCCGCCGCCCTGATCGCGCCCGGGCGCCTGGCCGTCCACGGGGCCAGCGCCGGCCAGCGCTTTCCGGAGTCCGCCGTCCGGAGGATCTACCGGTCCGCCGCCCGCCCGGAGGCCCTGACCATATCACGCCACCGGTGGTCCTCGGAGCGCCAGGTGGGCTGGCTGCTGACCTGAGGGAGCCCGGGGCGGGACACCCACGGCGCCCACCCGGCATCTGCGATGAACACCGAAGAACTGCAGGCGAAGAAGGGGCGGCGCGAGCCGATCGTCGTCCTCACCTGCTACGACAGCCCCACGGCCGCCTGGCAGGAGGCGGCAGGTGTCGATGTCGTGTTCTGCGCAGACAGCGTCGGCACCAATCTCCTCGGGTACGACGACGAGCGGCAGGTGACGATGGACGACATGATCCACCACCTGAAGGCCGTTCGGCGCGGCCTCCGGGGGGGCGCCTACCTGCTCGCCGACCTTCCCTACGGCTCCGCCGACACTCCCGGGGAGGCCCTGGACAACTCCCTGCGCTTCACCGCCCTCGGTGCCGACGGCGTCAAGCTGGAGGGATTCAAGCCCGAGGTCGTGACCGCCCTCGGCGAGCGCGGACTCGATGTGTGGTGCCATCTCGGCCTGAACCCGCAGATCCACGAGGCGCCGCGGATCCAGGCCCGTACCGCCAGGGCTGCGGCCCTCCTGGTGGAGCGGGCCCTCCGCCTCCAGGAGGCGGGGGCTGCCTTCCTGGTCCTCGAGCTCATCCCGGAGGAGGTCGGCAGGGCGGTCACCGAACGCCTCGACATCCCCACCATCGGCATCGCCGCCGGCCGCTACACCGACGGGCAGGTCCTGGTCGTCACCGACGTCCTCGGCGTCCACGAGTTCGACCTGCGCCACGTGCGCCGCTACGGCGAGTTCGCACGCCAGGGGACCCGCGGCATCGCCGCCTATGTCGACGATGTGCGCCAGCGGCGCTTTCCCGCCGCCGGTCAGGGCTGGCGCATGAAGGAGGCCGAGGCGGCCGAGTTCGACCGCTGGCTGTCCGGGCACCCCCCCGAGGACCGCTAGCCGGTCCTTTCCCGCAGGTCCACGTGGAGGTCGAGACGCGGCAGGTCCACGTGCCGGACCGTGGCCGCGTAGAGGCTCCCCGGCCGGCCGCCTGGCGGAAGGCTGACCGGCGTCTCCAGGGCCAGTTCCGGAATCACCAGCGTTCCCCGGCGGCCTCTCGCGTCGATCAGCTCCGCCTCTCCCTGCCAACCGGGCCGCTGCCGCAACTGCACGAGGGTCCAGTGGCGATTGGCGAGCCGCTCGGTACGGCGCACGGCACGGGCGGCGGCCTCGGCCTGGGCGGCGCGCTCGAACATCTGATCTCGCTCCAGGGGTTCGGCCTCCGAGGCCCATGCGCGCAGTTGCTGGTGGGCGAGGAGGTCGACGTAGCGGCGCAGGGGACTCGTGACGCGCACGTAGGCCTGCAGTCCCAGGCCGCGGTGGGGAGCGGGCTCGCCGCTGACGCGGGCCGGAGTCTGGCGCCGCCGCAGGGCGAAGGCGGCGGCCAGCGAGCCCTCCGGCGGCGGCGCATCCCCCTCGCTCTCCGGGGCCGCTTCCTGCACCGAGAAGGGCATGGCGAGTCCGCTCTCGACCGCCGTCCGCGCCATCCCTTCGCCGGCCAGGATCATGGCCTCGGCCACCATCCTGCGGATCGGCGAGGGCACCAGGGGCTCGATACGGATGACGGGCGCCTCCGTCCCGCCCTCCACGCGGATGCGCGCCTCGGGCCACTCCAGGTCCACGGCCCCGGCGGTCAGCCTCCGGGAACGGGCCCGATCGGTGAGCTCCACCAGCCTCTGCAGGAGCGGGTCCCGGTCGAGGCGTTGCTCGGCGGCTCCATAGGTCAACCGCTCGACCCGCACCCGCGAGATCAGGAAGGCGCACTCCGTGACCCGGCCCTCCTCGTCGAGGAGGAGCCGAAAGGAGAGGGCCGGCGACTCACCTTCCGGGCCCAGGCCCAGCCCCAGCCGATCCACCGCCTCGCGGGGAAGCATCGGGATCGTCCCGTCCGGCAGGTAGAGGGTGGCGCCGCGGTCTCTCGCCTCACGGTCGACCGGGCTCTCCGAGAGGACGGCGGAGGCCGCGTCGGCCACGTGGACCCAGAGAGCCCCGTCCTCGTCGAGGGAGACGGCGTCGTCGGGGTCGCGGCTGCCCTCGTCGTCGATGGCGAGGGCCGGCAGGTGAGTGAGGTCCTTCCGCGGCTCCGGGGATGGGTCCGCCAATGCTGCTCGGGGCGCCTCCAGAGGGAGTCCGGCCCGGGCGCGGTAGGGCACGTCCGAGACCGACCAGCGCCCCACCTCCAGAAGCAGGGCGTGGGCGTTCTCCGCCGACTCGGCGCGGCCGAGTTCCTTCAGCACGGGCGAGCCCTCGCGGCGGCCGAGGGCCAGGTCCTGCAGGGGGCGCAGGAACTCCTCGTCCTCGTCGGTCACGGCTCCGCCCCGGACGCGCTCGACGAAGGCGGACCAGGCCCGGGCCCTCCGGGCGGCCTGGTGGCGGCGCTCGCTCTCCTCCGACACCTCCAGCGGGGATCGCGCCAGGACGGCCTCCGGCGATCCCGAGAAGTGCAGGCCGTCAGCGACAAGCTGCCAGGCCGCCCAGGAGGCGGCGGGGGTGGCACCGCCGAAGAGCAACTCGGCGAGGGTGGCCAGGTCGCAGGGATCCTCCCCGTGAAGCAGGTCGCGCACGGCCTCGACCGGCTCGGCCGGCCCTGGGTCGGAGAGGTCGGCCAACCTACAGGGGCCGCCATGCAGCAGGGTCACGTCCTTGGGGCGCACACGGCGGGACCCGCCCTCCGTCTCGATCTCCAGGCGGCCCTCCCCGGGTTTCTTGACGCGGGCCGGACGGCCCTTGTAGAGTACGAGCCCGCCTGTGGGCAGCTCACTCATTCCCGACGTCCTTCCCCTCCGTGCAAAGCTGCACCCGCCAGTCCAGGCTGTCCAAGGCGGCCTCCTGCGGCGGCCGCCCCTGAACCCGGCGTGGCACCGGACCTCTCTCTCGGCATCGACCTGGGCACCACGAGTGTCAAGGTCCTGGTGGTCGACTCCGGCGGCCGGGTGGTGGGGAGGGCCTCGGCCGGGTACCCCCTGCACACCCCGAGGCCTGGGTGGGTGGAGCAGGATCCCGAAGACTGGTGGCAGGCCACGTGCGCGGCCCTGCGCGAAGCCGCGCGGCAGGTCGACACGGCTCGCATCCGGGGACTCTCCCTCTCGGGGCAGCTCAACGGCGGACTCTTCCTCGACGACGCTCTGCAGCCGTTGCGGCCGGTGCCGATCTGGCTCGACCACCGCGCCGCCGAACTCTGCCGGCGCATCGATGACGGCGTCGCGGGGGACTGCGTCCTCCAGTCGGCCCGGCAGCGCTTGACGCCGGTGAACACCCTGGCCAAGATCCTCTGGGTGCGCGACCACGAGCCGGCGGTCTACAGGAAGACGCGGGTCGTCCTGCTGCCGAAGGACTGGCTGCGGCTCCGCCTCTCGGGCAGCACCGGGACCGATCTGACGGACGCCTCCGTGACCGCCGCCCTCGACCTGAAGGAGAAGCGCTGGTCGTCGGAGGTTCTCTCCGCCGTCGGTGTGCGAGAGGACCTGTTTCCGGCGCTGTCCCCGTCGACCGAAGTGGTAGGCGCCGTCACCGAGGCCGCGGCGGCCTCCACCGGACTGCCGGCCGGCGTACCGGTCTGCGCCGGCGGCGGCGACATGCCCTGTCTCGCCGTGGGCAGCGGAGTGGTCCGTCCCGGGATCGTCTCCCTCGGCATCGGCACCGCGGCCCACGCCACGGCCTACGCCCCGAGTCTGGAGACCGCCTCCGGGCCTGCCACCGAGGGGCTGTGGCCCATGTGCCATCCCGACGGCCGCGGCCATGCCTGGCTCGGGTGCTCCTTCACCGGGGGCGAGAGCCTGCGCTGGCTCACCGGGATCCTCGGCGCTGGCTTCGAGGGGTTGCTCGCCGAGGCGGAGCAAGCCGAAGCCGGCAGCCGGGGACTGGTCTTCGCCCCCTGGCTGCAGGGCCGGGCCACGCCGGGTCCCGACCCGGCCGCCCGGGGGGCCTTCCTGGGGCTGGACCTGCGCCACGGGCGCGGCCACATGGTACGCGCAGTCATGGAGGGTGTGGCCTACGATCTTCGCGAGTGCCTGGAGTGCTTCCGTTGCGCCGGGCTGCCAGATCACGAGATCCGCGTCGGCGAGGGCGGCCTGCGCTCCGTCCTGTGGAGGCAGATCGTGGCGGACGTGGTGGGCAAGCCGGTGCGCGTCCTCGCCGAGGACGACCCTTCCGCCCTCGGCGCGGCCCTGATCGCCGCCGTGGGCACGGGCCTGTTCGAGGACTTCGAAGAGGCCTGCGGCGCCGCGGACGGGCGCGCCCAGACGGTGGAGCCCCGGGACGAGGCGAGAGCCGCCTACGAGGAGGGATTCGTGGAGTACCAGCAGATCTATCCCGCTCTGCGGGACTGGCACGGAGGGCGCGGCCCATGAAGCCGGAAGCACCGGTCGAGGGCGAGGGGCTCCGCGACGAGCCCCGTCGGCATCCGCTGATCTGGGTGGTGTACCTGTTGCTGTTCGTCGTGGCCGTTCCCTGGTACTGGCCGACGGGATACAGGGGGCCGCTCGTGCTCGGCCTGCCCCTGTGGGCCGCCGTGAGCCTGGGGGCGGTGGTGCTCATGGCCCTGTGGACCGCCTTCGTCATCCGGCGCTGGTGGCAGGAGGAGGACTGAGTGGAATCGGGATCCGGCTTCGGCACCGGCGCTCTCGTCGTCATCGGCCTCTACCTGGTGATGATGATCGGCGTCGGCTGGATCGGCCGTCTGCGGCGAATGAGCGACAGCATGGCCGACTTCTACCTGGCCGGCCGCTCCATGGGCCTGGGGGTGCTGCTGCTGACCCTCTACGCCACCCAGTACAGCGGCAACACCATGTTCGGGTACACGGGCAAGGCCTACCGGATCGGCTTCGAGTGGACCGTCTCGATCCTCTTCATGTTCTCCATCATCGTCGGCTACCTCCTCTTCGCGCCGCGCCTGGTGGCCCTCGCACGGCGCATGGAGTTCATCACACCCGGCGACTACATCCGGCACCGTTTCGGCTCGCCCTTGCTGACCCTGCTGGCCACCCTGCTCATGATCTACGCCCTCGGCAACTACACCCTGGCGCAGCTCAAGGCGATGGGGGCGGCCGTGGAGGGGATCACCGACGGCGGCATCTCCTCGGCCTACGGCATCATCGCCCTGGCGGTGATCATGGTCGTCTACGAAACCCTCGGGGGGATGCGTTCGGTGGCCTGGACGGATGCGATCCAGGGCGTCCTCCTGCTCGCCGGCTTCTCCATTCTGCTCTTCCTCGTGCCCGGCCTGGGCGGCGGCCTCACAGCCGTCGTCGAGAAGCTGAGCGTCGAAGCGCCCGAAATGGTAAGGGCGCCTTCGCTCGAGATCTGCAACACCTGGATCAGCTTCGTACTGCTCCTGGGCTGCGGCGCCGCCATCTATCCCCAGGCGATCCAGCGGCTCTACGCCAGCCGCTCGGTGAGCGTCCTCAAGCGGTCCCTCACGGTGATGGCCTTCCTGCCCCTTACGACGACCCTGATCGCCCTCCTCTGCGGGCTCACGGGAAGGGTGGTGCTCCCGGGCCTGGAGGGCGTGGCCACCGATCAGATCCTCGCCCGGCTGTGCGGCCTGATCATGGAGCAGTCCCTGGCGGGTTACTGGCTGGTCGTGGTGATCTTCGCGGCAGCCCTCGCCGCCCTCATGTCCACGGCCGACTCGGCCCTTCTGAGCATCTCCTCCATGTTCACGCGCGACATCTACCAGGTCCATTTCCGGCCGGGGGCGACCCAGCCCGAGCTCACCCTGGTGGGCAAGATCGTCTCCTGGGTGGTGGTGGCCGTGCTGGTGGGCATCGCCATCGGCACCGAGAAGACCCTCGTGCGCCTTCTGGAGATCAAGTTCGAGGTTCTGATCCAGATCGTGCCTTGCTTCTTCCTCGGTCTCTACTGGCGGAGGCTGCGGACCTCCGTGGTCATCGCCGGACTGCTCGCTGGCCTGGCGGTCGCCCTGGGGCTGACCGTCGCCGGCCAGAGCAAGCTCTACGGGTTCCACGCCGGCGTCGTCGGCCTCGGCGTCAACTTTCTGATCTGTGTCGCCGGACGCGCGCTGGGCCCGGTGAAGGAGGAGGGAGAGGGGTGAGGATCACCTCGGTGGACATCTGGACCGTCGTGGTGCCCACGATCCCGGGGCGCGTGCACAGCCCGGAGTGGGTCCCGGAGACGGGGTGGGACCAGATGCCCAAGCACCTGCTGCGGCTGAACACCGACACCGAGCTGCAAGGGATCGGGGAGACGGGGCGGGGGCTGCCCGTGGACCAGGTCCGGGAGGGGGCCCGACTCATCCTCGGGTCCGATCCCGAGGGGCTCTGTCTGCGGGACATCTATGCCGTGCCCGAGGGGCGCGTCCTCGACGGCACGGAGCGGGGCGTTCCCGACGTGCAGCAGGGCCCCGCCTATGGGGCCTTCGAGATGGCGGTCCTCGACCTCGTGGGCCGCGCCCGGAAGCTGCCCGTCCACGACCTCCTGGGAGGCGCCGTGCGCTCCCGGGTCCGCGCCGACTACTGGATCGGCCACCAGACCCCCGAGGACGGAAAGCGGTCGGTGGAGCGGGCCCTGCGGCTGGGCTTCCACGGGGTCAAGATCAAGTGCAGGCTGGAGGAGCCGATGGAGGAGCGCCTGCGCGCCATGCGCGACGTGGCCGGCGTCGACTTCAAGGTCACCGTCGACCCGAACGAGCGCTTCCATACGGCGGAAGAGGCGATCGAGCTGGCCCATCGCCTCGTGGCCCTGGGCAACGTCGAGGTCTTCGAGGACCCCATCCCCAAGAAGGACCTGGAGGGCTATGTCCGCATCCACGAGGAGGTGGACGCCCCGATCGCCATGCACCTCGGGGACGGGGCGTCCATGCTCCGGGCGCTGCAGGCCGGATGCGTGGACTGCTTCAACCTCGGCAGCGGCCCGGTCCGGATGCCCGAGCTCGCGCAGATCGCCGCCGCCGCGGGCATGCCCTGCTGGCACGGTTCCGGCAACGACCTCGGCATCATCGATACATCCTACATCCACGCCGCGGCGCTGGCCCCCGCCTGCGCCATGGCCTCCGACTTCGTGGGCAGCTGGACCCGGGAGGACGACCTGATCGTCGAGCCCATCGAGTTCGTTGACGGCTATGTGGCCACGCCCGAGAAGGCGGGACTCGGGTGCGATCTGGACCTGGAGGCGCTCCCGAAGTACACGCAGGCCCACGAGGAGGTAAGGTGACCGGGCCGGCCGCCTTCCAGCCGTCCCCCTTCAGCGCCTCCCTGGGGGACTGGAGACGCGCCCTCGACGACCGCGGCTCCTGCCTCGGCCGTGATCTGCAGCGGCTCTACGGCGGGGAGTCCGAGGCCTGGCGGCAGCGCTACCAGGAGGCCCTTTCCCTCTTCGCCCGGCGCTATCCCGAAGACGGGGAGGGACGCCCGGTGGTCATCAGCCGCTGTCCCGGACAGATGAACATCATGGGCATGCACATCGACTACGGAGGCATGCCCAGCCTGCGGCTGGCCGTTCGGGGTCACGACACGGTCACGGTGGCGGCGGCGCGCGACGACGATCGTGTCAGGCTCCACAGCATCTACCGCGGTGAAGGGGGCGCGGCACGGGACTTCGAGCCCGTGCGGTTCCGCCTGTCGGAGATGGCCTCTGCCGAGCCGCTCTCCTCCCGTCAGGATCTGATGGACTACGCCGGCGCCTTGTGCAGCCGCCGGGAGCGCGAGACGGGCAGCACCATGGACGACGGCTGGGGCATCCTGCCCCAGGGCCAGCTCGTCTACCTCGACAGCTGGCTGCGGCTGAGGGGGAACCATCCGAGGGGCATGGATGCCCTCCTCTTCAGCAACGTCTCCCCCTCCGGAGGCATGTCGTCCTCCTCGGCCCTGGTCATCTCCACCGCCTTCGCCGTTCTCGGACTCCACGGCCTTCGTCCGGGGCGCGACATCTCCTGGGAGGACGTCATCGACGGGGTCGGCACCTCCGAGTGGATCCGGGGCACCCGGGGCGGCACCGCCGACCACGGCGGCATGGTCCTGGGCCGGTCGGGACAGTTGGTCAGCGTCGGCGTCTTCCCCGCCCGGGACTGCGGCTCGGCCCCCCTGCCGGAGGAGTACGTGGCCATCCTCCTCGACAGCGGCGTGCCGCGCGTCTACGACGAGGCCGGCAAGGAGGAGACCGTCCTCGCCTACCCCGTGGGTACCTACCTGCTGCGGGAGGTGCTGCTGCCCGCGCGTCTCGGCGCCCCGGGCTGGGAGGGCCTGGTCCCCGACTTCCGCGAGCGGATCGAGATGATCCGCGACCTGACGCCGGAGAACCTGGGCCTCACCACGGCCCAGCTGTGCGAGCTGCTGGCCATGGTGCCGGAGCGAACCAGCCTCTCCGAGCTCGACGCCAGCGCCCGCGGTACCGGCGGCGGCGAGGCGTACGAGGCGATGCATCGGCGCGAGGTTGGGCAGCGCTTTCCCCATACCGGGCCCGACTCGCCGATCCTGCTCAGGCGGCGGTTCACCTTCGGCCTGGCCGAGCAGGACCGGGTGGCGGCGGCCGTCGACCTCCTGGCGGCGGGAGACGTGGCCACCGCCTTCGAGCTGGTCCGTCTCTCTCACGCCGGCGACCGCGATGCCGAGGTGACCCGGGAGGAGCTGGCGGCCCTGGCCGGGGCCTCGCGCCGGGGCGATCCACGGGGGCGCCTCGCTTTCGTGCCCGGCGGGTACGGACGCATGACCGATGACTACGACCGGGTGGTGACCACCCTGAACGACTTCCTCGAGGGGTACGGGAAGGACGCGGGGGCGGTGCAGAGGCTGGGCGCCGGATGGGGGGGCAACCTCGGCGGCCTGATCTCGCGCCGCTTCCTCGACGGTCGGGAGCGCTCTGCCCTGGAGGATGTGATCGCCCGTCTCGGCCTTCCCGAAGTGGATCTCGACCGTTCCGTGGCCACCCCGGGGGAGGGCGCTTGCCTGCTGACTTCGCCCGCGTAGACCAGGCGCCCCTGCTGGAGGGCGTCCGGGTCCTCGACTTCACCCGCGTCCTGGCCGGCCCCTACGCCACCATGGTCCTGGCCGACCTCGGCGCCGAGGTGATCAAGGTCGAGCTGCCGGGCCACGGCGACGAGGCGAGGAACTTCGGGCCCTTCATCGCCGGCGTGAGCGCCTACTACGCGAGCGTCAACCGCGGCAAGAAGTCGGTGACCCTCGACCTGCGTACGCCCCGCGGGTCCGGTCTCGCCATGGACCTGGTGGAACGGTCCGACGTCCTGGTGGAGAACTTCCGCCCCGGCAGCATGGCGCGCTTCGGTCTCGACTACGACCGGGTCTCGGCGCGCAACCCCCGCCTGGTGTACGCGTCGATCTCCGGCTTCGGCCAGAGCGGGCCGTACTCCCACCGGCCGGCGTACGACGTGATCGTGCAGGCCATGAGCGGCCTCGCCTCGATCACGGGCCTGCCGGGCCAGCCGCCGGTCCGGGTCGGCTCGTCGACGGCGGACCTGAGCGCCGCCCTCTTCGCCTGCGTCGGCCTGCTGGCGGCCCTGGCGCGAGCCCGCGAGACCGGCCGGGGCCGGCACCTGGACGTCTCCATGCTCGACTGCCAGGTGGCACTGCTCGAGAACGCCATCGCCCGCTACGACGTGAACGGGCAGGTCCCGGGGCCGCTGGGATCCCGGCATCCGGCGATCACGCCCTTCCAGTTCTTCGCAGCCGCCGACGGATGGGTCGTGGTGGCGGCGGGCAACGACCGGCTCTTCGACCGCCTGTGCCAGGTCCTGGGGCGCCCCGAGCTGGACGAGGACGCCCGCTTCGCCGACAACGCCGCCCGCACCGAGAACCACGCCGAGCTCGAGTCGGAGCTCAACGCCGCCTTCGCCGGCGGTTCCGTGGACGAGTGGCTCGAGCGCCTGGAGAAGGCCGGGGTCCCCTGCGGGCCGGTGAACGACATGGCGGATCTCGTCGGCGATCCCCAGGTCCGCTCCCGGGGCCTGATCCGGCGGCAGCCGTGCGATGGGGAGTCGGTGGCCGTCCCGGTGTCGCCGCTGCGCTTCGCCGGCGAGGCGCCGGAGATCGATCCGAGGCCCGCTCCGGCCCTCGGCGAGCACACGGAGTCCGTCCTGCAGGAGCTGCTCGGCGTCGATGGGGACGAGCTGGGCTCGATGCGCCGGGACGGCGTCATCTGATCATCGATTCGCGGAAAGGCAAGGAATGATCCCCCTGATCAGCACTCAGTGCTACGGCCCCCTGGAGGTCTGTCACCTGCCGCGGCTGTGGTGGAAGGCGTCGCTGAACGCCGCCGGCCGCTTGGCCGAGGACTATCCGGAGTGCACCCCCGTCCTCGACAGCATGGTCCTCGACCTGCTCGGCCTCGACAAGGAGACCGCCCTCGGGCGCATCCACTCGGCGCGGCCCGACTATCTCTCCTTCGAGGCCTGGGTCCGCGAGCGGACGGGGGGCGGGCCCTCCCCTGAGCGGATCGAGGAGTGGAACGGCTCCATCCGCTCCCGGGTGCACGAGCAGTGGAAGATCGACGACATCTATCCGACCCTCGGCTTCGACGGATCTGAGGGAGTCACTTCAGCCGTGGTCCTCAACCACTTGGAGGACTGGCAGTTCTGGTATGCCCGGGATCTGGGAGGAGAGGCGTTGGCAGCCTGGTCCGGCCGGACGGTTCCCCTGATCTCCACCCTCGACTACGGTCTCCTCGGCGTATGCCAGCTTCCGCGCACCTGGCACAAGATCCTGCTCCAGGCGGCCGGCCTGCTGCACAGCGAGTACCCGGGACTGGGGGGCGGCCTCGACCGTCGGGTCGTCGAGGATGTCCTTGGCCTGGACTCCGACCGAGTCGTGGACCACCTGACCTCGGAGAGACCTTCCTACCTCCGGTTCGAGGACTGGGTGCGGGATCAGCTCGGAGGGCGGGACGTGAGCGGACCGGTGGGGGAGTGGAACGAGTACGTGCGCCACCGGACCCACCAGGCGGACAAGCGGGCCGACATCCACGGCAACCTGGGGCGGGCCGACGACGGCTCGCTGCCGGAGTCCGCGGTGGTCCTCAACCACGTGGAGGACTGGCACTTCGCCCACGGCATCCTGTGGGCTGACTGAGCCGGGGGCGGGCTCAGGGCTGGAAGACGAGGGCCCGTCCGGGCATCGGGTCGGCCAGGTCGGGGACCGCCTGGCCGCTGTCGATCACCGGCGTCCCGTTCACCAGGACGTGGTCGATGCCCGTGGGCAGCTGGCGGGGGTCGTCGTAGGTCGCCCGGTCGGTCACAGTTTCGGCGTCGAAGACGACAAGGTCGGCGAACCAGCCTTCGCGCACCTGCCCCCTCTCGGCACATCCGAAGCGCCGGGCCGGGCGGTCGCTGAGCCTGGCCACCGCCTCCTCGAGGCTGAAGAGGCCCTGGTCGCGCACGCAGGGGCCCAGCAGGCGCGGCGCCGACCCGTACATCCTCGGGTGGACCTGGCCGTCGGGAAAGTAGATCCCGTCGGTGCCCATGACGTAGCAGTCGTGGGCGAGGAAGGGAGCGATCAGCTCGTCGGCGCCGTGGTGGAAGACCAGGAGGACGGCCAGGTTCTCCTCGATCAGCAGGTCGCACAGGGCGTCCTCCGGGGACTTGCCCACCTCCGCCACGTACTCCGACAGCAGCCGGCCGATGTAGCGCTGGTTGTCCCGTGACGCCAGCCAGGCGATGTGGGCGCTCTCCAGCCGTGTCCGGGACAGGTCGCGGCCGAACTCCCGCCGCAGCCGGCGGTCCGTGAGCTTCCCGAGCACCGCCAGCGATCCCTCTTCCCACACCTCGTGGGGCAGGAGGAAGTTGAGCATCGTCGACCCGGGCAGGTACGGATAGACGTCGAAGGAGAAGCTCACCTCCTGGCGGGCGGTGCCGTCGACGTACTCCAGCAGTCCGTCGATCTGCTCCGGCGTCGTGCCCTTCAGGTGGGAGATGTGGACGGGCACGCGGGCGCGGCGCCCGATCTCCACCGCCTCGGCCACGCCCTCCAGGGTCCCCTTCCGGTAGCGCACGTGGCTGACATAGAGCCCGTGGGGCGCCATCGGCTCGCAGACCTCGACCAGCTCGTCCAGGGTGGCGAACCACTGAGGCATGTACTCGATGCCCGTGGACAGCCCCACCGCCCCCTCGGCCATGCCCTGCTCCACGTCGGCCCGGATCCTGGTCATCTGGAAGTCGTCGGGCACGGCGCGGCTCCAGCCCATGGCCATGGCGCGGACGTTGCCGTACGGCAGGTGGGTGATCGCGTTCTGCGCCATGCGCCTGTCCAGGCCCTGCATGTAGTCGGCCAGGGAGCGCCAGCCGTCGTACTCCTCGAAGAGCAGCCCGTTCAGGGCCCGCATGTAGTGGATCCACTCCGGCGCCGTCTCCTCGTCGACGGGCGCGTAGGAGATCCCGTCGGCCATGATCACCTCGGTGGTGAAGCCCTGGGCGGTCTTGGGCACCAGGTGCGGGATCTTGCGCAGCCAGGCGTCGGAGTGGTTGTGGACGTCGACGAAGCCGGGGGCCACGATGAGGCCCGAGGCGTCGATGCGCCGCCCCGCCTCGGAGCCGGAGAGGTCCCCGGCGACAGCGGCGACCCGCTCCCCGCGCAGGCCCACGTCGGCGCGTCTCCGGGGGGCCCCGGTGCCGTCGATGACCGTGCCGCCGGAGATGACGGTGTCGAACATCAGAGGACCTCCACTTCCAGGTCGTCGAACCAGGAGGTGCCCGGGCCGTCCTGGCGAAGGACGATCTCCACGGCGCTGACCTCCGGCGGGGAGGGGCCGCGGATCTCCACGGTCAGGCGGGTCCAGTCCCGGGTCCCGGTGAGACGCTCGGAGCAGACCAGGGGATAGCGCTCCGAGTGGTTGTAGATGATCCACCGCAGGGCCAGGCACGCTCCCCGGCCCGAGACGGCCTCGGTGCGCACCCAGAGGGAGACCCGGAAGCCGGTGTTCTCCCGCCAGCGCTGGGTGAAGGCTCCCTCGCCCTCGCGGTCCATCGACCACTCGGTGACCCCGGCGGTCCGCCGGCGGATCTTCAGGGAGCAGTCGTCGCTGCGGCCGAGGTCCCGGCACCACTCGGCGCCGTCCCCGGCCGGCAGCCACGGCCAGGGATCCAACTCGCCGGCGGGCGCGTCGAGGCGCAGGGGCTTGTCGAAGCTCGACCGGCGCTCGTACCGGGGCAGCTCGTCGAAGCCGGCGTACTCCACGGCGGGCACGGGTTCGGCCAGACCCTGAAGCTGGGCCACCTTCTCGTCGGGACACAGGCGGATGCGGAAGCGCTCGCAGATCGGCTCGTAGAGCTCGTCGGCGCCATAGCGGGCCCCGAGGTGGATGTCGTAGCCCCAGTTGCAGACCGAGGCCGAGGTCCTCGCCGCGGTCTCGCCGGGGAACTCGAAGGCGGGGTTGTGGCCCGGGTCCGAGGCCAGCACGAAGAGGCCGCCCTCGCGGAAGGAGCGGGGACTGGGAATGCCCGTGGCCATGTGGTTGAGGGGCATCTGCCAGACCGTGCCGTCGGCCGGTTCGGCCAGCAGGTGGGTGTAGCCGTGGGCGGACCACGACCCCCCGAAGGCGACGGTGGGAGCCGGCACGTCGCAATACCAGGGGTCGCTGTACTCGAAGGAGACCTGCTCGACGCCGGGGCGGTGGAAGACCTCCGGGCTGTGGAGCTCCAGGTGGCAGGCGAAGTCGTACACGTAGGAGCCCAGCTCCCCGTCCCAGGTGATGGCGAGAACACGGCGAGACGTGGCGGCGCCGCCGGGGTCGGCGGTGGTCACGGTCACCGTGAGGCGGTCGGTGCCGCGCCCGTCCACGGTGACCTCGACCAGCTCGGTGGTGATGATGTGGCCGTCGAGGTTCCAGAATAGCTGGACCCCGGCTACCAGGGGACGGCCGCCCGGGGAGAGCCTGAGATCGCGCAGAACCACCGGCCGCAGGTTGCGGTCGAAGTAGCGCAGGTTCTGCTCCGGCTGCTCGACGACGACCCGCTCGAGCCGTGCGATCGGCTGGCCGTTGTCGCAGATCCACTCCTCGCCGGCCGTCACCCCGCCCCGGGTCTCGAGGTCGAAGCGGCTCCGGCGGCCCATGGGAGATTCCTTCGAGTCGGGTGGATGGGGGGAGGCGTACGCGAACAAGGCCGATCCCGCGGGGGCCGGCCTTCGAGGAGGCGAAGATATCCCCGCCCCATCGGGGGAGCAACCGTCCTCGATTGACAGGACCCGCGGGCCGGATCTTCGTATACGTCATGATGATCATCGATCCCCATACCCACGTCTGGGTCAATGACCCGCGCTTTCCCTGGCCCGCCGAGAACCCCTCTCCCCCCGCCGAGGACAGGACGGCCGAGATGCTCCTCGAGCAGATGGCCGCCCACGGGGTGGAGAAGACGGTGCTGGTGCAGGTAATCCACTACCGATGGGACAACCGTTACGTCGTCGACGTCATCGGCCGCTACCCGGAGAAATTCATGGCCGTGGGGCGGATCAACCCCGAGGACCCGGCCGCGCCCGACCACCTCAGCGAGTGGACGGAGCAGGGCGTCCACGGGGTCCGCCTGAGCCCGTCCGTCGACGCCTCGGGCGACTGGTTCGCCGACCCGGCGCGGATGAACCCCATCTTCGCCCGGGCCGAGTCCCTCGGCGTGCCCCTGCTGCTGCTGACGCGGCCCCCGAGGCTCAGCGACCTGGTGCCCCTCCTCGACCGCCACCCGGATCTCGACGTCGTCATCGACCACATGTCCGACGCCCATCCCGGCGACGCCGAGGAGCGCCGGCTCCTGACCGATCTCGCGAGATACGAGCGGGTCTGCGTCAAGATCAGCCACACCTGGTCGATCTCTGACGAGGGCTATCCCTGGGCCGACACCCACGGCCTGGTGGAGGAGGTCTACCAGGCCTTCGGGGCGCAGCGCATCATGTGGGGAACCGACTGGCCGGTCTGCCTGAGCAAGGCGGAGTACGGCCAGACCCTGTCGGTGGTCCGCGATCACATGAGCGCCTTCATCGCCGCCGAGGACATGGAGTGGGTCCTGGGCCGCACCGCCCTGAGGCTCTGGCCCTTCGGGGCAGGGGGGAGCTGAGGATGCTGAAGATCGGCATGGTGGGCGCCGAGAACAGCCACACCCTGGCCATCGCCAAGGTCCTCAACGTCGACAAGCGTCTCCGGGGCGTGCGCGCCACCCACGTCTGGGGAGAGACACGGCGATTCGCAAAGGAAGCGGCGGAGGCGGGGCAGATCCCGCGGATCGTCTCCCGCCCGGAGGAGATGATCGGGGAGGTCGACGCCATCGTGGTGGACCACCGCCACGGCAAGTTTCACCTGCCGGCGGCGAGGCCCTTCCTCGAGACGGGCGTGCCCATGTTCATCGACAAGCCGTTCTGCTACCGTCGAGCCGAAGGCCGCAAGTTCCTCGCCCGTGCGCGCGAGTTGAAGGTGCCGGTCTGCTCGTTTTCGACACTGCCCAAGCAGAAGGCGTTCTGCGATCTGAAGCGGGTCGTCTCCAGGCTGGGGCAGATCCACACGGTGATCTCCACCGGCCCCTGCGACATCCGCTCCAAGTGGGGCGGCATCTTCTTCTACGGCATCCACCAGGTCGACCTGATCCTCCGTCTCGCAGGCTACGACTTCTACCGGGTCCAGATGGTCAAGGGCGCGGGCGCCAACCACAGTGCCAGCATCCTCTTCCGCTCGGGCACGGTGGCGACCATGAACCTCATCGGCGAGGGCCGGCCCGAGTTCCACCTCTCCGTGATCGGCGAGGGAGGGCGGGTGGACCGGCCGATCCCCATGGACGAGAGTCCCTACCTGACCGGAGTCCGCGATTTCGTGCGCATGTTCAGAACGGGCGAGACGGAGGAGACCGAGCAGACCATGCTCGGGCCCGTGGCCGTGCTCGAGTCGCTCGAGAAATCGGTGGCCAAACCTTTCGCACGCGTTGGAGCCGGTGTCTGAACAGGAGCAAGGGATGTCGGACTGGCAACTGAAGTCTGTGCAGGAGACACGCTACGACGCCGTCTCCCTCGGCGAGGTCCTGATGCGGATCGATCCCGGCGACGTGCCCACGGCGCGGGCCCGGACGGCGCGCCTCTGGCATGGCGGCGGCGAGACCAACGTCACCGAGGGGCTGAGCTACTGCTTCGGTCTGCGCACGGCCGTGGTCACCGCCCTCGTGGACGACGGCATCGGCCGCAACATCGAGAACCAGCTGCGCGAGGCCGGCATCGACACGGGCCACATCATCTGGTTCAGCCCCTCCGGGAAGGGGGAGCACTCCACCGACGGCAAGGGGACCCTGCACAACGGCATCAACTTCACCTGGGCCGGCAAGGGCGTGCTGCCCTCCGTCACCGAGTACTACCGGGCCCACACCCCGGTGCGCGAGATCGGCCCCGGCGACGTGGGCTGGGATCACCTCTTCGGCGAGTTGGGGACGCGCTGGTTCAGCACCGGCGGCATCTACACCCTGCTGTCGCAGAAGACGGCCGATCTGGCGCTGGAGGCGTTGACCCGCGCCGGGGAGCACGGCGCCGGACGCTCCTTCGACCTCAACTACCGCTCGAAGGTGGAGCCCGACAAGGACCGCGCCCGTCGAATCAACCGCGGCATCGTGGCCCATGTCGACTTTCTCGTGGGCAATCAGGACGACTTCGACGACGCCCTCGGCTACGAGACCGAATCCGTCGACAAGGAAGCCCCCTTCGACGAGTGGCTGGAGATCTACACCGGCATGCTGCGGCAGGTGTCGAAGGACTACCCGAACCTGCGGTACATTGGCACGCAGCTGCGCGGAGCCCTGTCGGCGGATCGCATCAACTGGGGCGCCGTTCTCTACGAGGTCGGGAGCGACACCGTGCACCAGGCGGCGGTGCGGACGGAGGTGGAGATCGCCGACCGCACCGGCGGAGGCGACTCCTTCGCCTCCGGGGTGATCGCGGCCCTGCTCGAGGGGCGGACTCCTGCCGAGGCCGTCCAGTGGGGGGCCGCCCACGG
Organism: Gemmatimonadaceae bacterium; assembly: GCA_026706075.1. GTDB lineage: Bacteria > Latescibacterota > UBA2968 > UBA8231 > UBA8231 > UBA8231. The sequence continues at coordinate 61,520 of JAPOZM010000088.1, forward strand.
CATCCTGGTGCAGGAGACGGTGGGCGACACCTCCATGGTCACCCAGGCCGACGTGGAGAAGGAGGTGGACCGGGCGCTGAAGGGCGGGGGGGTATCGGCGCTGCGGTGACCTCCTGCGGGGCCCGCCGTACGACCTCGCGGGGAGGGCGGAGCCTCCCCCCTCCTCCCCCGCTCCACCGATGAGCGACCGGGGGTACGAAGGCTGGCGGCGCAACTTCTACACCCTCTGGGCAGCGGAGCTGACGGCCATCATCGGCTTTCAGGCGATGCAGCCCTTCCTGCCCTACTACATCCAGGAGTTCGATGTCGGCGGCCTGGACCAGGCCTTGGTATGGGCCGGTCGCATGGGAACGTCGGCAGGACTGGCCATGGCGGTCTCGGCACCGGTCTGGGGCACCCTCGCCGATCGCTACGGCCGCAAGCCGATGGTCGTGCGCTCCATGCTCGGCGGGGGCCTGTGCGTGGCCCTCATGGCCTACGTGCCCAGCGTCGAGTTGCTCCTGCTCGCCCGGGTCCTCCACGGGGTGCTCGCAGGCACGGTCACCGCTTGCCTGACCCTGGTCTCCACGTCGACACCCCGGGCCCATCTCGCCTTCGCCCTGGGCCTGATGCAGGGCGCCTTCATGCTCGGCGGCTCGGTGGGGCCACTGGTCGGGGGGCCGCTGATCGAGCTCTTCGGGTACCGCCACTGCTTCCTGGTCTCAGGTATCGTCGTCATGCTGGCCGGCCTCTGCGTCCAGCTCCAGGTGCGCGAGGACTTCCAGCGTTCCAGGTCGGTGGAGAGCTCCTCGCGCTACCGTCTCCCGGGACGCGACATGGCCCGGCTCCTGTCGCTGCGGCCCTTCCTCGTGCTTGTGGCGACGGTCATCTCCATGTCCTTCGCCTTCGGCTTCATCATGCCAGTGGTGCCCCTCTTCCTGCAGCAGCTGGCGGGTGCCCGTGACATCCTCTCCCTCGCTGGAGTGATCTTTGGCCTGGGTGGTCTGATGGGGGCCGTCTCCTCCGCCGTCATGGGCCGGTTCTCGGATCGTCTCGGCCCGCGCCGCGTGCTCGTGGGCGGACTGTGGGCAGCGGCCGTCCTCTACCTGGCCCAGGGATTCTCCACCACGGTCTGGGCCCTCGGAACGCTGATCATCTTCAGCGGTGTGGCCACCGGGTCGGTGCGGCCCGTGGCCAACTCCGTGCTGACGCGGATCATCGATGAAGAGGACCGGGGCAAGGCCTTCGGGGTCATGTCGAGCATGGCCGCCCTGGGCTGGGCCTTCGGACCCCTCGCCGGCAGCTACCTGGGTGCGGAGCTCGGGTTCCGCTCGGTCTTCTACACGACCTCCGTGCTCTTCCTCATCGTCGGCGGCTGGGTCTGGTTGGCCACGGGCCGTGACCGCAAGGGATGGAACCGATGACCCGACCGAGAGTGCTGGTGGACGCAGGACCGTACGCCACCGACCCGGACTGGAGGCGGCTGGAACAAGCCGCCCAGGTGGTGCGGGTCACCGAGGAGCGGGACGAGGCCGGCCTGATCGCGGACCTGGCTGGATGTGCGGGGTTGATCACCCAGGGCGGGCGTCTGCCGCCACTCACCAAAGCCCTCTTCCGCGCCTGTCCGGAGTTGCGCATCGTCGGTGTGCGGGGGGACCGGTTCGGCAACGGCGTCGACCTGCCGGCTGCCCGCGGGCACGGCATTCGCGTCATCGACACGGACAACATCGCTTCCGCCCCGCCCGTGGCGGAGTGGGACCTGGCCATGATGCTGATCTGCCTGCGGAACGCCGGCGCCGTGTACCGGCAGATGATGGCCGGTACCGAGACCTGGGCCGTGGCCGGCAATCAGGACTTCGTCCACGGCGAGCTGACCGGGAAGCGGGTGGGGCTGGTCGGCTGCGGACACGTGGGCCAGCGACTGATCGAGTTGCTGGCGCCCTTCCGCGTCGATCTGCTGGTGAGCGACCCCTACCTGGAGGAGGAAGTCGCCGACGGACTGGGGATCCGCCGCGGCAGCCTTGAGGAGGTCCTGGACCACGCCGACATCCTCGTGGTGCAGGTGCCGCACACACCGAGGACGGAAGGCCTCATCGGCGCCGCCGAGCTGGAGCGGCTGGGCGACGGCAGGATCCTGGTCAACTGCAGCCGCGGCAAGGTGATCGATCACCAGGCCCTGGTGGCGCGGCTGCAGGGCGGGCGGCTGATCGCGGGCCTCGACGTCTTCGACCCGGAGCCCCTGCCCGCCGACAGCGTCCTGCGCCGCCTGCCGAACGTGTTCTGCACCCCCCACATCGCCTGGTACGCGCCCCACGTCTTCCACCGCTACTTCGGCAGCCTGGTGGACGAATTCATCCGCTTCTTCAACGGGGATGAGCTGCGCTACGAGCTGACCCAGCGGATGGTCGACATCCGCCACGGCCGGATGTAGCCCTCGAGTACACGAAGAAGGGGAGGTGCGCCCCGGTTCGGAGACCACCTCCCCTGATGGCATCGGGCTGGAAACCCGCAGAATCAGCTCTTCTTCGCCTTGGCCTTGCCGGCCTTGCGTTTCTTCGCGGCCTTGGACCTGGCCAAGGCGCGGCCCGGGAAGGTGAGCTCGGCAACGCCGGACTTGTCGAGCTCGCCCTTGCCAAGGTCGATCATCCGCGCAAACTGGGCCTTCGTCCGTCGGGCCAACGGCAGGTCCAGGCCCTTCTGCCGCGCCAGGGCCAGGGCGATGCCGGAGTCCTTGGCCGCGTGGGCGGCCGAGAAGTAGCACTCGTGGTCGCGGGCGACCATGTCCTCGCCGTCCGTCTCGAGGACCCGTGAGTTGGCGCCGGTCTGGGAGAACACCTCCATCAGGACCTCCAGGTCGAGGCCCAGGGCCTTGCCGAGGCCCAGCCCCTCGGCGAGGCCGGCGGTGTTGATGTTCATCACCATGTTGACCAGGGCCTTCACCTGGGCGGCCTTGCCCGTGGAACCGATGTAGCGCAGGTCGACGCTCATGCTGTCGAGGAGCGGCTTGCAGCGGTCGAAGACCGCCTTCCGGCCGCCGCACATCAGGTACAGGGTACCCTCGCGCGCCTGGGTGATGGAGCTGGCCATGCAGCCTTCGAGGCTTCGGGCGCCGGCCTTGGAGGCCCGCTTCTCCACCAGCACGTGGGTGTCGGGGGTGATGGTGGCGCAGTTGATGAAGGTCTTGTCCTTCGCGTCCTGGAGGAGACTGTCGCCGCGCTCGGGGAAGATCGACTTCATGGAGCGGTCGTCGGTGACCACGGTGATGATGTAGTCGGCCCCTGCCGTGACCTCCGCCAGCGTCGCGGCGGCCTTGGCCTCCAGCTCCTTGGCGACGGAGGCCGCCAGCTTCGCATTGACGTCGTACACGGTGGTGACTGGGAAGCCGTCATCCTTCAGGTGGCGGGCGATGTTGGCGCCCATGCGGCCCACTCCGACGACTCCCACGGAGTAGTCGGCTTTCCTGATACGTGGCATCTCGCGGCTCCTGTCTGCAACAGGTGCGGTTGAGGTTTTGTCGGAGGGCCGGGAAGATAGCCCGCAGTCCCAGGGGGCACAACGAGAGTTCCGAATCCTCCGGATCGCCGCAATCTGGACACCCTCACACGTCCCCGCTTACCTTTGCCCTCCCTCTCACAGGAGCCTCGCGTGAAGATCGGACCTACCCAGATCATCCTGCCCGGCATGAGCCTCGAGGACACCCTTGGCCTGTGCATCGAGGCCGGGTACGACGCCGTGGAGCTCACCTTCACCGCCTCCGGCAAGGACCTCAACGTCGAGATGAGCGACGACGAGCTCCAGGCCGTGTCGAGACGCTGCGGCGAGGCGGGGGTGACCATCGCCGCCTCCATCGCGCATTACGCCGAGCGCGGCAACCTGATGAGCCGCGACCCGGTCGAGCGCCGGGCCTGCAGCCGCTGCCTGGCCCGCTCCCTGGAGATCGCGGGCCGGATCGGCACCGACGCCGTCCTCCTGCACCCGGGCCAGCTCGAGGCGGAAGGGACCTACGCCCAGGCCTGGGACGATCTCGTGGGCGCCCTGCGGGAGTTGGCACCTCTGGCGGAACGGCACCGGGCGGCGATCGCCGTGGAGAACGTGTGGAACAAGTTCATGCTGAGCCCGCGCGAGGCGGTGCAGCTCACCGACGAGGTCGGCAGCGAGTGGGTGGGGATCTACCTCGATACGGCCAACATGATGGCCTACGGCCACCCCGAGCACTGGATCCGCGATCTCGGGAGCCGCATCCGGAAGGTGCATCTCAAGGACTTCGACCGCGGAGCGGGGCGCTTCGTCGACCTGATGGACGGCGACACCGACTGGCCGGCGGTGATCGCCGAGTTGCGCGCCGCCGGCTACGACGGCACCCTGATCCACGAGGTCGGCGGCGACCGGGCCAAGCAGATCGAGATGGCCGCGCGCATGCGCCGCATCGTCGCCGGCTGAGACTGCCATGGGCGGCACCTACCTGAGAAACTGGCGTGACTTCCAGCCGAAGATCGCCCACCTCAGCGCCGTCCACTGGGGCGGGCTGAGGGCCGTGGAGAGAGACTCCGGGGACGAGCGAGACCGGCTCACGCGGCTGGGCGGGTTCGCCCGGCACGCCCTGCAGGGCCGCAAGACCTCCGATCACCACAAGCACGAGAGCTTGGAGCAGGTCTACTACGTGCTGTCGGGCGCGGGGGAGGTCCTCTACGACGGGAGCCGCTACGCCGTGGAGGCGGGGGACGCCATCTACCTGCCCTCCGGTGTCCACCACCAGATGTTCAACGACGCCAGCGACGACTGGCTCGAGCACCACGTGATCTCCCAGCCGGTGGACGGCAACGGCGGCCGCTTCTGCGTGCGCCACTGGCGCCAGGCCTCACCGGACGGGGACGGCGGCGGCGCGGTGCGCTGGCGTCAGCTGGAGCCCGAAGATGGCTGCGGCCCGGGGGCCTGTCTGCGCGGCATGGCTTCCATCGACCGCTGGGCCGTGCAGCCCCACAGCACCAGCGCCGAGCACGCGGAGGACGAGCTGGAGCAGGTGTGCTACGTGCTCGGAGGCCGCGGAATCCTGCATGCCGCGGGCTCGGAGCACGAGATCAGCGAGGGCGACATGGCCCACCTGCCTCCGGGCACCCGCCACGCCGTGCACAATCCGCACGAGGATTGGCTCACCTTCCTCGTGATGGCGGCCTGAGCATGTCCGCCGAGACGGCCGGGCTGCATCGAACCCTCGAAAGCCTGATGGCCGCCATCCGCAGCGGTGACGGAGAGGCCCTGCGCCGAGACCTGGCCGCCCTCGACCGTCAGCGCGAGGCTTTGGGCGAGGAAGCCCCGCCGATGCTCCGGCACTACCTCGAAAGGCGCAGCTACGAGAAGGCCCTCGCCTTTCTCGAGGGTGGTGACGAGAGCCTCGAGGCAGGGGGCTGAGCAGCTTCGAGGGGCAGCCGCCCTGGCCCCCCGCCGCACCTCCCCATCCCGCTGGCAGGACTTCTACGCCGTCATCTCCCGCATCCCCAGGGGACGTGTGGCCACCTACGGGCAGATCGCCATCCTGGCGGGCCACCGCGGCCACGCCCGCCAGGTGGGGTATGCCCTGGCCGCCGCACCGGATACGCCCGACCTGCCCTGGCACCGCGTCATCAACGCCAGGGGGGAGGTCTCGCCGAGGGCCCGCTCCGAGGCTGTCGGCTATCAGCAGTCGCTGCTGCAGGAGGAGGGGGTCGAGTTCGTGAAGGGCCGGGTTGATCTGGGGCGCTACGGCTGGGAGGGCTGGTGAGGCCGGGGATCCCGGCCGGCAGCCTGGACCGTCCGATTCTGCGGCTGGCGGTCCCCGGCCTACTGGCGTCGGTCTCCGTACCCCTCATCGGTATCGCCGATACCGCCATGATCGGTCATCTCCCCGAGGTGGCCCTCCTCGGGGCGGTTGCCACGGCCAGCGTGCTCTTCGACTTCCTGTTCTGGGGCGCCGGCTTCCTGCGCATGGGGACGACTTCGATCGTCTCTCAGCACCACGGCGCCGGCGACCGCTCCGGAAGCGCCGCCGCCCTCTTCCGGGCCCTGCTGCTCGCCGCCGTCCTCGGCCTGCTCATCCTGATGATCCGGGGACCGGTCGCCGACATCGGTTTCGTCCTCGTCGGTGGTTCCGAGCAGGTGCAACTGTGGGGCCGGCAGTACTTCGACATCCGTGTTCTCGGCGTGCCCCTGGTGCTGGCCACTCTGGTCCTCAACGGCTTCTTCCTCGGATCGGCCAATGCCTGGGCTCCTCTCGTGGTGACGGTGGTGACCAATCTGGTCAACATCGTGGCCGACTATGCCCTGATCTTTGGGCACTGGGGGGCCCCGGAGTTGGGGGTGATCGGTGCGGCCTGGGCCTCGGTGGTAGCCGCCGCCACCGGCTTCGCCCTGGGGGTGTTGGTCCTCCTGGCCTTCTTTCGTGAGACGGTCTTCGGCTCCCGGCCTCAATCCCTCCTCGATCCGGGCAGGCTCCGGCACATGCTCTCCACCAACCTCAACCTCTGCGGCCGCACCCTGTGCCTGCTGGCCGCGCAGCTCTTCATGGTGGCCCTCGTGGCCCGCATGGGCGAGGTGCCGCTGGCGGCGCACGCCGTGGTCTGGCAGCTGTGGTCCCTGGTGAGCTACGGAGTCGACGGCTTCGCCCACGCCGCCGAAGCCCTCGTGGGCAACCGCCTCGGAGCCGGGGATCGGTTGGCGGCGCGGCACTACGCCCGCCGGACCCTCGTCTGGGGGGCTGGGGCCGGACTGCTCTTCAGCGGCATCTACGCCGTCGGCCTGGAGCGGATCGCCGGCTGGTTCACCCCCCATGCCGAGGTCGTCTCCGCCGTCGCCTCGCTGACGGTGCTGGTCGCCGTCGTGCAGCCCTTGAACGCGCTGGTCTTCGTTCTCGACGGGATCTTCATCGGGGCCAACGATGCGACCTACCTCTTCCGGGCCATGGCCCTGGCCGCCTTCGCCGGCTTCGCACCCGCTGCGGTCCTCCTGGTGATCGTCCTCGAGGGCGGACTGGTCTCGGCCTGGAGCGCCTACCTCCTTCTCATGCTCGGACGCTTCCTTCCCCTGGCCCGGCGTTACCGCGGCGGGGCCTGGCAGCGAACCTTTCTGACCACTTCCACGGGAGTCTGAAATGTCCTTCTTCCAGGTAGACGACCTGCCCCGGCTGGAGCTGTTTCCGAAGGCCCTCAGCGGCATCGTGCAAGGAGAGCACCTGATGCTGTCCTTCCTCGAGCTGGCCCCGGGCTGCCGGATCCCGGAGCACAGCCACCCCCACGAGCAGGCCGGACTCGTGCTGTCGGGGAGGCTCCGGTTCCGCATCGGCGAGGAGGAGCGCGTCTCCGGCCCGGGGGATGCCTTCCTGGTGCCGCCGAACGTTGTCCACGAGGGCGACGTGGTCGGGGACGAGGCCTGCCGGGTCCTCGATGTCTTCAGCCCGCCCCGCGAGGACTACGCCGACCGCTACAACCGCTACACGGAGACTTCGCAGGAGACCCGCTGGCGCTGAGGGGGGACTTGCAGCGCGTATTGTGCCGCCACCACTGATTTCAGAGGATTCACCGAACCGCCAACAAGGAGATCCCTCTTGAGCACACGAGAGCTGACCGCAGCCGACTGCCGCGATGTCCTCGTCGTGGCCATCACACCTCGAGAGCCCGACGGCTCCGTCGATCTGGCCGGCGTAGGCCGCAACGTGCGGCATCTCATCGACAACGGGGCCCGCTTCCTGATGCCCATGTGCGGCACGGGCCTGGTCTACGACGCCACCCTGGAGGAGTTCGAGAGCGTAACCGGGGCTTTTGTCGACGCCGCCGACGGCCGGGCCCTGGTGGTTCCCGGCATCGGCCCGGGCTACGGCCGCGCCCTGGAGATGGCGGGCATCGCCCGCGGTCTGGGGGTGGCGGGAGCCATGATCATGCCCATCGTCGGCCCGGCCTCGGCGGGGGGGGTGTCCGTGGGCCTGGCCCGCATCGCGGGGGCCGCGGGCTTCCCGGTAGTCCTGTACCAGCGCCGGCTCGACATCATGCCCGTGGACGGCGTCGTCGACCTGTGCCACCGCGACGACGTAGTGGCGCTGAAGTACGCCGTTGATGACGTGCAGGCCTTCCGCCGCATCGCCGACGGCGCCGGGGCGGCGTGCGCCATGGTCTGCGGCATGGCCGAGGATCCCAGCGTGGAGTACCTCCAGGCCGGGGCGGTGGGCTTCAGCTCGGGGATGGCCAACTTCGTCCCCTGCATGAGCCTGAGGCTGCTCTCCGCCTTCCAGCGGGGGGACGTGGAGGAGGCGGAGCGCCTGCGGAGGCTCATGGTGCCCTTCGAGGACCTCCGCGGGGAGAACGGGGCCCGCTACTCCGGCTCCGCCCTGCACGCGGCCATGGACTACGCCGGCCTCGCAGGCGGCCCCGTGATCCCCTTCGCCGAGGACGTGGAGGCCGGTGACCTGCCGCGAGTCCGAGGGTTGATGGACGTTCTCCTGGCCGAGGAGAACCGCTTGCAGGGAGACTCGATCGCCGCCGGGGGCGGGGCTTCGTGAGCGGAGACGCCCCGCCGGCACGGATCGCCCTGATCGGTCTCGGCGGCGTCTGCTCAAGCGTCCACTACCCCGGCCTGTCCCGCATCCCCGGGGTGGTGATCACCGCCCTCTGCGACGTGGACCGGGAGCAACTCGCACTCCGCGCCGCAGAGTGGGGCGTGGAAAGCTGCTACTCCTGCCTGGACGACCTCGCGAGCGCTGCCGATGTGGACGCGGTGGTCATCGCCACTCCCAATCACCAACACCGGCTGTTGATCGAGGGCGCTCTCGGAGCCGGCTTCCATGTCTTGTGCGAGAAGCCGCTTGGGATGGACCTGGCCGAGGCCATGGAGATCTACCGCCTCGCCGCCGCCTCGGGCCGCCGGCACATGACCGCCTTCACCTACCGCTTCGTGCCGGCCATGGCCTACCTGAAGTCGCTGGTGAAGGCCGGAAGGCTCGGCCGGGTCCGCCACGCACGGATCCAGAGGCTGCAGGACTGGGGGGAGAGGGCCATCGGCTGGCGCCAGTACCGCCGGCTGGCCGGACTGGGGGAGCTGGGAGACATGGGCATCCACCGCATCGACTACGCCGAGGACCTGATGGGCCCCATGCGCTCGGTGTGCGCGTCGATGAAGCGGCTCGTGCCCCGGGACCGAACCGGCGACGGCCAGCCCTGCCCACCCCAGGATGTCGAGGACTGGGTCGCCTGGATCGCCGAATTCGAGAGCGGCGCCACCGGCGTCTTCGAGATGGGGAAGCTCTCCAAGGGGCGCGGGCCCCGGGGGGACCACGACCTGGCGGAGATCAACGGCACGGAGGCCTCTGCCGTCTACCAATTGCATCGGCCCCACGAGATCCTCTTCGCCGGGAGGGGAGAGCCCTACCGGGTACGACCGGTGCCTCCAGCTTACCTCACGAGTCCGGGCTCGCCCAGGGATCCCGCGCAGGGGGATCCGACGGTCACCTTCCGCTACGACCAGGCCTGGGAGTTCATCAGCGCCATCCGCGGCGAGAGGGAGTGCGTGCCTTCCTTCTACCACGGCATGCGGGCCCAGGCCGTGGCCGAAGCGGTGGAGGCGGCCTCCCGTGAGCGTCGGTGGGTCGATGTCCCGGAGGTCGCCGCTCCGGCGTGAGACCCGCCCGCCGAGACCCGCTCGCTGCGGCCGTCAGGAAAAGCGGCCGCGGCGCAAGGTCCAGGCCCCGAGGACGGCGGCGCTGAGCAGGAACACCCAGTCCCCCCAGCGGGTATGGATTGTCGATTCACCCCGAGGCTGCACCCTCGCCGCAATCGTCTCCGTCTCCAGGAGCCGGGTCCTCTCCCGGATCCGACCGCTCGGTTCGATGATGCAGGAGATCCCCGTGTTGGCCGCCCGCAGGACAGGGCGGCCGGTCTCCACGGCGCGCATCACACACATGGCCAGGTGCTGCATCGGAGCCGCGGAGGTTCCAAACCAGGCATCGTTGGTGGTATTTACCAGCAGGGTGGCTCCCCTTGCCGCGAGAGTCCGCGGAATCGACGGGAAGATCGACTCATAGCAGATGAAGACGCCCAGCTCCGCCTCCACTCCCGGCAGTGGCATCACCTTGTGGTCCTCCCCGGGATCGAACCGTCCGCTGTGCACGGTCAGCTCGCGGAGGTAGCCGAAGATCCGGGGCAGGGGGAGAAACTCCCCGAAGGGCACCAGGTGGACCTTGTCCACCGAGCCGATGATGGTCCCCTCCCGGCCGATGAGGAAGGACCGGTTGTAGAGCCCTGGCTGCCCCGAGGGGGAGAGCGACCCGAGGCTGCCGACCAGCAGGGGGGTGCCCGTGTCGCGGGCGAGTTCCTCGACCTGCCGACGATGGTGCCGGTTCGCCTTCGCGTCGAGGCGGAAGGGAAGGGCGGTTTCCGGCCACAGGATGAGGTCCAGGGAGCCCTTTTCCCGCACCAAGGCGCGGGTCAGCCCGCTGTAGTGATCCGTCGCCGAGCGGACCCCAGGCCTCAGCCACTTCTCGCCCTGGGGGACGTTGCCCTGGACGATGCCGATCCGCAGGGTCCCGGGGGACGTCTCCTCCATGCCGCCGAGCCGGACGAAACCAGCCGCTACGCAAAGCGATACCAGGAGTCCCGGCGCCAGCAGCGAGCGCAATCGGACGAATGGTTGGACGATGGCCTGCGCCGCCCCAGCGTTGACAAGGACGATGAGGAAAGTGATCCCGTGGACCCCCGTCACCGCGGCCATCTGAGCCACGGCCGGGTATCGGTACTGGGTATAGCCGAGCAGCTCCCAGGGAAACCCGCTGAGCATCCAGGTCTGCACCCAGTCCAGCAGCGTCCACAGGCAGGCCGCCAGCCACGGAAAGGCACCGGAGGTGCGCGGCAGGCGCCGACAGAGCAGCAGGAACAGCGCCGGGTACGCCGCCAGGTACAGGATGAGGAGGGCCGTCGTCAGGCAGGCGAGAGGGAAGCCGAGCCCGCCGTAGAGCTGCAGGGTCCCGGCAACCCAATAGACGCGCCCCAAGCCGGAGATCAGACCGAAGGAGAGGCCGGCCACGGCCGTCTGCCCGGGGGAGAGGGGCAGGTTGCACCTGCCGCGGAGGACGAGAAAGAGGCAGGGGACCAGGCAGCCCCAGGCGACCCACCCCTGGTCGGCCTTGGGCAGGGCCAGCCAGTAGAGCAGGCCGCCGGCGGCGCCAACGAGGGCGCTGACGCCGGAGGGCACTACAACTCCAGATACTCGACCAGAGGCTCGCGCAGCTTTTCTAGGGCGCCCCCTTCGAGATCCCTGACCTCCTGGCGGGACAGGCGCAGGAGGGCCGCCACGGCGCCGGGGGAGCGTTTCTCCTGGTAGCGCAGCTTCACCACTTCGAGCTCCCGGGGGTTCAGTCTCTCCAGGGCTCCGGTAACGACCTGGCGCAATTCCTGGCTCTCCACCAGATCGAGGGGGGAGTCGGGCAGGAGCAGGGAGATGAACCGTTCGTCCAGGGGCACCCGGCCGGTGGGTCCGAGGCCCGCGGGGGGATCCTGAGAGATGCGGTCAAATCTCGACATGTCCCTCCTGGAGACAATAAAAAAACAGGGAGCCGTTTCCGACTCCCTGATCAGTTATGGTAGCGGGGGCAGGATTCGAACCCGCGACCTTTGGGTTATGAGCCCAACGAGCTACCAGACTGCTCCACCCCGCAACACTCATGGAATATAAGTATTGGGGGCGTGGATGCAACCCTGTCGTCACTCCCGCGAATCCGGCGGGGACCCGTCAGGGACGGAGTCCCCGTTCGGGCGCCGCTGCATCTGCACCTCCGAGATCCGCTGCCCATCGACGGCCAGAATGGTGATCTCGAAGCCAGGGACGAGGATCGACTGGCCGGCGCCCGGCACGTGTCCCAGATGGTCATAGATGAAGCCTCCCAAGGTGTCGAAGCCATCGCTCGGAAGGTCGGAGTCCAGCAGTTCGTTCAGTTCCTCGATATTGATGCGCGGATTGACGATCAGCACTTCGTCGGGCTGCCAGTGATACAGGGTCTCCTCGGCGTCGTATTCGTCCTGCAACTCGCCGACGATCTCCTCCACGAGGTCCTCGGTGGTCACCAGGCCGGCGGTGCCTCCGTACTCGTCGACGACGATGGCCAGCCTTGTCCGGGCCTGGCGCAGGTCGCGCAGCAACTGATCGATCTTCCGGGTCTCGGGCACGTAGAAGGGCTCGTGCAACAACTGGAAACCCTCGCCGCCCCCGGTGGGGACCTCGTCCAGAAGCCGGCGCATGGGAGACTCGCCGTCGACGGCGTTCGGCCCATCGAGGAGCCGCAGTAGATCCTTGGCGTAGAGGATGCCGAGGATCGAGTCGAGAGACTCCTCGTATACGGGGACGCGGGAATGCCCCTGGCCCCGGATCGTGCTCAACAGGTCGGCCACGCTTCCGCCGATCTCCACGGCGGTGATGTCCACTCGTGGAACCATCACCTCTCGAGCCACCCGGTCGTGGAATCCGAAGACCCCCTGGATCATGTCGCGCTCGCCCTCGTCCAGCACGCCGGTCTCGCCTTCCGAGTCGACCAGGCTGCGAAGCTCCTCCTCCTTCTGCGCCTTGAACTCCTCGTCGGAGTAGTCGACGGCGGCGATGCGTTGCACCACGGCCGCCAGGGGGCCGAGAAGGAGGTGAAGGGGTATGTACAGCAGGGTCAGCGGCGGGATCCGGGGTTCCTCGCCTTCGGGCTCGAAACGGACGCGCCGCGCAGTGGACGCCAGGAGCAGGCAGAAGGAGGCGGCGGCCGTAACCGCCATGGCCGACCACTTCGCGTCGAGGTGGAAGCGAAGCAGGTAGTAGAGCGAGAGGGTCAGGGCAACGGTGCAGAATCCCTGGCCGAGGCGGGAGATCAGCAGGAGGCGATAGCGCGGCTCGTGGACACGCAGCATCTGGTTGGCGCGAGGCACGCCGGTGTCGCTCATCTTCTCCAGAGACGATCGGGGAAGGACACCCAGAGTCGCTTCATAGCTGGCGAGAACAAAGAGCGCAGCAGAGGAAAGGATGGTCAGGGTGAGTGCGGCTATTTGGGGAGGTTCCAAGAAACGGCTCTCCCACTCCTTTCTGAAAGACAGCCCGCCAGGGCTGTAGGCTGGAAGGGAACCGAGGTCACCGCTGCCCCGCCGGACAGGGTGTGGGGCAGACGAAGCGCTCCATCTCCCGCTCCATGGCCTCGAGTTCTGCGGCGGTCTGGTGGTCGAACCCCGCCAGGTGGAGGAGCCCGTGGACGAGGAGTCGGGTGAGTTCAGCTTCCACCGTCACCCCCCGCTCCGTGGCCTGCACCGTGGCGTGAGGCAGGGAGATATAGATCTCTCCCGCGGGTGCCTCGAACTCCGCCGGGGAGAGCACGCTGCCGTCTCCATTCCGGCAGTCCGGGTCTTCCCTCAGGGAGAAAGAGAGCACGTCCGTACTCCGGTCCCGCCCGCGGAAGGAGGCGTTGAGGCGGCGAACCTCGACGTCGTCGGTCAGGATCGCCTCCACCGGGCCTCCCGCCGCGTGCACGGTCAGGACCCTCCGGGCCACAGCGGCCAGGTAGTGGCGGGTCCCGGCCGGTACGGCCTCAGGCAGGTCCGGGCTGCAATGCAGTAGAAACATGGGACTGGCTCCCCTGGGTCTGCCACGGGTATTCGAGTCGCCCGTGCAGAGTTCCCATGAGCACGGGGAGGAAGGACTCTTCGACGCCATGCAGGTCACGCAGCGTCAACGGACACTCGTCGAGCTCCCCGGCCGTAAACTTCTGCTGAATGATGCGCCGCACCAACTGACGCACCCGATTCGGGGTGTGATCGGAGAGGGTTCGGGCCGCCGACTCGACCGAGTCGGCCAGCATCAGTATACCGGCCTCCTTTGTCTGGGGCTTGGGGCCATCGTAACGGAAGTCGTCGCGGCGCACGTTCTCCAGGCCCTGCTCGATGGCCCGGTTGTAGAAGTACTCGATCACCGTCGTTCCATGGTGCTGGGGAATCAGGTCGATCAAGGCCTTGGGCAGTCCGTTCTCTTCGGCCAGCTCCACGCCGTCCTTGACGTGGGAGTCGACGATGAGAGCGCTCATGTTGGGGGTCAGCTGATCGTGCGGATTGCGGCCTCCGCGCAGGCCCTGGTTCTCGGTGAAGTACTCGGGCTTGAGCATCTTGCCGATATCGTGGTAGTAGCACCCGACCCGGGCCAGCAGGGGATTGGCGTCGATCCGCTGCGCCGCCGCCTCTGACAGGTTGGCCATGATCAGGGAGTGGGTGTACGTGCCGGGGGCCTGGATCGCAAGCTCCCTCAACAGCGGGCGGTTCAGGTCGGACAACTCCAGAAGGGTGATATCGGTGGTCACCCTGAAGAGGCTCTCGAAGATCGGCAGCAGTCCCTGGATCACGATGGGCGCGGCCACTCCGATGAAGATCCCCGGCAGTACATGCTCGGGTATGTCGTCGATGTTGACGAACCGAAGCAGGTCCGTGGCGGCGATCAGCAAGGCATAGGAGGCGGTGAGGAGGACCATGGGCCTGTAAAACTGATTCCGGTGGCGCACGTGCCGCAACGAGAACACGGCGACGGCGGAGGTGAGTGCGCAGATCATGGCCACGTAGAAGTCGCCGAAGAGGGTGCCGATGAAGAGGGCGAGGAGGAAGGAGACGACCAGGGCGAGTTGGGGGCTCAGGAGAATCGTCAGCAGCATGGCCGCCAGGGGAGTGGGCACGAAGTAGGTGGGGATGTCGTTGACCCGGATGTAGGAAGCGATCCCCGCCGTCGACAGGGTGATGATGGCCAGGAGCAGCAGCAGATTGGGGCTGTCGAAGACGGCCCGTTCGCGGGCGGACAGGTAGAAACCGAGGACGAGTAGAATGAAAGCCGCGATCACGCCGGAGCTCAGGACCTGATGGAGGCTCTTGGCGAAGTCCTTCTCGGCCACTTCCGTCAGATGCTCCGCGAGGGCGTCGAGAGCCTCCACATGGTGGGGCTCGACCTTCGCGTTCTTGTCGACGATCATCTCGTCTTGGAGGTAGCGGCGCTTGATCCGGGCCACGCTGCGCCGGGCCTCCTCACGCTGCTGCCGCGTGAGTGCTGCGTCTACGACCACGTTTGCCGTGACGAACAGCCCGAGGAGTTCGTGCACGGCCTCGGCCGCCCTGCTGGAGGCCAGGGAAGGGTAGCTCCCGATGAGAGACAGGAGCTCTCCCCGCTTCAAGGGTCCGGCCTCGTAGAGGTCGTCGATGGGGACCTCCCTACCCTCGAGGCGGGCTTGGCGGGTCAGGGCGGTGAGGGTGTCGTCACGGGAGGCCAGGATGCCCGTGGAGAAGGCGTTGGCGAGCACCTGCCGGGCGGCTCGCCGAAAGGCCGCGATCGTGTCGGGCGGCGCCGTGGACAAAGCCGCGATCAGCTTCCTCAGCGCATCCTCGGAGAGGGAACCGATGACGTCGGGCAACTCTCTCTGCAGCCGCCTTTGCTTCACGGACTCGGGCATCTCCATCCGTATGTTGGGCAGCAGCACGTCAAAGACCGAGTCGAGGCGCGCGAGCTGCCGGTCCCCGATCTGGGCGTGCAGCGACAACTGCGTGGGCACTCGCCTTTCGGCCTCGAGACGCTCCCGTTCCAGTTCTTCCCCTCCCTTGCGCACGAAGAAGGTCTGGGAGGCGTTGATTCGCTCGGGAGCGATGCTGCCGACGCGCAGCTTGGTGACGTGGTGGGGGCGCTGGAAGGGTGAGAAGTAGGTCAGCAGGCCGGTGGCTCCGAGGGCGAGGGCAAGCCGGTACAGCCGCATGCCGGCCGCTCCTGGAGGGCCCTTCCTCCGACGGCTCGGCGGGGAGGCCGGGGAGGCCCACGGCCGTCTCAGGGAAGGGGTGTTCACGCGGGGGACACCGCCTGCATCCCTCGCCCGTCTCCTGCCTCTGCCGGGGCCCGCTCCTCGTCGTGGCGCTCATAGGCCTGCACGATGCGCTGCACGAGAGGATTGCGCACGACATCGCGCTCGGTCAGATGGATGAAGTGGCAGCCCTCGATGTGCCGCAGGACGCTGCGTACATCGACCAGGCCCGATACCTGACCGTCGGGGAGATCCGTCTGGGTGATGTCTCCGGTGACCACCGCCCTGGACCCCGCACCCAGACGGGTGAGGAACATCTTCATCTGCGCCGGCGTCGTGTTTTGCGCCTCGTCGAGAATGACGAAGGAGTCGTTCAGCGTACGTCCGCGCATGAAGGCCAGGGGGGCGACCTCGACGACCTTCATGCTCTGAAGGCGCGCAAGCCGCTCGGACTCGAGCAGTTCCTGAAGCGCGTCGTAGAGGGGGCGCAGATAGGGGTCCACCTTTTCCTCCAAAGCACCGGGCAGGAACCCCAGGTTCTCCCCGGCCTCCACCGCTGGTCTCGCCAGGATGATCCGGGAGACTCTCTTCTGCTTGAGGGAGGAGACCGCGGCGGCGACAGCGAGATAGGTCTTCCCGGTGCCTGCCGGGCCGATGGCGAAGACCATGTCGCTGCGTCGAAGGGCATCGAAGTATGCGAGCTGGCCGCCGCTGCGGGCGCGCACGGTGGTCCGGTAGGTCCGAAACCCTCGTCCGCCGAGGGATTCACCCGAGGTCGCCCGGGCATCGGTAGAGAGGGTTTGCAGGTCCCGTTGAAGGAGGGCCTGGACATCCTCCTCCCCGAGGTCGGGGTCACGGCGCAGGCTCTCGATGACCGTCTCCAGCAGACCGCTGGCGACTTCTATCGACTCCTCCGGGCCGTCGACCAGGAGCCGCTCGCCACGGGCCACTAAGGACACTCCGCAACTGTTTTCGAGGGACTGCAGGTTCCGGTCGTTGTGGCCAAACAGCGCGACCGGATCCACCTCGGCGATGGAGATGGTCTTCTTCAGGTCTCTCGTGGGGGCGTGATCAGGAGTTGATCAGGTGAGGATGCTCAAGAGACGAAAAGGGATTCGGATGCCGGAAGAGGCCCGGTCCGAATCCCTTGACGATGTTACTCCGGATTGAGTTGATGCAAGGAACCTCAGATTCCCCTCAGGAAACTCGAATCCTCCGCCAATAGTACTCCTATTCTATTCCGGGAGATCGAGCACCTGGGCAG
The DNA here is from genome assembly GCA_026706075.1 of Gemmatimonadaceae bacterium. Taxonomy (GTDB): domain Bacteria; phylum Latescibacterota; class UBA2968; order UBA8231; family UBA8231; genus UBA8231. Next base: position 78,565 of record JAPOZM010000088.1, read on the forward strand.
GGAACACCAGACTCGGATCCATGATCTGCTGTCTGTTCGCCTTGTAGATCTTGTGCCACATCGTCGGGTCGTTGTAGACCTCCTGAGCGATCTTCGTCAGGAAGTCCCCCGCCGTCACCAAGTACTGGTTCTCACCGATGGCAATGGGAATGTTGAACATCTGCTTCGGGAAGATCAGATCGGGATCATCGATCTGGTCCTTGTTCGCCCGGTAGATGCGAGGCCACATGTACGGATCGTCGTAGACCTCCGGCTTGGAGGCGATTCCCCAGAGATGGTCACCCCTCATGACCTCATAGGTAAGATCTCTCGGTGCCCGGACCATCAGTTCGGCGATCAACTGGCCGGCGCGCTCGATCTTCGCCTTCATCTCGGGAAGTGCGGAGATGGGCGACATCTTCATCTCCGCCAAGTCCTCGGCGGCCATCTCCAACTCGCTCCGGCGCCACATCAACTCCTCTGGAGCCAGCGCGGCCAGACCCTCGAGTTGTTGCAGCAGAGCATCGAGACGGCGCCCGAACTCAGCCACCTCGGCTTCCGTGGCGCCCACGAGGGCCAGGATCTCCGCATTCCGCTCTGCGATCCTCGCCTGCATCTCATCGACTTGGGCCTGGAGTGCAGCGATCTCCTCGTCGAGCTGGGCGATCTCGGCCTTGGCTTTGGCCTCTCCCGAGCGATGCGAAGCCAGCTGTACCAGGAACTCCTCGCAAGTCATCTTCATCTGCGCGGAGGCGCCGCCCACCAGACCGAAGGCAAGGGCAAGGAAAACCATACCGCCTAAAGCGCGATGCCTTGGCATTTCAGTGCCTTTCTCGTGTTGAATTGTCACTCGGACATCCGGTTGGACAGATTCGCCTCCGTTGCCGCCTTCTTCTCGTCCAGCGCCTTCAACTCGGCCTTGGCGTCGGCCAGCTCACCCTCGAGTCGGGCCTTCTCGGCCTTTTTCTCGGCCACCTTGTCTTCTGCGGCCTCCATCGCCTGCCGTTGTTCCTCAAGAAGGGAGAGTTCCTTCTGGTTGGGGACCGCGGAACAGCCAGCGATCAACCCGGCGGCGAGGACGGCGGCCACGACTTGGATGTGGTCCTTGGCAGCACGAACGCTGCTAGGAGAAATACCCATCGAGCTACTCCCCTGTCTGCTTGTCGGTTTGGATGCGCGGATTCCGCGAGATGCCTAGTCCTGAACCAAGGTAAACGCGTCCAAAGGGGATGTCAAGTCAAATCCCCTGTCCTTACAATGGCTTACGGCGCTACCGGAGCCGGATGCCCAGTTCCCGTAGCTGGGGGGCATCCACCGGTCCTGGCGCATCTTCCATGAGGCCAACCGCCTTGTTCGTCTTGGGGAAGGCGATCACATCGCGGATCGAGTCCTCCCCTGCCAGCATGGCCACCAGGCGGTCGAAACCGAAGGCGATCCCGCCGTGGGGCGGGGCCCCGTGTTCCAAGGCCTCGAGCAGAAAGCCGAACTTCTCCCGAGCCTCCTGGTCAGAGATGCTCAACAGTTGGAATAGGCGATTCTGCAGCCCGGACTCGTGGATCCGAATCGAGCCCCCGGCGATCTCGTCGCCGTTGATGACGAGATCATAGGCTCGTGCACGCACCAAGGCCGGATCCTCGTCCAGCGCCTCCACATCCTCCGGGAGGGGGGCGGTAAAGGGGTGGTGCACCGCCTGGTATCCATCCGCATCCGGATCTGGCTCCAGGAGGGGAAAGCGATCGACCCACAGGGGGCACCAGCTGTCGGCAGCGAGCTCGAAACGCTCCGCCAGCTCGAGACGGAGGGCGCCCAGCACTCTCGCCACCGCACCGGGCGCGTCCGCCACCAGCAGGAGCAGATCACCGGGCTCCGAGGCCAGAGCCTCGATCAGGAGGTCCTGCGAAGCCCTCGGGAAATACTTGACAATGGAGGATTCGAGACCTCGGTCCGTGTGCCGGATCCAGCTGAGCCCCTTTGCTCCCTGCTCCTGGGCAAATGCGATCAGCCCATCTATCTGACTTCTCGGTAAATGACTGTACCCCTTTGCGTTTATGCCCTTTACCTGTCCACCCGAATCAACCACCGATCGAAAGATGCCAAAGTCGGATGCACGGGCCGCTTCCATCAGGTCGACCAGCTCCAGGCCAAACCGGAGGTCGGGGCGGTCGCAGCCGAAGCGGTCCATCGCTTCCTGATAGGAGATCCGTGGAAAGGGATCGGGCAGGGATACACCGGAGACCTCGGAGAAGAGAGATCGGGTCAGACGCTCCGCCAAGTCGATCACCCGCTCTTCGTCGACAAAGGACATCTCGATGTCGATCTGGGTGAACTCCGGCTGCCGGTCGGCCCGCAGATCCTCGTCCCGGAAACACCTGACGATCTGGTAATAGCGGTCGAAGCCGGAGACCATCAGCAGCTGCTTGTAGGTCTGGGGAGATTGAGGGAGGGCGAAGAACCGGCCTGGGTGAACCCGGCTGGGAACCAGAAAATCCCGCGCTCCCTCGGGGGTACTGCGAATCAGAAAGGGGGTCTCCACCTCGAGGAAGCCCTCGCCATCGAGAAACCCCCGGGTCGCCCGGTAGCATTGATGGCGCAAGGCCAGATTGCCCTGCATCCGCGGTCGGCGCAGGTCGAGGTACCGGTACCTGAGGCGTGTCTCCTCTCCCAGGTCCACAGTGTCGTCCAGTTGGAACGGAACGGGCCTGGACTCGTTCAGGAGCCTTACCCGATCGCAGTTGACCTCGACCTTGCCGGTTGGCAGGCGCGGGTTGACCATCCCCGCAGGACGACGCTCGACGATGCCATGGACGGCGACGACAAATTCGTTGCGCAGGGCCTCCGCCCGGGCATGGGCATCGGGGCTGTGCTGGGGATTGAAGACGACCTGGGTGACGCCGCCGCGGTCCCGCAGATCGACGAAGATGACGCCGCCGTGATCCCGCCGGGTCGATACCCACCCCATCAGGATCACGCGCTCGCCGAGCTGCTCGGCCGTCAGGGTGCCGCAGTCGTGGGTGCGCTGCCAGTCACCGAGAGAATCGAGTCTGGTAGACATCTCTGCCGTTGTTCAAGGATTCGGGTCTAATCGAGTAACCTTATGTATTTCCTGGAATTGTGTCAAAAGCCGAGCTCTCCCCGATCACTCCCGGGCGCTCCGTTGACGACACGGTCTCGGCCGCTATATTCGCCCGCCCTCGCGGACCCGGGTCCAAGGCCCCAGGGCTCGACTCGGCGTTTGGGCGGGCAGCCCGGGGCCTCCTGAACCGGGCATTCCCCGCCACCAAGCCATGCAGGACCCCTGGAAGGAGGTGGATCCGGTGACCGCCCTCCCCGGCGAACTCGGCATCGTCGACCAGATCGGCAACACCCCTTTGCTGCGGCTGCCCGGCGTCGGTGTCCCATCTCAAGTCTCCGTGTACGCCAAGCTGGAGTTCTTCAACCCGGGCGGGTCGGTCAAGGATCGGCCGGCGCGGCGGATGATTCTGGAGGGGATCGCCTCGGGCGCTCTCGGTCCGGGCAAGGTGATCCTCGACTCGACATCGGGAAACACCGGTATCGCCTATGCGATGATCGGCGCCGCCCTCGGGTACCCGGTGAAGCTGGCCATGCCCGCCAATGTGACGCGCGAGCGCAGCTCCATACTCGCCGCCTACGGAGCCCAGGTGGTCCTCACCGATCCGGCGGAAGGCTCCGACGGGGCGATTCTGGAGGCTCGCCGGATCCAGGCGGAAGATGCGGAGCGCTACTTCAAGCCCGATCAGTACAACAATCCGGCCAACTGGTGGGCTCACCGCGATTCGACGGCCCGGGAGATCTGGAGACAGACCGGGGGGGACGTCACCCACCTGGTGGCTACCATGGGGACCAGCGGGACGGTGATGGGGACGGGGCGCGGGCTGAAGGCGCGCAACCCGGAGATCACGGTCATCGGAGTGGAGCCCTCCGACGCCTTTCATGGAATCGAGGGGCTGAAACACATGGACAGCTCGATCGTCCCAGGGATCTACGACGAGTCCTTTCTCGACTCGAAGATCGGTGTCGACACGGATGACGCCTACGAGGCTGCGCTGCGCCTTTCCCGCGAGCTCGGAGTCCTCGTCGGCCAGTCCTCGGGCGCCGCCTACGAGGCTGCCCTAGGAGTGGCCAGAGAGCTGTCCCGCGGTACGGTGGTGACCATCTTCTGTGATGGAGGAGACAAGTACATGACGACCCCGATGTGGCGTGAGCTTCTCGAGGAACGGGGAGTCTCGGGGAGCGCGAGCAGATGCTGAGGGTTTCGCGGGACCAGGTGCGGAGGATCTGCGAGCAGGCGATGGTGGAGTACCCCGCAGAATGCTGCGGGATCCTCACCTCCGAACCGGGGGGCCAAGCCATCGAGGTCCACCCCTGCCGCAATATCCAGGACGAGCTCCACGAGCGGGACCCATCGGAGTATCCCCGAGACTCGGGGACCGCCTATTTCATCGACCCTGGAGAGCTATTCCGCATCGTCCGCGCCGCGGAGAGGGCGGGACGACGGGTCGCCGCCTTCTACCACTCCCACATCGACTGCGATGCCTACTTCTCCGAAGAGGACAAGGCGAGGGCCATGGCCTGGGATGAGCCCGCCTATCCCGACGCCGTGTACCTGGTGATCTCCGTCCATGCCGACGGGGTGCGCGGAGGCAGAGGCTTCGCCTGGGATCCGCGGCGATCCGACTTCGCCGAGGTAGAGGTGCAGTTCCCGATGTGAGTGCTTGCAGCTCCGGACCATCGGGTTCCGGTTTAGCGATTGGATCTTCCGGCGGCTATACTTGCTGGGAGCCAGGGCTCGGGTCGGACGAACTCGCCGGCTCCGCCCGTGCCTATCCGTGGAGTCCCCAAGCGCAGTTCCCCTCTGGAGGAGTCTGGAGATGCCCGTAACCGTTCACGTGCCAACCCCTCTCCGCAAGCTCACGGGAAACCAGGCCGATGTGCAGATCGAGGCCGGTTCGGTGTCGGAGCTGGTCGACAGCCTTGAGGCTTCCCATGCGGGAATCAAGGAGAAGCTGGTCGACGAGGAGGGGGAGATTCGACGCTACGTCAATATCTATGTCAACGAGGAGGACATCCGCTTTCTGGACGGCAAGGAGACGATTCTGGCGGACGGAGACAGCGTATCGATCGTGCCCGCCATCGCCGGCGGTCTCCGAACTGGAGTCTGATCCGGGCAGTACTTCGGGTCCGAGGCCGCGGCTGGCTTCGGGTCCGACCGAGCGGGAGCGCCCGCCGCGTCAGCCGAGGTTCTTGACGTGCCGGGTGAGGCGCGACTTGTGGCGGGCCCCCGTGTTGGCCTGCAACACCCCCTTGCGGACGGTGCGGTCAATCACCGAAATGGCGGCAGACAGAGCCTCCTGCCCTGCCTGAGCATCCGGCGCCTGACGTACTCGCTTGACGGCGGTGCGCATCGTCGAAAGGACGCTGCGGTTCCGAAGCCGCCGCTGACGGGACTTTCGCAGGCTCTTCTTCGCTGACTTGAGGGCCGGCAAGGGGCTCTCCTCTCTGTTGTCGGCAAGGCCCGACTCTTGGGAGTCGATGGCCCGGCCATCTACTACCTGCTAAGCCGCGGAAGGCGCGTGAAACACACCCCTTCCCTCGGGAACTTGGCGCTGAGTCCCCAAGCAGGTCCAATCTGTCAAAGATACCTGGCGGCGGGTATGCCGGCAACTCGGCTCCCCCCCGGGACTGGTCGAAGCGAAAGCGCCTGGCTATCATAGGGCTGGTGCCGCCGTGGTCGCCAGCGACTCTCCCCTGCAGGAGACCAAGTGAATACCTCGTGTCTGCTCCGACCCCCTTGACTGTGCCCTCCTCCAGGGAGTCCTTCGGGCTTGGACAGGTGGCCGGTGTCCTTCTCGCCGCCGGTCGTTCCCGTCGCATGGGGCGCCCCAAGCAGTTGCTGCCAATCGACGGCATCACCATGATCGAGGCCGTCATCACCCGTGTCCGCCCCCATGTCGATCATCTGGTCGTGGTCATTGGTCACGCCGCCGAGGAAGTCGCACCCCTCCTTCGCCCCCACGGGGTGAGGGTGGCGGTCAACGAGGAGGTCGACCGGGGCATGCTCGGCTCGGTGAAGTGCGGATTGAGAGCCGCCGGAACCCGTTGTCGGGGCTACCTGTTCTGTCTTGGAGATCAACCGGGCCTGACCGACTCCGTTGTGCAGGCCGTCCTCACCGCCGCTGCCTCTTCGGAAAAAGGGATCGTTATCCCCAGCTACTCCGGCCGGCGCGGACACCCGGTATACCTCTCCCGACGCTACTACCACGAGATCCTGGGACTGGATGAGCGCTCGGGCCTCAACGCCCTGACCGGTTCCCGGCCGTCCGACACGCTGGAAGTGCCCGTGGCCGATCCGGCCGTGCTGGAAGACGTGGATACCCCCGCCGACTATGCCCGCATGCTGGACGCCGGAGCCTCCTGATCGATGGAAGACCCGATCCACACCCTGAACGGCCTGCTCTCGGCAGGAAGACCGGTGGCGCTCTCGTCACTGATCGAGAGCAGCGGCTCCATCCCGATGAGCGAGCGCGCCAAGATGATCGTCGACGCCGGGGGACGAGCCCATGGGACGATCGGCGGCGGCTGCCTGGAGGCCGAGATCCACACCGTGGCGCGGGATGTCCTCGCCTCCGGCAGGCCGCAGGCGACGGACTACACCATGACGGAGAAGCAGGCCGGCGAGCACGGCCTCAATTGCGGCGGCACGGTCCGCATCTACACCGAGCGGATCGCACCGGATGCCGGAGAGCTCTTCGGCGAGGTCGCCGCCGCCAGGGCTGGCCGGTCCCCATGCGTCCTCGTGACCGGTCTCGGTGAGCAGGGCCGGGCGCTCCTGCACCACGACGGCCGCAGGCGAGGGGATCTGGCCACCGTGGGGGAGGAACGACTTTCCTCCTGGGCGCGGATGGCCCTGGAGCGGGAGCGTTCCAGTCTGCAGAGCGCGGGAGCAGGGGAGTTCTTCGTCGAGCCCTTCACCCCGCCGCCGATGCTCTTCGTCTTCGGAGGGGGACATGTGGGCGGACAGATCGGACGCCTGGCGAAAAACGCCGGCTTCCATGTCGTCATCGTCGACGACCGCCCGTACTTCGCCAACCACGAGCGCCATCCCGAGGTGGACGAATGCGTGGCCGACGACGTCGAGGCAGTGTTCTCCCGGCTGCCGGTGGATGACCAGATCTACATCGTCGCCGCCACGCGCGGGCACCAGCACGACGAGATCGTGGTGGAGAATGCCATCTCCCGAAAGGCGCGCTACATCGGCATGCTCGGCAGCGAGCGCAAGAAGTTGATTCTCTGGCAGCGGATCGAGGCCCGGGGCGGCAGCCGTGAGCGGCTGGAGGAGGTCTACTCGCCCGTGGGCCTGGACATCGGCGCCGACACGCCCGAGGAGATCGCCGTCAGCGTGGTGGCAGAGTTGATCCAGGTCCGCAGGAGCGACCGCCGCAAGCGGTGGAAGACCAAGCGGACCAAAGCCGTGACGGCATGACCGCGTCCGATCCGGCCCGCGTTGATGGGGGAGGAGCGGGGCTCCGCTACGCCGCCGCCGCCTGCCAGGTCGATCAGCCCAACCCGGTGGACCGCGCCGGTATCGCGGCCAACACGGCCCGTATGCTCGAGATGATCGACATGGCCGTCGAGGCCTACAGCCCCTTCTGGGACATTCGCCTCTTCGCCTTTCCCGAGTTCGCCCACGCCGCTCCCATCTATCCCACGGCCCGTGCCCTGCACCGGCAACTCGCCCTGCCGATCCCCAACGAGCACACCGAGCGTTACCTGGCCAAGGCGCAAGAGCTCGGGGTCTACATCCAGACCGGGTCCTTCATCGAGCAGGACGACCGTTGGCCCGGCAAGGTCTTCAACACTACCTGCCTCGTCGGGCCCCAGGGTCTGCTGCTGAAGTACCGCAAGGTGAACCCCTGGCTCCCCTGGGAGGTGCACACGAGCCCGCACGACCTGGAGGGATACGAGGAGGAGCTCTTTCCGGTGGCGCGGACCCCGATCGGCAACATCGGGGTCGCCATCTGCTACGACTGGCTCTTCCCAGAGCCTCTCCGGCAGCTCGCCGCGAACGGGGCCGAGGTTCTGATCCGGGTTTCCGCCTACATGGATCCATGGGGGGCCACCGTGCCCATGGACTGGTGGACCACGGTCAACCGATGCCGGGCCCTGGAGAACACCGCCTGCGTGGTCGCCTCCAACCAGGGGGCTTCGCTCTCCCACTATCCTCCCTTCTCCTGGCCGGGGGGCAGCATGGTCGTCGACTACGATGGCCGGATCCTCGCGCAGGCCGACCCGGGCCCGGGGGAGAAGATCGTCGTCGCTCCCATCGACATCGGCACCCTCCGCCACGAGCGGAACCGGCGGCGGGGACACGACATGCTCGCCCACCTGCGTACCGAGGCTTACCCGCTCTATCGGGAGTCGGTCTATCCCCCCGGACGGCGGAACGCTTCCGCGAACCACACCACGTCGGCCAACGAAGAGGGCATCGAGCAGGCCAGGCGGCGTCTCTCGGATCTCGGGGCCCGGGCACACGGCGAACCGGCGGAGTAGGAGGCGCCATCCCTCAGGCATGGCCGCGGGTCCGTATGCCATGCCGATTCCCCTCCGGGGCCGGAGACCGGCGCCGAAGCCGGAAGCGATTCCGCAAGCCTCGGGATTCTCGAAGGGACCGGCGGAGTGGTGAAGCGGTACTCCCGGAAGCAGGTCGCCCGTACCCTGGCCAAGTACGATCTCGACGAGGTGGAGATCGTGCTTCGCCCGGACCTCCGCCTGCGGATGATGCAGACCGCCGACGCCTATGCCCTCCTCGACGACCTGATCGACCGTGACGCCGGGGACCGGGGCTCGACGAGGTTCCCTTACTGGGCCGAGACCTGGCCCTCGGCGGTGGGGCTCGCGCGCTGGTTCGCCGGGCCGGATGCACCGGCCGCCGACCTGGCCTGCGAGCTGGGTTGCGGAACCGGCCTTGTGGGCGTGGCCCTGGCGCGGATGGGGTGGCGGATCCGAGCCACCGACTACGTGGAGGACGCCCTCCTCTTCGCAACTCACAACGCGAGCCGGAACGGCGCAGGCGCCCGGCACAGCGTCTCCTACCTGGACTGGCGTCACCCCGTGGGGGCTCCCCACCGATGGCTGGTGGGCTCGGATCTCGCCTACGAGAAGAGCCTCCACCCCCAACTCGAACGGACGGTTCGCGCCCTGCTCCAGCCCGGTGGACGACTGGTCCTGAGCGATCCCGGGCGTCCGGCGGCGCGGCCGTTGTTGGATACCCTGGAGGGCGCCGGGTTCCGGCATCGGGTCGAGTCGATCGAGGTGGATTGGAAGGGGGTGGCGCAGAGCATCGACATCCACCTCTTCACCCGGCCGCCGGACGGGGGATCTCAGCCGCACAGGACCTGAAGGTGGGCGACTACCGAAGTGGCGGTCGCTTCCAGGTCATACCCCCCCTCGAGCAGACTGACGAGGCGTCCTTGGCACAGGTCCCGGGCCAGGGAGACGCACTCCTCGGTGAGCCCCGCGAAGCCCTCCCGGGTCATCAGCATCCCCCCAAGGGGGTCGGAGGCATGGGCATCGAATCCCGCCGACAGGAGCAGGAAGCCCGGCTCGAAGCGCTCGAGGGCCGGGCGCAGACGCTCCCGGAAGATGCGCCGGTACCCACGGTCTCCGGCGCCGGCCGGCAGGGGCGCGTTCAGCGTGGTTCCCTCCCCTTCACCGGCCCCGGTCTCCTCGACATGGCCGGTGAAGGGGTAGTGATTCTGCTGGTGGACGCTGAAGTAGAACACGGACCCGTCTTCGTAGAAGCTGTTCTGGGTCCCGTTGCCGTGATGCACGTCCCAGTCGACGATGCCGACGCGCTCGACGCCGTGCCGGGCCCGGAGGTGGCGGGCGGCCACGGCGACATGGTTGAAGAAGCAGAAGCCCATGGCCTGGTCCCGCTCCGCGTGGTGTCCGGGAGGCCGGTGCAGGCAGAAGGCGTTGGCGGCAGCGCCGGAAAGGACGGCATCGACGGCGGCGAGGCCCGCGCCACTGGCCAGCAGGGCCGCGTCGAAGGTCGAGGGACCGATGGCGGTGTCGGGGGTGGCGGCGAGAAGGCGTCCGGACCCCGAGGCCCGGCGGATGAACTCCACGTGCTCCGGGGAGTGGTTGGCCTCCACGGCCTCGACGGGAGCCCGGGCCGGTCGGGAGTGGACAAGCCCTGGCAGCTGCACGCTCTCCAGCTCCTCCAGGACCGCCTCCAGCCGTTGAGGACGCTCCGGATGGCCGGGCCCCATCTCGTGCTCGAGGCAGCCCTCGTGAGTCAGCAGCAGGGTCGCCACTTCAGGCCGCCCCGGCGAGGCGGATCGCCTCGGAGCCGAGGACACGGATATCCTCGGCGATCTCCGTTGCCTGCAGATCGGCGACGGTACACCAGCGGAAGCGACCTGCCTCGCGCCGGTCGATGCGCGGCTCCGTGTCATCCGCGCTCCGGGCGACATAGATCAGATCGATGTGCTGGTGACCCGGCTCGATGTCTTCCAGGAGGATGCACCAGGGCGAGTGCAGGACCCGCACCGACCCCAGCACTCCGGCCGAGCGGCCCGTGTCCACCAGTTCGACGGTCAGCCCGCACTCCTCGAGGACTTCACGGAGGGCCGCCGCCTCGGGCAACTCCCCGGAATCGATATGGCCTCCGGGCGGAAGCCAGGCTCCCATCTTGTTGTGCCACAGCAGAAGGGTCCGCTGTCCCCGGACCACGAAGGTGGTGGCCGTGAAGTCTCTCGTGGGCTCGCTCGGAACGGAAGAGGGCGGCAAGGCATCTCCGTGGGTAAGGGGTGCGGTGCCCGAATCTACTTGAGGCGGGTGCGGCGGCAACCTCGGCGTCGGCGATCGGGGCATCCGCCCCCCGGGAGCTCGGCCGGCTTCCGAAGGTTGGCCGCCTCGCCTATTTTTCCCGTGGCCGGGCATCCCGCCCGGAATGTCACTGGCCCGCAGGATTCGAGACGGCAGCGAAGACGGAGACGGCAGCCCATGGCAACGGAAGTGGTCATGCCCAAGCTGGGCCTGACGATGGAGCGGGGCACCATCGGCAGTTGGCTGAAGGGCGTCGGCGATCCGGTAGATCGCGGGGAGCCGCTACTGGAGGTGGTCACCGACAAGGTGACGATGGAGGTCGAGGCGCAGGCCTCCGGCGTGCTGCGGCGGATCCTCGTGCCCGAGGGCGAGGAGGTGGAGGTAGCGACGCCGATCGCCTTGATCGCGGCCCCTGAGGAGGATCTCTCCGCTTACGGGGCCGCCCCGGAGTCCCCGGCGGCCCCACCCCGCCCGGACCCGACCCCGGCGCCGCTCCCGGAGGCTGCCCCCCAGAGCCCCGCCGCCCGACCGGAGCGGGTGGCCGCCTCCGGGGGTGGTCCCGTGCCACCCGCCCCCGAGGTTGGCGGGCGACCGCACCGGGCTTCGCCCAAGGCCCGCAGACTGGCTGCCGAGAGGGGGATCGACCTGACGGCGGTCACCGGCAGCGGCCCGGGCGGGCGCGTCGTGAGCGCCGACGTGGAGGCCCATCGTCCGGCCCCGGCGGCGCCCTCTCCGGCCCCGCCGGGGGGGGAGTCGGTGGAGCTGACCCCGGCCCAGAGAGTCGCCGCCGAGCGTCTCACCGCCAGTTACCAGCAGGCTCCTCACATCTACCTGGAGATGCAGGTTTCCGCCAACTGGCTCGTGATGTTGAGGCGCGGCCATCAGGCCGAGGGCCGCAGCATCTCCTACAACGACCTGATCCTCAAGGCCGTCGCCGCCGCCCTCGTCGAGCATCCCCGCCTCAACGCCCACTTCGTCGATGGACGCCTGCAGCAGCACGCCAGCGTCGATCTCGGAATCGCCACCGACACCGGGTCCGGCCTGCTGGTACCGGTGCTACGCGGGGCCCAGGACCTCGACATCGCCCAGATCGCCGCCGAGACCCGGCGCCTCACCGAGGCCGCACGCCAGGGGACGATCGGCCTGGACGACCTGCAGGGCGGCGGTTTCACCGTCTCCAATCTGGGCATGTTCGGTCTATCCCGGTTCACGGCCATCATCAACCCCCCGCAGGTGGCCATCCTGGCGGTGGGCGCCATCGAACCGCGGGTCGTGGCGGTGGAAGCGGAGGCCATGGCCGTTCGGCCGGCCATGAGCCTCACCCTCTCGGCCGATCACCGAGCCGTCGACGGGGCCGCCGCCGCCCGCTTCCTGCAGCGCCTCCGCGAACTCCTCGAGTCCCCCGGCTCGCCTTGACCTGGACAGGGGTGCCCGTTATCTTCGCCCGATAGCCATAACTCATTTTTTTCCAATACGTTAGGAGACGCCTTCACCTCGGGCGTCAGGACTGATGCGACTCGATCGAAAGACCCAGCTGACGATCGCCTACGCGATTCTCGCCGTCCTCCTCCTTCTGGTCATGCAGTCCTACCTGGAGGGCCAGGTGGACACGGTGAAATACAGCGAGTTCCGCCAGTGGCTGGTGGACGGCCGCATCGTGGAGTGTTCGGTTGGAAGGGACGAGATCAGCGGCAAGTACCTCTCCGGCGGTGGGGATCAGACCCGGGGCTTCACCGTGACCAAGGTCGAGGACCCCGAGCTGGTCAAGCTCCTGCAGGAGCATGTGCCCAACTATTCCGGCAAGCGCGAGTCGGCGCTGATCAGCTCGCTTCTCGGGTGGGTCCTGCCGCTCATGTTCTTCGTCGCCATCTGGATGTTCATGGCCCGGCGCCTAGGGGGCGGCTCCGGCGGCCTCATGTCGATCGGGAAGAGCAAGGCCAAGGTCTACATGGAGAAGGGCACGGGGATCACCTTCGCCGATGTGGCCGGTATCGACGAGGCCAAGGAGGAGCTCCAGGAGGTCGTCGAGTTCCTCCGCACACCCGAGCGCTTCCAGGCCCTTGGAGGGAAGATCCCCCGGGGGGTGCTGCTCGTGGGATCGCCGGGGACCGGCAAGACTCTGCTGGCCAAGGCGGTGGCCGGCGAGGCCGGTGTGCCCTTCTTCTCCATCAGCGGCTCCGACTTCGTGGAGATGTTCGTCGGCGTCGGGGCCGCCCGGGTCCGGGACCTCTTCGAGCAGGCCACGAAGCACGCTCCCGCCATCATCTTCATCGACGAGCTCGATGCCCTCGGCAAGGCCCGCGGCGTCGGCTCCATGGGCGGGCACGACGAGCGCGAGCAAACCCTCAACCAGCTGCTCACCGAGCTCGACGGGTTCGACACCAATGCCGGCATCATCCTGATGGCGGCGACCAATCGACCCGAGATCCTCGATCCGGCCCTGCTGCGCCCCGGCCGCTTCGACCGCACCGTCACCGTCGACCGCCCCGACGTGGGTGGCCGGGAGGCGATTCTGCGTATCCATGCCCGGGAGGTGAAGCTGGCCGCGGATGTCGATCTCCACCGGCTGGCGGTGCGCACGCCCGGGTTCGCGGGCGCCGATCTGGCCAACGTGGTCAACGAGGCCGCCCTGCTGGCGGCGCGGCGCAACAAGGAAGCGATCACGATGGAGGAGCTGTCGGAGGCCGTGGAGCGGGCTGTGGCGGGGCTGGAGAGGAAGAGCCGGGTCCTCAACGAGAAGGAACGCCGCATCGTCGCCTACCACGAGGCCGGCCACGCCATCGTCGGCGAGCTGGTCGACGAGGCGAACCCGGTGCAGAAGATCTCCATCATCCCGCGGGGGGTGGCAGCCCTCGGATACACCCTCAACTCGCCGGCCGAGGACCGCTACCTGGCGACGAAGGACGAGTTGAAGGCCCAGATCTGCGGACTCCTGGGAGGGCGGGCGGCGGAGGAGATCGTCTTCGGCGAGATCTCGACGGGGGCCTCCGGGGACCTGGCCCGGGCTACCCAGGTGGCCGAGAGCATGGTCAAGGAGTACGGCATGAGCCGGACCCTCGGCCTGGCGGCGCACCGGGAGGAACGCAATCCGAACCAGGTCCTCGGCATGCCCGTCAACGACCGCAGCTACAGCGAGGAGACGGCGCGCCGGATCGACGAGGAGGTAACGACCATCCTCGACGACGGATATGGGAGGGCCAAGGGCATCCTGGAGGAGCACCGGGAAACACTCGAGCGCGTCGTGCAGGTGCTCTTCGACCGGGAGACCATGGAGGGGACCGAGCTTCGGAAGATGCTCGGCAAACCCGAGGCCCACGAAGGCAAGGCGGACCAATACCCCACTCCGGCCGCGGAGAAGGACGCCGGCGACACGCCGTCCATCAGTGGGGCGTCGCTGCCCGCGCCCTCACGGGCCCCGACCGCCGGAGGCCCTCCGCCAGGCCCGGTCTCGCCGGAAAGCGGAGCCACCTGAGCCAGGTGTCGTCGGGGCCGTCTCCGCCGCCCCACGATGGCCGAGTCCCTCACCTCTCCCCGGTAGCGATCACCTCCAGCTCCACCGGGGCCCCGAGAGGCAGCGACCCGACACCCACGGCGACCCGGGCGTGGACCCCCGACTCACCCAGCACGTCGGCCATCAGCTCGGAGGCGCCGTCGACGACCTGCGCCTGCCCCTCGAAGCCGTCGACGCTGGCCACGTACCCGGTCATGCGCACGATTCGTGTCCGGTCGAGATCGTATCCCTCGGCTGCGAGCACCCCCAGCGCGTTCAATGCGCACTGCCGGGCCGCCTCGCGCCCCTCCTCCACCGGCAGGCCGCCGTCGCCGACCACCCCCTGAAGGATCATGCGCCCGTCGACCAGGGGCAGCTGGCCAGCGACGAAGACCAGGCCCGCGGCTTCCACGGCCCGTCTGTAGGCCCCCGCGGGCGCGGGGGGAGAGGGCAGGGTGAGGTCCATCTCTTCCAGTCGACGGCGGGCGCGGGACATCCTCGGCCTCCTGTGCGGGGTGAACTGAGGCAGGCAATATAGTCCGGCATGGCAGTCCGGCGCGGTCCGTCTCGACGCGTTGACCGGCGAGGAGGACCTGGCTTAGGCTATGCCGCCCAGACAAGGAGAGGCAGGACCCATGTGCGCATCCGTCATCGGAGCCCAGCTCTACACCGTGAGGGACTTCCTCAGGACCCCGGCCGAGATCCGCGACAGCTTCCGCCGAGTGGCCGACATCGGCTACGAGGCCGTGCAGTGCTCGGGTCTCGGACCGATCGATGCGGCGGAGCTGAGAGCCGTCGCCGACGAAGCGGGCCTCCAGATCGCGGCCACCCACACCGACTTCGACCGCATCCGCCGCGAGCCTGGGCAGGTGATCGAGGAGCACCGGGCCTGGGGGTGCCGGCACGTGGCCATCGGCGGCATGCCGGGGGAGTACCGGAAGGCGGAGGGATTCAGCCGCTTTGCCCGGGAGGCCTCGGTAGCGGTGCGGCCGCTGATCGACGCCGGACTCACTTTCAGCTACCACAACCACAGCTTCGAGCTCGAGCGTTTCGGGGACCGCACGGGCCTGCAGATCCTCGCCGAAGAGAGCGACCCGGAGGCGTTCTCCTTCGAGGTGGACACCTACTGGATACAGCACGGCGGCGGCAATCCGGTCACCTGGCTCGAGCGCCTGAAGGACCGTATGCACATCGTACACCTGAAGGACCTGGCCATGAGAGGCACGGAGCAACGCTTCGCCGAGGTGGGGGAGGGCAATCTGGAGTGGCCCGCCATCCTCGCCGCCTGCCGGGCCGCCGACATCGAGTGGTACCTGATCGAGCAGGACCGCTGCGACGGCGACCCCTTCGACAGCCTCGGCACCAGCCTCAGGAACCTTCGAGCCCTGGGACTGCACTAGGCGATGAGCTCCCGGCACAAGTCGACCGAGTTGCAGATCCCCTGGGCGGCCTGGTACGGCAAGGAGCCGCTGACTCTCCGCTTCCCCGAGAGCTGGGAGGTCACGGTCCGGCGGATGCGCGGGGGGCCCGACATCGGTGACGACGGGATCCGCCGGGCCCTGGCCGGGCCGATCGGGGCGCCCCCTCTGCGGGAGCACGCCAAGGGCCGGTCCAGCGCCGCGATCCTGGTGGACGATCTGTCCCGGCCCACGCCAGCCTTCCGCGTGGTCCCCTATATCCTCGAAGAGCTGCACGAGGCGGGCATCGACGACGACGGCATCACCATCATCTGCGCCCTGGCCGCTCACCGGCCCATGACCCGGGACGACTTCCTCAAGAAGCTCGGCGCCGAGATCGTCGAGCGCTATCGCGTCGTCAACCACAACGCCTACGAGAACCTCGAGTTCCTCGGGAACACGAGCCTCGGAGTGCCGGTCTTCGTCAACCGCGACCTGATGGCCTGCCAGGTGCGGATCGCGGCGGGCATGATCACGCCTCGCGGCGGGATGTTCGGCGGCGGCGCCAAGCTGCTGATTCCCGGGGCCTGCGGCCAGCAGACGATTCTGCTCAACCACCGCTACGTCCATGGAGAGGCCTTCCGTCCCCATCTCGACGAGGTGGCGGGGATGGCCGGCGTCGATTACATCGTCAACCCCCTCCTGAACGAGGGTTTGGAGATCATGGGCCTCGTGGCCGGCGACGTGACCGCCGCCTTCGAGCAGGGCTGCCGAGTGGGGGGCGAGCTCTACGCTACTCCCATGCCGGCGGCCGGCACGGTGGACGTGGGCGTCTTCAGCGCCTTCCCGAAAGACACCGAGCTGTGCCAGGCGGGGCTGGCCCTCGTGCCCCTCGGCAGCTGCCCCCACGACCCGATCGCCGAGGGCGGCACCGTCGTCATCGCCAGCGCCTGCCCGGAGGGGCTCGGCTGGCACTCCGTCCTTGGCCCGGGGACCGCCCTGCGCGCCTCTCCGCAGCCGCCGGCCCACCGCACGATGCTGTTCTCGAAGGGAGTGAACCCGTACGACTGCCAGGCCTTGTACGGCGAGCACGTCGGCCTGTTCCGGGAATGGGAGGACCTCATCGGCCAGTTGCAGGCCATCCACGGCGGGAGCCCCCGGGTGTCGGTCTTCCCCGCGGGGGCCCTGCAGATGGCCGCCACCTGAGAGTCATGACAGCGAGGCGGGAAGCGTGCCCCCACTGAAGTCCTTCGATCTCGATGGCCGGGTCGTGGCCGTCACCGGCGCCGGCCGCGGGATCGGCCGCACCATCGCTCTCGACGCGGTCCGCTCGGGCGCACGCGTCGCCATCGGCAGCCGGACGGTCAGCGAACTGGAGAGTCTCCAAGAGAGCATCGAGGCCATGGGGGGGGAGTGCTTCACCCACTTCCTCGACGTGACCGACGTCGCCTCCATCGAGGTCTTCTTCGAGGGGGTGGACGCCCACTACAAGGGACTCCACGTCCTGGTGAACAACGCCGGCTACAACAAGCTCGGGAAGATCCTCGACTACGACGAGGATCTCTACGACCAGATCGTCGCTGCCAACCTCAAGAGCGTGTTCTTCTGCAGCCAGGCGGCGGCGAAGCGCATGATCGCCCGGGGGGTCCGCGGCAGCATCGTGAACATCTCCTCCCAGGCGGGGGTGGTGGGAGCGCCGGAGCGGGGACCCTATTCGGGAGCCAAGGGAGGGGTGAACAACCTGACGCGCACGGCGGCCGCCGAATGGGCGGAGCACGGGATCCGGGTCAATGCCGTGGCCCCCACGGTGACCCGGTCGCCCCTGGCCCAGAAAGCCATGGAGGACAGCCAGGCCTTCGCCGACGCCGTGAAGACCAAGAACCTCCTTCGCGGCGATCTGGCAGAGCCGGAGGAGATCTCCGCACCGGTGATCTTCCTGGCCTCCGATGCCGCCAGCATGGTCACCGGCCACGTCCTGGTGGTCGACGGGGGGTGGACCATCGTCTGACGGGGCGGGGTCCGCACGGCGGCGGCGAACCGCGGTCCCAACCCATCAAGGGCCGCTCCGAGGCGCCTGGAGCGGTCGCCCGCAGTCTCTCCCCCTGCCAGCCTCGGCGTGCCTCCAGAAGCGCGTCCAGCTCCCCGACGGCCGATGCCTTGGCGGACTGCGGATCCCTTGCCAGTTGGGCGAGCAGCTCCACGAGGGAGGCGGCGTCTTCCACGGCGACGGCTTCGGCCCTCAGCTTCTTCCCGCCGCGGTTGTGGTAGTTCTCCAGGGGCAGGGCCACCGCACCGGCCCTCAGGCCCGCCCGGCAAAGGGCCGTCGCTTCGCACGTTCCTCCATCCATCAGCCGGCGCTGATAACGGAAGGTGGGCCGCTGACTTCCGAGATCCTCGGCCGCCCCGGCCAGGGCGGCGGTGACGGCAGCGTCGAAGAGCCAGCGGCGATCACCGACCCGGATCACGGGGCCGTCGCCGAGGGGGGCACCCGCCAGGCTGGAGGAGCACTCGATGTTCACATACAGGGGATTCCGGTCGAGGTACCCGCCGTCGAGGGCGGCGAGCATCCCCCCGAAGCCGGTCTCCTCGGCCCGGGTCAGCAGAACGCCGATGCCGGCGGCCGGATCGGCGCGCAGGGCCTCGAGGACCGACAGGGCCACGGCCACGCCGGCCAGGTCGTCGCAGGCGCGGCCGGAGAGTCTTCCGCCGGACAACTCGAAGCCGGGCAGATCCCAGGTTGCGAAGATTTCTCCCGCCCTGGCCCCCGGAACCGGATCGTCCAGGCGCACCCGAAAGGCGGGCCGGCCGCCGGGGTCGCCCGGAGCACCCTCCTCCAGATAGGCCAGCACCCTCCCGCGGGCGATGGGCCGGGTGGACTGGTGGTCGTGCACCAGCACGCCTGCCCCCCTGGTCAGTTCGGTGGGAATGCCGCCCAGCGAGTGGAAGAACCAATCGCCGCCGTCGCCGGCGGCCAGTGCCAGCCCGGGATGATCGAGGTGAGCGGTGAGGACGATTCCCGGAGCTGCCGCGCCCAGACGCAGGTGGAGGTTTCCGAAGGGGTCGGACAGGCAGTGGAGATCGGGCCGCTCCGCCGCATACCGCTCCATCTCCGCCAGGACGAGGTGCTCGTGGAAGGGCGCGGTGGGAATGGGGACGAACCGCCGGGCCACGTCCAGGTAGAGATCGGCAAGCATTTGGATACCACCTGTTCCAGGGGTGTTGGGGATAGGGTACCCGGAGGATGTCCGGGGTCAAGCGCGATTGGTTCGGTGGAGTCGGGGCGCCTACCTTGGTGCCGTTCCACCCGGTCGGGAGGCCCGGCTTTGTGAGACGGGACATACCACAGGAGTACAGCGACCACCTGGCCACGCGCCGGGAGCGCGTGCTGGGCGGCGGAGGCGAGCGGCTTTCCTTCCGCGCCTTCTGGGTCGGCGGCTTCCTCTCCTTCTTCCTCGCCGTGGGCGCGCCCTACGGCAACATGATCATCCGCGGCTCCTACATGGCCCTCGACTTCAGCACCCCGGGGGCGATTTTCCTCTTCCTGTTCCTCATCGGCCTTCTCAACTGCGCCTTCAAGCTCGCCCGCCACCCTGGGGTTGCCATCGGCCTCGCCGGCTCGGCCACGGCGGGATGGCTGATCGTCTACAGGACCGCCATCACCGATCTCGACTTCTACTCCCCGGGTCTGATGCTGGCCACCTTCCTGGTCCTGACCACCTGGCTCAACCTGCCGGTGGTGCTCCGCGGCGGGAGCCTGGCCCTGAACCGGTCCGAACTGGTCCTGGTCTACGCCATGCTCCTCATCGTCTCCGCCCTGTGCACCATGGGGCTCGGCGAGCAGATCCTGCCCGTCATCACGGCGATCTTCTACTTCGCCTCGCCGGAGAACCAGTGGGCGGAGAAGCTCTTTCCCCACCTGCCGCAGCGGGCGATGGTGAACGACGGCACGGACAGCCGACTGTTCTACGAGGGACTCTCCGGTCCGGAGGAGGCGATTCCCTACGAGTCCTGGGTGGAGCCCCTCATGTGGTGGGGGATCTTCCTGCTGGCCCTGTACGTGATGATGGTCTCGGTGGCCGTGATCCTCCGCCGCCAGTGGATGGAGCGCGAGCGCCTGGCCTACCCGATCGCGCAGGTGGGCCTCTCGATGATCCGCTCCGAGCACCCCGAGCGGGCGGTGAACGGCTTCTTCAAGCAGCCCCTCATGTGGCTGGGGGCCGCCCTGCCCCTGATCGTGGGCAGTCTGACGGCCCTGCACCGCTACTACCCGGAAGTGCCGGTCATGCCGACGAGGTGGACCCTGGGCTTTGTCGGCCTCCAGAGCCTGCAACTGCAGATCAGCTTCGCAATGCTGGGGTTCTCGTACTTCATCAACGCCAACATCGCCGCCGGCATCTGGTTCTTCCACCTGTTCTCGAAGGTGGAGAAGCAGGCCCTGCTTCTGACCGGCCTGCAGTCGACGCAAAAGATCAGCTTCGGCGTCTCCGACTACCCCTTCCTCGGCTACCAGGGGGTGGGAGCTCTCCTGGCCATGGTGGTCGTCGGCCTGTGGGTGGGCCGCGAGCACTTTCGGCGGGTGCTGCTCAAGGCCGTCGGCCGGGCCCCCGACGTGAGGGACGACGACGAGATCCTCCCCTACCGGGGGGCCGTGGTCGGCGCCCTGGGCGGCACCGGCGTCATGGCGGCCTGGCTGTGGTACATGGGGACCCCCCTCTGGGTGGCCCTGCTCTTCGTCGTGGTGGCGATCCTGATCTTCATCGGTATCACCCGGATCGTGGCCGAGGCCGGCCTGGCGGCGATCCGCGCGCCGATGATCGCCAGCGAGCTGTTGGTGCAGGGCATGGGCTCCTCCCTGGTCGGCCCCGCGGGGGTGATGAACCTCTCCCTCACCTACATCTGGGCGGCCGACATCCGCGTATTCGTCATGGCCACGGCGTCCAACGCCCTGAAGATGATCGAGGAGATGGAGCCCCGGAACCGGCGAATCGTGTTCTGGGCGATGATCGCGGCCATGTTCATCGGCGCCGCCGGATCCCTGTGGATGATCTTCCACATGGCCTACCGCCACGGGGGCATCAACCTGGCGAGCTGGTTCTTTCAGGGCCTGCCCCGGACCGCGTACGATGCGGCCCTGCGCAACCTGGAGCCCGAGGGAACGTACTGGCCGGGCCTCGGTTTCTTCGGAGGCGGCGCCGCCGCCATGGTTGCCATGATGTGGCTTCGCCAGCGCCTGCCCTGGTGGCCCGTCCATCCCATCGGCTTTCCCATCGGCGCCAACAGCATGATGAACTACGTCTGGTTCAACGTCTTCGTTGCCTGGCTGGTGAAGCGCACCGTGCTGCGCTACGGAGGCGCCAATGCCTACCAAGGCAGCCAGCACTTCTTCCTGGGCCTGATCGCCGGCCAGGTCCTGTGCAACGGCCTGTGGCTGGTGATCGACTACTTCACCGGCAAGGTGGGGAACTCCATCTTCTGGATATGAAGGGCGCGATGGAGAGCAACGGGATGCGCCTTCGCAGCGCACCCGAGGATTCCGGGACCTGGCCGGGGGCGGCCGGGAGTCGGCGCATCCGGTGAACAGAGCGATCCCGCAGGAGTACGGCGAGCACCTGGCCGAGCGCCGGGAGCGCGTCCTGGGCGGCGGCGAGCGCCTCTCCTTCCGCGCCTTCTGGGTCGGCGGTTTCCTCTCCTTCTTCCTGGCCGTGGGCGCCCCCTACGGCAACATGATTCTCCGCGGGTCCTTCATGGCCATGGACTTCAGCACCCCGGGGGCGATCTTCCTCTTCCTCTTCCTCATCGGCCTTCTCAACTGCGCCCTCAAGCTCGCCCGGCGGCCCTCCGTGGCCCTCGGCCTGGCGGCTTCGTCCACGGCGGCGTGGCTGGTGGTCTACAGGCCGGCCCTCGGCAACCTCGACTTCTACTCCCCGGGCCTGATGATGGCCACCTTCCTGGTCCTGACCACCTGGCTCAACCTGCCCGTGGTGCTCCGCGGCGGCAGCCTGGCCCTGAACCGCTCGGAACTGGTCCTGGTCTACGCCATGCTGCTCATTGTCTCGGCCCTGTGCACCATGGGCCTGGCCGAGCAGTTCCTACCCATCGTCACGGCGATGTTCTATTTCGCCACCCCGGAGAACCGCTGGGCCGAGAAGCTCTTTCCCCACCTGCCGGAGGGGGTGATGGTCGACGACGGCACGGACAGCCGCCTGTTCTACGAGGGCCTGTCAGGTCCCGAGGAGGCGATTCCATACGCCTCCTGGGTAGAGCCTCTCCTGTGGTGGGGGGTCTTCCTGCTGGCCCTGTACGTGATGATGGTATCGGTGGCGGTGATCCTTCGGCGCCAGTGGATGGATCGGGAACGCCTGGCCTACCCGATCGCCCAGGTGGGCCTCGCCATGATCCGCTCCGAGCACGCCGACCGTGCGGTGAACGGCTTCTTCAAGCGACCCGTCATGTGGCTGGGGGCGGCCCTGCCCCTTGCCCAGGGCAGCTTGCGGGGGCTGAAGTTCTACGAAGTGCCGGTGCCCACGACGCGCCTGGAGTGGAATCTCCCTTTCATCGGCCGCCAGACCCTGCATCTGAGCGTCAACTTCGCCGTCCTCGGCTTCTCGTATTTCATCAACGCCAACATCGCCGCCGGCATCTGGTTCTTCCACCTCATCTCGACTGCGGAAAAGCAGTTGCTCATCCTCACCGGGCTGCAGTCGTCCCAGAAGATCGGTCTCGGCGTCTCCGACTACCCCTTTCTCGGGTACCAGGGGGTGGGGGCGCTGCTGGCCATGGTGGTGGCCGGCCTGTGGGTGGGCCGCGAGCACTACTGGCGGGTCCTGCGCAAGGCCGTCGGACTGGCCCCCGAAGTCCGCGACGACGACGAGATCCTCTCCTACCGGGGCGCCGTGGCCGGGGCCCTGGGGGGCACCGCCGTCATGACCGCCTGGCTGTCGTACATGGGGACCCCCATGTGGGTGACCCTGCTCTTTCTGCTCGTGGCGGTGCTGATCTTCATCGGAATCACGAGGATCGTGACGGAGGCCGGCCTGGCGGTCGTCCGCGGGCCTATGATCGCCGGCGACCTCGTGGTGCAGGGAGTCGGTTCCTCCCTGATCGGCCCCGCGGCGGTGGTGAACCTCTCCCTGGCCCACGTCTGGGCCGCCGACATCCGTGTCTTCGTCATGGGCACCGCCTCCAACGCCCTGAAGATGATCGAGGAGATGGAGCCCCGGAACCGCCGCACCGTTTTCTGGTGCATGATCGCCGCCCTCTTCATCGGCGCCGCCGGCTCCCTGTGGATGATCTTCCACATGGCCTATCTCCACGGGGCCCTCAACCTGAACGGCTGGTTCTTCCAGGGGTTGCCCAGGTACGCCTACGATGCGGCCCTGCGCAACATCGAGCCCCAGGGGACCTACTGGCCCGGGGTGGGCTTCTTCGGCGCCGGAGCCGCCGCCATGGTCACCCTCATGTGGCTGCGCCACCGGCTGCCCTGGTGGCCCGTCCATCCCATCGGCCTGCCCATCGGCGCCACCCCCATGATGAACCGCCTCTGGTTCAATGTCTTCGTGGCCTGGGTCGTCAAGCTAGGCGTCCTGCGGTACGGCGGCGCCAGCGGCTACCAGAAGAGTCAGCCCTTCTTTCTCGGGTTGATCAGCGGCCAGGTCCTGTGCAGTGGGGGCTGGCTGGTGATCGACTACTTCACAGGCGCCGTGGGGAACTACCTTTACGAGATATGACCGGACCACATTCCCGACCCGCCCTGGCGCTCATGGCCTGCCTGCAGTTGTCTGCCGCTGCCTTTGCGGACGGCCCCGACCTGTGGGCCATCCCCGACGAAGGGCAGCGGCTGCGGGCGAGCGTGGAGTACCTCTCCGGCCTCGGCTCCCGCATCAGCGGACACGAGGGCGGGAGGCGCGCCGGGGACTGGATCGAGCGTCAGCTGTCGGCCCTTGACCTGGGGTTCGTGCATCGGGAGACCTTCCCCATCACCGTGCCGGTCGAGCTGGGCGGCCACAGCCGCCTGGAGGTCGTCGACACCGACGAGGGGTTCGACATCTACGGGCTGTGGCCCAACGGCCCGCGCACCACCACGACCCCGCCCGAAGGCCTGGAGGGCCAGCTCACCTGGGTCGGCAAGGGCGAGTACACCGACTTCGAGGGCCGGCAACTGCACGGCCGCGTGGTGCTGATGGAGTTCAACACCTGGGATCGCTGGGTGCGGCTGGCGGCGCTCGGCGCCAAGGCGGTGATCTTCATCGAGCCCGCGGAGACTTCCTATCCCCAGACGGAGGACAAGAGCCTCATCGTTCCCGTCGATGTGCCGCGGTTCTGGATCGGCGCGGAGGCGGGACGGCAGCTCCGGCGGAGACTGGAGGGAGGGGCCGAGATCGGCGTCCGTCTGCACAGCCGGATGGACTGGCTCGAGCGGCCCTGCGCGAACCTCTGGGTCGAGATCGCGGGCGCCGACACGGCCCTGGCGCGGCAGCGGATCGTCGTGCAGAGCTACTACGACGGGACCTCGATCGCGCCCTCTTTGGCGCCCTCGGCCGAGGCCTCCAGCGGGGCCACGGCGATGCTGGAGCTGGCCCGCCACCTGCGCGACCACCGGCCCGCACGGACCGTGATCCTCCTGCTCACGGGCTCCCACTTCCAGGACCGGGCGGGAATCGTCGACTTCATCGAGCGCCACACCCGCAAGTCGGACTACTTCGCTCCCTTCACGGACTCCATGGCCGTCGATCTCTTCGTCGGTCTCGACCTGTCCACCAAGACCGACCAGGTGGCCATCTGGAACAACACCACCAGCTTCGACCTCAAGCGGTTCTACGTCCCCTTCGGGCGGCGGTACACCCGGTACGCCGAGGAAACGGCAGCCGAGCTCGGAAGAGCGGGAGAGCCGCTGCTGCTCAACGGCATCAGCCCCATCCGGGGAATGGACTGGTCAACCTTCGTCCCCGACGGCGCCTTCGTCGACACCCGCCTGGCCATGCTCGCCGGCCAGGTGGCCCTCTCCTTCGTCACCGCCCACGACGCCCGCTTTCCGCTGGCCACCCCACTCGACACTCCCGGCCGGATGAATCCGGAAAATCTCCTGGTCCAGTCGCGGTTCCTCAAGGGCGTGCTGTCCCGGTCCTTCGACGACCCGGACCTGTTCACGGGTCTGGAAGACTTCGGCCCCGTGCTCAAGGACCAGCTCCGCACACACACCGTTCGCGTACGGGCCTTCCCGCGCCGCAGCCAGATCCCCGACCGGCCCGTGGCCGACGCCCTGGTGATGGTGGGGTTGGGAACTCACAAGGGCCTGAACATGAGCCGGTCCTATCTCACCGACCAGCTGGGGGACGTCACCGTGTCGGGGCTGGTGGTGGGAGCCACCTCGGTGGTGGCCTATGTCCTCGACCCCGAGACAGGGAAGGTCGTCTACGCTCCGGACCTGAGCGAGCGCGGCCAGAAGCACCACGGCAAGCCCCTGGCCAGCGGCCGCATGAACTGGAGCATCCGCTGGAACAAGGACAGCAAACCCCTGGTCGTCTTCCCGAGCATTCAGAGGACCCTCTTCGGGCTGACCCATCCCAACCAGCTCGTGGGACTGGCCTCCCTGCGGATGATCGGCAGCGGCGGCATCCCTCCCCGCCAGTTCGGGTACGCCTTCGGCCGCACCCTGAGCAGCAACCTCTGCGTCGTCTTCGCGCCCCAGGAGGCGGCCGTCGAGGACCCCCGCCTGAAGATGCTCTTCGGCGACATGCTGCTTCTCAACAGCCCGGGGGGGATATCGGAAAAGGAGGCCAAGGGCACGGGGTACGACCTGGCGGTGGACGACCTGCTGCCCTCGGAGCTGTTCGCCCTGCGCGACACCTGGAGACTCAACGACGCCCGCCTGGCCACGATGCGCTCCCACGCCATCGAGAACCAGCGCATCACCCGCCTGCACGAGTCGGGCCGGCGGTTCCTGGCCAGGGCCGAGGACGCGCTGCGCGAGGGGCGCTGGCGGGACTACGTGGCCGAGGTCCGGTCCGGGCTGGGGGTGACCCTGAAGGCCTATCCCCAGGTGAAGGCAACCCTCAACGACGTGATCAAGGGCATCGTTTTCTTCCTGGCCCTGGTGGTGCCCACCGCCTTCTTCGGGGAGCGCCTGCTCTTCGCCGCCTCCGACATCCGCTGGCAGATCGGGGGGTTCTTCGTCCTCCTGCTGGTCGTCTGGATCCTGATCTCCCAGGTCCATCCGGCCTTCGACATCGCCCACCCCCTGATCATCCTGCTGGCCTTCTTCATCATGGCCATGGCGGTCTTCGTCCTGGGAATGGTATCGAGCCGGTTCAACCGGTTCATCAAGGAGTACCAGGCCGAGAGAGCCAAGGTCCACGAGACCGATATCAGCCGCGTCAGCGCCGCCTACGCCGCCTTCATGCTCGGCATCTCCAACATGCGCCGGCGCCGGCTGCGCACCGGGTTGACCCTGCTCACCCTGACCTTGCTCACCTTCACGGTCCTCTCCTTCACCTCCGTCCGGCCCGAAGTGTGGTACTTCGTCTTCCCCCTCCGCCACGAGGGATCCTACACGGGAGCCCTGATCCGCGACCGCGGCTGGAACCTCCTGCCGGAGACCACCCTGGAGTACGCCCGTTCCCACTTCGAGGAGCACGGCCTCGTGGTCCCGCGGAACTGGTACATCACCTACGACGGCGAGGAGAAGAAGTACACCGAGATCCGGCACGACGGCCGGATGGTGCGCGCCACGGGCCTCCTCGGCCTCGCCTCCCAGGAGCAGCGGGTGACCGGACTGGCCTCGACCCTCTCGGCCGGGAGATGGTTCGAGGATGGCGACGAGTCGACCTGCCTGATCTCGGAGGGCATGGCGGAGGGTCTGGGAATCGGCTCCGGTGAAGTGGGGGAGGCCAAGGTGCAGGTCTTCGGCAAGAGGCTGACCGTGGCCGGGATCTTCTCCGCCGATGCCTTCAACGAGGTGCGCGATCTCGACGACGAGCCCCTCAGTCCGGCGGACTTCCAGCTGTCGAGCATGCAGGCCCTGGGTCCCGCGGAAGGGCCGCAGATGACCGTGCAGGAGGAAGAGGAGACGTCAGAGGTGCGGCCGTTCGTCCACCTCGACCCCGCCAACGTGCTCATCCTGCCCTACGAGGCGCTGAAGGTCGCCTTCGGTGACCTGCGCTCCGTGGCCATCCGCTTCGACGAGGGCGCTCCGGCCCAGGAACTGATCGAGGAGTTCCTGCAGCGCATTTCCGGCACCGTCTTCGCCGGCCTTCCCGACGAGGAAGGCCGCATCGATGTCGTCTCGTACACCTCCCTGGGCGGCACCTCCGTCGAGGGGCTGGCGGCCCTGATCGTGCCGATGCTGATCGCCGCCCTCATCGTCCTCAACACGATGATGGGCGCCGTGTACGAACGCTTCCGGGAGATCGGCATCTACTCCTCCGTTGGCTTGGCGCCGATGCACATCGCCCTGCTCTTCGTCGCCGAGGCCTGCGTGTACGCGGTCATGGGAGTGACCCTTGGCTACCTCATCGGCCAGGTCCTGGGGCGGGGTCTGGTGCAGTTCGACCTGCTGGGAGGCATGAACCTCAACTACTCCTCTTTCGCCGCCATCCTCGCGGCCTGCATGGTCATGGGCGTGGTGCTGCTGTCCACCATCTACCCCGCCCGCGTCGCCTCCCGCTCGGCCGTTCCCGACACGGTGCGCCGCTGGCGGCCGCCGCCGCCCGACGGCGACCGCTGGGAGTTCGAGTTCCCATTCATGGTGGGCCAGAGCGAGGTCGTGGGGATCTGCGGGTTCCTGGCGAACTTCTTCAGCGCCTACAGCGAGGAGTCGATCGGTGACTTCTACGCCGACAAGGTGCGGATCACCACCGGGGAGACGCCGGCGGGACAGGAGTACGCCGTGCAGCTGCTGTTGTGGCTGGCCCCCTTCGACATGGGCGTCAGCCAGTTCGTGCAGATCGAGCTGGCGCCCACGTCCACGCCCGGGGTCTGCGACGTGCAGATCTACATCCACCGGGTCAGCGGCCAGGACACCTACTGGCAGCGGGTCAACCGCCGCTTCGTCAACCACCTGCGCAAGGAGTTCCTGATCTGGCACACCCTGGACGCGGAGTCCAAGGCCTTCCACGATCAGAGCGCCCGAGAGCGGATGGCGGCTGAGGAGGCAGGGGAGGTCACAGCGTAAACCATGGCCGAAAACGGAAAGCAGAGCCTGCGCCAGCGGCTGCGGCGGTCGCAGTGGCAGGAGGTGGAGGAGTACCGCGCCCTGCTGGAGCCGGCCGAGCAGTTCGAGAGCGGCTTCACGATGCGCACCATCATCGGCGTCCTCTTCATCTCCCTGGTCATGACCCCGGGGGAGATGTACCTGGGCCTGGTCACGGGCGGGGGCATCGGCGCCGCGGCCCAGTGGGTGACGGTGATCCTCTTCCTCGAGGTGGCCAAGCGGTCCTTCACCTCCCTGCGCCGGCAGGAGATCTACCTGCTGGTCTACGTGGCCTCGGCCCTGGTGGCCCGGGAGGAGGGGGCCTTCCTCGACCTGCTCTTCCGGCAGTACTTCGTGCGCTCCGCCGAGGCCGAGATGTTCGGCATATCCAAGCTGCTGCCGTTCTGGTACGTCCCCCATCCCGAGTCGCCGGCCCTGGCGGCGCGCACCTTCCTTCACCCCGACTGGCTGTGGCCCATCGCCCTGCTGATCATGGGGACGATCGTTGGCCGCATCAGCTGGTTCACCTCCGGATACCTCCTCTTCCGCCTGACCTCGGACCGCGAGCGTCTGCCCTTTCCCACGGCGCCCATGTCGGCCCTCTCGGCCATGGCCCTGGCCGAGGAGAGCGGCGGCGAGAAGGAGACCTGGAAGTGGCCCGTGTTCTCCCTGGGAGGGGTCATGGGCGCCGTCTTCGGCGTCATCTACGTGGGCATCCCTACCCTGACCGAGATCCTGCAGGGAAAGAAGATCGAGCTCATCCCCATCCCCTGGTGGGACCTGACGCCGTACCTGGGGAACCTGCTTCCCGCCGCGCCCGTGGGGATCACCCTCCACCTCGGGATCATCTTCGGCGGCCTCCTGGCCCCGTTCTGGGGGATCATCGGGTCGAGCATGGGCGTGATCGTGCACACGGCGGTCAGCCCCTGGCTGCACGCCCATGGCCTGCTGCCGGGCTGGTCCCTGGGGATGGGCCTGATCGAGACGCAGATCGTCACCGGCATCGATTTCTGGAGGGCCTTCTCCATCGGCATCACCATCGCCGTGACGGTCATCAGCTTCTGGCAGCTCTTCGCCACCGCCCGTCAGCGCCGCCTGGCGACCCGCGACGAGTTCCTCGGGGAGAAACGCGAGTACCCGAGGACCTGCGTCCACGACGGCTGCAACGCCCCCTCGCAGGTCCGCGGCTACTGCATCAAGCACCTCGGCCGGGGCGACTTCAACCTCTGGGTCTGTGTCGTCCTCTTCGCCATGGCCGCCCTCTACCCCATTGTCCTCGCCAAGACCCTCTTCCCGACCCTGGTTACCACGGGCCTGCTCATCGTGTTCTTCGGCATCGCCTTCGTGTACGCGCCGATCATGTCCTTCGTCTCGGCCCGTCTCGACGGTCTCATCGGCCGCGAGGTGTCGATTCCGTACATCAACGAGGCGATCATCTTCCTCACCGGGTACCGGGGTGTCGACATCTGGTTCGTGCCCTTCCCGACCCGCAACTACGGGGGCCACGCCGAGGGCTTCCGCGTCGTCGAGCTGACGGGCATGCGCTTCACCAGCCTGTTGCACGCCGAGCTCTTCATGCTGCCCATCGTCTTCGGCGTGAGCCTCATGTACTGGAGCTTCCTGTGGCGCCTCGGGCCCATACCCTCGGAGAGCTATCCCTACGCGCAGCTCATGTGGCCCCTGCAGGCCTTCAACCAGGCCCTGTTCTACTCCAGCACCATGTACAACAAGACGTGGCGGGCGGGAGAGGAGGTGGACGGGCGGCGCCTCGACGGCGGGGAGGTGGTCTGGAGCCCCTCCAACCTGCAGGACGGGGAGTGGTGGTACTGGCGGGTGCGGGTCACCGACGACGTGGACGTGCCCGATCCGGAGAGGCGCGAGTACGGTGCGTGGTCGAAGACGGGGTACTTCTACACGAACTTCGGCAACGACGCGCCGCCGTCCGGCGTGCCGGAGCGGGTCTTCGACCTGCTCGCAGACGCCGAGCGCAGGGCGGCGATGAAGGGCCGACCGTCCCGCGCTCCCCCTGAGCCGGCCACCGGGCACACGGCGGAGCTGATGTGGCCCGCCCCCGGCGAGGTCGTGGACACGGCGAACCCGAATTTCCACGCCCGGGTGACGGGGGTGCCAGACTCTCTCGAGCTCTACTTCGAGGTGGACAGGCTGCCCACCTTCGACGGGGAGTTCCTGCAGCGTTCCTCCGACAAGCCGCTCCTCTACTATGTCTTGTGGCACGATCCCCGCTACACGGGGGACCGGCGTGACAACGACGGCGACGGACGCGTCGATGAAGAGCTGCTCAACCTCGAAGACGACGACGGGGACGGGCTGGCCGACGAGGACTTCCACCATCCCCTCGACGGCTGGAAGTGGCCGATCATGCTCTTCGGCGCCGGCTTCGGGCTGGTCATGTATTTCGGCCTCTCCTTCCTCGGGCTGCCCGTCTTCCTCATCTGGGGGTACGTGCAGAGTGTTCTGGGCGTGCCCACCAGTCTGCTGCCCCAGCTCGCCGGGGCCCTGATCGCGCGGTTCTATTTCTGGAAGCGCTACGGCCGGCAGGAGTGGCGCCGGTACGCCATGGTGCTCACCGTCGGCTTCGGCGTGGGCATGTCCCTCATCGGCATGTTCTGCGCCGCCCTCGCCATGATCAGCAAGGCGGTCTCGGCCCTGCAGTACTGACGGTCCTCGGGGGCGCGGACGGTCGGCGGGACCCGCCGGGGCCCGCGGTCTACTCCCGCCTCGCCCTGCGCCCCTGCAGGAAGGCCGGCAGTCCGACGGCCAGGTAGGTGAGATTGGCCAGGGCGTGGACCACGGTGGCGCAGGCCATGGCCGCCGCCAGCGGAACCGCGAAGAGGACATGGAGGGAGTACCCGTAGAAGTAGTGATACGGTCCCGTGCCCGCGGGCGCCGGGATCACCACCCCGATCGATGACACGGCCATGATGACGAGGGCCTCGGCCATCCCGAGGGACCAGGGCGGGCCATCGAAACCGAAGGCCACGTAAGACTGGTGGATGATGAGGATGTAGGCCAGGTTCAGCAGGATTGAGCTGACCACGACCTCGGCCACTGCGGAGGCAGACCGGAGGGCCACCAGCCCCTGGACGAAACTCCGGAGCATGTCTCCCAGGCGGGAAGCCAGACCTTCCGACAGCCGACCCGTCACGGTTTCCACCGCTCGGATGCCGCGGTCTCCAAAGGCGTATGCGCCTGCCATGGCGGCGGCGACGGCAACGCAGGCGGCGAGGACACAGAGCTTGGCTTCCGCCAGGGACAGGGTGAAGGTGGTTCCCAGGACTTCGGTCTCCCAGGGGAAGAGAGCGGCCACCCGTTCCGGAACCACCGCCAGGGAGAGGGCGAGGAGCGAAGCCAGGCACAGCAGGTCCAGGGCCCGCTCCACCACCACCGTGCCGAGGACGGCGCTGAGGCTTGCGCCTCGACGCCACTTGAGGCTCAGGGCGCGCGCTGCTTCGCCGGCCCGCGGCAGGGCGATGTTGGCGCTGTAGCAGACGCCCAGGGACAGGGTGGCGTCGAGGACGGTCACCGTGGGGGCCACCGGGCGCAGCAGCACGATCCAGCGCCAGCCGCGCAATACCAGGGTGAGCACTGTCGTGGCTGCCATGGCCGCCATCCAGCCGGGCGAGACCGCCCGCGCCGCCGCCCACAAGGCGCCGGCGTCGATGCCCCGGAAGGCCCAGTAGAGGAACAGGGCCATCAGACCGGGACCGACGACGTATCTGGAGAGGTACTTCACGGGCGGGCGCCGCGGAGGGGGGCCCCGCGTGGCCGGTCAGGTGTAGACCTGGTTGGGATCGAAGATGCGCTCGTCAACGATTTCCCACCGCTGCTCATCGCGGTTCCATCGCCGGTAGTAGCAGGAGTGGTACCCCCGGGCGCAGGCCGCCACCTCCTGGTCGACCCGGAGTTCGAGGGAGTTGCCGTCGCAGTTGAGGCGGATCTCCCGCACTCTCTGCACATGTCCCGACTCGACGCCCTTCTTCTGCACCCTTCCCTGCGAGCGCCGGTACAGGTGGACCAAGCCGCTCTCGAGGGTCAGGCGGAGGGCCTCCTCGTTCAGGTAGCAGAGCACCAGGAGTCGGCCCGTCGGCCAATCGGTGACCGCCGCCGGCACCAGGCCGTCGAGCCCGAAGTCGATCTCTTCGGCGATGCTGCTTTCGGCACCCATGGTCACTCCAGGAGATCCTCGGCCACGTCGGCCACGAGGGTGCCGGCATCCTCTCCCTCGCAGATCCTCTGCACGGTGCCGGTCTCGGTGACGTCGAAGAGGTGCAGGGGAAGGCCGTTGTCCCTCGCCAGGATGACGGCGGTCTGGTCGATGACCCGCAGGTCGCGGCTCAGGATCGTGTTGTAGTGCATGCGCCGGTACATCCGCGCCTGGGGATCGATCTTCGGATCGGCGGTGAACACCCCCCGGGCGTCGTTCTTGGCGTAGAGGATGGCGTTGGAGCGCGTCTCCAGGGCGCGCTGCACGGCCGGGTAGTCCGTGGTCAGGTACGGCTGGCCCAGCCCCCCTGCGAAGATGACCACGTATCCCTTCTTCAGATGCTGGATCGCCCGCAGACGGATGTAAGGTTCGGCCACCATGTTTATCTCGATCGCCGTCATGACGCGCACCTCGACGTCGCCCCCGGACTTGGACGACAGCACGCCGCGCAGCATCAGGCTGTTCACCACGGTGCCCATCATGCCGATGTTGTCGGCCTCGGCCCGTTCGATGCCCCATTGGGAGGAGAGGTCGCCGCGGAAGATGTTGCCGCCGCCGATGACGACCGAGACCTGCACCCCGCCAGCATGAAGGCGAAGCACCTCGTTGGCGATGTGATCGAGAGCGGCGTGATCGAAGCCGTACTCCTTTCCGCCGGAGACCGCCTCGCCGCTGAGCTTGAGGGTTACGCGTCGGTAGCGCATGGTGTCCTTGCTCAAAGGAGGCGACCCTTCTCGATCTCGGCCGCCGCGGGCCACCTGGCCACGACATCGTCGACGCGGCGGGAGAACCGGTCGACCTGCTCGACCGCGAGGCCGACGAAGTCGGCGCCGCGGGACAGCAGATCCTCGATCTCGGCGGTGCTCAGCGGCACCCGGTCGTCGCCGCCCAGACGCTGGACGAGGTCGTTCTCGGTGGCGCCCTGCTCCCGCAGGGCCAGGGCAGCCGCAACGGCGTGCTCCCGGATCGCCTCGTGGACCTCCTCTCGGCCCCCGCCTCGGCGGAGGGACTCCATCAGCAGGGTGGTGGTGGCGAGGAAGGGCAGGTAGCGCTCGAGCTCACGGGCCAGCGCGACTTCGTAGACCCCCATGTCGTCGACGACGTGGAGGGCCGTCTCCAGCAGGCCGTCGAAGGCAAGGCAGCTGTCGGGCAGGGCGACGCGCCGCACCACCGAGCAGGAGACGTCGCCCTCGAACCACTGGTCTCCCACGAGCCCTCCGAGCATGTGGACGTAGCCGCCGAGGACGACCTGCAGGCCGTTGATCCGCTCGGCGCTGCGCGTGTTCATCTTGTGAGGCATGGCCGATGAGCCCACCTGGCCGCGGGCGAAGCCCTCGGTGGCGGCCTCGGCCCCGGCCATGAGGCGCAGGGTGCGGGCCAGGTTGGCGATGCCGCCCCCCATCTGGTAGAGGCAGCTGACGACCTCGAAGTCGAGGCCCCGGGGGTAGACTTGGCCCACGGCGTCGAGCCGCGCTGCGAACCCGAGGTGGACCCGGACCCGGTCCTGCAGCTCTTCCACTCTATCCGCCTCGCCGCCGAACAAGGTGAGCTGGTCGAGGGCGGTGCCGACGGCGCCCTGGAGACCCCGCAGGGGGTACGACGCGGCGAGGGACTCGAGCCGCCGGAAGGCGATCAGCATCTCCTCGCCGTAAGCGGCGAGCCGCTTGCCCATGGTCGTCGGCTGGGCCGCGGCGTGGTGAGTGCGGGCCACCACGGGCAGATCGCGCCACTCCAGGGCGCGGCCCCGAAGCCGGTCGAGGAGGTGGGCGTACTTCGCCGCCAGCAGGCCGATGCTGGTCAGGACCTGGAACTGCTCGACATTGTCGGTCAGGTCCCGGCTCGTCATGCCCTTGTGGATCTGCTCGTGGCCGGCGAGGGCGCAGAACTCCTCGATGCGAGCCTTGACGTCGTGGCGGGTGCGGAGCTCGCGGCGTCGGATCGAGGCGAGATCGACCCGGTCTGCGACGGCCTCGCAGGCCTCGACGGCCCCTGCCGGCACCTCGATCCCGAGGTCGGCCTGAGCCTTCAGGACAGCGATCCAGAGACGCCGCTCGAGCCGTACCTTCCCCTCATCCGACCACACCGACCGGACCGCGGGGCTGGCGTAGCGGCTGGCGAGGACGTTCGGGTTCGAGTCCCGGGTCGGGTCAGTCAAAGTCTCGTGATCTGCAGTCGAGGAAGGGGCCGAGCACCGGAGCGAAATCATAACGATTCCCCTCAATAATCGCTACCGGGCCCCTCTCAGCCCGGGCCGTGGCTACATCGGTCCCGCCCAGCGCCAGTAGAGCACGTTCAGCGGCGCCAGCAGGAGCAGGGACAGGGAGGAGACCAGGAACATGGCCGCCGCCAGCTGCCTCGGAGTCAGGGCGCCATACGCGAGGACGACCATGAACGGCGCCGACTGGTAGGGGAGAAAGGCAACCGTCGTCGCCATGGCCACGCTCAGGGCGCTGGCCAGCGGGTCGAGGCCGGCGGCCGCCCCCGCCTCGAGGAGGCTCGGAGTGGCCACGGCGCCCACGGCGGCGATATCCATCAGGAAGTCGAGAGGCACGGCCGCCGCGGTCAGCATCAGGTGCGGATCGAGCCATCCTTCACCCGCCTTCCCGAGGTGGACCGCTGCCCCGGCGAGGGCGCCCTGGCTGAAGCCCGTCCCGTCGAGGACGGCGCCGATCCCGAAGAGGGCCGCCAGGTAGAAGAAGAAGGGGTAGTCCACCTGACGCAGGCGCTCCGGCGCGAGGGCGCCCACGCCGGGGGTGACGGCCAGCAGGACGACGGCGAGGCCGACGAGGACCGGCGGGAAACCGTGGACCACGTCGCTGGCCCACAGGCCGACGCCGAGGAGCATCAGGAATGCCGTGCGGCGCTGACCCGCCCCGGCACCGGGGTGCGGGACCGGGCGTCGCTCGCCGAAGGGCCGCAGCCGGCGTCCCCAGATCACCCAGATCACCGCCGCGCACAGGAGCGTGCGCAGGGCGCCCATGACGGGGAACATCCACAGCAGCCACTCGCCCCAGTAGACGACCCGTCCGGTGACCGCCTCGAGCTGGCCTGCCACGACCAGGTTCGGCACGGTGCCGGTGAGAATGCCAGCGCCGCCGTAGTAGGTACCGAACAGTATCGACAGGATCACCACGGGAGGCAGGGCGGGATCCTCGCCGTCCGGATCGAGGGCGTGGATCAGGGCGGTCCCCACTGGCATCAGCAGCAGCACGCGTACCACGCCGGAGGGGACCAGGAAGGCCGCCAACAGACCCAGGCCGTGGAGACCCAGGACCAGGCGCGCCCGGCCTCCGGCGAGCAGGGGAAGGGCGGCCCGGGCCAGGCGACCCCCCAGGCCGCTCTCGGAGACCATCAGACTGAGGACCATCCCGGAGAACACCAGCCAGATGGTGGAACCGGCGAAGGGCGCGAAGGTCCGGCCGAAGTCGACCAGTCCGCTCACCGGCAGCAGTACCAGAACGACGAGGGAGGTCCAGGAGATGGGGACGGGCTGGGCAGTCCACAGGAGCAGCGCGAAGAGGCTGATCCCGAGGGCCTGCTGCTGCTCTGCCGGCAGCCACGGCAGGGGCGCGAGGAAGCCCGCCGCCAGGAGGACCGCGGCGGCGGCGCCGACCCGGCGGGCGGTCGGTGTCTGCGGCGCGCCCGCCGCCGGGGTGGCTCCCATGGGGTCAGTCCAGGGCGAACAGACTGAGGGCCGGGACGTAGGTAATGACCAGCAGGCAGGCCAGCAGGATCAGGAGGAAGGGGAGGGAGGCCCGGTAGAGCTGGAGGATGGGCCGCTCCAGACGGGCGCTGGCGATGAAAAGGTTCAGCCCCACCGGCGGGGTCGAGTAGCCGATCTCCAGGTTGGCGAGGAAGATGATCCCGAGGTGCACGGGATGGATGTCGTAGGCCGCCGCCACCGGCAGGATCAGGGGGACGACGACGACGAGGGCGGAGAACATGTCGATCATGCAGCCCACGGCGAGGAGGAACAGGTTCAACAGAACGAGGAAGAGCAACCGGCTCTCGATCCCCCCCTGGAGCGTCGCCAGCAGACGGGTGGGGATCTCGGCGTCGATCAGGAAGGAGGTGTAGGCCATGGACGAGGCCAGGATCAGGTAGATCCCTCCCACGAGGACCATGGTTTCGCGGATGATGCCCGGAAGCTGGGAGAGCCGGATCTCCCTGCGCAGGACCATCTCCACCACCAGCACGTACATGGCGCTCAAGGCGGCGGCCTCGCTGACGGCGATGAACCCCGAGTAGATGCCGGTGATCACGGCGACGGGCAGGAGAAGCTCCCAGACCGCCTCTACGCAGGCGGACACAACCCTTTCGCCGGACCTCTCCGGGGGATCCCCCGGGGTCCCGGCCGGGGGCTCCGGGAAGGAGGTGCGGTTGACGCGGCGCCCGACGAAGAAGCCATACCCGGCCAGAGCCAGGACCAGGAGCATGCCCGGGGCGATGCCGGCGACGAACAACTCGTCGATCGGCGTCTCCGAGACGATCCCGTAGAGGATCAGGGGGATGCTCGGAGGAAAGAGCAGGCCCAGGCTCCCGGAGGTGGTGAGCAACCCGAGGGAGAAGGACTCGGGGTAGCGGGCCTGTTGCAGGGCGGGGAAGAGCAGCCCGCCCACGGCGACGATGGTCATTCCCGAGGCGCCGGTGAAGGCGGTGAGGAGGGCGCACACCGACAGGGCCATGATCGCCAGCCCCCCGGGCAACCACCACAGAAGCGCCTCCGACAGCCGGACGAGGCGGCGGGCGGCTCCGCTCTCGGCGAGCAGGAACCCGCTGAAGGCGAAGAGGGGGATCGCCGTCAGAGCCGGCTCGTCGGCCAGCCGGTACATCTCGATGAACAGCACGGTGAGGTCGACGCCGTCGGAGGCGAACACCACGAGAGCGAGGACGGCGATGATCACGAAGAGGGGCGTCCCGACCGTGGCCAGCAGGAGTCCCGTCAGTGTGGTGAGAAGGGACACGTCAGACCCCGCTCCGCAGCCGGCGCCAGCCGTTGATCAGGAAGCGAAGGGCCATCCCGGCGAAGACGGCGGGGAAGACGAGCTGGGCGACCCAGGCCGGCACGCCGGGGAAGGCCTCGGCCCCGTAGGCGCGTTCATCGAGGACGAATCGGAGGGCGATAGGGGCCAGGATCCCGCAGAGGGCGGCAGCCACCAGGTCACCGCAGGCCGCCACCCGGGGCCGCCAGCGCGGGGGCACCAGACGCAGGACCGCGTCGATGCGGATGTGCCGGTCCTGTCGGGTGGCGACCAGGGCCCCCAGGAAGCTCGACCATAGAACGAGATGGCGCAGCAGCGGGTCTGCCCAGAACCAGGTGATCTGGAACAGGTTGCGCATGAGGATCTGGGCGAAAGCGAGACACAGAAGACAGCCCACGAGGGCGACGAGAGCGACCTCCTCGGGGCGCCGGTAGAGGGGGGAGCGAGTTGGCTCGGCCGCCTTCATCCTCCGTCCCGGCGCCCGCGGAAGTCGCCCAGATGCCGCAGGATCCGCTCGTACACCGGGGCCGAAAAGGCGCGTCCGACGAGCTCGGGGCGCGACTCCTCCACCAGGGACCGGAAGGAAGCGACATCCGCCTCCGTCGGGACGACAGGCTGAAGCCCCTCGGCCCGCATGATCCGCAGGGCCTCCTCGTTGTCGCCGCGGCCTCTCAGATTGTGCTCGCCGATCCGGGCGGCGGCGACTCGGGTGAGGAGCTCCTGGTGTTCGGCGGATAGACCATCGTAGTACTTCCGGTGGACCACGAAGGCGCCCAGGGTGTAGTTGATCGGCAACTCGGTGTAGTAACCGACCCTGGTGAACCACTGCAGAATGATCGCCGCCGCCGGCGAGGCATAGACCACGTCCACCAGGTTGGTCTGCAAGCCGAGGAGAACGTCCGGAATCGCCAGGGGAACCGAGGTGACCCCCGCCTTCTCGAAGAGGACCTCGGTGATCGGCTCTCCCTGCAGCCTCCAGATCTTGAGACCGTGGAGGTCGCCCGTTCCGCGCACCGGATCCTTCGACAGCAAGTGGACGAAGCCGATGTCGGCCCACCCGAGGAGCACGAATCCCTGATCGAGGAAGAGAGCCTTGAACTCCTGCTCCGTCTGTGCGAGCACGTAGTCGATCTCGTCGTATCCGCCGAAGAGGAAGGGCATCTCCAGGGCCAGCACCTCCCGGCACACGCGGCTGACGCCGGTGCCTCCGAGGGCGGCCCCCTGAAGCTGGCCGATCCGAATCTTGCGCAGCATCACATCCTCGTCGCCCTGCACTCCCCCCGGGTAGATCCGCAGCTTGAGGGCATCGTCGGTGGCGGCCCTCAGGTCCGCGTCCATCTCCCGCAGCGCCCGGGCCCAGCCGCTGCCCTCGGGCGCGAGGGTGGAGATCTTCAGGACCGTGCCCGCCGACGCCGGGTCGGGGGTCCAGATGGCCAGTGCCATTCCGGCGCCCAGAACGGTCAGAAGCTCTCGCAGAGGCGGAATCCGTGCGGCCGTCTCAGAAGTGTTCATCGATCTCATCCAGAAGGAGTCGGGCCTGCCGCTGGGCAGCGGCGTTCTGCAGGGTGAGCTCCGGCACCGCATCTACGGGGCGCTCGAGCACCTCGCGCAGCAACTCTTCGTAGAGCTGGCGGTCGAAGATCTGGCGTGCGTAGTAACGGGCCTTCTGAACCAGCACGGACAGGTCCTTCCCCCCGCTGAGGTCGATGGCCCGGTCGAAGTGCCGGAGCGAGCGGTCAGGATCCCCGCCGAGCATCCGGGGCAAAGCCCCGTAGTAGACGCCGAGGAAGACGTGGGGACCTCCACCCTGGAAGCCTTCGTCGTGCTCGAGGACCCATTCCATCATGTAGATGACGCGCGGAAGCTGGGCGAGTGCCGGCATCGACTGCAGATTGGTGCTCACCCACCCGCCCCAGGCACTCGCCGTCCAGAAAACCCATGGCAGGTCGTCCTCCTTGAGGTGCCGCTCCACCTGGGCGAACTCGCCGAAGGAAGCCTCCCGGAGTCCTTTCAGCGCCGGTCTGCGCGCGACGAGACCATCCCATCCGTAGTCCCTGGCGCGGCGGTACAGGCGTCGCGCCCGAGACGCGTCCTCATGCTCGATCAGAACGGCATAGGCGGTGTATCCCTCGGCCGCCGCCAGCAGAAGGTCGTCGTCCTGCGGGTCGGACTCGAGGAGACCTTCGAGGAGCACCAGAAAGGTGGGTACCGCCTGCGCCACCAGTTCGATGTCGTCATGGCGGGCCGAGGCCGAGGCCACGTCTTCCGTCAGGTTGCCGATGGCGGCGGACCGAAGGTATCCGCACGAGGAGGCGATGCCCCAGATGCAGAGGAAGAGGGCGCGGAGCGAGAGTCGCGCCGCCAAGCGCATGATCCGATCTCTGCGGAGCGGGGAGCGGGAGGAAGGGGGGAGGGGCCCGCGGAGACTCGGCCCTCCATGCCTGGTGAGGACAAGTAATATCACTCGTGCCGAATGATCGTCAAGGAGCCGGCGCCTCTGCCTGAGCCGGTTGGCGGCGCTGCTGCACACAGCTCCACGGATCATCCGTGTGGGCGCACGCGGCCAGGGCGGCCACCGCCGCCGGCAGCTCCCCCCGGAAGCGCGCGAGGACCGCCTCGAAGTCCGCTGACCGACTGTGATAGCGCCGGTACGACAGCAGGAGCGCGTTGTTCGGCTCCCAGTCGAGGAATCCATCGTATCCCCTGCCGAAGTCGGCTCGGGCCTTGCGGAAGTCTCTCCGGGCCTGCCGAAAGATCACCCGGCGCTCCCGGAGGACCTCGTCCTTGCCGGAACCGCTGGTGTACAGGCTGTCCAGGCGCGACGCCACGCCTCGCACGAACCCGGTGAACCGGTCCGCGTGCCGCCGCCTCAGCAGCGCTCGCCGGACCTGGGCGGAGGTCGATCCGTGCCGGTCCGCGAGATATTGCAGGGCGCCGGCACGCCCGACGAAGGTGGCTGCGCTCTCGTTGTAGTCGGCGTGGCCCTCGGCGTAGATGTCGGAGTGGGTCAACTCGTGGAGGATCAGCTCCGCCAGGCGGTCCTCGGAATACCCCGCCATGGTGCTCAGCACCGGATCCTCGAGATAGCCGAGTGTGCTGTAGGCCGATACGGGCCGCAGGATGGCGTCAAACCCCTCGGCGCGCAGCCGGTCTCGTTCGGCGCTGGCGAGGCCGCCGTCGAAGTAACCCTTGTACGGCAACTCGCCCAAAATCGGAAACCACCACAGGAACGGCTCGAACCGGTGGGCCGGAGAGGCGGAGACGTTCCAGGCCACGGGGCCGCCCCCCGTGTCAAAGTAGCGGGTGTACCCCCTGGAAGCGGTCAGTCCGACGCGCTCGCGGCCGAAGCGGAGCACCTCCTCGACGCGTTCGAGGACCTCCCGGACCTCGACGGGAGTCGAAGGCTCGGCCAAGAGCTCGTCCACCGCCTGGCCATGCAGCAGAATCCGCCCCTG
Organism: Gemmatimonadaceae bacterium; assembly: GCA_026706075.1. Taxonomy (GTDB): domain Bacteria; phylum Latescibacterota; class UBA2968; order UBA8231; family UBA8231; genus UBA8231. The sequence goes on from JAPOZM010000088.1 coordinate 119,128, forward strand.
GCCGTGGGCGAGATGCAGGTAGTACTCGAGCTCGCCGCAGGCCGCCAACAGCGGCAGCAAGGCCATGAGGCCGATCCTTGAGCAAACGGAGAGGGTAGAATGGGGACGCAACCCGAGGCTCGGCTTTGTCGATCGGCCCGGCCCGGCGGGGAAGCGGTGCGCCCTCGCCGGGCCGTGCGTCGGCGCGAGGGAAGGGGAGGTGGCCTCCTTGCGTGGATCGCCTCCGCGCAAGGCTGTGCCGCCCGACAACACTACAGACGCGTCCGAGCCTGCTCGAGCCCCTGCCGGGCGGCTGCTGACCGAGGATTGACGCGGAGGGCCTTTTCGTACTGGGCAGCCGCCTCCGGCCAGCTCGACTCCTCCGCGAACAGGGCGCCGAGCCCGAGGTAGGCGTCGAGGGCGTTGATGTTGCTTTCGATGGCGCGCTCGAAGGCCTGACGCGCGCCACCGGTGTCACCGGCCTTGGCCAGGGCCTTGCCGAGAAGGATGGAACTCTCCGAGTAGCCGGGGTTGGCGGTCACGGCGCGCTCAAAGCAGGCGATGGCACTGTCCAATCGGCCTTCCGCTTGGGCCAGCTCTCCGAGGCGGAGGAGGGCCAGGGGATGATCCGGCAGGGCACCGAGGGCCAGGTCGAAGGCGGGCCGGGCGCGGGCCGGCCGACCCTGGGCAAGCCACTCGAGGCCGCTATTGTAGTGGATGAAGAACAGCTGGCCCCGGTACCGGCGGGCGAGTTGGGACAGCCCTTTCGCCTCGTAGACGGCGGCCAGCCCGTCGAGGGCCTCGACGCTCGAGCTGTCCTGGCTCAGGGCTCGCCGGAAGCCCTCGGTGGCCCGTTGGAGCCTGCCTTCGGACTGCTGGTGCCGTGCCCAGGCGAGCAACTCGGAAGTGCCGGCCTCGGCCGGCACTTCCTCCGGTGGACTGCAGGCGGCTGAAAGGCAACAGAAGACGAGGAAAAGGCTGGCGCCCGGTGGCAGGACCCGGGGACTCCTACGGAGGGAGCTCACCGCTGCGCGGGGGGCACGACCTGGCCGTCGTAGATCACCTCGCCATTCCGGTCCAGGATCCGGCCGTCCTCGGTGAACTCGTACTTCATCGCCTGGCCAAGGGTGAGGTGCCGCCTCACCTCGTCCAGATCCCCGTACTTCTCTATGAGCTTCTCGATGGGCCCCTCGAACTCGGTGGCGTGGTACTTCGGCCGGTCTCTGTCACGTGCCTTCCGTTCCTCTGCGGTCATGATCGGCAGGCGCTCCGCGGCCGGCGTGGTGCGGCCACCCATGGCCTGCCGGCGGCGGTACTGCTCGTGCCGCTTCTCGGATTCGGAGAGCATCTCCTCCGGCACCGCGCCCAGTCCCGCCCCGCGTTCGACGGAGGCGCTCTCCTGGCGCTTCTGCGCCTCCTCGGCCTCACGGGCGAATCTCTCCTCTCGCTCGTGGTCCAGATCGATGTCCGTGCCGAGCTTGCGCAGCACGTTCTTCGCCGCTCTGTTCATCGCTCTCTGTTCTCCGTGGACGGGTGATCATTCACCCGCTTGGAAATATAGGCTCAGGTCTGTACCTCAGAAAGACGAGACAGTGGACATGGCCCCATGGCCACCGCTACTTTACGCCGACAAGACGCCCGGATTCGGGCAGTCAGGCTTCGACACGGCGGGGTTTGAATGGCGTTCTTTTCCCGGTTCTTCTCAAACGACATCGGCATCGATCTGGGCACGGCCAACACCCTGATCTACGTGAAGGGAGAGGGGATCGTGCTCAACGAGCCTTCCATCGTAGCTCGTCAGGTGATGACCAAGAAGGTCATCGCCGTAGGCCACGAAGCGAAGGAGATGATGGGCCGCGAGAACTCGGAAATCGAGACGATCCGGCCTCTCAAGGACGGCGTCATCGCCGATTTCGAGGTCACCGAGGAGATGATCCGCGCCTTTATTCGAATGGGAATGAGGAACCGGCTGTTCGTGCGGCCCCGGATTGTCGTCTCCGTGCCTTCCGGCAGCACCGAGGTCGAAAGACGCGCTGTCCGCAATTCCTGCGAACGCGTCGGAGCCCGCGAGGTTCACCTGCTGAGCGAGCCCATGGCGGCTGCCATCGGCATCGGACTGCCCGTGGAGCAGGCCGTTGGATCGATGGTCATCGATGTCGGCGGCGGGACGACCGAGATCGCGGTCATCGCCTTGTCGGGAGTCGTCGCCGCCGAGTCGATCCGGGTCGCCGGTGACGAGATGGACCGATCCATCGTCGAGTGGGTCCGAAAGAAGTACAACCTGCTCATCGGCCCCCGGTACGCCGAGCAACTGAAGTTCGAGATCGGCTGCGCCATGCCGCTCGATCCCGAGGAGGAGGCGCCCGTCCGGGGCCGGGATCTCGTGGAGGCGATCCCGAAGATCCAGATCGTCGACTCGCGGGAGATCCGCGAAGCCCTCGCCGATCCCGTGTCCCAGATCGTCGCCGGAGTCCGCCGAGGGCTGGAGCGCACACCCCCCGAACTGGCGGCCGACATTCTCGATCGGGGCATGGTCCTGTCGGGCGGCGGAAGCAAGCTGCGCGGCCTGCGGGAACGCCTGATCGAGGCCACCAGCCTGCCCACCTACCTCGACGACGAGGATCCGCTGTCGGCCGTGGTGCGCGGAAACGCCCGAGTCCTCGACGAATTCGAGCGGTATCAGAAGGTCCTCTACTGAGCTTCGTTCGTGCTCCAGCGCCGTCGTGAGTACCTCTGTCTCGGCCTGGTGGTGCTGGCGGCCCTGATGTTGCTGGCTGCGCCTTCCGCCCAACAGGAGAGTCTCGCCCGCAGGCTGCGCGCGGTCTCTTGGCAAACGGGGCAGTGGATCTTCTCCCGTGTGATCAGCTTCGCCAGGAACCAGCAGCACTCGAGGCACCTTCTCACACAGAACGTGAGGCTCGCCCTGGAGAACATGCGGCTGCGCGAATCGGCCGAGGAGACCCTGCGCCTGCGGACGGCCCTGGAGTTCCGAGAGCGCAGCGGGATGGGGGACCTGACGCCCGCCGAGGTGATCGGCCGGGATCCGGACCAGGGACTCGGGATCCTGATGGTCAACGGCGGGAGGGACTTGGGCTTGCGGGAGAACTGGCCGGTGGTCACCACGGAGGGTCTTGTCGGCCACCTCCAACAGGTCGACGCCCACAGTTCGGTCGTGCGACTGATCCTCGATGCGAGAGTCGCTGCCCTGGTACACGGCAGCCGGGCACAGGGCATCGTCTCGCCTCTCCAGGACAACCTCTTCGAGCTCAGTTACGTAGAAGCGAGCAAGGAGGTGTCGGCAGGCGACCGGGTCGTGTCATCCGGCATGGGCGGGCGGTATCCGAAGGGGATCACCATCGGTCACGTCACCCAGGTCAGCAGGCGGGAGGACAACCCCCTCTTCAAGCAGATCGTCCTGCAGTCAGATGTCGATTTCCGGGGTCTGGAGGAGGTCTTCATTCTCCGCCCCCCTGCCGAGGAGGGCCGTTGACAACCCCCGGGGTGGTGGTTATTATGGCAGGGCTGTCAAGTGCGCGTAAGCGTCTGGCGCACAAGCGGAAGCGCCGAGCCGAGCCGGCCCCGGCAGGGCGCTCGAAGGCGGGGCTGCAGCCGGCCGGGGCATTCGACCGTGAACGAGAGGGGGCGGCCTTGACCAAGGCTGATATCGTCCGCCGGATCGCCCAAGGCACGGGGCTGACGAAGACCGACACGGGCGCAGTCGTGGACGGCTTCATCGAAGCCGTGGTGGAGGCTCTCCAAAAGGGCGAGCACATCGAGATCCGGGGATTCGGTACCTTCAAGTCGGTCAGCCGGGCCCCCCGGACGGGGCGCAATCCCCGCACCGGCGCTGAGGTCCGGATCTCTCGCCGCAAGGCCCCCGTATTCAAACCATCCAAGGAACTGCGCGCTCGAGTCGGAGCCGACGGAAATCCAGAAGGAGCGGAAAAGGATGCCGTGTGGAAGGAAGAGAAAGCGGCATAAGATCAACACCCACAAGCGCAAGAAGCGCCTGCGCAAGAACCGTCACAAGAAGCGCGACCTCTAGGTTCGGGTTCGCCGGCGGGCAGGCTGTAACTGACCGCCGTGCGCAGGAGAGCGTGAGCTATTAGCTCAGCTGGATAGAGCGCTTGCCTCCGGAGCAAGAGGTCACAGGTTCGAATCCTGTATAGCTCACCATCGCCGGTCGGGGTGTGGCGCAGCCCGGAAGCGCACCTCCTTGGGGTGGAGGGGGTCGCAGGTTCAAATCCTGTCACCCCGACCATTATTTCGCACGTCCGGCAGGCCTCCGGACTCTCAGGAGTCCCCAGAGGCCCGCACGAAGCCGCAGTGGGCGCCCGGGTCTCTCCGACCCGATGTTGACCCATGCCTCGCGTCGGGGTGTAGCGCAGTCCGGTTAGCGCACCTGCTTCGGGAGCAGGGGGTCGGCGGTTCGAATCCGCCCACCCCGACCATCCCTCCACGGATCCACGGATCGGCCCCCGGAAGCGGACCCCCCCGGGGGCCGATCGCCTTGCCCCCACCTATGTCCCTCCGTACCCGAAGTGTCGTCATCGTCGGCCCCACCGCCGTGGGCAAGACCGAGCTGGCCCTCGACCTGGCGGAGTCCATGGGGGGAGAGATCGTCTCCATCGATTCTCGCCAGATCTACCGGGAGCTGGACATCGGAACCGCCAAGCCGAGTGCCCGACAGCGACGGCGGGTCCGCCATCACATGGTCGACCTCATCGGGCCCGGCCAGGCCCTAAGTGCGGGACTCTTCGGGGCAGCTGCGAGAGCCACGGTCGAGAGTCTCGAGGCCAGCGGCCGCACATCACTTCTGGTGGGTGGGTCCGGGCTGTACCTGACCGCCACCATCGACGGTCTGTTCGTTGCGCCACAGCCGGACTCCGCCCTTCGGGAGAGGCTTGCCATCCGACTGCGGGAGCACGGAACCACCGCCCTGTACGACGACTTGCGGCGGCGGGACCCGGCGGCCGCCAGTGAGATCGAGCCCGGCGATGGAGTCCGCATACTCCGGGCGCTCGAGCTGACCTTGGCCGACGGCCGCCAGCGGGCGGAGAGGTGGGAGACGGACGGCGGCCACGGCTTGAGGGCCATGCCGCTGATGCTCTGTCTCACCCGGACCCGGGACAGCCTGTACCGGCGGATCGACAAGAGGACCGTGGAGATGTTCGAAGCGGGGTGGCCCCAGGAGGTGCAGAGGTTGCTGGAGAAGGGCTTGGCCCCCGGCGCCGCGGGACTGCAGAGCCTGGGATATGCCGAGATCCTGGAGCACCTGGCCGGCGGCCTTCCGCAGAACCGGGCGATCGAAGCCATTCAGCGGCGGACCCGGCGGTTCGCCAAGCGACAGATGACCTGGTTCCGGCGTGACCGACGCCTTCGCTGGCTCGACCTGGACCGGGTGGGCTCCAGCGGGGCAAGGGATCGGATTCTGCGCCAATGGAAGACCGCCGGGACACTTCCTGATGACAATTGACACTGGCACTTAGCACGTTTATCTTACTGCCCACCTCAAGTGCGGCAGAGGACCGGAGCGGGAGTAGTTCAGGGGTAGAACGCAAGCTTCCCAAGCTTGATGTCGCGGGTTCGACTCCCGTCTCCCGCTCCAATTCCTCTCCATCCTTCCGGCAGATCCCGTGAACGGCCCACAGCGGCCTCCCGGCTACACGACCCTGCTCACGAACATCCTCCTGCCTCGACGGGAACCTCGAGAGTCTCTCCGTGGGTATGGGAGGGTTGGATGATCCCGATAAGCGGGGTGGCCCCCGGTTCCCTGGCCGAGCGGGCGGGGTTCGCCGGGGGAGACCGGATCGCCCGTGTCAACGGTGAGCCGGTGGGGGACCTGATCGACTTTCAGGTGGCCAGCTCGGAGCCCCGGCTTCTGTTCGAGGTCGAGCGGGAGGGCGAGTTGTACGAAGTGGAGGTGGAGCGCCGGGACGGAGAGTCCCTGGGCTTCGACTTCGAAGAGATGCGCCTCCGGCGATGCAACAACAAGTGCGTGTTCTGCTTCCTTCACCAGATGCCGGGCGGCATGCGGCGGTCTCTCTACTTCGAAGACGACGACTACCGGCTCTCCTTCCTCCACGGATCCTACGTGACCCTGACCAATGTCAAGGAGCACGACCTCAAGCGGATCGTCGATCAGGGCCTGACGCCCCAGTACATCTCGGTCCACGCCACCGACCCGGCCCTGAGGCAGCGGCTGCTCGGCCGCAAAGCGGGCACCGTGCCCATCCTTGAGCGGATTGAGTTCCTGGCTCGCTCGGGGATCGAGATGCACACCCAGATCGTCCTCTGCCCCGGCTGGAACGACGGCGACCATCTGGAGCGCACCCTGCGGGATCTGGAGGGCTTCTACCCGTCGGTCCGCTCCGCGGCTCTGGTACCCGTGGGGCTGACGAAGTACCGGCAGCACCTCCCGGAGTTACGGACCGTGACGCCGGCCACGGCCGAGGTCTACCTGGCAGTTGCCGACCGCTGGGGGGAGCGCTGTGCCCGGGACCTGGGTGAGCGGTTCGTCTATCCCGGAGACGAGCTGTTCCTGATGGTCGGTCGGCTGCCGCCGCCGGCCGCCTACTACGATGCCTTTCCCCAGATCGAGAACGGAATCGGCATGGTGCGGACCTTCCTCGACCGCTGGGATCGGGGACGGACGGACCTGCCGAATGACCTGGACAGGCCGCTACACCTCGCCCTGGTCACGGGCCGGTTGGCAAGCCGGTTCCTGACCCCCATGGTGGATGGCATCGACACCGGCGGCCTCCGGGCCGATGTGGTAGTCGTGGACAACGACTTCTTCGGAACCGGCATCACCGTCTCCGGGCTCCTCACGGGGAGGGACATCCTCCGCGCCGTGCGCGGAGGGCCGTGGGATCTCGTCGTACTGCCCCCCAACACAGTCAACGGCGAGGGCATGACCCTCGACGACATGACCGTACCCCGGATCGAGGCGGATGCGGGCATTCCCGTGACGGTGGGGGAGTACGATCTGGCGGAGACCTTGCTGCGGTGCATCGACCGGGAGAATGTGGCCCACGGACGAGGCCGCCAACTCTCGGAGCTCGGATTCTACGTCGGGCGGAACCGGTGACGACCTCGGGATCCACCCCGACCGGCATCCTCTCCGTGGCGCCGGAAGGTCCCGTCGTTGCCATCGTGGGCCGGCCGAATGTCGGCAAGTCCACCCTCTTCAACCGCCTCACCGGCACCCGGCAGGCCATCACCGACGATCGTCCCGGCGTCACCCGCGACCGGATCCGCGGCGCCGCTGAGTGGGGTGGGCACCGATTCACTCTCGTGGACACCGGCGGCTACGTCCCCCGGGGCGACGGCATCGAAGGCCAGGTGCGGCAACAGGCGGAGAAGGCCCTGGAGGAGTCCGACCTCGTCCTGCTTGTCTGCGACGCCATCGAGGGAGTCGAGGCAGCCGACCGGGATGTGGCCCATCTCTTGCGGCGGAGAGGTGTGCGGTGCCTGCTGGTGGTCAACAAGGTCGATCACCCCGATCCGTACCGTTACGACATGGGGGAGTTCTTCGGCCTCGGACTGGGCGACCCCCATCCGGTGTCGGGTGCCACCGGCCGCCGGTCGGGCGACCTGCTCCAGGCGATCGTCTCGGAGTTCGACGAGCCTGCGTCCCCGGGATCGGATCCCCCGCCCGAGGCGGTGCGCGTGGTCCTCGCCGGCCGCCCGAATGTGGGCAAGTCGACGCTGATCAACCGGCTTTGCGGAGAACGGATCTCCATCGTCCACGCGGAACCCGGAACGACGCGCGACTCCACCGACGTCACCGTTCTCCGGGGCGGCCGGCGCTTCGTCCTCGTCGATACCGCCGGGATCCGCAGGCGCGCGCGGGTGCACGACCCGGTCGAGTACTTCAGCACCCTCCGGGCCTCCCACAGCCTCGAGAGGTCGGATGTGGTCGTCGTCCTCCTCGACGCCGTCGAGGGAACCACCGCGCAGGACGCCCGACTCATGAGCCGGGTCATGGAACTCGGACGAGGCATGGTGGTGGCGGTGAACAAGTGGGACCTCGTGGCCGGGTCCGAAAGGGCCGACATCGACGCCTATCTGGACGGAATGAGACGACGCCATCCCTTTCTCCAGCACTATCCGATCCTCACCCTGTCGGCGATGACAGGCCGCCGCGCTGCGGCCTGTCTCGACACCTCGGCCGCCGTGGCCGGCCGCGCCCGCGCCCGGGTGCCCACCCCGAGGCTGAACCGGTGGCTCCGGGAGGTCACCCGGCGGCTGGCTCCGGGCGGCGCGGGGGAGGTGCGGATCCTCTACGCCGCCCAGACCGGAGTTTCGCCGCCCTCTTTCGTGCTGTTCTCCAATCACCCGGACCGGATCAGCCCTTCCTACCGCCGCTTCGTGGAGAACAACCTGCGGGAGAGCATCGATCTGGTGGGGACCCCGGTTCGCATCCACTGGCGAAGCAGGCGCCCAGGCAGGACTCCGGAGCGAAAGGGGGCGGGGCCGGGATGAGTGAGCACAAGCCGGGGATCGGAAAGTTGTACTACAGCATCGGCGAGGTGGCGGAAGTGACGGGGCTGCCGCCGTATACCCTGCGGTCCTGGGAAAGGGAGTTCCCCTGCCTCCGCCCGAAGCGGGTCCGGGGCAAGAACCGCGCCTACCGCCCCCGCGACATCGGCATCATCCTGCTCATCAAGCGACTCCTTCACGAGGAGCGCTACTCCACGGAGGGCGCGCGCCGGAAGCTGCGCAACGAGCCGGAGCTGGTTCAGAAGGCGGCTGACGGCTTCCCGGAGCAGCCCCGCAGCCGGCCTTCCGAAGGGGGAGGGGAGCCCCGGCAGGCGGCCCCACAGTGGGGTCCCCGAATCGAAGAGGCGCGGCCCCTCGGCCTGCCCGGGGGGATTCTCGAGGAGCTGCGCCAGATCGCGAGGTTGCTGGAATAGGTGCGCTTGGGTACCGGACCCGGTCCCCTCAACCTTGCTCAACGCCATAATTGTCTGTATTTTTTAGGACTTCGGCAGGCTCGACGTGCCTGCTGGTGACCCGGGAGAGCCCTGAGCCATGGCCGAAGCAGAGGCCAGCGACGACTGGCCGGGCCGATCTGCACAGCCGGAGGCCCTGCGCCCGCTGCTGTTCGAGATCGCTGAGCCCGTCGTGGCCGACCACGGCGCCGAGCTCGTCGATGTCGAGATCTCCGGGTCGGGCAGCTTCAGCGTCCGCCTGTCGGTCTACCGCGAGGCGGGCGTCACCGTCGATCTGTGTGAGGCCATCTCCCGGGAGCTTTCGGATGTGCTCGACATCGAGGATCCCCTTCCCGGTCGCTACCGGCTCGAGGTGACTTCACCCGGCCTCGAGCGGCCACTGCAGACCGACGCCGACTTTCGGCGCGCGCAGCGGCGAAGGCTCAAGGTCGTCACCTGCGACGGCCGTACCGAGTTCGGCCGTCTCTCCGGGTTCACGGAAACCTCGATCGAGCTCGAGCGGAAAGCCGGCCCCCGAAGCGTCGCCCGCGGCGACATCGCCCGGGCCACCATCGAAGTGGAATTCTGAACGGAGCGGGATGAACGCTGAGTTCAACATTATCGAAGCCCTGGGCCAGATCGCGCGTGAGAAGAACGTGGACCGCGAGATGGTCATCCAGACCCTGGCCGACGCCCTCGTCTCGGCTGCCAAGAGGCGCTACGGCAACGTCGACAACTTCGAGGTCCAGACCGATCCGGGGAGTGGCCGCATGCGGGTGGTGGCCCGCAAGACCGTCGTGGAGGAGGTGAACGTCCCCGAACTCGAAATCGAAATCGGGGAGGCCCGCCAGATCGATCACCAGGCCCAGATCGGCTCGGTGGTCTTCGAAGAGTTGAACCTGGCCGACTTCGGCCGCAACGCCATCCAGACGGCCAAGCAGATCCTGATCCAGCGCGTGCGCGAGGCCGAGCGCGAGCACATCTACGAGGAATTCGCCAGCCGCATCGGCAAGATCGAGTCCGGCACGGTGCAGCAGATCAGCCACGGCGACATCATCATGAATCTCGGGCGCGCCGAAGCCGCCGTGCCCCTCAAGGAGCAGATCCGCCGCGAACGCTATCGCCAGGGCGACACGGTGCGCGGATACATCTTCGAGATCCTCAAGTCCAGCCGAGGCCCCCAGGTATTGCTCTCCCGGACCCATCCCGAATTCCTGCGCAAGCTGTTCTCCCTCGAGGTCCCGGAGATCGCGGAAGGGATCGTGACCATCCACGCAGTGGCCCGGGAGCCAGGGGAGCGGGCCAAGATCGCGGTGAGCTCCAACGACGAGCGGGTCGATCCGGTCGGTGCCTGCGTCGGCGTCAAGGGTTCGAGGGTACAGGCGATCGTCCGTGAGCTCTCCGGAGAGCGGATCGACATCGTCCCCTGGATCGACGAGGCCGACATCTTCATCTCCCGGGCCCTGGGCCCGGCCACGGTGTCGCGGGTGATCACCGATGGCCGCCGCCATCATGCCCAGGTCATCGTCGAGGAAGAGCAGCTCTCCCTCGCTATCGGCAAGTCCGGACAGAACTCCCGGCTCGCCGTTCAGCTCACGGGCTGGGGCCTGGACATCATCACCGACGAGGAGTATCAGCGGCGCCTCCGCAGGTTGGAGGAAAGCAAAGTGGAGTTGCGCCGCCTGGAAGGCGTCAGCGAGCTCATCTCCCTAAGCCTAGCGACATCGGGCTTCATCTCCATCCGGGGCATCGCCCAGGCCGAGGTCGACATGCTGCGCACCGTCCCCGGCCTGGAGGGGGAGGGGGAAGCGGCGCGCTTGAAGGCACTGGCCGTCGCATATGTCGAACAGGCGGAGGCCTCCGGCGAGAACCTCAGGCCGGCCACGCTCGAGGAGCTTGAGGCCGCCGAGAGAGCCGCCGCCGAGGCCCGGGCGGCCCAGTTGGCCCGCGCTCCTGAGGAGGAGGCCGAAGGCGGTGCTGCGCTCACGGAAGAACCGGACAGCGAGGGCGTAGAGGGGAGCGGAAGCGAAGCTGTGAGCGCAGCCCCCGGGGAGTCCGAAGCCCCCACCACGCGCCCCTTCGAAACCAGCTGACCGGGTAAGCGGATCGAGGAGCTCTTTTGGAAAAACGCCGGGTATATCAGGTAGCGAAGGAGAAGAAGCTCTCCAGCGATGCCCTCATCTCCATGCTGAAGGGGATGGGGCAGGACGTGAAGAGCCACATGAGTGTGGTAACTCCCGAGATGCTGGAGGCGATCACCAGGAAGATCGACGAGGAGAAGCAGTCCTCGATCGAGGAGGTGCAGCGGCAGAAGGTCAAGGAGTCCCAGCGCAAGGCCGAGGCCCGAGCCGCGCGCCAGCCCACGGATACCAAGGAGGAGAGCAAGCCGCGGGACGGCCGCCCCACCGGCCGCCGGCCCGATCCGGCCCCGCGCCCCGGGATGCCCCCCCCGGCGCCCGAGCGCCCCGACGATGGCCGTCGCCGCAAGCGGCGGGGCGGCAAGGTCGACGAGGAGATGCTCAACGAGCTGCGCGAGACCCACACCGCGGATCGGCCGGCCGAGAAGGCCCCCGCCAGTTCCGACGTCAGCGGTCGCTGGCGGGCCGGCGGAGGCCGCCAGAGGCGCCGCAAGCAGGTCGATTCGCAGGCGGTCCAGGAGAGCGTCCGCAAGACCCTGAGCCAGATCAGCGAAGGACGCACGCGCCGGCGATACGACCGCTCGCGCGACGAGGGGGGCGAGGAAGAGTCTCAAGAGACCCAGGTTCTGCACATCAACGAGTTCGCCACCGTCGGTGAGTTGGCAGAAGCCCTGCACGTCCGGCCGGCGGAGGTGATCGCCGTCTGCCTGCACCTGGGCGTGGTGGTGACGATCAACCAGCGCCTCGACATGGACACCATGGTGACCGTGGCCGACGAGTTCGGGTACGAGGTCAAGCGTCTCGAGGCAGCCGAGGATGAAGAGGTGGAAGACTTCGGGGACGACGATCTGGCCGACGAAGGAGATGTGGGAGAGCCGGCTCCTCGGCCGCCCGTGGTCACCGTCATGGGACACGTGGACCACGGCAAGACTTCCTTGCTCGACTACCTGCGCAAGACCAACGTCGTCAAGGGCGAGTCCGGTGGCATCACCCAGCACATCGGCGCCTACTCCGTCCGGGTCTCCGAGGGGCGGTCGATCACCTTCCTCGATACCCCCGGACACGCCGCCTTCACCGCCATGAGGGCCCGCGGAGCCCGCATCACGGACCTCGTCATTCTCATCGTCGCAGCCGACGACAGCGTCATGCCCCAGACGGTCGAGGCGATCGATCACGCCCGGGCAGCCCAGGTTCCGATCGTCGTGGCCATCAACAAGATCGATCTGCCCACCGCCGATCCGGAGCGCATCAAGCGCGAGCTGGCCGAGCACAGCGTCCTCGTCGAAGGGTGGGGGGGGCAGGTCTCCTGCGCCGAGGTCTCTGCCACTACCGGCGCGGGGATCGAGCAGCTCCTCGAAGCGGTGCTGCTCGAATCCGAGGTTCTGGAGTTGAGGGCCTTTCCGGAGAAACGGGCCCGCGGCACGGTCGTCGAAGGTCAGCTCGACCGGGGACGAGGCGCCGTGGCGACCGTCCTCATCGAGGATGGGACCCTGAGCCAGGGCGATCCCTTTGTCACCGGTATGTACGGGGGCCGCGTACGGGCCCTGATGGACGAGCAGAATACCCGCCTCAAGTCGGCGGGCCCCGGGCAACCAGTCCAGGTCCTGGGCCTGGGCGGGGTTCCCCAGGCGGGCGAGGTATTCACCGTCGTCCCCTCGGAACGCGATGCCAAGGCCATCGTTACCAGGCGCCAACAGATCAAGCGGGAACAGGACGCCCGCAGGAGAAGCCTGACCCTCGGCGACCTGCAGCACCAGATCCAGGAAGGCCGCATCAAGGATCTCAACGTCGTTGTCAAGGGAGATGTGGACGGTTCGGTGGAGGCGATCACCCAGGAGCTGGGCGGCATCACCCACGAGGAGGTGCGCATCGCCGTCATCCACGCTGCCGTCGGTCCGGTATCGGACAACGACGTGATGCTGGCCTCCGCCTCCGGGGCGGTGATCATCGCCTTCCACGTAACCATCGAGAGTTCCGCCTCGGCCATGGCCGAGGAGAACGGCGTCGAGATCCGCGAGTACAGCGTCATCTACGAGGTCGTGGAAGAGTTGAGAGCCGCCCTCGCCGGCCTCCTCGCCCCGAGCCTCGAGGAGCGCATCATCGGCACCGTCGAGGTGCGCCAGTTGTTCTCCTCCTCCCGGGCCGGCAACATCGCCGGGTGCTACGTGCAGGACGGCCGGATCGCCCGCAGCAGCACGGTCCGGCTGCGCCGCGAGGAAGAGATCGTCTGGGAGGGCCGGATCGCTTCGCTGCGCCGGTTCAAAGACGACGTGCGTGAAGTGCTCGAGGGGTTCGAGTGCGGGATTTCCCTGGAGGGACACAACGATGTCCGCGAGGGAGACCTGATCGAAGCGGTCGACGTCGTCGAAACCGTGCGGACCCTGTAGAGTTGCGCCTCGGGTGCCGTGGTCGTTCTCGTCAGCGAGGTGCAGTTGTATCTGCCCGACGCCCACTCCCTCAAACAGAAGCGCCAGGTGCTCAACAGCATCAAGGAACGTCTGCACAACCGGTTTCACCTCGCCGTGGCGGAGGTCGATCACGCCGATCTGTGGCAGCGCAGCACCCTCGGCATGGCAGCGGTGAGCAACTCCGGGAGGCAGGCGGACGAGATGCTGGCCAAGGCGGTGAATTTCATCGAGTCCGACGGACGGGTGCAGATCATCGACTACACCATCGAGGAACGCTGACCTTGGCAAGCAGCCACCGAGTGCAGCGCGTGCGCCTGCAGTTGCTGCGGGAACTGGGCGAGATCGTGCGGCGGCTGCGGGACCCCCGACTCGGGTTCGTGACCGTCATGGACGTGGAGATCCCCAGCGACGACCTGAGCCACGCCACCCTCTTCATCAGTGTCCTGGGCGACGCAACAGAGCAGGAACACGCAATGGCCGCGCTGGAGAGCGCCCTCGGGTACATCCGCCGCGAGTTGGCCCGGCGGTTGACGATACGCCACGTGCCCGAGCTCGCTGTCCGCTACGACCACACCTCGGAGCGTGCGGCCCGGGTCAACGCCATCATCGACGGGCTGCCCGGCACCGGTGGCGGCACGGCGGAGGCTCCGCCGCCTCGTGGATGACCGTGGACGGGATCGGGGGCGTCCTCGTCGTCGACAAGCCGACCGGGCCGACGTCGCACGACGTCGTAGCCAGGACTCGACGGGTCCTCGGGATCCGACGAGTCGGACACTGCGGCACCCTCGATCCCCTGGCTACGGGTGTTCTCGTCCTCTGCGTGGGCCCCATGACCCGGTTCAGCCGCTGGCTGACCGGCGGCGACAAGGAGTACGAGGCCTGCTTCCGCCTCGGGGCGACGAGCGATACCGACGACGCCCTCGGAGAGATCACCGAGACGCCTGCCGCGGAGCCCATTCCCCGGAGCGAGATCCAAACCGCTCTCAAGGGCTTCCTCGGAGTCATCGATCAGGTTCCGCCCGAGCACTCGGCCGTGCGCGTGCGCGGCGTCCGCAGCTACCACAGGGCCCGGCGCAAGGAGGCGACGGGCCTGGTGCCGCGGCCGGTCCGCGTCGACCGGTTCGAGATCGTCGGCTACGAGCCGCCCCGGCTGCGTGTGCGCGTATTGTGCGGCCAGGGCACCTACATCCGCTCCTTGGCGCGGGACCTGGGCCAGGCCCTGGGTTGCGGCGGACTCGTGGAGAAATTGAGGCGCCTGCGCGTCGGGGCGCTGACGATTCGCGATGCCGTCGAATGGGGGGCCCTGGAGCGGCAGACCGCGGCGGACATGTTTCTGAGCGCACGCCGGGCCTTGTGCGGAGTCCTCGGCTTCGTCGAGATCGACGGGAGAGGGGCCGAGGCCTTCTTCCACGGGCAGCCGGTACCGATAGAGGCGTGCCCCGGAGAGAGGGCGGTCTTTCACGAGGCCGGTTTTCTCGGGGTGGGACGAGTCGATGAAGAGCGCCGACTTCGCCCCCTCAGGGTGGTGGCGGAATGGCCCACTCTGCCATGAGCCGGCCGCTCAGGTCGCCGCGACAGGGCGCCGGCGGAGAGGGCCCCTCGGTCATCACCTTGGAGGGCATCGTCGTCCGGGGCGAGGGCCGGGGCCGGCGGCTCGGGTTTCCCACCGCCAACCTGCGGGTAGCTGCCGATACGGAGCCGCCGCGGGGCGTCTTCGCCGCCCGGGTCCATCGGGCCGGAGCCGAGCTCGCAGCCGTAGCCAACATCGGCACGCGCCCGACCTTCGATGGACAGGAGGTCTCGGTGGAAGTGCATCTCCTGGACTTCGAGGGAGACCTGTACGATGAGCGGCTGCGCGTCACTCTCGACCGCCGTCTTCGGGGCGAAAGGCGCTTCGACACGGTCGAGGAACTGCGGCGCCAGATCGCCGGAGATATCCAGCAGGCCCGTTCCCGATGAGGGAGGGCTCACCAACAACATCGGAGGCTAGGACGTTGTCGATCACCGCTGAACGCAGGAAAGAGCTTGTTGTGAGATTCGGAGAGAAGGAGGCCGACACAGGGTCGGCGGCGGTGCAGATCGCCGTTCTCTCCGAGCGCATTCGCAATCTCACCGAGCACCTTCGGGTGCACGGGCGCGATTTCGCGACCCGGCGCGGCTTGCTGAAGCTCATCGGGCGGCGGCGCCGTCTGCAGCAGTACCTGCAGAGGAAGTCGCCCGAGGCTTACGCGGCACTGATCAAGAACCTCGATCTGCGGCGCTGAGGTCCCTGGCGCCCAAGCCGGTCCGGAGACGAACGATCCGTCACCCTCCTTCTGCCAGGGATGACGGGTCCCACCCAAGAACGCCACACAGGAAAGCACCGAAAGAGATGACACACAAAGTCGAGATGGACTGGGGCGGGCGCACGCTCTCCCTGGAGAGCGGCAAGGTCGCGGCGAGAGCCAACGGAGCCGTGTGGGTCCGGTACGCGGACACCATCGTGCTGGTCACCGCCTGCAGGTCCCATCGCGCCGAGGACAGGGGCTTCCTGCCCCTGACCGTGGAGTACCGCGAGAAGGCGTACGCCGCAGGCCACATTCCGGGGAACTTCTTCAAGCGGGAAGGCCGCATGGGGGAGAAGGAAACCCTCAGCGCGCGGATGATCGATCACATGATCCGCCCCCTGTTCCCCAAGAAGTTCCCCCACGAGATCCAGGTCTTCGTCTCGGTTCTCTCCGCCGACGGCGAGAACGACGCTGACATCATTGGAATGGTCGGGGCCTCGGCGGCCCTTTGCCTCTCCGACCTCCCCTTCGAGGGTCCCATCGCCGCTGTCCGAGTCGGGCGCGTCGACGGCGATCTCATCGTCAACCCGACCCTCTCGCAGCTGGAAGCGAGCGACATGGACCTCATCATCTCGGGTGACCGGGACAGCATCGGGTCCGTCGAAGGTGGCGCCGAGGAAATCTCGGAGGCCGCCCTCCTGGAGGCCCTCGAGTTCGCTCACGAGCATCTCCAGGAGGTCCTCGATCTCCAGGATGACCTCGCCGAGAACGCTGGACGCCAGAAGATGCAGTACTCGCCGCCGGTCATCGACGCCGAGTTAGTGAAGGCGGTGGAGGAAGCCGCCGCGGAGCGGATCTCCGAGGCGAATCGCTGCGGAGACCGCGACAGGCGAGGCGCCCTGATCGAGCAGATGGAGGCCGAGGTCGCCGCCGAGCTGGAGGAGCGTTTCCCCGACGCGGGCAAGGCCATCGGCGAACTGCTCTACGACATGACCAAGGCAGACATGCGGAGGATGGTGCTGAGCGAGGAGCGCCGTATCGACGGCCGCCAGCTCGACGAGGTCCGGGAGGTGACCTGCGAGGTCGGA
Source organism: Gemmatimonadaceae bacterium (assembly GCA_026706075.1). Lineage (GTDB taxonomy): Bacteria > Latescibacterota > UBA2968 > UBA8231 > UBA8231 > UBA8231. The sequence continues at coordinate 135,944 of JAPOZM010000088.1, forward strand.
GTCCTGCCCCGGGCCCACGGCTCGGCCCTGTTCACCCGCGGGCAGACCCAGGCCCTGTGCACCTCGACCTTGGGGAACAAGTTCGACGAGAGGATGATCGAAGACCTGCGCGGCAAGGCCTTCAAGTCCTATTACCTCGACTACAACTTTCCCTCCTACAGCACCGACGAGGTCTCCTTTCCCCGGGGTCCCGGGCGGCGGGAAATCGGGCACGGCCACCTGGCCGAGCGGGCCCTCGAGCCCGTGGTCCCGGTGGTGGAGTCTTTCCCGTACACCGTCCGGCTGGTCTCCGACATCCAGTCATCGAATGGGTCCACGTCGATGGCCACCGTGTGCGGCAGCTCCCTGGCCCTCATGGACGCGGGCATCCCCATCAAGTCCGCCGTCACCGCATCCGGCGTCGGTCTCATCAGCGAGGGGGAGGAGTACGCCATCCTCACCGACATCCTCGGCGACGAGGACTTTCTCGGCGACATGGACCTGAAGGTGGCGGGCACCGAGGAGGGAATCACGGCGGTGCAGATGGAGAACAAGATCGCCGGCATCCGCCTCGAGATTCTGGAGGAAGCCCTCGAGCGGGCCCGCGCGGGGCGCATGCACATCCTCGATGTCATGAACGCCTGCATCGACACCCATCGGGCCGAGCTGTCCCGGCACGCTCCGCGTATCGAGTTCCTCAAGATCGACCAGGAGAAGATCGGCGCCGTCATCGGCCCGGGAGGCCGGACGATCCGCGAGATCGAGAAGAGCGGCGCCAGCGTCAGTGTCGAGGACGACGGCACGATCACGATCTCCGCCGTGGAGGCGGAGGCCGCCGACCAGGCACGGGCGATGATCGAGGCGGTCACGGCGGAGGCCGAGATCGGCGCCGAGTACGAGGGCACGGTGAAGCGGATCATGCCCTTCGGCGCCTTCGTCGAGATCCTTCCCGGCAAGGAGGGGTTGCTTCACATCTCCGAGCTCGATCACCGCCGTGTCGACACGGTGGAGGATGTCGTCGCCGAGGGAGACCAGGTGGCGGTGAAGGTTCTCGACATCGACAATGCCGGCAAGATCCGGCTCAGCCGCAAGGCGATGCTGCCGAGGAGCTGACACCGGAGAGCCGGCGCGGCAGCGCGGAAAGAAGACTACCGAAGCTCCCGGAAGAAGGCCCTCGGCATCGGTAGTCTTTTCTGTTGACGGAGTGGACGATCGTGAGTGACGACGGCCCGGCGCCGGATGATGTGATCTCCTCCCGGATCTCTGAGATTGCGGAGCGGGAGGGTAAGCGCGTTCAGCTGTGCGGCTGGGTCTACAACAGCCGGTCCAGCGGCAAGCTCCACTTCCTGGAGGTGCGCGACGGCTCCGGCATCATCCAGTGTGTCGTCTACCAGGGAGAGGTGGCGCCGGAGGTCTTCGAAGGGTGCCATCAGCTGCCCCAGGAGACGGCGGTGGTCGTACGGGGCCGGGTGCGCGCCGACCCGCGCTCGCCCCTCGGTTACGAGGTCGGGGTGGAGGATCTGGAGGTGGTCCACCGGTCCGCAGAGTACCCCATCTCACCCAAGGAGCACGGCGTCGCTTTTCTGATGAACCATCGCCACCTGTGGCTGCGCTCTGTGCGTCCCAACGCCGTGCTGCGGGTGCGCGCCGTGGTCATCGACGCCTGCAGGGAGTACATGGGGCGCGAGGGCTTCCTCCTCATCGACGCCCCGGTCCTGACCCCCGCCGCCTGCGAGGGAACGACCACCCTCTTCGAGACAGACTACTTCGGGGAGACGGCCTACCTCACCCAGAGCGGCCAGCTCTACATGGAGGCGGCGGCCATGGCCTTCGGCAAGGTCTACTGCTTCGGCCCCACCTTCCGCGCCGAGAAGTCGAAGACGCGGCGCCACCTCACCGAGTTCTGGATGATCGAGCCCGAGATGGCTTACTGCGATCTGGCGGGCAACATGGAGGTCGCCGAGGGGTTGGTGACGCACGTGGTGCGAAGGGTCCTCTGCGAATGCCGCTGCGACCTGGAGGCGTTGGAACGCGATCCGGCGCCCCTCGAACGGGCCGCCGAGGGACAGCCCTTCCCGCGGATCTCCTACGGGGAGGCGATCGAGATCCTGCGCGAAGAAGGGAGCGATCTGCCCTGGGGAAGCGATCTTGGCGGCGACGACGAAACCCTGCTGTCGAGGCGTTTCGACCGGCCCGTCCTCGTCCATCGCTATCCGGCGCAGGTCAAGGCCTTCTACATGAAGTCCGATCCCGAGGACCGGCGCCTGGCCCTTTGCGTGGACATGATCGCTCCCGAGGGATACGGCGAGATCATCGGCGGCGGCCAGCGGGAGGACGACCTGCAGGTCCTGGAAGCCCGCATCGCCGAACACGGGCTCCCACCCGAGGCCTTCGCCTGGTACCTCGACCTGCGGCGCTACGGCTCCGTGCCGCACGCCGGCTTCGGTATGGGGATCGAGCGCGTCGTGGCCTGGCTGTGCGGCACCCGGCACGTGCGCGAGACGATTCCCTTCCCCAGAACCCTGCAGAGGCTCTACCCCTGATTGATGGCAGAGACGGCTGACCACTCCGGCTCGGCGGGATCCTACGACTTCCGGCGCATCGAGAAGCGCTGGCGGAAGCACTGGATCGCCGAGGGCACCTACCGCACCGCCGGCCCGGGAGATGAGGGCTACGACCCGGAGCAGCCGCGGTGCTACATCCTCGACATGTTCCCTTATCCCAGCGGCGACGGCCTGCACATCGGCCACCCGAAGGGTTACATCGCCTCCGACATCTACAGCCGCTTCAAGCGCATGGCGGGATACAACGTCCTCCATCCCATGGGGTTCGACAGTTTCGGACTCCCCGCCGAGCAGTATGCCATCGAGCACAATGTCCATCCCGCAGTCTCCACCGATCAGTGCGTCGACCGCATCCGCGCCCAGCTCCAGTACCTGGGCCTCGGCTATGACTGGGACCGGGAGATCTCCACCTCCCACGAGGACTACTACCGCTGGACCCAGTGGATCTTCCTGCAGCTCTTCGACAGCTGGTACGACCCGGCCCTGGAGTGGCGCGACGACTCGGGGCGGTCGATCCGTGGGCGGACCCGTCCCATCTCCGAGCTCGTGGACTCCTTCGGGAGAGGAGAGCGGCGGATCACGGACCAGGACCGGAGGGCTCTGGAAGGAAGTCCGGTGGAGGCCGGGTGGCAGGAGCTGTCGGAGGCGCAGCGCCAGGCAGTCCTGAACAACTACCGCATGGCGTACCAGAAGGAAGTCACCGTCAACTGGTGCCCCGGCCTCGGCACGGTCCTGGCTAACGAGGAGGTCACCCCCGAGGGACGCAGCGAGATCGGCGACCACGCGGTGTACAAGCGGCCCCTGAAGCAGTGGATGCTGCGCATCACCGCCTTTGCCGACCGGCTCCTGGAAGACCTGGAGGCCGGGGCCCTGCCCGACGGCCGCGGCGGCACCTATGCCCTGGACTGGCCGGACTCGATCAAGCTCATGCAGCGCAACTGGATCGGCCGCAGCGAGGGCGCCGAAGTCCGCTTCGATGTGATCGACGCCTCAGGTTGCGCCGGCTCCAGCCTGGAGGTGTTCACCACCCGGCCCGACACGCTCTTCGGAGCCACCTTCATGGTCGTGGCGCCCCAGCACCCCCTGTTGTCGGAAGGAGACCGGGTTCCGGAGGCCTGGCCATCGGATACGCCCGCCGCCTGGAAGGGGGAGCCGGCAGCCTCCTCGCCCAGGGAGGCCGTGTCCCACTACGCGGCCCGGCCGGCTCACCCCGCTTTCTCGGTGGCCGGGCAGGATCAGGAGAAGAGCGGGGTCTTCACGGGGATCTTCGCGCGCCGTCCAATGGACGGGCAGCGCATCCCGGTCTTCACCGCCGACTATGTGAGCATGGACTACGGCACCGGAGCGATCATGGCCGTACCCGCCCACGACGACCGGGACTATGCCTTCGCCCACAAGTACGGTATCCCGGTCGTCGAGGTCGTCGAGCCGCCCCCGGAGGCAGCCGGCACGTTCCCTTACACGGGCAATGGAAGGTCGATCAACTCTCCCGGCGGGGGGGCCGGGGATGCCGCAAGCGACAGCCCCTATGCGATCTCGGGCCTAGCCACGGCCGAGGCGAAATCGCGCATGGTCGACGCCCTGGAAACGGCGGGCGTGGGCCGAAGGGCGGTCACTTGGCGCCTGCGTGACTGGGTGTTCTCGCGCCAGCGCTATTGGGGAGAGCCGTTCCCCCTGGCCACCCATCCCGACGGCTACACGGTGACTACCGGCCTGCCCGTGGTCCTCCCCGAACGAGAGGACTTCCGGCCCAGTACCTCGGAGGATCCCGACACCCCGGTCACTCCGCCCCTCGGGCGGGCGGGCAGAGAGTGGACCCAGGTGGAGGTGGGGGGCACCCTCTGCGACCGCGAGCTCAACGTCATGCCCCAGTGGGCGGGATCGTGCTGGTACTTCCTGCGCTTCATCGATCCTCACAACGACGGAGCCTTCTGCGATCCGGAGAAGGAAAAGAGCTTCATGCCCGTCGATCTCTACATCGGCGGCGCCGAGCACGCGGTGCTCCACCTGCTCTACGCCAGGTTCTGGCACAAGGCGCTCTTCGACCTGGGGCACGTGAGTTCGCCGGAGCCCTTCAAGAAGCAGTTCAGCCAGGGCATGGTCACCGCCGACGCCTTCACCGACGACCGTGGAGTGTACATCGACATCCGCCAGGTCGCTTTCGACGCCGAGGGCGAGCCCATCCACGCGCAGACCGGGCAGCGGCTGTCGAGACAACGGGGGAAGATGGGGAAGCGCTACAAGAACGGGCTGCCCCCGGAGGAGGTAGGGGAGGAGTTCGGCGTCGATACGCTGCGGCTGTACGAGATGTACATGGGGCCCCTGGAGCAGAGCGCCCCGTGGAGCATGGAGGGGATCCGCGGCATGCAGCGGGTCCTGCAACGGATCTGGAGAAACCTCGTCGCCCAGGACGGGGCCGCAAAGATCGACGATGGCAACGCCCCGGAGGATCTGCGAAGGCTGCTCCACCGGACCATTCAACGGATCACCGCCGACCTGGAGGGACTGCGTTTCAACACCGCCATCGCCGCCCTCATCGAGTTGAACAACGAGTTGGTCTCCCTCGAGAGAGTCCCCGCCGAGGTGGCTCGGGCGCTGGTTCTCCTCCTGCACCCACTGGCCCCTCACCTGGCGGAAGAGTTGTGGCAGCGTTGTGGCTTCGGATCCGGGAATCTCTCCGGCCAACCCTGGCCCGAATTCGACGAAGTGCTTACCCGCCGGGAGACGATCCTCCTTCCGGTGCAGGTCAACGGCAAGGTCCGCGCCACGATCGAGGTGGCTGCTTCGACCTCCGAGGAGGAGGTGAAGGAGCACATCCTCGGCTTGGACAACATCCAGCGACACTTGCCTGACTCGGGTGAGATCAAACGCCTGATTCTCGTTCCGGGCAGGATCGTGAACATCGTCGTCTGACGAGATTTGGAAGGGCCGCGGCCCTGAGGGTTGGGGGATTCGAGTGCCGCGCTCACCCGAAGGACGCTGGTTCTGTTCTGGATCGTGAGTTACGTAACATTTATTACACGACACCAAAGACCGGCGGACGACCCACACGAGCAAGGGGACATCACCGGATGTGGATGTAGTCTGAAGCATTGTCAGTCAGGCGTTCCCGATTCTCGTAGTACCGCATGGTGGTCTTGAGGTCTTTGTGGCGCAGGTGGGCCTGGACCTGCTGGGGCTTGGCGCCGCCCTCGATCGACAGAGTGCAGCAGGTATGGCGGAACATGTGAGCGGTTACATTTCGAGTCACGCCGGCCCGGCGGGCATGCTTGCGCACGATGGCGTTGATCGATTGATCCGAGATCGGCTTTCCGCGGGAACGGTTGCGGGCCAGGGAGATGAAGGCATGTCCCACCACCGGAAAGCCCCCCAGTTCGAGGGTCTGGCGGTAGAGCTCCAGGTAGTGCAGGACAATGGGCTGCAGCTTCACGTCCTGGGGGACTCCGGACTTCGTCTCCGTCAGACGGAGGAGGTGAAAGGCGCCTTCCTCGGTCAGGTCTGTCCATCTCACGTTGGCCACCTCGGACCGCCGAAGGCCGGCAAAGGTCAGGAGGTGAAGAATCGCCAGATCCCGGGCGCGAATCAGCGGGTTCTGCTCTTCACCAACAATATCAATAATTCTCTGTAATTCTTTTCTCTCCAGTGATTTCCCACTCACCCCGTCGTCCAGCCGATAGCCCCGCACGAGGGAGGCGTCCGCAGGGTTCCTCTCGATCAGGCCCGTCGCCGCCATCATGCGGAAGAACGCCTTCAGGCTGGCCAGCTTGCGGTTGATCGTCGACCGCTTGCGGCCACGGGCGGCCAGTGCATTCCGGAAGTCGATGATGTCTGTGAAGGTCACTGCGGCCACTCTCTTGGGTGTGATGTGGCCGCTGCCGAAGAACTCGCGGAGGTCCGCGCAATAGGCGTTGCGGGTGCGCTCCGTCAACTGGCCCGCCAGGAAGCGCTCCAGTGGATCCCCGGAGATGACCCGGGCGGGGTGTCCCGACGAAGGCGGGGCGGGTGTGGTCTCGGTGCTCATCGGTCCAATATACCCAGCTGGCCGAAATCTGTCATTGCAGGTTTAGGCCGGGCCCAGGCCTGATTCCTGGGCCCGTTCCAACTCGGGCATAACCAACGATAATGACTGTTATCGTTGGTTTGGGGTCCGGGCCGCTACTCCAAGCCCAGTCGGCCCCCGCTCACCCTGTAAGCCTCCTCCCGGCTCGCCTCAACGAGATCGTTAGTACATAATGCATCTTATACGTCATGTCACCGCCAAGTCATAACGCATCTTGGAGCTTTCACGTCCGGTGGAAGAGCCGATCGAGCTCGTGGAGCTGGATCTTGATCAGGATCGGCCGGCCGTGAGGACAGGCGAAGGGCTCACGCGCGTTGAGTAGCTTCCGGACAAGCGTCTCCATCTCCGGGATGGAGAGCCTCTCGCCGGCGCGGATCGAAGTGTGGCAGGCCATCGATGCGGCGACGGCGTCCCGCACCTCGGGTCGGACATCCAGCTCCTCGATCAGGTCGGACAGGATCTCGTGGAACAGATCTCCGTCACCCCAGTGACGCAGCCCGGGCGGGATGGCATCGATCAGGAGACTCCCGGGACCGAACTCGCGCACGCCGAATCCCAGTCTCTCGAACAGGTCGCGGGCCTGGAGAAAGGCCTCCATCTCCACGGGGCTGACCTCGACTGTCAGGGGGACCAACAACTGCTGAGAGGCCCCACCTTCCGATTCGAGGGCGTCCTGCACCTCCTCGAAGCGGACCCGCTCGTGGGCCACGTGCTGATCGACGACGAGGAGTCCGTCGCGGATTGGGATCAGCAAGTACTTGTCGTGGATCTGCCAGGACTTGGTGGAGTGCCGCGCCTCCCCCAGGTTCTGGCGGCCCACGGCGTCTGCCGACACCGGTGCCCCGGGGACAGGGGCCGCAGGCAGCAGGGTCAGTCTCATCTGATCCGCCGTCCCATCCCACGGCTCTGTCTCGGCGACATAGCCGCCATGGCTCTCGGCCAGGCCCTCGACGCGGGCCGTCTCCTCGGCCGGCGCCGCCTCGTCGGCCTCGCCTGACGGATAGGAGTAGGTCTGCGCCTCGGGGACCTTCAGGGCATCTCGCACCGCCTCCTGCACCAGCTGCCGCAACTCCGGCTCCCGGGAGAAGCGCACCTCCCGCTTCGTCGGATGGACGTTGACGTCGAGATGGCGGGGATCCAGGTCCAACCACAGGACGAACTCGGGATGGCCGTTGTGCGGCAGCAGCGAGCCGTAGCCGTTGTAGACGGCGGTGGTAAGGGGGCGGCATGCGATGGGGCGCTGCCGGACCACGACGTACTGCCTGGAACGGGCCCTCCCGCACTCTCCCGGCGGTTTCAGGAATCCCTCGACCCGCGCCCTTGCTCCACCGATTTCCGCCTCCCGCTGAACGGCCAGGAGCCTCCCGGCCTCGAGGCGGAGCAGCTCCGCCGCCCGCAGCCCCCGCTCCCCCGGGGGCAGGTCGAGGATCTGCCGGCCTCCCTGATCGAGGCGGAAGGAGACCTCCGGCCGGGCGGCGGCCAGGGCCACGACGGCCTGGGTCACATGCCGCAGCTCCGTGTCCCGGTGGCGCATGAACTTCCTCCGAGCGGGGGTGTTGTAGAACAAGCCGCGGATCTCGATGGTGGTGCCCACGTCGCGCCCCACGGGAAGGAGCTCGCGCTGCACTCCGCCTTCGACGACGAGACGCGTGCCCTCGTCGCCCCCGGCGGGACGGCTCTCCACGGTCAGTCGGGAGACGGCGGCGATGCTGGCCAGGGCCTCTCCCCGAAACCCCATGGTGGAGATGGTGAACAGGTCCGTGGGCGTTCGCATCTTGCTGGTGGCGTGGCGCTCGGTGCAGAGCTCCACGTCCTCCCGCGACATGCCCAGACCGTTGTCGGCGACGTGAATCCCCTGAAGCCCCGCCTCCTCGATCTCGATCCCTATGCGGCTTGCCCCGGCGTCGAGGGCGTTCTCCACCAGCTCCTTGACCGCCGAGGCGGGCCGTTCGATCACCTCCCCGGCGGCGATCTTGAGCACCAGGCTCTGGGGCAACCGCTGGATTCTCGCGCCCATCGCTACAGCTCCGGGGCGATCTCGGAGACGCGGCGCTCGTACTCCTCCTGGGTCATGCGCCCCTCCTCCAGGTCCTTGCGGGCGCGGACCAGGCGCTCCCGGGGACTGCCTGTTCGCCGGTGCGTCCGGGCCTGCTGCACCAGGTTGTACAGTCCGAAGAGGAGGAGGCCGCCGATGGCGGCCATCCAGGCCGACTCGCGCAACCAGCGTCCACGGTCGGTGCCCACGGACAGGGCCACCCCGGAGGCCCGCCACCGGGCGAGGGCCTCGATCACCACATCCTCGTCCGGCATCGGCACGATAATGTCCTTCGTCAGGGACTGGTGGCCCTCCTCCTCGATGACCAGGGGTTGGCGCAGACGGCCGATGAGCCTGCCCTCCACCACCTCGATCCGCTCGATCATGTCCTGGGACACCAACTCCTCCAGGCGCTCCGGACGGATGGCGGTCTCGGAGGGTGCCAGCAGGCTCAGCAGCAGGAGCAGGCCGATCAGTCCCAGGGCCAGGATCAGGGCGAGAGCCGTGGGCGAGGGTCCCTGGGTCGTCCCGGGGCTCTCCCTGGTCTCGTCGTGGGTTGTCACTTGAGCTCCCTCTCTCCCAGCCGGCGTCCGTGGCGCGCCGCCCGGTGCAGCCAGGCCGCCAGTTGCAGGGCGCGGCCGAGTCCCTCGGCCAGAGGGTCGGGGGCCGCCTCACGTCCCTGCGCGGCGGCCAGCAGGTCTCCGTACTGTCGGCGCAAGCCGGTCATGCGGGCCTCGCGCAGGTCCTCGTGGACGAGGCCGCGGCCTCGATGGCCGTAGAGCTCGAAGGCGGCGTCCGCCTCCGTCTCAGCTCCAAGGGCATGAACCTCCAGCACCGCCTCCAGTCCGTTGAGGAACTCCAGGTGGGCGAGGGCCAGATCCTCCTCCGGCCGGTTGCGGACCATGGCCCGGGTATGGGCGGCCACCGTGTCGATGCGGCCGAATAGGTCCTCCAGCAGCAAGGGCCCCCAGAGGCCGTGCGACCCGAGGACGCCGCCGGTCCCCGACCAGATTCGGGGCACCCGGACCCGCAGGCGGGCGAAGACCGGCCCCTCGACCCGGGTGACGGAGCGCCGCACCTCGTCGGCAAAACCGGAGTGCAGGCTCGGGGCGTCGATGCGCAGCATGCCCTGCCGCTCCATCCCGACCAGGTCCCGCAGATCCCCCGCCCGCCTCCCGGCGACGGGAGGACAGGCGCACAGGACCCCTTTCCCCGCTTCCAGGGCCTGGCGCACCCAGTATCCACGCTCCGACGGCGGAGAGAGAACGGTGACGATCCCCACCCGCGGGTCTGCCAACCACCGCTCCGGACTCTCCTCCCCCGCCGGCTCGAGGGCTCGCAGACCCTCCACGGCGTCCACGGCCGCCAGATGGCGGCCGCGCTCCTCGGTCCCCAGAAGGGCAACTCCCATCTCTTCCGGCAACAGCTTTCCCCTCCCGCCTGACTCTCCAGGGTCGAGAGAATCGAGGATGATAGGGGTCCTCGCAGCCCCCGGCCAGGAGGGCCATGGGGAGAAGCCGCGAGACCTTCGGACGGAAGGGCTCAAGCCTTCGCGGGGCCGTCCCGCCCCTCCTTCTCCCTTGCCGCCTGCCTGTGCATCTGCCGGATGAGGCGCTTGTTGAATTCCTGGGCCGCGTGATAGCCGTCGATGCGGAGCAGGTAGTTGAAGGCGATCGTCTCGGCGATGACGGTGATGTTCTTTCCGGGGTAGATCGGAACGATGATCTCCGGAACCTCCACCCCGAGGATGGCGAAAGCGCGGTCCTCGATGCCCGTGCGCTCGTAGTCCAGGTCCTCCTCCCAGTCCACGAGTGTGAGGACGACCTCGACTCGTTTCTGCCGGCGGGTTCCTCCGACGCCAAAGAGCCGCTTCACGTCCACGATGCCGATGCCCCGGATCTCGATGTGATCCTGCAGCAGCCGCGGCGGACGGCCCATGAGAAGCCCGTGCGACTGGCGGGTGATGATCACCGTGTCGTCGGCCACGAGCCGGTGACCGCGCTCGACGAGATCGAGACCGACCTCGCTCTTGCCGATGGCGCTGCGGCCCATCACCAGGAGCCCCACCCCGTGGACATCGACGAGGGTTCCGTGGAGGGTTACCTGGGGGGCGAAGTGATCGTCCAGGTAGAAGTGGAGGAGATGGATGAACTTGGTGGTGTCGAACTCCGAACGCAGCAGGGGGATCCCGTACTTGTCGGCGAGGCGGCGCAACTCGGGGAGGAGCCGGCCCCGGCCGGTGACGATCACGCAGGGGAGCTCGAACTGGTAGATGATCTCCAGTGCCTGGAGCCGCCGGTCGGGAGGCAGGCTCCGGAGGTACTCCAGCTCGTGGTTGCCCAGGATCTGCACCAGGTCGAAGGTGAAGACCTCGACGAAACCGGTGAGGGTCAGTCCGGGCCGATGGACGTCGCTGCTGTTGATGGAGCGGCCCATCCCCCGCTCCCCTGCCAACAGACGCAGACCGAGACGGCGGCCATGCTCCTTGAGCAGGGTGTCGATCTCCATCCGCGCCTCGCCCTGGGGGCTCGCAGGGGTGCTCATTCGGCTGCCTCCCTGGCCACGGCGTCGCCGTGGGCCCGCTGGAAGCCGTCGTAGCGGCTGCCGGAGATCTGTCCTCGCTCCACCGCCTCGCGGATGGCGCATCCCGGCTCGTGGATGTGCGTACAGTCGCGGAACCGGCATCGGCCGGCCAGAGGCTTCATCTCGCGGTAGTACTCCACCAGGTCCGACGCTCCCACCCCCCACGGCTGGAGCTGCTTGAGGCCGGGCGTGTCGACGACGTAGCCGCCGCCGCGCAGCCGGTGCAGGGAGGCCGCCGTCGTGGTGTGGCGCCCCCGGTCGTGATGGCGCATCAACCCCTGCGTCTTCAGGCGGAGCCCCGGCTCGAGGCGGTTGAGGATCGCCGACTTGCCCACTCCGGAAGGGCCGACCAGGACCGAGACGCCCTCGCGCAAGGACTCGGCCAGGGACTCCATCCCGGCGCCGGTGGCGGCGCTGACCTCGACCACCGGGTAGTCGAGGTCCCGGTAGAGGTCCACCAGCGGCCGGCGGCTGTCTCCGTCGTCGAGATCGGTCTTGTTGACGCAGATGACGATCTCCTCGATGCCGCCGCTGGCGGCCATGACCAGGGCGCGGTCGATGAACCCTGTGCTCGGCGCCGGATCGATGGCCGCGCAGACCACGAAGAAGCGGTCGAGGTTGGAGGCGATGACCTGCCGGGTCGGCCGCCCGCCGGTGGCCATCCGGGCGAGGTTCGACGTCCGAGGCAGGACCGACTCGATCACCCCCCGGCCGTCTTCGGTGCGGCTCACGCGAACCAGGTCTCCCGCCACCACCGGGGAGCGGTCCTCCCGGCGCCCGGCCTTCAGGACTCCCCTGAGCTGGCAGAGGATCTCCCCCCCGTCGAGGCCGACGAGGACCTCCCAGCCGGAGACGCGCAGTGCCCGGCCGCGCAACTCGCGGTCACTCGCCGCGGGCGAGGCGCTCTGCGGCGTAGGCTGGCCAGCCGAGGTCGTAGATCTTCTCCTGGGTACGGCGCAGGGGATACTCGGTGCGTCGAAGCTCGACGTGCTCGGCGTCGACGTCCCACAGGGCGAAGCTGGCGCGCGGGTCCCCGTCGCGGGGCTGTCCCACGCTGCCGGTGTTGACCAGGTACCGGTGGCGTCCGATGGCCAGTTCCGACGAGGTGAGCGGGATGGGCCCGGACTCCATCTGGCAGAACAGGGCGGCGTGGTGCGTGTGTCCGACGAAGGCGATGCGCCACTCCAGCCGTTCGAGGCACCAGCGGACGTGCTCCAGCAGGTAGAGGGTCTGCCAATCTTCGGGACAGACGGGGTTGGCGTGGGCGAAGACCCCTTCCCCCTCGACGTGGCGGTAGGCGAAGCCCCGGATGTAGCCGAGCTCTTCCTCGGCCACGAGGGCCCTCGATTCCAGAAGGCTGTCCCGGGCCATGCTGTTGAGCTCGTGAACCCGCTGTCCGTCCACCAGGGCCTGGTCGTGATTTCCGAGGACGCAGACCGCGCCCGCCTCGCGCAGCCGGTGGATGCAGGCCACCGGGTCGGGACCGTAGCCCACGAGGTCGCCCAGCACGAGGAGCTGGTCGGCGCCTTCCTGGTCGACGGCGATGAGCACGGCCTCGAGGGCCTCGAGGTTTGCGTGGATGTCGGAGAGAACGGCCAGCCGCATGGTCAACGGAAGAGGGCGCTGATCGACGTCTCTTCGTGGATGGCGCGGATGGCGTCGGCGAAGTGCCGGGCCACGGAGACGACGGCGAGCTTGCTCGAGTCGGACCGCGCCGGCTGCGGCACCGTGTCGGTGACGACGAGAGACTCCAGGGCGGATGCCTCGATCCTGCTCGCCGCGTCGGCTGCGAGGGTTCCGTGCACACAGCCCGCGTGGACCGACCGGGCCCCCCGGGCGAGGACCGCCTCGGCGCCGTCGAGGATGGAGTCCCCGGTGATGATTTCGTCGTCGAAGAGCAGCACGTCGCGGCCCTCAACGCCCCCGATGACGCCGTGCACCTGCCTCTGGCCCGCGGTCTCCCGGATGTCGATCACCACGAGGGGCAGCCCGAGGTGGCGGGCGTACGCCTCGGTCACCTTGGCACGGCTGATGTCGGGGGCTGCGGCGACGCAGCGCGACAGGTCGAGGCGGTCGGCGAAATGGCCGCAGATCGACGGCACGCCGCTCAGCTGGTCGATGGGGATGCGGCAGAAACCCATGATCTGCGGACTGTGGAGGGTCATCGTCAGGACCCGGTCGGCCCCGGCCTCCACCAGCAGGTCGGCCATCAGGCGGGCGGCGACGGAGATGCGCGGCTCGTCCTTGCTGTCGGCCAGGGAGTAGGGGTAGTAAGGCAGGACCGCGGTGACCCGTCCGGCGGAGGCGTACTTGAGGGCGTCGAGAGCGATGAGGAGCTCCATCAGGTGATCGCTGACGGGCGGGCAGGACGTCTGGATCAGGAAGACGTCGCAACCGCGCACGTTCTCGCAGATCTTGACCTTCACGTTCTCGTTGCTGAAGCAGACGAATTCGATGCGCCCCGGCTCGATGCCGAGAGAGCGGCAGATCCCTGCGGCCAGGTCCGGATTGCTGTTGCCCGCGAAGACCTTGAGTGTCCTGTCGCCCATCTCTCTTCAGGGCAGCAGGGCCAGCTCCTGGCGGGCCCGCTGAGCAATGGGGGTCTTCCCGTACTCGCGGACCACCCTCTCCAGGATCTCGCGCTGGCGGGAGGCATCGTCCAGGAGCCGGTAGCACCGGGCCCCGTCCATCAGGGCCATCGCCGAGGGCGGGTGGTCGGGATGGTCGTCGGCGTAGTCCACGAAGGCCTGGGCCGCGGCGGCGAGGTCGCCCTGGGCCTCGAGGCAGGCCGCCAGGCCCGTACGGGCCGCGAAGACCAGCGGCGGCTGGTCGCCGTGCTCGTCGAGGTAACGCTGATACAGCCCCTGGGCGTCGACATAGCGGCCCAGGGTGAAGTAGCGATTGCCGAGGGTGATCATCCCCTGGGCGGCGGCCGGGGTCCCGGCGTACTCCTCGATCAGCTGCCGGGAGATCGCGACGACGCGGTCGATCTGTCCGGACTGCTCGGCCAGGTCGGCCTCGAAGATCATGGCCGACGCTTGGCTGCGGGCCTCCAGGCGCTGGCCCTGTACGAAGTTGGCGATGACGATGACGGCGACCACCGCCACCGCACCGCCGATGAACAGTTGCGCCCGGCCCTTGACGTATTCCCCCGCCTGGAGGACCCACTCGAGGAATCGGTCCTCCTCCAACTCCGCCTTGCTCGGCCGCCGGTTACGCTCCTCCATGGGGATCCTCTCCAGGACGCTGGGTGGTCGAACTCAACCCTCTTCTCCAAACTGAACGGCGCTCTCGATCCGGTACGCCTCCAGTCCCTTCCGGCCTCCCAGGGGCTGGAGCTCGACGAGGAAGGAGAGACCCGCGATGCGGCCTCCCAGGGCCTCCACCAGCCGGCAGGCGGCGCGGGCGGTCCCTCCCGTGGCCAGTACGTCGTCGAGGACCAGGACACCGTCCCCCGCTCTCAAGGCGTCCTCGTGAACCTCGATCACGGCGCGGCCGTACTCAAGCTGGTACTCCTCCCGGACCGTCTCCCGGGGCAGCCGGCCCTCCTTGCGCATGGGCACGAAACCGACCCCGAGACGTGTGGCCACCGCCGGGCCGAGGAGGAAGCCGCGCGCCTCGATCCCGGCCACCAGGTCGACGCCGCTCTCGGCGAAGGGCGCGGCCAGAGCGTCGACGGCGGCCCTCAGCCCCCAGGCATCGCCCAACAGCGGGGTGATGTCCCGGAAGAGCACCCCCGCCTCTGGGAAGTCGGGCACGTCCCGGATGAGGGCCCGCAGTCGGCTCACCTCTCCCCTCGCCTCTCGTCAGCCCAGGAGACGGCTCACCGACTCGCCGTGGTGAATCGCCTTGATGGCGTCGCCGAAGAGGCGCGCCACGGATATCGTCTCGATCCTGGACGAGTCCTCGCCCCAGGGCAACGGGATCGTATTCGTCTTGACGAAGACCTCCACCGGCGACTCGTCGATCTTCTCCAGAGCGTCGCCCGAGAACACCCCGTGAGTGCATCCTGCCATGATGCGCTGGGCTCCACGCTCCTTCAGCAGGCGGACCGCCTCCATCATCGAGCCGCCGGTGAGGACCTCGTCGTCGAAGATCAGGGCATCCCGTCCGTCGATGTCGCCGATCACGGTCAGGATCTCGGCGGTCTCGTCGTCGGCGTGGCGGCGCTTGTCCATGATCGCCAGCGGCAGGTCGAGACGATGGGCGTAGAAGCTGGCCTCGGTGGCCGAGCCCACGTCGGGCGACACGACCACCGCCCGGCTCAGGTCCTTCGTCTGCATCAGGTGGTCGCAGATGAGGTTGGTCGCCCACAGCTGATCGACGGGGATGCGGGAGAAGGCGGCGATCTGGGGCGAGTGGAGAGTCATGGTGAGGATCCGGTTGGCGCCAGCCGTCTCGAGGAGATCGGCCACGAGACGGGCGCTGATCGAGATCCGGGGTTCGTCCTTCTTGTCGGAACGCACGTAGGGGTAGTAGGGCAGGACGGCGGTGATCCGGCGCGCCGAGGCGTACTTCAAGGCGTCGATGAGCAGGAGCAGCTCGATGAAGTGGTCGTTCACCGGGGAGCAGGAGGTCTGGATGACGAAGACGTCGTCCTCGCGGACATTCTCCTCCACGCGCACCTTGATGGTGTCGTTTGGAGTCCTCTCGAAGCTCACTCGTCCCGGCGGACAGTCGAGGTAGGAGCAGATCTCGGCAGCCAGCTCCGGGTTGCTCGACCCGGACATGATCTTCAGGTAGTTCTTCATCCCAGGGAGCGCGCCACGTCCTTGGCGAAGTAGGTGAGGATCAGGTCGGCGCCGGCCCGCTTGATGGCCACCAGCACCTCGTCGCGGACTCGGATCTCGTCGATCCAGCCGCGCTCGGCCGCGGCCTTGATCATGGCGTACTCGCCGCTGACGTTGTACGCCGCCAGAGGGGCGTCGAAGCGGTCGCGTGCGGCTCGCAGGACGTCGAGATAGGCGAGGGCGGGCTTGACCATGACCACGTCCGCCCCCTCCTCCAGATCGAGTGAGATCTCGCGCAGGGCCTCGCGCACGTTGGGCGGATCCATCTGGTAGCCGCGGCGGTCGCCGAAGCGCGGCGCCGAGCCGGCGGCCTCCCGGAAGGGGCCGTAGAAGCCGGAGGCGTACTTGGCGGCGTAGGCCATGATCGGCACCTCGGCGTGTCCGGCGCGGTCGAGGGCCCCACGGATGGCGGCGACGCGGCCGTCCATCATGTCCGACGGAGCCACCACATCGACGCCGGCGTCGGCGTAGACCACGGAGGCGCGCGCCAACAGCTCAACGGTGGGATCGTTGTCGACGCCCTCTTCGGTGAGCACGCCGCAGTGGCCGTGGTCGGTGTACTCGCAGAGACAGACGTCGGCGATCACCAGCAGGTCGAGGCCGGCCTCGCCGATCGCCGCGGCGGCTCGGGGGATGATGCCCTCCGGGTCGTACCCGGGGCTGCCGGCTCCATCCTTGTGGTCGGGAACGCCGAAGAGGATGACCGCGGGGATGCCCGCGTCCGCGGCCTCCCGGCACTCCTCCACCAGCACGTCCGGGGACATGCGCGCCACCCCCGGCATCGCCTCGATCTCATGGCGGACACCCAGCCCCGGGCACGTGAAGAGCGGCAGGACCAGATCCTCGCGGCGCACGTGGTGCTCGCGGACCATGCTGCGCACGAGGGCGCTGCCGCGCAGACGCCTGGGACGGCGGGCTCCCGGGGGCAAACCGGCCGCCGGTTGTTCAGGGAGCGTAGCAAGAGGGTTGCCGATGGTGGCCATGAAGCCCGCTGTCACACCTTGTCGAAGGCTTGCTCGAGGTCGGCGATGAGATCCCCCGCGTCCTCGATGCCGACGCTGTAGCGGACGAGCTCGTCGGTGATGCCGATGGCCAGCCGGTCGGGACGGCTGAGGTCCGAGTAGGAGATCGTCGCCGGATGGCTGACCAGGCTCTCCACCCCTCCGAGGCTGGGGGCCAGGTACGGCAGCCGCAGCTGGTGGACGAAGCTCCGCGCGCGCTCCAGATCCCCCTCGATATCGAAGCTGACGACGCCTCCGAACCCCTTCATCTGGCGCATCGCCACGGCATGGTCAGGATGGCTGGCCAGGCCGGGATAGAACACCTTGCGGACTTTGGAGTGCCCCTCGAGCCAGCGGGCGATCTCGAGGGCGGTCTGGTTCTGCCGCTCCATCCGCAGGGCCAGGGTCTTGAGGCCGCGAATCAGCAGGTAGGCGGTGTTGGGGTCGGAGTTGGTGCCGATGACATCGCGAAACTCCTTGATGGCCTGCACCATCGGCCCCCTGCCGCAGACGCTGCCGGCCATCAGGTCGTTGTGGCCGCCCAGGTACTTTGTGGCGCTGTGGAAGACGAGATCGACGCCGGCCTCGATGGGGCGCTGGTTCACCGGCGTGGCGAAGGTGCTGTCGATGAGCAGGCGCAGCCGGTGCTGCCTGGCGAAGGGCACGAGCCGGTCGAGATCAGCCACGTGCAGGTGCGGGTTCGTCGGCGACTCGGCGAAGAGCACACGGGTCTCCTGGCGGATCGCCCTTTCGAGAGCCTCGAAGTCGCCCGGGGAGACGCCGGTGCAGGCGATGCCGAACTTGCCGAGGACGTCGCAGAGTTGCACGGTCCGGCGGTAGCAGTCCTCCATGATCACCAGGTGCTGGCCGCTGCGCATCATGGCCAGCAGGACCGTGGTGATGGCGCTCATGCCGGAGGAGAACAGCAACGCGTCGTCGGCTCCATCGAGGGCGGCGAGCTTGACCTCGGCGGCGCGGACCGTGGGATTGCCGTAGCGGCCGTACTCGAAGTGGGTGCGCTTGCCCTGCTTGTACTCCTCGAACTCGTCGAGGCTGTCGAATACGTAGGTCGCCGTCTGGGCGATCGGCGTGGTTACCGACTTGGCGTGCTTGCGGCGTTCCTCGCCGCCGTGGACCGCCCAGGTGGAAGGGCCGCCCGCGGCGGCGGTGGAGAAATCTTCTTCGCTCATCGGCATGTTCAGGCGTAGACGCTGTCCACGGTTTCGAGAACGGCCCGACGCACCTGCTCGAGGTCGGCGTCGACCTCCACGGGCCGGTTGGCATGGCTCGGGGTGACCTCGAACTCGCCGAGACGGTCCTCGTGGTATCCCACCTTGAATTCCGGAAACTTCAGCCCCAGGGCGGTGGAGATCACCACGACGCGGCTGTCCGGCCGGATGGTCCCGTGGGCGATGAGCTTCTCCAGCGCCGCCAGGGCCACCCCGGTGTGGGGACAGGTGAACAGGCCGCTGCGGTCGGCCCGGGCGCAGGCGTCGGCCAACTCGGCCTCGGTGGCTTCCTCCACGACGCCGTCGAGACGGCGCATGACCCGGATCGCCCGCTCCCAGCTGACCGGGTCGCCGATGCGGATGGCGGAGGCAAGGGTGTCGGAGGCCTCGACCGGTTCGAAGGACTCGAAGCCCGTCCGATAGCTGCGATAGAGGGGATCGGCGTTCCGGGCCTGGGCGACCGCCAGCCGCGGCAACCGGTCGACCAGGCCCATCTGGCGCATCTCCAGAAACCCCTTCCCGAGGGCGCTCACGTTCCCCAGGTTGCCCCCGGGGATCACGATCCAGTCCGGCACGACCCAGTCGAACTGCTGCAGCAGCTCGATGCCGACCGTCTTCTGCCCCTCGATCCTCAGGGAGTTCATCGAGTTGGCCAGATAGACGTTCTCGCTCTTCACGAGACCTCGAACCAGGCGCATGCAGCCGTCGAAGTCGGTGCGGATCGACAGCGTCAGGGCGCCGTTGGCGATGGGCTGAATCAGCTGCGACACGGAGATCTTGTCCTTGGGCAGCAGCACGATCACGGGGATCCCGGCCGCCGCCCCGTAGGCGGCGAGGGAAGCCGACGTGTCCCCCGTGGAGGCGCAGGCGATCGCGGGGATCGCTTGTCCGTCGGCCCGCATCTGTTTGACCATGGAGACGAGCACCGTCATGCCGAGGTCCTTGAAGGACCCCGTGTGGCTGTGGCCGCACTGCTTGATCCACAACTCCCCGACGCCCATCTCGTCGCCGAGGCGGTCCGCCCAGAACAGGTTGCTGCCCCCTTCGTAGATGGAGACCACGTTGTCGTCATCCACGGCGGGGCAGACCATCTCCTTCTTGCCCCACACGCCGCTGCCGTAGGGCCAGACCGTCCCCATGTAGCGCTGATCGAAGAGACGCCGCCACTCGGTCCCCGGCCGCCGGCCCAGGGCCTCCATGTCATGGACGACCTCGAAGAGCCCGCCGCACTCGCACTCGTAGACCACCTGGTCGAGATCGTGGCGGCTTCCGCAGCGGATGCACTCGAACCAGGCCTGGTATTCCATCGATCACCGAGCGGTTGGAGCGGTTGCGGGAGAAGGGGTTATACGGCGGGAAATCTACCCCGGGGGCCGTACATCGGCAAGGAAACGGACGCCGTGTCAGGATGGCACGCGCCGCACCAGCCATGGGATCGAGGCCGCGGCGATGAGGGTTTCGGGCACCATGTAGCTGGCGTTGTAGAGGAGGGAGTACTTCCACACCGGCGTCCCCTCGGGGGCCAGGTGGGCGAAGTAGACGACCCCGGAGAGGAAGTGGCTTCCCAGCCTTGCCAGGCTGGCGCCCGCCGAGGCCGCGGCGATGGTCCAGGGCCCGCTTCCGGTGGAGGCCGCCAGGCCGGCGAGGCCCAGACTGGCGAAAGCCGCGGGGTAGTCGAGAACCAGCTGCACCGGGTGAACCAAATAGGGCGTCATGACGAAGTTGACGACCCCGTACGCGGCTCCGGCCAGCATCCCGGCACGGGGCCCCCGGCGCAACGCGAGAAAGAGGATGGGCAGAGCGTGCAGACTCACCGAGCCGCCGTATGCCAGATGGGGCAGCTTGATGCGAATCAGGCTGAGGACGGCCGCCAGGGCGATGGCGACGGCGGTCTCCGCGGCGGTGCCAGTCCTCACGAAGCTCCTTTCCGTAGGAGGGGAAACGAGGAGGAACCCGCCGGCCCGAGAGGCGTCCAACCCAGTGCGGGCCATCCCGGTCTTGGCTCGCACCTCCCTGGCGGCCGGGGGCGTTCCCGCCCTCGGCCGCACCTCGTTCTACCGCGGACTCACTCCGGCCTCAGTTCAACCGCTGCAGGAGCATGTACCCCTGCTGAATGCGGACCGGGCCGCTGACACCCCCCACCTGCAGGTTCAGCACATTGCTCTCGACCTCGGGGAGCATCTCCCCGGGCCCGAAGAACCCGAGATCGCCGCCGTCCCTGGCGTTGGGCGCCTGGGAGAACCTGGCCGCCAGCTCCCCGAAGTCGCCGCCGGCCTCCAGCCTCTCGAGGATGTCGAGGGCCTGCGACTCCGTCGGAACGAGGATGAAGCGGGCCCGCATCTTGCCGTCCACGATCGCCCGGATGCCCTCCATGTTGACGTTGATGGCATGCAGGAGTCCCGGATCCCGGGCGATCGCCTTGGTCCGGTCGTACCACTCGAGGGCCTCGGCATAGCGCTTCTCGGCGGCCAGCAGGTAGGCGATGTTGTTGTGCGACTCCACGTCGTCGGGGAGATACTCCAAGACCGTGTGGTACCGCAGCAGGGCGCTGTCGGGCTTCCCCGTGTGCGTGTAGTGCAAGGCCAGCAGGCGGTGCGCGTGGCCGTTGCGGTCATCGAGGGACAGCGCCGTGTCGAGCTCGGCGCGGGAGGCGGCCAGGTCTCCGGCCTGAAGGTGCAGGAAGGCGAGCTGGGTGCGCACACCGGAGTTCCCCGGGGCCAGCTCCATGGCCCGGTGCACGTAATGCAGGGCCGAGTCGAGACGGCCCACGGCGAGGAAGGCGTCGTTGAGCATGGAGTAGACGGGAAGCTGGGCCGGGCGCTCGCCCAGCGACCGTTGCAGGAGCTGAACGGCGCGGCTGCCGTTTCCCTGGATGAGGTAGAGCTCTGCGATGCGGTTCAGGACCTGGGCGCTGCCGGCTCCCTCGGTGAGGGCCTGCTCGTAGCGCAGCAGCGACTGGTCGAGCTGGCCGCGGCGGGCGAGGCCTTCGGCCTCCCGCACCAAGGTCACCAGCCTGGGCTCCGGGTCCGGCGGATCCTGCGCCGACGTGCCCGCCGCCGCCAGGGTGAGCCCGGCGAACAGGAGGAGGAAGGGCAGCCTTCGAGACCCTGAAGCGCTGTGCACCCGGCTCACGATTTCACCGCTCCTCGGACCGCAGCCGCTGCACGACTTCCCGGGTGATCCGCTCCACGAGGTCGTCCGCCGGGCTCCCCTCCGGGGGATCGCACCCGGGCCGGCCGCTGATCCCGAATCTCTTGCGCAACTCGATCAACTCCCCGACCTGATCGCGGTCGAGGGTGTTGGTCGCCCCAAGCTGCCGGGAGACGAGGACGATCCGCGCGAAATGCTCCACCGTCTCCATCTTGAAGTGGGCCTCCTGGACCGACTTCCCCAGGGTTACGGCGCCGTGGTTGGCCATCAGGACCGCATCGTATTTCTCGAGCAGGGGGCGCATCGGCTCGAAGATGTCGGGCCCCCCCGGCGTGCCGTAGGGTGCGAGAGGAACCCCGCCGAGGAGCACGACCACCTCCGGCAGGACG
>JAPOZM010000118.1 GCA_026706075.1 Gemmatimonadaceae bacterium
TTCGAGCCGGGGGGCATCCTCGCCGGCAAGGTCGACGGACCCGCCCTCTACGTGCTCCTGGGGCTGTTCGCCTTCGGCACCGGCAAGGCGGCCCTCATGCCCTTCCACCGGTGGCTGCCGGCGGCGATGGTGGCCCCGGCCCCGGTGAGCGCCCTGCTGCACGCGGTGGCCGTGGTCAAGGCGGGGGTCTTCACCATCCTGAAGCTGCTGGTCTATCTCTTCGGCCTCGACTACCTGGGCGAGACCGGCGCCAGCGTGTGGCTCATGTACGTCGCCGGCGCCACGGTCCTGGCGGCCTCCCTGGTGGCCATGACGAAGGACAACCTCAAGGCGAGGCTCGCCTACTCCACCGTGAGCCAGCTCTCCTACATCGTCCTCGGCGCGGCCCTGGCCGCGCCCCTGGCGGTCGTGGGCGGGGCGATGCACATCGTCATGCACGCCTTCGGCAAGATCACCCTGTTCTTCTGCGCCGGCGCCATCGACGTGGCCCTCCACAAGACCGAGGTCCGCGACATGCGCGGCATCGGCCGGCAGATGCCCTTCACCATGTCCGCCTTCCTCGTGGGGGCCCTGTGCGTCATCGGCCTGCCTCCGCTGGGCGGTCTGTGGAGCAAGTGGTACCTGTTCCTCGGGGCCCTGGAGGCCGACCAGCTCGTCTTCGTCGCCGTGTTGATGGTCAGCTCCCTGCTCAACATCGCCTACCTCCTCCCCATCCCGGTGCGCGCCTTCTTCTCCCGCCCCGAAGGCGAGGAAGAGGGCGCCGGCCTCCGAGAGGCGCCGCTTCCGTGCGTGGCGGCGCTGGTGGTCACGGCCCTGGGTTGCGTGCTCCTGTTCTTCCAGGCCGGACCGATCTACCGGTTCCTGGCCCCCCTGGCCCCCGGCCTCGCGGGAGACTGACCGATGGAATCCTCCGGCAAGCGCCACCTCTTCGACGACGCGCGCAACGTGAAGCGCATCATCCGGCTCCTCTTCGTCTGCTGCGCCCTCCTCCTGGCGGCCGACTTCGTCCTCCATCGCCACCCGAGCTTCCAGGAGGGGGTCCTGCGCGCCGAGGTCTGGTACGGCTTCTACCCGGTCTACGGGTTCGTCGCCTGCGTGCTGCTGGTGCTGGCGGCCAGGCAGATGCGCAAGCTCCTCATGCGCGGCGAGGACTACTATGAGCGGTAGCCTCCACCCGGCCCTCATCCTGGTAGCGGGAGCGCTGTTGCTGCCGCTGCTGCGGGGCCCCTGGCGGGGGGCGGCCACGGTGGTCCTTCCCCTGGCCGGCTTTCTCAACCTCCTGGGGCTGGAGGCGGGAGCCGGGCTGCGCCTGGAGCTGGCCGGGTTCGAGCTGCACCTGCTGCGCGTCGACCGGCTCAGCCTGATCTTCGGTTACCTCTTCCACCTGGCGGCCCTGGTGGGCGCCGTGTACTCCCTGCACCTGAAGGACTGGCTGCAGCCGACGACGGCACTGGTCTACGCCGGCAGCGCCGTGGGCGCCGTCTTCGCCGGCGACCTGATCACCCTCTTCCTGTTCTGGGAGCTGCTGGCCGTCACCTCGGTCTTCCAGATCTGGGCCCGGGGGAGCGAGCGCGCCCTGGGGGCGGGGATGCGCTACCTCCTCGTCCACGTCACCTCGGGCCTGCTGCTGCTGGCCGGGGCCGCCCTGCTCTACCACGAGACGGGATCGCTGGCCTTCGGCCCCATGGAGCTCGAGGGGCTGGCGGCCTGGCTGCTGCTGCTGGCCATCGGCGTCAAGTGCGCCTTCCCCCTGCTGCACACGTGGCTCGTCGACGCCTACCCGGAGGCGACCCCCACGGGCACCGTCTTCCTCTCGGCCTTCACCACCAAGGCCGCCGTCTACTGTCTGGCCCGCGGCTTCGCCGGCGCCGAGGTGCTGATCTGGGTCGGCGCGGTGATGACCCTCTTCCCGATCTTCTTCGCCGTCATCGAGAACGACCTGCGCCGGGTCCTCGGCTACAGCATGATCAACCAGATCGGCTTCATGGTCGTCGGCGTCGGTCTCGGCGAGGGGCTGGGGGTCAACGGCGCCGTGGCCCACGCCTTCAACGACGTGTTCTTCAAGGGGCTGCTGTTCATGTCCATGGGCGCCGTCCTGCTGCGCACGGGCCGCATGAACGGCTCCGACCTGGGCGGCCTCTACAAGTCGATGCCCTGGACGGCGGGGTTCTGCATCGTCGGCGCCTCGTCGATCTCGGCCTTCCCCCTCTTCAGCGGCTTCGTCAGCAAGTCGATGGTCATGGCCGAGGCCGCCCACCAGGGGCATGTCGTGCTCTGGCTGATGCTCCTCTTCGCCTCGGCGGGGGTCTTCCACCACGCCGGCATCAAGATCCCCTTCTTCGCCTTCTTCTCCCACGACGCCGGCATCCGCTGCCGCGAGGCCCCGCGGAACATGCTGATCGCCATGGGCCTCGGGGCCGCCGTCTGCCTCTTCAACGGCATCTGGCCGGGGGTCCTCTACGGCCTCCTGCCCTACCCCGTGGTGTTCTCCGACGGCACCGCGTACCACCCTTTCGATCCGGGCCACGTCCTGCACCAGCTGCAGCTCCTGTTCTTCTCCGCCCTCGCCTTCGCCGCCCTCAAGCTGACCCACCTGTATCCCCCCGAGCTGCGCTCGGTCAACCTCGACGTCGACTGGCTCGGGCGGAAGCTGCTGCCCTGGGGGATCCGGAAACTGGTGGACCTCACCGCGCCGCTGCGCGATCGGTTCTCTGGCGCGGTCCGGGGCCTGGCGGCGGGGACGATCGACTTGCTCCATGCCAGTCACGGACCCGCCGCCTGGGCGGGACGGACCTGGCTCACCAGCACCTCCGTCCTCGTCGTGGTCGGGGCCCTGGCGGCGTACCTGCTCTACGTCTACCGGACCTTCTGACCGAACAGGGCTGCCCCGCGCCTCGCTCGAACCGCGGCGAGGGTGTGGATCCCGGTGACCGCCGACACGTGACGCGGCCTCAGACCTGCAGACCGAGAGCCGCCGCCACGGCCGCCGCCGCCTCTGCCGGTGTGCCGGAGACGTCCACGAGGACCGCGTCGACCGGCGGCTCGAGGGCCTCGAACTGGCTGCGCAGGAGGCCGGCTGGCATGTAACGGTGGACTCGGTGGCGCAGACGATCGGCGATGAGCGCCTCGGGGGCGGAGAGGTGGGCGAAGCGGACCCGGTCTCCGCGGCCTCCGCGCAGGACGGCCCGGTAGCTCTCCTTGAGGGCCGAGCAGCCGAGGAGGCAGCTGCGGCCGGCGTCCATGCGCCCGCCGATCTCATCGGACAGCCGGCGGAGCCAGGGCCAGCGGTCCTCGTCGCGCAGGGGGATGCCGGCGGCCATCCTGGCCACGTTGGCCTCGGGGTGGAAGTCGTCGCCGTCGAGGAAGGGCCAGCCGAGGCGCTCTTCGAGGAGGCGGCCCACGGTGGTCTTGCCGCATCCGGTGACCCCCATCAGAACCACGGCCACCGCCTCCATCCTCGGTACCCCCCAGGCTTGCGGGAAAGCCGCTCCCGGAGCCGGGGGCGGCGCGCCTCGACGCCGCTCGTGGCGCCGGAGGTTTCCAGTATACACATTTGCCCCCGGGGATTCCGAACGCCATGCCCGAGTTGCCCGACGTCCTCGCCTACCTGACCGCCCTCGAGCGCGGGGTCCGCGGCAGGGTGATCGAGGGGATCCAGTTGCGCAGCCCCTTCCTGGTGCGCTCCGTCGATCCCCGTCTCGACGCCGCCGAGGGCTTGCGGGTAGCCGCCTTCCGCCGCATCGGCAAGCGCATCGTCTGGGAGCTGGAGGACGATCTGTTCCTGGTCTTCCACCTGATGATCGCCGGACGTTTTCACTGGAAGAAGGCCGGCACCCGGCCGACGCGGAGGGTCGATCTGGCGGCCTTCCACTTCGACGCGGGAACGCTGATGCTAACCGAGGCCGGCTCCAGGAAGCGAGCCTCCCTGCACGTGATCCGGGGCGCCGGTGGGCTGGCCGACCACGATCCGGGCGGCCTGGAGGTGCTGGAGGCGAACCTCGACGAGTTCGCCCGCGTCCTGCGAAGCCGCAACCACACCCTCAAGCGGGCCCTCACCGACCCGAGGCTGTTCTCCGGCATCGGCAACGCCTACTCCGACGAGATCCTGCACGCCGCGGGGCTGTCGCCGGTGAAGTGGACCTCCCGCCTCGGCGACGACGAAGTCGAGCGTCTATACGAGGCCGCGCGCTCGACCCTGGAGGACTGGTGCGCCCGCCTCCGCGCCGAGGCCGAGCAGGCCTTCCCCGAGAAGGTCACCGCCTTCCGCCCCGAGATGGCCGTCCACGGCCGCTACGGCAAGCCCTGTCCCGTCTGCGGCACCGCCGTTCAGGAGATCGCCTACGCCTCGAAGGAGACCAACTACTGTCCGCGGTGCCAGACCGGAGGCCGGGTGCTCGCCGACCGTCAGTTGTCGCGCATGCTGAAGGACGACTGGCCGAAGACGATCGAGGAGCTCGAGGCGCGGCTGGGGACCGCCGGCGCGGGCTGAATCCGTGGCCTCCCCCGCCGACGTCGCCGGTCTCGGCATGGTCACCGTGGACCATCTCTTCCTGGTGCCGGGACTGCCCGCCGTGGGCGCTCCCCGCCGCGCCTCGGGCCACGCGCGCGCCTGCGGCGGCCCCGTGCCCAACGCCCTGGCGTGCCTGTCGCGCCTCGGGATCTCGACCCGTTTCGTCGGCAAGGTGGGTGACGACGAGGAGGGCGGGTTCGCGCGCTCGGAGCTTCTCCGGCAGGGCGTAGACGTCTCCCGGGTACGGGTGGCCCGGGGGCGGTCCCGCCTCGTCCTGGTGATCGTCGAGGAGGACGGGGGCGAGCGCGCCTTCGTCTCCCTGCCGGAGTCCTTTCCGCCGCTGACCGGAGCCGACCTCGAGGCGGAAGACGTGGCCGGGGCCCGCGTCCTGCACCTCGACGACGCCGACGACGCCGCTGTCCAGGCCGCCCGCCGGGCGAGCGCCTCCGGGGCCGCCGTCGTCTTCGACGGCACCTGGCAGAGCGACCGCCTGGAGGAGCTGCTGCCCCTGGTCGACTACGCCGTGGTGAGCGAGTTCTTCGCCCGCCGCTGGCTCCCCGGCGCCGGGCCCTGGCAGGTGCTGCGGCGGCTGCGCGCCCTCGGGGCCGGAACCGCGGTCCTGACCCGAGGCGAACACGGCGCCGCCGCCGAGGACGGCCGCGGACCGGTCGAGTGCCCGGCGCCCGCGGTGGAGGTGGTCGACACCACCGGCGCCGGAGACGCCTTCCACGGGGGGTTCATCTTCGGGGTGCTCCAGGGCTGGCCGCTGGACCGGAGCCTGCGCTACGCCTGCGCCGCGGGCGCCCTGAACTGCCGCGCCCTCGGTGGACAGGCCGGGCTCCCGAGCCGGGAGGAGGTCGAGGAACTGCTGGCAGCGAGCCCCTGAGGGAAGCCGCCGCACAGTCCCGACGGCTCCCCCCCGGGCGCCAGGGGGAGATGCTTTCCCACGCCATCCCGAGGCGGTATTCTGTGAGGCCCGGGAGGGACGCCGGCGGGAGGTCCGAAGCGCTGGGCTGGCCCCCCGGGGATGGGAAAGGCCGATGGCTCTCTCCGGACTCCGAGGCTCGTCAACCCGCCGCCGGCTGCTCGCCCTGGTATTCGCCGCGGCCCTGGCGGCCCAGGCGGCGTTGTCCGCCGAGACGATCCCCCTGCAGCTGGTCCGCGCCCTGCCGGTGGAAGGCCTGGACAACGCCCATCCCTCGGGGCTGACCATCGTCGACGGCCGGCTCTACGCCGTCTCCGACCAGCACGACCACGCCGTCTGCCGCATCCGCCTGCGCCCCGACCGCGCCGTCCTCGAGCCTCACGTCACCTTCAACCCCCCCTGGTCCGGAGCCTGGGTCCTCTCCCTCGACTTCGAGGGCATCGCCTACAAGGACGGCTTCTTCTTCCTGGTGAGCGAGGCCATCCTGCGGGTCCTGCGCGTCCACGAGACCGGCACCGACCTCGCCTGGGTCACGCCCGGCGTCGAGGCGGAGGGCCTGAAGGCCGGACTCTTCGGCGACAAGAAGGCCCGCCTCGAGGGCCTGGCCCTGCTCGGGGGCGGCCGCCTCCTGCTGGCCGCCGAGCGCGCCCCCCGGGGCCTGGTGGAGGTCGTCGTCGATCCCGGCGGCGGCGAGGCGGCCGTCTCCGCCCACGCCTTCGGCGAGTCCCTGCTGGAACTGCCGGAGCCGCTGGAGCCCGACTTCTCCGACCTGTTCCACGACGGGGAGCATCTATACGCCCTGAGCCGCAACGCCGAGGCGGTGCTGCGCATCGAGTACGAGGCGGGCCAGCTGCGGGAGCTGGCCTTCTGGAGCTTCGGCGAGGTCACCGGCGCACCGGAGTACCGTTACCTGAACCAGCGCTCCGGCCGCGCCGAGGGTTTTTGCATGGACGCCGAGCACGTGTACGTCGTGCTCGACAACAACGGCCGCGGCCGGCAGACCGACCCCGGGGACACACGGCCCCTGCTGTTCCTCTTCCGACGGCCCCCTGCCGCCGCGGCGGACTAAGGACCGAAGCCGCTGGGCCCCTCGAATCCGGCCGCCTCGGTGCCCAGGCGCACGAAGGCCTCGGCGAACTCGCAGCCCTTCATCCAGGCCGTGGACTGGGCCTCCAGGGCGCGGTAGCGGGCGAGGGTCTCGTAGCGGTCCGGCAGGTCCGGCTGGGCCTTCAGGTGCTCCAGAGCCTCCCGCTTGCGGGCCTGCACCGGGCCGATGTCGACGAACAGGTTGGGCAGGAACCGGGCCACCGGGGCGGTGCCCAGGGTGGTCTCGTAGAACGCCACCTGGGGCGCCGGCGTCGGCGGCTCGTCGAGCTCGAGACCGGGCCGGGAGCAGTAGCGGCTGGCCCAGACCACGGCGCGGGTGGTCTCCATGTGATCGGGGTGCAGGACGTCGTCGATCCAGTGGCTCAGCACCAGGTCGGGCCGGAAGCGACGGAACAGGGTCAGCAGCTGTTGCCGGCGGTCCTCGTCGACGATGAGGGGGCTGTCGCCCCAGTCCAGGCACTCGATCTCGGCGCCGAGGACCTGCGCCGCCGCGCTCATCTCGCGCCCGCGCTCGGCCTTCACCTCCTCCATGGTCGGCGCCGGCTGCCGCGCCCATAGGGCCGGGGACTCGCACTTCTCGCCGTAGCTGAGGTCGTAGACACGGACCTCGCTGCCCTTGTCCGTCAGCCGCGCGATGGTGCCCCCGGCGCGGGAGCAGAAATCGGCGGCGTGGGCGCTGAAGACCAGCACCCGCCGTCCCTCTCGAATCATGTCGCTCACTCGTGCCTCCTCGGATGGCCTGTGGTCAGTGCAGCGGGAGATTCAAGTCTTCCCGGCGATGCCGATCAACGCCGGGCCTCGCAGCCCCCCCATGCGGCTCGGCTGGATGAGGGCGAAGGCCGGGAAGTCACGAACATGCGGTTCGCCCGGCAGACTGCCTCGACGGTGAACGAGGGGGCGCCCGAGGTCATCTTACTATCTTGACAGTTCACCCCGATCGATCCCAGGAGACCTCATGCGCTTCGACCTGTTGTTGAGGAGCGGGCACGTCATCGACCCGGCCAACGGCATCGACGAGGGCCGTGACGTGGCCGTCGCCGGTGGCCGTGTCGCCGCCGTGGACGCCCGGATCCCTCCCGAGCAGGCGGCTCGCGTCATCGACGTGAACGGCCTCTACATCACCCCCGGCCTCGTGGACATCCACGTCCACCTCTACGCCACCCCAGGCAACCCCCAGGGATGGGCCGGCGACAAGAGCGTCCTGCCCGACGGCTTCAGCTTCCGCGCCGGCACGACGACCATGGTCGACACCGGCTCGGCCGGGTACCGCAACCTCCCCGACTTCCGCAACCGGGTCCTCGACCGCTTCCAGACCCGCACCTACGCCCTGGTGAACATCGTCGGCCTGGGCATGACCATGACGGCGGCGGAGCAGAACGTCTACGACATGGACCCGGAGGCCTGCGCCCGCGTCGCCCGCGAGCACGCGGACGTGGTGGTGGGCCTGAAGTGCGCTCACTACATCCCCCCCGACTGGACCCAGGTGGACCGGGTCCTGCAGGCCGGCGAGCAGGCGGAGATGCCGGTCATGGTCGACTTCGGGTTCTTCAAGAGGGAGCGGCCCTACTACGAGTTGGTGGGCAGCAGGCTGCGCCCCGGCGACATCTCCACCCACGTCTACCGCGGTCCCGTACCCTGCGTCGACGCCGACGGCCGGCTGCTGCCCTACCTGCCCGCCGCCCGCGAGCGGGGCGTGCTCTTCGACCTCGGCCACGGCGCCGGCAGCTTCTGCTTCCGCAACGCCGCGCCCTGCGTCGAGCAGGGCTTCTGGCCGGACTCGATCTCCACCGATCTGCACCACAGCAGCATGAACCTGGGCATGCTCGACATGCCGACGACGATGTCGAAATTCCTCGCCATGGACATGCCCCTGGCCGACGTGGTGCGCCTCTCCACGGTGGAGCCGGCCCGGGTGATCAACCGTCCCGAGCACGGCACCCTGTCCGTGGGCGCCGCCGCCGACGTGGCCGTCCTCAGGCTGGAGGAGGGCCGCTTCGGTTACATGGACTCCTTCGACGGCCGGCTTTTCGGGGACCGGCGGCTGCTCTGCGAGCTGACCCTCAAGGACGGCGAGGTCGTCTGGGACTGGAACGCCCGCTCCGGCACCGACTACCGGGAGCTGCCGCCGACCTACGGCATCCGCGACCAGGAGGAGCTGATCATGCCCCCCGCGACGAGTTCCTGAGGGTGTCCGGCCACCTCCTCGGCGCCCACGTCTCGATCGCCGGCGGCCTGCACCGGGCCTTCGAACGCGGCCTGGAGGCGACCTGCGACGCCATCCAGGTCTTCAACAAGGCGAACCACCAGTGGGCGGCGCGCGACCTCGAGGCCGGGGAGCTGGAGCTCTGGTTCGAGGCGATGATGGAGACGGGCATCCGCGCCGCCTGCTCCCACAACAGCTACCTGATCAACCTGGCGACGCCCGACGGGGAGCTCAGGGAGAAGTCCTACCGGTCCTTCCGCGAGGAGGTGGAGCGCTGCCACGTCCTGGGAGTCCCCAACCTCGTCTTCCACCCCGGGGCCCACCTGGGATCCGGCGTCGACGCGGGAGTGGAGCGGATCGCCGAAGCCTGCAACCGCCTCTTCGACGAGTTGCCTGGCAGCGAGGCTGTCCTCTGCCTGGAGACGACCGCGGGAACCGGCACCCACCTGGGGGCCCGGTTCGAGGAGCTGGCCGCGATCATCGACGGGGTGGACAACCGGGCGATGATGGGCGTCTGCCTGGACACGTGCCACGTCTTCGCCGCGGGCTACGACCTGGCCGGCGCCGACGGCTATGCCGGCATGATGGCGAGCCTCGCGGAGACCGTCGGCCTGGAGAGGCTCAAGGTCCTGCACGTGAACGACAGCAAGACGCCCCTGGGATCGCGGCGGGACCGCCACGAGCACATCGGCGCCGGGTGCATCGGTCCGCAGGGGTTCCGCAACGTCCTCGCCGACCCGCGGCTGCGCGGGGTGCCCATGATTCTGGAGACGCCGAAGGGGCCGGACCTGGCCGAGGACGTGATCAACCTCGAGACCCTCCGCCGCCTGGCGGGGGAGTGACGGCCAGGACAAGGAGAGGCCCCGGTCGCGGCGGCGCCGGGGCCTCTGCTGGAAGGGCCTGTCCGGGAGCGGCTCAGCCCGCGACCCGCTCCAGGAACTGGTAGCGTTCGGGAGCGCGCATCCGGCCGAGGGCGCGCTCCTTCAACTGGCGCACGCGCTCCCGCGTCAGACCCATGGACCCGCCGATCTGCTCCAGGGTCAGGGGCTCCTCCCCGTCGAGACCGTAGTAGCTGCGGACGATGTATCGCTCTCGGTCCTCGAGGGTGGCCAGCACGCCCTCGATCCGGGCCCTGCAGTCGCGCTCGGAGACGGCGTCGTCGGCCAGGTCGACGGACTCGTCGGGGATCGTGCTCAGCAGGTTGCGGTCGTCGCCCTCCTCGAAGGTGCGGTCGAGGGAGGTCTCGGGCCGCCCCTTCATCATGGTCTCCAGGACCTCGGCCTCGGCCACGCCCAGCCTCTCTGCGATCTCGCCCACGGTGACGTCGCGCTGGTCGCCCCCGAGATGCTGGGTCGCCCGGGTGATGTCGCGCATCATGTTCTGTCGCGTCACCGGCACCCGCACCGTGCGGGTCTGATCCGTCAGGGTCTGCATGATCGACTGGCGGATCCACCAGACGGCGTAGGAGATGAACTTGAACCCCCGCTCTCCGTCGAAGCGGTCGGCCGCCTTCATGAGGCCCATGTTGCCGGCGCTGACCAGCTCGGCCATGGTGAGCCCGCGGTTCTGGTACTGGCGGGCCACGTCGACGACAAAGCGCAGGTTGGCCCGCACCAGCTCGTCCCGGGCCTCCATGTCCCCCCGGGTGATGCGCTCGGCCAGCTCGACCTCGCGCTCCCGAGGCAAGGGCCGGGAGTCCTCGATGTCGTGGAAGTAGCGGCGCAGAACCTCGGCGTCGTCGTCGGTGTGGATGACCATGGGGCTCCTCGTGGGTGCAAGAGACCGGTCTGTCCCTCCTCCCCGCCTCCCTGTCCAGCGGAAAGGAGAATCAAGAGAACATCCACATACGCGGTGATCGCGCAACCGCAAGGAGCGGCGACCTCCCGCGGCGGGCGCGCCCGGGGGAGGTCGCCGATGCTGCAGGCTGACGGGAGGACTTCGGACGCCGGTCAGGCTCGGCCGAGACGGCGGTCCTCGACCTGCAGCCACTCCCCGTAGGGGCGCGGCATCTCCGCCGGCTCGTCGAGGCCGGCCGCCTCCCGCCAGGCCTCCAGGGGGTGGCCCCGGTCCGCCTGGGGCAGCTCGACCTCCCGGCGATGGGCGCCGGACTCGAAGATCCCCATGAGGATCTCCATCACGTGACGGCCCTCGATGCCGCTGCACTCGTGATCGCGGCCCTCGTCGAGGGCGCGCACGTACTCGTCGGCGTAGTTGTAGTCGGCCTCCGTCGACGGACCCTCGGGGTCGTAGTGGTCGGGGACGATCATGTCCAGGGGCTGCCACTCGACCCCGGAGCCGGGGACGTCGTGGGGCGTCGGCAGCAGCCAGGCGTTGCGCATGCCCCAGAACAAGCGGCCCTCCGAGCCGTACACCTCCAGGCAGTACCCGGTGGAGTCGACCACGGGGAAGCGGTGCTGCACGAGGACGCCGGTGACGCCGTGCCCCTCCCAGGGATCGAAGCGCAGGTTGGCGGTCACGTGCTCGCCGGCGACGATGCCCATCCCCGAGGCGGCCGGGACCACGTCCTCGGGAGTGACCGGCCGTCCCGCCGTCAGGGCCGTGGCCTGCACCGACCGGCAGTGGCCGACGAGGCCGATCATGTTGTTGACCATGTGGGTGCCGATGTTCATCAGCCCGTACCCGGCGTAGTAGCCCTTGCAGCTGCCGAGGAGGAACCTCGGGGCCCCGATGGCCCCCTCCCGGAGGGCCTTCTTCAAGGCCTGCATGGCGCCGCCGGTGCGCCCCTGGTGGTGGACGGCGATGCGGACCCCCTTCTGCTGCGCCCGTTCGATGACCCGGTCGGCCTCGTCCAGGGCCTGGCACATCGGCTTTTCCACGTCGATGGAGACCCCGTGCTCGAGAACGCCCATGGAGAGGGCGTAGTGGAACTCGGTGCCCGTGGGAATGGCCACGATGTCCGGGGCCTCCTGCTCGATCAAGCGGTGGTAGTCGTCGTAGCGCGCCGCCACGTTCAACTCCCCGCCGAGGGCCTCGAGCCGCTCCGGCACCAGGTCGCAGAGGGCCACGACCTCGGTCCGCGGATGCTGGTAGTAGGCGCGTCCCGCGGCTCCGCCGCGGCCCCTGCACCCGAGAATCGCTACGCGATAGGTCTTCATGCTCCTTCCCCTCCCTTCAGGAATCGAGATCCTTCAACTGCGCGCGCCGCCAGTAACCCCTCAACTTGGATTCCACCCATGCGGCGGGCGTCAGGCTCAGGGCGTTGTACCCGCCCCAGGTCCAGCGCAGCGGCCACGAGCGGCGCCGGATGATGCGGCGGACCAGGCTCTCCCGCTGCGGGGTGACCAGGGAGAGGCGGTTGCTCAGCCGCGCGAGGGCGTGATCATAGGCGCCGGTGACGAGGTTGCGGGCGTGGCGGACCAGCTTCTCCGGCTGCGTCACCGTCACCCGCGGGCAGACCATGCCGCCCTCGCGCCGGACGAAGCGGCGGACCCACTCCTCCGGCACCTCGCCCTCGTGGCGCCGGGCCGCTTCGCGGATGGTCTCGGGGGTCATCACCGCGTAGGTCCGGCAGATCAGCGGCCTCGCGGCGTAGATCGTGCAGCCGCGGTCGGGCCCCAGGAAGGGGCAGCGGCGGGGCCGCTCCTCGGTGAAGGTCAGCAGCTGACGCTGACGTTCCTCCGGGAAGTTCGAGCGGACGTGATCCACGATGTGAGCGTACTCGGCCCGATAGAGGGGGAACATCGTGGCGTAGCCCTCCGCCATCTCCTCCTCCGTCAGCTCGCAGCACTCCCCCGAGTTGGCGCAGCAGGTGGAGGGCACCTGCTCGTAGAGCGCCTCGAGCTCGAGCGCGAGGGTGTCGAGCTGCTCGCGGGACAGGTCCATGGCCGGCGGAGGAAGCGATTGGCTCATCGCTCGATGAAGATGCCTCAAGGGCAGAGCCGGGGCAAACCTCGGGCGCCGGTCGTGATCAGCGCCGGCCGATCCCCAGACTCTCGAGCACTTGCCAGGCCCCCGCCCGGACGATCGCCTCGCTCTCCGGGGCGATCATGCGGACGCTCGGGTAGACCTTGTAGGCCTGGTCGATCTCGTAGCCGCCGCGCTCGTACTCGTCGGCGGTGGGCACGTACCCGACGCAGCCGTTGGCATAGCCGCAAAGGATCATCGGCGCCGCGCACCCGCGCTCCAGGTCGAGCTGGTAGCGTACGAAGATCTCGCCTTCCATCCCCAGCAGGGCGAGGGGGCCGATCCGCAGGCCGTGGATCTCGAAGGCCTGGCTCCCCGCGGGACCGCCCCGGGCGGCCTCGGCGAGCCACTGCCGGGCCCAGTCGCGGCATGCCTCCGGGACCCGGCGTTCCCACGGGTCCGGACCGGCGCTGCTCACCGCCTCTTCCAGATCGTCCAGGGAGCGCCGGACCTCCTCCTCCATGGCAGCGGTGGCGGCGGTCAGGGGCAGGTCGAGACGGGCCTGGCTCCAGGCTATGCCGTCCCCTTCGAGTTCCCGGGCCGTGGCCTCCGCGGCGGCGACGGCGGCGCCCAGCTCGGCGCCCAGGGACTCTACCTCGTCGAAGGTGCCGTGGCCCCCGCGGGGGTTGATGTCGGCGGCGGCGCCGTTGACGAAGACCGCCAGGGCGCCGGTGCGCTCCTCCACCGCTCGGCGGGCGGCCCCGGGGAAGTCGGCGCTGATTTCGTGGTTCGCGCCGGGGAGGACGACGGGATGGCAGGCGTGCTGGAACAGGACGGCCCTGCGGGGGGCTCCGGAGAGCGGCTCGAGCACGAGGACATGCGCGTGGGAGGCGACCGGCCCGTGGGGATCCTCGCCGATGACGACCTCGCCCCTCCGGGCCTGCCTCCGGTTGACGCCGATACGGACCGACGGACGGGCGTAGCGCAGGCGCACCGGCCGCAGGCCCTCCGCGGCCCTCTCGGCGCAGCGCCCTACGCGCCCGCAGACCGATTCCAGGTAGCCGGTGTCCACCTCCCCCATGCCGCGGAAGGGCATGGTCAGGGGGCCGGCGTGGGTGTGGCTGCAGCAGACGGTCACCGCTTCGGGGCGAATGGAAAGGGCAGAGCCCGCCGCCTCCACCACCTGGCCCCGGATGCGATCCGCAAGCCCGGGGGTGACACCCACGAGGTCGAGGGCGACCAGAGCGGCGCCCCTGGCCTCTGCGCTGCTCGAACGCCACAGGATCACCGAGGCGGAGAGCGGATCGTGGATCCCGGTGGCGCCCGACCGGCGTCCCCAGTAACCGCCCATGTGGATCCCCTCCGGGGGCGTGATCTCCTCCCTCGCCCAGCCGGCGCACATTCCGGTCATCGCTCACGCTCCCAGCCGGAAGGCAACAGGATCAGGTCGACGCTGTCCCCCGCGGCGTCGAAGAGAGCGCGCAGATCCTCCCTCCGCAGCCGGATCGAGGGTGGCCGCGCGGGACTCCAGATCCCGGAGGCGTACAGCAGCAGGCCTTCGGAGAACAGCAGCCCGGCCTCTGCCGTGGCCTCCGAAGCCAGGTAGTGCTCCCAGTCGAAGGGACCGGGCTCGATCGAGGTGAAGGGATCGGCCCGCCGATGGCGGCGCAGCCTCGCCGTCAGCCGCTGCCGCAGTGGAGTGCCGGCCCCGAGGGAGTCCGAGACGACCGGACACTGACGGAGTACCGCGGGCCCGTGGTGGACCCGCAGATGCCCCGCCGACCCGTCGAGGAGAAGGTAGACCCGGTCTGCCTCCATCAGCTGCAACCACTCCCTCAGAGCCTCGTTGACGCGGCCCAGGTCCTCGGAGGCCTGGACGGTCCCGGCGGTACTCCAACCGACGAGCGCCGCCGCCGCGAGGGCCTGGACGGCTCTCCACGATCCTCCAGCCCCCCGGAGAAAGCCAGGCCACGCTCCAGGCAGAAGCGGCGATCTCCAGGAGGCGGACTCAGAATACGTAGACGGGCCAGCCGGTCTGCACGCGCTCGAAGAGATGGCTCAGGTCCTCGTCGCCCACGCGGACGCATCCATGGGTGATGCTCTTCCCCAGGTTCGTCTCGTACAGCGTACCGTGGATCATGTAGTCGGGAAGGAAGTAGAGTGCATAGCGGCCGAGAACGCCGCGCTGGAACCGGCGAAAGTCCTCGGGGAGGACGGGCACCTCCTCTCCGGACTCCAGGAAGTGCCACGCCGGCTTCGTCCACAGAGGGTCCTTCACCTTGCGCTGGATCTCGAAGCGACCCTTGGGGGTGGCAAAGACCCACTTCTGCCAGGGCTTGCGCCCCTCGAAGCGCCGCGCCGCGCCGGTTGAGCAGACCGCCCTGTGCTCCACCTGATGGACGGAGTCCCTCAGCACCAGAAGGTTGGCGCGTGTGTCGATCACCATGTAGGGCGTGGGCAGGCGGCGGCGGGAAGCCAGGCGGGAAAGGAGGTCCCGGTGCTCGCGGGCCAGATCGGAGGGGGTCGGTCCGGGGGGTCCGGCGGCCTTGCCCTCGGCACGGGCGGCGCCAGGGGGTGCGGACAGGACGAACAGGATCAGCGCGAGGGACGCAGGAAAAAGAAGGACGGCCGGAGAGGATCGCCCTCTCCGGCCGTCGACATGGGAAGCGCGGGATCCGTCACGGCGGATCCCGGTGTGGCCAGGTTGGATTACCCGCCCATTCCGCGCTCGTACCAGGGGGTTCTCTCCTCGACCAACTGGTGATAGCGGGCCACGGCCGCGTCGACGCCCTCGCTGACGGCCTCGGCCGCCATCTTGGCGGAGCCGGCCTTGGATGTGGCCATCTCGAAGTCTTCGGAGGAAACCGCGGCTCTGGCCGCGCTCAGGTCGGCGTCGGCGGCGTCGAGGTCGGCGCGCAACTGCTCGATATCACCTTCGGTGCCCTTGCCGGCCGGGGCGGCTTCGAGGCTGGCGCGGACCCCCTGGATGACCATGGAGGCGTCGGCGATGGCGGACTCGGCGGCGGCCATGGCGGCGGCCTTGGCGGCCTCGGCCGACGAACGGGCCATGTCGGCCTTGGACTTGGCGTCGGCGATCTGCGGCACCACCGATTCCCAGTCCTTGAAGAGCATCTTCTCGGCCTCGGCGTCGAAGGCGGTCTTGGCGTCGGCGAAGGCCTTCTGAGCCGCGGATAGATCGCTGCCGGCGTACTTCTCGGCCTCGGCGGCTTCGGCCGCGGCGAGGGCCGCCTGGGCGGCGTCCAGATCGGCCTGGGGTGGCTCACCTCCGCAGCCGACGAGGGCGGCGACGGCGAACAGGCCTGCAACCCGCAGGGTGAGGTATTCTGCTGCCCGCATCATGACATCCTCCAGACCGCGTTCGTTGATGGCGTGACGGCCGTAACTGACGGCGGGGAAACTACATATCGGTTCTTGCGATTGTCAAGCGAAAAGCCCGGAGGCGCGCTAGCCCTCGGACCGCGCCGGCGCCATCCGTTCCGGGCCTGCCCGCACTTCCCCCGGGGGTGGATCGCCGGGACCGCCCCCCGGACCCGGACGGGGCCCATCCCCCTCCTTCCGCCTCCTCGCCAGCTCCCTGCGGGCGGCCTCCATGCGGTGTCGAAGCTGCTCTCCGGCGCTGCGGGCGGTCTCCAACCGCGGCTCCAGGGCCCTGCGGTAGCGCAGGTAGTCGACCACGACCTGGGCGGCGATGAAGAGACATCCCACGGCGAGCAGGGCCGTTACCCATTCCATCGGCTTACCGATCCTCCCACGCGTCGATCACCTCCGGCTCGTCGCCGTCCCCGTCGTCGTCCTCGTCGTCCTCGAAGATCCAGCCGCAGGAGGGGCACAGAGGGCCCTCCTCCCTGTGTGAGCCGCACTCCGGGCAGCGCGCCTTCCGTGGAACCAGGTAGTAGGCGATGACCACCAGGATGAGAAGCGCGGCGAAAGCGGCGGAGACCAGCACGGGTTCGGATTCGACGGGGCGAAGTCGGCCGCTGTCCGGGGGGAGGCGGTGACGGCAGCGTCACAGGCCGGCGGCACAGAGGTCCGTGGCTCGGTGTCGGGCGGCCCCCCCTGCCCGCCGGACCGGCGGGTAGCAGGGTACGGCCACACCTCGTCTTGGCTCACGGTGGGACGCGTATGCTCGTGGAAACGGACGGGAAGAACAGGGCGGGGACGAGCCAATTATACCCCCGCTTCCGCGGAAGCGTCAAGCGGGAATGCCGCTTCCCTTGCCGGATCAGGAGTCCCGTCGCCGGCTCGCCCTGCGGATCTCCCGGCGCCGGCGCCAGCGACCGGGCCTGAGGCGCTTGCTGCGGCCCAGGGGCACCAGGATCGCTCCCTCCCGCGCCAGCTCCTCGAGGACGCCGTTGAGTCGGTCGGGATGGTTCGTGGCGATCCCCTGAACCCCCATCTGGACCACGTCCCGAAGGACGACCTCCTCGTCGACGGTCCAGGCCCAGACCGTGAGTCCGCGCTTGCGCACCTCTTCGTAGAAGGCCGGGGTCAGGGTCGTGTGCCAGATGTTGAGGATGTTGGCACCCAGGGAAAGGACCTCGCGGACCATGCGCCGGGCCCGCATCCGCGAGGGGGAGGTGGGCAGGTTGCCCACCAGCAGGGCCGTCGGTGCAGCCCCATCGATCGCCTTCACCCGACGCACGGTCTCGGAGGAGAAGGACTGGATGACGACCTGGTCGGCCACGACGAGGTCGTCCACGACGCGCAGGACCGCCTCCGCCAGGTGGTCGGCCTTGATCTCGATCACCGCCAGGGCCCGGCGCCGAAGCAGGTCGAGGGCCTCGGCCAGGGTGGGCACCTTCTCGCCGGCGAAGGCGCGGCCGAACCAGCCGCCGGCATCGGCTTCGCGGACCTGCGCCAGCGTCAGCTCGTGCACCGGCCCCTCGCGGTCCGTGGTGCGGTCAAGCAGCGGGTCGTGGAGGACGACGAGGGAGCCGTCGCGAGTGGAGCGCACATCGAGCTCCACGGCGTCGACGCCGATCTCGATGGCACGCTCGAAGGCCGTCAGGGTGTTCTCCGGCGCCAGACCGGCTCCGGAGGCCCCGCGGTGGGCGATGCGCACCGGATGGATCACCCGACCTCGATGGCGGCGGCGCTCAGGCGCCGAACTTGGCCAGGCGCCCGGCATGGGCCAGGGCGAGGGCCATGAGTTCCGTGGTGGCGATGCGGCCGAGACTGCCGCCGGCGCAGCCGCGCTCGGTCATGCGCGTCCCGGCGACGGGAAAGCCGGCCTCGCCGAGGATCAGCACCGGCACGGGGTGCCAGCTGTGGCCGCCCATCCGTGACGGCGTCGAGTGGTCGCCGGTGACCACGAGGACCTCGGGCTTCAGATCGAGGAGGCGGGGCAGATGTCCGTCCATCTCCTCCAGGAGGGACACCTTGCGGTCGAAGTCGCCGTCCTCCCCGGCGCTGTCCGTCGGCTTGAAGTGGACGTACCAGAAGTCCTCGGGGCCCGCCTGCCAGCGCGCCTCCAGCAGGTCGAGCTGGGCGTCGATGCGGGCATCGCAGCCGGGGGTGTCCATGCCGACGGCGCGGGCGATGCCCCGGTACATGGGATACCCGGCGAGACCCACCGGGTCGAGGCCGTAGACATCCTGCATGGAGGGCAGCTCCGGGTAGCTTCCGAAGCCCCGGATCAGCACCATGTTCGCCGGGCTCTCACCGGCCAGGAGCTCTCCGGCACGGGCGACGAAGGACTCCGCCACGGCCGCCATGCGCCGGTCATCGGCGGACTCCGCCCGCAGCGGCAGCGGGGGTCTCCCGGTCACCTGGGGGTCCGAGTCGCCGACCCCGTCGGACAGCCCTTCCCCGCGGAAGCGGACCGCGGCCCGGTACTCCATCTCCGGCGCCACGGTCACCTCGACGCCGGGGATGTCGACATCGGCGAGCAGACCGCACAGCCGCCGGCAGGTCTCGGTCGGGATCCGCCCCGCCCGCCGGTCGCTGACCCGGCCGTCGCCGTCGACGGTGCAGAAGTTCAGCCGCGCCGCCACGTCTCCCGGCCTGAAGTCGAGGCCGAGACCGAGGCAGGAGAGGGCTCCGCGGCCGATTCTCCGAAGCCACGGGTCGTAGCCGAAGAGGGCCAGGTGCGCCGGGCCGCTGCCCGGGGTGAACCCGGGCCCGAGGGGGGAGTGGAGGCCGCAACTGGAGCGGCCGCACAGACGGTCGAGGTTGGGGAGCGCCGCGGTCTCCAGCTCGCTGAGGCCGGTCGCGGGGTGAGGCAGGCCCCCGAGGCCGTCGATGACGAGGAGGAGGATTCGGGCCCCGGAACCGGTGACGAAGAGCTCCCGGGTGAGGTCGGAGCTGATCACGGCACCTCGGCATCGAGGACGGCAGAGGAAACGCTCCCGGCCGGCGCCGGGCCAGACTCGCATCCGGGTGAGGGGTCCATGTCGCGGATCACCATCTGCACCGTGCCCATGCCGTTGAAGGTGTCCTCGGACAGCTCGTAGGCCACGTCGAGGCGCTGGCCGGTTTCCAGGTCGCGGGCCAGGGCCCCCTGGTGCCACCACACGCCCGGACGCACACCGCCGGCCTGGAAGGCCACCTTGAGATGCTCCCCCTCCTTGCCGACCCGGGTCCGGCTGACCAGCTCGAGACCGCGCGTCAGGAACAGGGGCATTCGGTTCTCCTGGCCGAAGGGCTCGAGCCGGCGCTGGACCTCGACCGTGCGCATGTCGATGTCCCCCGGCTGCAGCTCGAGATCGATCTCGAGGTGGGCCTCGAGATGTTCCGGTGTCAGCTCGGTGCCGGCGTGGTCGATGAGACTCGCCCGGAACTCCTCGAAGGCCTCGGCGGGCAGGGAGAACCCGGCGGCGCCGGCGTGGCCGCCGTACCTGGTGAGGAACCGGGAGCAGTGGCGGAGGCCGTCGTTCATGTCGTATCCCGGTATGCTGCGCGCCGATCCGACGTAGCTCCCGTCGCGCTGGACGTCGGTGAGGACCACGGCGGGCCTCCAGAAGGTCTCCGACAGGTCGCTGGCGATCAGTCCGATGACGCCCAGGTCCCATTCCTCGCCGAGGACGCACAACAGGCGCTCGCGCTCCAGCTGGTCCTCCGAGACCAGCGACCGGGCCTCGCGGACGCCCTCCCGCTGCAGCTGCTGGCGCCGGAGGTTCAGCTCGTTGAGCCGGCCCGCCAGGAGGCGGCCCTCCTCGTGGTCCCGCGTGCGCAGCAGATCGAGGGCCAGGTCGGGCTTCTCCAGACGGCCGGCGACGTTCAGACGGGGTCCCAGGTAGAAGGCCACGGCCGTGCTGTCGACCCGCCCCCGGGGGCAGCGGGCGGCGATGCGCAGCTCCTGCAGGCCAGGCCGGGCGCTGCGCTCGACGGCCTTGAGTCCGTGGCGCACGAGGATCCGGTTCTCGTCGAGGAGGGGAACCATGTCGGCCACCGTCCCGAGGGCGACGAGGTCGAGCAGATCGTTCAGGTAACGGCGACGCTCCCCGGACTCGAGGAGGGACTCGCTCAATCGCTGCACGACCTTGAAGGTCACGCCCACCCCGGCCAGGCCCTTGAAGGGGTAGTCGCAGTCCAGCCGGTTGGGATTGATGATGCTGTGCGCCGGCGGCAGCTCCTCGTTCTGCCGGTGGTGGTCGATGACGACCACGTCGAGACCTTCGTCGCGGGCCAGTTCGAGGGCCTCGCCGGCGGAGATGCCGTTGTCCACCGTCACCATGAGGTCGGCGCCGAGATCGAGGGCCTTGCGCACGCCGGGCGGTTTGAGGCCGTAGCCGTCGGTGCGGCGGTCGGGGAGCAGGGCGTGGCCCCGCGCCTTCACGTGCTCGAGGAAGTCGAGGAGCAGGGCGGTGCTGCTGACCCCGTCGACGTCGTAGTCCCCGTAGACGACGATGGTCTCGTCCTGGCGCACGGCGCGCTCGATGCGCTGGGCGCCGCGGTCGAGGTCGGTGAGCAGCTCGGGCCGGTGCAGCCCTTCGGGGCCTGTGTCTAGCTCGTCGAGGCCCAGTCGGCGGCCCGAGAGGAGGGCGTCGAGCAGATCGCCGTATTCCCCCTCGTGGGCCAGGTGCCACACCGGGTAGGTACGCAAGATGACTTCTGACGCAGGCGGTGGAGGAGGGGCCCCGACCGTGCCGGCACGAGACCCTCCTGGGGGGGGAGAGTCGCCGAATATAGCCGAGGACCCCGCATGGTCAAGGTGTCCCCTGCGGCCCTCGGCGCCTTTGCCTCGTCCCCGCCGGGCTCTACCTTTGGCCGGGGTGACGGCCCTGTGGAGATGACGAGGACGGACCCGGTCCGCACCGAGGCGGTGCGCCTTCTGGAGGAGGTCGAGTCGGGCGCCGGGCTCGCACCCCTCCTCGAGGGCCTGGAGAGCCGCTTCGACGGCCGCGACCGGCGCTTCGTCCGCCAGTTGACCTCCGGGGTCCTCCAGTGGCGAGGCCGCCTCGACTGGATCCTGGCGTCGTTCTCCAGCCGTCCCCTCGACTCGTTGACCCCCCGCGTCCTCCACATCCTGCGCCTTGGCGCCTATCA
This sequence comes from Gemmatimonadaceae bacterium, assembly GCA_026706075.1. Classification (GTDB taxonomy): domain Bacteria; phylum Latescibacterota; class UBA2968; order UBA8231; family UBA8231; genus UBA8231. The sequence goes on from JAPOZM010000118.1 coordinate 21,118, forward strand.
GTTGCTCTGGCTCGATCGCGTACCTCCGAGCGCCGCCGTCCATACCGCCGTCGATCTGGCCCGGCGCCCCGGCCACGCCGGGGCCGCCGGCTTCGTGAACGCCGTCCTCCGGCGCGTCTCGGCGGAGGGCGCCCGCGTGTCCTACCCGCACCGCGACGGGGATCCGGAGGGCTACCTGTCCGTCTATCACTCGCACCCGCAGTGGCTCGTCAGCCGCTGGCTCCACCGCTGGGGGCCGGCGCGCACCGAGGCCTTGCTGCGGGCCAACAACGAGCCGCCGACGCTCTTCGTGCGCCCCGATCCGCGGTTCGGAAACGCCAGGCGGCTCGTCGAGTCCCTCCCGGAGAGCCTCGGCCCCGTGCTCGTGGACGCCCGGCCGGAGGCCTGCCGGATCGAACGGCCCGAGGGTTTCTTCGACTCCCACGCTTTTCGTCAGGGTCGGTGCTTCGTGCAGGACCTCAACGCCGGACTGGCCGTCGAGTTGCTGGCCCCGAGACCGGGGGACCGAGTCCTCGACGCCTGTGCCGCCCCGGGCGGCAAGTCGGTGCAGCTCGCCCTCGCCGCGGGGCAGGTGCGAGTAGCGGCGGGAGACCTGTCTCGGGCCCGCCTGCGGCGTCTGCGGGAGAACAGGGACCGCATGCGTCTGAAGGGGATCCATCTGTTTGCGGGGGACGCCTCGGCGGGACCCCACCCGCCGGGCGCCTTCGATCGCGTCCTGGTGGACGCGCCCTGCAGCGGCACCGGCGTCCTGCGTCGGCGGCCCGAGGCGCGCTGGCGGAAGTCGGAGTCCGACCTGGCGCAGCAGTCGCAGCGGCAGTCGGCCATCCTCGGGGCCGCCTTCGAGGCCCTGAGGCCCGGGGGTCGGCTCGTCTACAGCACCTGCTCCCTCGAGGACGAGGAGAACGACACCGTCGTCGACGGCCTGCTGGCCCGCAGGTCGGACGCCCGCCTGGAGCCGGCTTCGCGGCGGTTCCCCGGCGTCGCCTGGGCGGCGCGCACGATCCAGACGCTGCCCGGCCGGGAAGCCGGGGACGGCGCCTACGCCGCCCTGATCCATAAGCTGCACCGCCGCGGAAGGGAACCGTGAATCGGCTCCTGCGCACCCTGTTGACGAGCGCGCTGGCGGCCGGCAGCACCGGCCTCCTGTTCCTGGCGGCCCTCGACAAGCTGATCATGCCCGCCATCGTCCAGGTGCCGATGGTCACGGTGCCCGACCTGCGCGGCGGCACGGCGGAGGCGGCACGGGAGCGGGTGGCCGGAGAGGGCCTGCGCCTGGCCCTCCGCGACAGCGTGTTCTCGGAATCGGCGCCCATCGGCCACATCGTCGACCAGGCGCCGGGGACCGGAGAGGAGATCAAGCGCGCGCGGCGGGTCTTCGTCGACGTCAGCCGGGGTCCGCGGCTCTACCCGGTGCCGGAGGTGACGGGCGGCAGCGAGCGCGAGGCGGGCCTCAAGATCCAGGGAGGCCAGCTCCGGCGGGGCACCGTCGAGTACGCCTCCTCCACCTCCTTTCCCTCGGGCGTGGTCATTCGGCAGCGCCCCGCGTCCGGTGAGCGGGTCGAACGCGGGTCCACGGTGCATCTCGTGGTGAGCAGCGGCTCTCCTTCCGCCCTGAAGCGGGTCCCCGATGTCGTGGGTCTGCCGATCGACGTCGTGGCCGACAGCCTTCGCAAGTACGAGATGACTCTCGGCGCCATCCGGCGGCGGACGGTGGACGGAGCGCCCGGAAGGGTGCTGTCCCAGACACCCGAGGCGGGCGCCCGCGCCCCCCGCCGCACGGCGGTCGAAGTGGTCATCAGTGCGCCGCCGGCCGCCAACGCCGGAGAGGATCCTCGATGAGCGCCGTCTCCGTGGCCCCCTCCCTCCTGGCCGCCGACTTCGCCCGCCTCGAGAGCGAGATCGAGCGCGTGGAGGCGGCGGGCGCCGACTTGCTGCACCTGGACATCATGGACGGTCACTTCGTCCCCAACCTCAGCTACGGGGTCCCCGTGGTCGAGGCGGTGCGCCGGTGCACGCGCCTGCGCCTCGACACCCACCTGATGCTCGCCGACCCCGGGGCCTATCTCGAGGCCTTCGCCCGCGCCGGGGCGGACTCCCTCACGGTGCACGTGGAGATCGAAGCCGACCCCGCCCCGCTGCTGGCCGAGATCGGGCGCCTCGGCCTCGGCCGCGGCCTGGCCGTCAACCCGGGCACGCCCGTGGACCCCCTGCTGCCTCATCTGGAGAGTCTCGACCTGCTGCTGGTGATGTCGGTGGAGCCCGGCTTCGGCGGCCAGTCCTTCATGCCCGGGGTGCTCGACAAGGTCCGGGCCCTTCGCACCGTCCTGACCGAGCGCCGCCTCGAGGTCCCCATCGAGATCGACGGCGGGGTCGGCCCCGGCAACGCCGGCGACTGCCGGGCCGCGGGGGCCACCTGGCTGGTGGCCGGGTCCTCCGTCTTCGGCGCCCGGGACCCGGCCGAGGCGATCCGACGGATCCGCGGATCGGAGCGCCAGGCGACCCTCCTGCCCCCCGGACCCTCCGTTCGGTAGCCCGGCCTCAGGGCTGAGAGACTTGCTCGGCCGTCGCGGCCGAGGCACCCTCCCGGGGCTCCCGGGATTCCATGCGCATCGGCATGAGCAGGGCGCTGTGGCGGCCGTCCCGTACGTCGAAGTGGAGGGCCGGCGGGCATCCCTGCCCGGGGCGGATCCGGATCTCCCCGCCCGCGTCGCCCAGAGCCTCCGAGATCGCCCTCAGGTAATCGTGGTTGACTCCCACCCGGAAGGATTCCCCCTCCAGGCCCTTCGCCCGCACCCTGCAGGAGACGGAGTGGGTCCATTCAGGCCCCTCCCGGTCCAGGTCCGGCGCGGCCTCCTCGACGCGGGCGAATCCCTGGTCCCGGCCCGTGCCCAGTGTGAGCCGGCCCTCCGGACCCGACAGGCGCACCTCCACCAACGGGTTGTAGGCCCACCCCGGGCTCGCCACCTGGTGCCGGGGCCTCAGGTACGGCTCGATCTCCTCCACGCAGGCCATCAGCTCCACGGTGTCGGCGACAACGGAGAACGATCCGGGTGGGTGGAGGCCGACAGCCTCCTCGTAGCGCACGTAAGGCCCGGGATGGAGGGGGAAGGTCACGCCGGCGCCGTCCCCAGTCTCGAGGGTGGCTTCCTCCTCGTCGATCACCAACGCCGCCCCCTCCGCCTCCGGGATCGCCTCGGAGGCCACCGACTCCAGGATCACGGGGGCCGCCAGCGAGGCGAGACCCCGGCTCGGCCAGATGAGCATTCGGGCGCCGTCGCAGGCCACCATCCGGCCCCCCGCGTCCAGGCAGATGCACCGCAGGATCCGCCGGTCGTCCCGGCCCTGGAAGCGGGTCAGATGACGCAGTCCGTTCAGGTCGGACTCGGTCAGTTCGTAGCTCTGGGTGAAGCTGGAATCGGGCATGGCGGCGATCTCCTTGTGAAGTCGTAATCGGGCTTTCTGCAGACGGCTGCGGACGGTGTCGGTCTCGAGGTTCAGGAGGAGAGCCGTCTGCCGGTAGGAGTAGCCCTTCAGGTAGTGGTGGACGATCACCTCCCGGTGGGAGTCGCCGAGTCGCCCCAGGGCCTCCCGCAGGAGGCCGCGAATGCGCTCCTCCCGCGGAGCCGGCGCCGCGGCCGGGACCGTCTCGTGCCCGAACCGTGCCAGCAGGTCGAGCTGGGTGTGACGTCGGCGCTGCCACATGCGCACCTGGTTGTCGGCGATCGAGCGCAGCCAAGCGGGAAAGCGGCCGGGATCGCGCAGCGTCGCCAGCCGCTCCCAGGCCGCCAGGAAGACCTCCTGCAGGAGGTCCTCGGCCGTCTCCCGCGAACCGAGCTTTGTCGTGATCCGGGCCATCAGCCAGCCCGCGTGACCTTCCACCAGGCGGCCGAAGGCCTCGGCGTCACCCGATGCCGCCGCCTTCACATGTTCTCTCCCGTCCCCGTCCATGGTCACCCTGATAGTTGCGCCACGGAACCGGAAGTACCCGGACCCCGGCCGGGATACCCCGTCTCCGGTCTGCCCGCCCGTGGCGGATCCGCCCCCCTCCGTCTATATTTAGTCCTTTTGCCCCAAGGGGTTACGAGCCGGAGCCGTGGTGAATTGTTCGAGAGACTGACAGAGCGCTTCGACGATGTCTTCCGCCAGTTGCGCGGCCGGGGGCGGATCACCGAGAAGGCCCTCGACCAGTCCCTGCGCGAGATCCGCCGCGCGCTGCTCGAGGCGGACGTCAACTTCAAGGTGGCCAGGAGCTTCCTCGGGCGCGTTCGCGAACGGGCCCTCGGACGCGAAGTCCTGCGCAGCCTGAGCCCGGGGCAGCAGGTGATCAAGGTCGTCCACGAGGAGCTCGTCGCCCTTCTCGGAGGCACCGCCGCGCCGCTGGAGCTGGCGCCGCAGCCGCCGACGGCGGTGCTCCTCGTCGGTCTGCAAGGCTGCGGCAAGACCACGGTCGCCGCCAAGCTCGCCCGCCACTTCAAGGAGCGGGGCCGCCTCCCCTGCCTGGTGGCGGCCGACACCTATCGCCCCGCCGCCGTCGAGCAACTGCGCACCCTCGGGGCCGGCATCGACGTCGGCGTCTTCGGGCCCGGCGAGGCCGGCTCCGACGACCCGGTCGAGATCTGCCGCCTCGGCGTGCAACAGGCGCGCCTCGACAACCGCAGCATCGTCCTCCTCGACACCGCCGGCCGCCTGAGCATCGACGAGGAGATGATGGCCGAGTTGACGGCCGTCCGCGAGGCCGTGCAGCCCCACGAGATTCTCTTCGTCGCCGACGCCATGCTCGGCCAGGACGCGGTGGAGACGGCGAGCCGCTTCCACGAGCGGCTGGCCTTCCAGGGCGTGGTGCTGACCAAGATGGACTCCGACGCCCGAGGAGGCGCGGCCCTGTCGATCCGCGAGACCACCGGGCAGCCGATCCGCTACGTCGGCACGGGCGAAACCCTCGAGGGGCTGGAGCCCTTCCACCCGGACCGCGTCGCCTCCCGCATCCTGGGGATGGGAGACGTGCTCTCCCTGGTGGAGAAAGCGGAGCAGAGCTTCGACCGCGAGCAGACCGCGGCCATGGAGGCCCGCCTGAGCAAGGAGGCCTTCACCTTCGAGGACTTCCAGCAGCAGCTGAAGGCAGTGCGGGGCATGGGGCCGCTGGACCAGTTGATGGGCATGATCCCCGGCGCCGGCAAGGCGCTGAAAGGCGCTCCCGTCGACGACGGCGCCTTCACCCGCACCGAGGCGATCATCAACTCCATGACCCTTCAGGAGCGCCGCCGTCCGCAGATCCTCAACGGCAGCCGCCGGCGGCGGATCGCCCGCGGCAGCGGCACCTCCATCCAGGACGTGAACCGTCTCGTCAAGCAGTTCCACGCCATGCAGAAGATGCTGCGCCAGATGAGCCGGCCGGGGCGCAAGGGACGGGGCCGGATGTCCCTGCCCCTGTCCATGCCGGTGCCCTGAATCCACACCGAACCCACCACCTACTCCAGGAGCCATCGACACTTGGTCAAGCTTCGACTCAAGAGAATGGGACGCAGGAAGCGCCCCTTCTACCGCATTGTCGCCACCACGGACAACCTTCCCCGGTCCGGCCACTCGCTGCAGGAGCTGGGCACGTACGACCCCGTGCACGCGCGCTTCGAGGTCGACGAGGAGGCCGCGGTGGACTGGCTGAAGAAGGGCGCCCAGATGACCCCCACGGTCCACGACCTTCTGCGCAGCAAGGGCATCCTCGCCCGCTGGCGCGGCTTCGAGGGCGTCGACCGCGAGGGCGCGCTGACCACCGACAAACCCAAACGCCGCAAGAAGCTCGGCGCCGCCGCGCCGGCTGAGGCGGAAGAAGCCCCGGAGGCCGCGCCGGTCGAGGAGGCCCCGGAGGCCGCGTCCAGTGAGGGCGGGGAGCCGGCAGAGGAGTAGGCCCGCCGACGGGCGGGCACCGGGACGCGTCGCCGTCGGCTTTACCCGGCGCGCCAAGGGCGTCCGCGGCGAGGTTCTCGTGGAGCCCCTCACCTGGGATCCCGACCGATTCGACGGGCTGCGCTCCGTGCGGCTCGAGCGCGACGGGCATCCGGATGTCGACTTGCAGGTCGAAGTGTGCCGCCCGGGCCCCGGGGGGGTGCTTGTGAAGTTCGCGGGCATCGACTCCCCGGAGGAGGTGCGGGAGGGGATCACGGGCGGATACCTGACGGTCCCCGGGGACCAGGTCGCCCCGCCTCCCGAGGGCCGTTACTTCGTCTTCGACGTGATCGGCTGCCGGGTCCGGGATGACCGCGGCCGATCTCTCGGAGAGGTGACCGAGGTGTTGGAGATGCCGGCCAGCGATGTCTTCGCGGTGCGGCTGGATGACGGCGGCGAGGTTCTGCTGCCGGCGGTCCGGGACTTCGTGACCCGCATCGACGTGGACCGGCGGCGGATCGACGTGCGGGGCGTCGAGGAACTCCTGCAGCCGGGAGGCTGATGTGAGGATCGACGTGGTAACCCTGTTTCCGGGGTTCTTCACCCAGCCACTGGATACGAGCATCCTGGGCCGGGCCGCCTCGGGCGGCCACCTGGAGGTGGCCGTGCACGACCTGCGTTCCTGGGCCCTCGACCGGCACCGCACCGTCGACGACGCCCCTTTCGGCGGCGGTGGCGGCATGCTCATCAAGCCGGAGCCCGTGGCCGCCTGCTGGGAAGAGCTGGAACTGGGCCGGGGCCTGGGCATCTACCTCACCGCCGACGGCGAGCGCTTCGGCCATCAGACTGCGGTGGAGCTGTCGCTGCAGCCGCACCTGGTGCTGCTGTGCGGCCACTACAAGGGCGTGGACGAGCGCCTGCGCGAGCGCTTCATCGACCGCGAGCTGTCCATCGGCGACTATGTGCTCACCGGCGGCGAGACCGCGGCCCTCGTGGTGATCGATGCCGTGACCCGGCTGCTGCCCGGCGTTCTCGGCGACTTCAGCTCGGCCATGGCCGACTCGTTCCACGACGGGCTCCTCGACTGTCCGTGGTACACGAGGCCCGCCGAGTTCGACGGCCAGCGCGTCCCCGAGGAACTGCTCCGCGGGGACCACGGCGAGGTCGAGGCCTGGCGCCGGCGTCAGGCTCTGCGCCGCACCTTCGAGCGCCGGCCCGACCTGCTGCCCGCGGCGGACCTGGACGACCGGGAGTTGCGGCTGGTGGAGGCATGGTCAAAGGAGAGAGAGGCCGGCAGCGGCCGGTCCCAACCATCACTGGAGAGAGAGAGGGTCTGAATGGACACTGGCATATTGCGGGAGATCACCGCCGATCAGGTGCGCACCGATCTCCCTGAATTCCTGCCCGGAGACTCGCTGCGCATCCACGTCCGGGTCATCGAGGGCGAGAAGGAGCGCACCCAGGTCTTCGAGGGAGACGTCATCCAGCGCAAGGGCAGCGGCATCCACGAGACCTTCACCGTCCGCAAGGTGAGCCAGGGCGTGGCGGTGGAGCGGATCTTCCCCTTGCACTCGCCGCGCATCCTGAGGATCGAGCGCCTGCGCCAGGGCCGCGTGCGCCGGGCGCGCCTGTTCTACCTCCGCAACCGCAAGGGACGCTCTGCCCGCATCCGCGAGAAGCGCTGAAGGAGAGCCCCGTGTCACCACCCCCCGCACTGCCTTTCACCCGCCGCAACTGGATCCTCTTCCTCGTCGGCCTGGCGGTCATCGCCCTCGGCTACGTGCTGCTGCGCATACCCCCCGTAGACGGATTCCTGTCCCTCACGGCGGCTCCCATCCTGCTGGTGGCCGGCTACTGCGTGATCCTGCCGGCGGCGATCCTGGTCCGCCACCGCGGCAACGGCGGCGGTGAGAGGCGGTCATGACCGAAGCCCTCCCCCACCCCGCGGGCCTCTACAACGACGAGCGCGCCGCCCGGCTGGTGGAGAGTCTCGATTCCGTCGGCGAGGCGGAACGCGGCTTCTTCCACGACCAGGGGTACCTGGCCGTCCGCCGGGCCGTCTCCCGGCAGCGGGTCCGGGCGGCGGCGGCCGCGGTGGACTCCCTCATCGACGGCGGCGGTCCCTCGTTCCGCGGCGTGCAGTTCGAGGCCGGCGGCCGCCGCAAGGAGCAGCCGCCCCGACGGCGGCGCCTGGGCGTGCGCAAGCTGATGAAGTTCGTCGACTACCATCCGGCGCTGAAGGAGCTGAGCGAGGACCCGGGACTGCTGGGCCTGGTGAGCTCCCTCATGGATGGGCAGACGCCGCGGATGTTCCAGGACATGGCTCTGCTCAAGCCGCCGGGAGGCCGGGAGAAGCCCTGGCACCAGGACATGGCCTACTTCAACGTCTCCCTGGACACGCCCGTCATCGGCCTGTGGATCGCCCTCGACGAGGCGACGGCGGCCAACGGCGCCCTTCACGTCATCCCCGGCTCCCACCGCGAGGGCCCGAGGAACCACTTCAACCGCCGCGACTGGCAGATCTGCGACACCGATGTCGCCCCCGGCCGCGACGTGGTGGTGCCCCTTCCCCCGGGGGGGATCCTCCTGTGGCACGGCCTGACCCACCACGGCAGTCCCGTGAACCACTCCCGCCGCCGCCGCCGGGCCCTGCAGTTCCACTACCGCCCCGCCGCCGCCGAAGAGACCACCACCGAGGAACGGCTGCAGGTCTACGGCGGCGAGGTGCGCGGCGCCGAGTGCTGAGGGGTCACCTCTCCCGCTCTGCGGGGCGCCGTGTACCCGCAGGCACGGCTTTGTCGACGCCCGGTCGTGGCGTTCGGCATGCGCCCCGACTGCAGCCTCCAGCCCGGGGACCATGCCCACCACGGCAAGGCAGCCTTGGGGGCGGGAGGGGGTTCTGGTGGAGTGCTTCCGTGACGCGCGGGCTCAGCTGCCGACCGGACCGGAGCCCATGCCCTCCAGGGCAATGGCACCCCCGTGGACCGGCTCTCTTTCTGCAGAAGGCGCCCTCCGGAGAGGGACCTCAGCCGCCGGCAGACCCGCCCGCGGCGGCACTGGAGACGGTCAGCAGGTCCAGCTGGCTCTCCCCCGCGGAGTCCCTGGCCTCGCAGCCTGCGAAGGGGTGGCCGCCGCCGATGCAGTAGGTGCAGAGCCTTCCGGATTCGAGGCCCAGACGCTCGAAGGCGCGCATCATGCCGCGGGTGGAGATGTAGACCACGGGCAGGCCCATCTTCTCGCTGATCTCCCGGGGCTCCCGGCCGCGGGCGATGAACTCCTCGCCTTTCGGCGGCGTGGGCGGCATGTCGACGCCGAACATGCATCCCCGCGGGACCCCGTCTTCGGGTACGATGCCGATGGGCGGGGTGTACGAGGCCACGTAGGCCTTCTTCACACCGAGGGCGTCGTAGAGCAGGTTGCGGGCGCGGATCAGGTTGTTGCCGCGCACGATGCTGTCGTCGATGAGCAGCACCGTCTTCCCCGACAGGCGTGGGCGCAGTCCGGGCAGCAGATGCAGGTTGTCGTCGATCGACTGCCTCCGGTCCCGGGCCGTCGACCCCTGGAAGGACCGCTCGCCCCGCATCTTGTAGAACACGGGCATGAAGGGCAGGCCGCGGACCTGGGCGTAGGAGCGCGCCGCCACCTCGGGACACCGCGGCAGGAAGGTGACCACGTCCACATCCGAGGGGGTGAACTCCTCGGCCAGGACCTCCCCCAGCTGCTCGCGGATGCGGCGGGCGGCGACGTGGTTGATGATCGAGTCGACATCGGAGATGTAGTTCCACTCGAAGAAGCAGTGACGCGGCTGCGGCTCGACCAGGAGTTCCTTGGAGTACTCCCCCTCCGGGGACAGGTAGTAGAGCGACCCGGGATCGAGGTCCTCGATGTACTCGCCGCCGTTCTTGCGGAAGGCGATGTCCTCGGAGGCGACGCCGTACTTGCCGTCCTTCCAGCCCAGGACCCCCGGCTTGATGCCGGTGCGGTCGCGCAGGACGATCACGTCCCGCTTGCGCCAGTCGGCGATGGCCATCGTGTAGGCGCCGGGAACCCGGTGCAGGAAGGCCTCCTCGCCGTCGCGCCGGTAGAGATAGAGGAGGGCCTCGGTGTCGCACTTCGACTTCATCTGTGAGAGCTCGAGGCCGTCGAAGTACCCGAAATCGATCTGGCCGTTGTGGACGGCGGCCATCTGGCAGTCGCGGATCAGGATGTGGCTGCCCCGGTCCTCCACCTGCCCCCCGAGCACGTGGGGGTGGGCGTCGTCGAGGATCTCGTCCTTGCGGCCCTGCGTGGCGTAGCGCACGTGGGCCATGTAGGTGTGGTAGCTGGGGCTGGGGAAGATCTTGTGGAGGTCGGTGATGTCGAAGCGGTCGACGCCGCCCGCCCACTTGATGACGTCGATTCGCCCTTCGCCAACGGCGGCTATCCCCGCCGCTTCCCGGCCCCGGTGCTGAAGGGCGCGGATGAAGGAGTAGGCGTCGTGGAGGGTATGGGCGACGCAGAATCCGCAGTTGTGGCGGACGGCGCCTTCCATCGAGCTAGTTCACCGTCGCGGATGCGCGGCTCCAGGCCGGGCAGCCGTCCCTGTCATCGGTCGTCACCAGAGCCACTCCGTCGTCTCACGTGAATATACGGCCCCTCGACCCTGGCGGATACACCGCTTCACGGCCACCGGGTCTCGAACTCGTCCCGCCCCGAACCGTAGACCAGGTCTCCGTAAGCGCGCCAGCCGGCGATCTCGGACGGGGTGGGGTCCGGCTCCCGCAGGACGGCGAGGTTGGCCTGCAGCTCCTCGAGGCTCCCCGGCGCCGTGAGGGCCACCTGCACGGCGTCGTGTCCGAGGGCGAAGCGGTAGCAGTCGGCGGCCGTGGGGACCGGCCCGGACCAGCGGGGATGACCGGCCGGCAGCCCGCCCCAGCGTGTGCAGGTGAAGGCCACCACGGGGATGCGCCGCTCCAGGGCGGCGGGCAGCACGGCTTCCTCCGCGCCCCGGTGGGCCATGTTGTAGCGGTGCATGAGCACGTCGATGCGGCCGCTCTCCAGGAGCCGCCGAGCCAGGGGCCGGTTGTGCGCCGTGGCGCCAACGTAGCGGATCCGGCCCGCCTCCTTCCACCTGTGCAGGAGGCCGACGACGCCGTCGTCGGCGAGCAGTCCGTCCACGTCGTCGCCGGGATGCACGTACTCGGCGTAGAACAGGTCGACGAGACCCGCCGACAGGCGCTCCTCCACCTGGCACAGGTAGTCCTCGACCTGCGCCGGGTCCCGGCTCTCGGAGCCGGTGGCGCGGAAGACGTCCCTCCGGCCGCCGAGGCCGGCGAGGCCGTCGACGAGGCCGGTGAAGCCGAGGTTGTAGAAGAAGAACAGGTTGACGCCCGCCTCGAGGGCGGCGGGCACGCAACCCGGGTCCGTGTTCGGGTGGCCCGCCAGCCCCAGGCGGGAGACGGGGCTGCCGTCGGCACAGAGCAGGGGCCGCACCGTCCCGGCTGGCGCCGTCAGATCGCCGATTCCCCGGTCTCCCCGGTGCGGATGCGGACCACCTCGTCGACGGAGAGCACGAAGATCTTGCCGTCGCCGATGTGTCCCGTGCCGGCCGCTTCCTTCACCGCGTCGATGGAGCGTTGGGCGATCGAGTCGGCCACGACCACGTCGATCTGCAGTTTCGGCGTGAAGTCGATGTTGTACTCGGAGCCGCGGTAGATCTCCCGGTGCCCCTTCTGCCGCCCGAATCCCTTCACCTCGCTCACCGTCATGCCCATCACGCCCAGCTCGCTCAGGGCCTCCTTGACCCTCTCGAGCGCGTTGGGACGAATGATGCACTTCAGCAGCTTCATGGCCTCATCCCTCCTTCGGCGGAACGACCGTCAACCGTCAAACCTCCGAATAGTAGCCCTGCTCGTTGTGCAGGGAGATGTCCAGACCGCGGTCCTCCTCCTCCTCGTCGACGCGCAGGCCGATGACGGCATCGACGGCCTTGAGGATGACGAAGGAGAGCACGGCGCAGTAGATGGTGGTGACGAGCACCCCCACGATCTGCGCCCACACCTGGCTGCCCATGGTGTGGGTCACTCCGGCGGCGGTGCCGGCGAAGCCCTGTCCGCCGAGAGACTCGGCGGCGAAGACCCCCGTGAGAATGGCGCCGGCCATGCCGCCGATGCCGTGGACGCCGAAGACGTCGAGGGAGTCGTCGTAGCCGAGGCGCTGCTTGAGGGTGGTGGCGCCCAGGAAGCACAGAACTCCTGCGGCGGCGCCGATGGCGATGGCCCCGAGGGGACCGACGCTGCCCGAGGCGGGGGTGATGGCCACCATGCCTCCCACGGCGCCGGTGACGACGCCGAGGACGCTCGCCTTGCCGTGCTTGATCCACTCCACCACCATCCACGCGGCGGCGGCGGCGGCCGTGGCTGCCTGGGTGACGAGCATGGCCATGCCCGCGGCGCCGTCGGCGGCCAGGGCCGAGCCGGCGTTGAAGCCGAACCAGCCGACCCACAGCATGGAGGCGCCGATGACGGTAATCACCAGGCTGTGCGGCGGGATGAGGGTGTCCGGATAGCCGCGGCGCTTGCCGATGACCAGGGCCGCCACCAGGGCCGCTACGCCGGAGTTGATGTGGACCACGGTGCCGCCGGCGAAGTCGAGGATGCCCAGGTCCCAGAAGAAGGCGCCATCGCCGCTCCAGGTCATGTGGCAGATCGGCGCGTAGACCACGGTGACCCAGACCACCATGAAGAGCAGCATGGCCGAGAACTTCATGCGCTCGGCGAAGGCGCCGACGATCAGGGCCGGGGTGATGATGGCGAAGGTCAGCTGGAAGGTGACGAAGACCGTCTCGGGCACCGTGCCGGTGAGGGCGTCGATGCCGACGCCGCGCAGCAGGGCCTTGTCGAGGCCGCCAACGAAGGAGGCGGCGTTGGTGACGCCCGCTTCCATCCCCCCGGTGTCGAAGGCCAGGCTGTAGCCCCAGACCACCCAGACCAGGGTCATCACCGCCGCCAGGGCGAAGCACTGCATCAGCACGGAGAGCACGTTCTTGGTGCGCACCAGGCCGCCGTAGAACAGGGCCAGCCCGGGGATCGTCATGGACAGCACGAGGGCCGTGGAGGTCAGCATCCATGCCGTGTCCCCGGAGTCGAGGCCCTCGGCCCCGGCCGCGGCCGGGGCCAGGAGCCAGGTGAGCATGGCGCCGCACAGGACCGCCCGGCGTCGGTCCCGGGGCCCGTTCTTCGATGAGGCTGTTTCTGCCATGGTGCCCTTTCCGTGATGATGCAGCTTCTGTGGCCCGGGCTACTCGTACAGCTCCACCGCCGTCTCGCCGCGGGCGAAGCGCTGGGCCGTGGCCGCCGCCGACTGGCTGCCGATCCGGCGGCGCGTGTCCGCCGCCCAGCGCGACAGTCCCACGAGGAGCTGGTTGCGCGCCGGGTGGCCGGCGCAGCGCTCCCACTCGTCGAAGACGGTGCGCAGGGTGTGCAGCAGATCCCAGCCGTTGTCGTCGCTCAGGATGACCAGGCCCAGCTCGCGCAGCAGGCGGTCGCCGTCGTGGCCGCCGTTGAGGTAGTCCCGCGTCATGCGGCCGATGCGGCGCACCTGGATCGACTCGATGGCCTCGACGATCCGCTCGAGGGCGGCATCCTCCTCCCCGGGGGCGGTACCGTTGCCCGAGGCGGCTTCGGCCTCGAGCCGGCGCTGGGGGATGTTGAGCCAGCGGTCGTCGAAGAACTGCCAGGCGGCGTGGTAGAGCGCCCTCCGGGCCGCCCCCGCCCCGGCACGGCGGTTGACGGTGCGCACCGCCGAGGCCAGGGACATCTCCCAGGCCAGGTCCCCCCATCCCGGGCTCATGCCCACCGGCGTGCGCGCCATGCGGTCGGCGGCGAGCATCACCATCGAGGTGGCCAGCTGCTCGACGCCGGCCCCTTCCTTCAGCGCCCGGGTCACGGCGTCGAAGGTGGTGCGCACGTTGCCGCTCACCAGGCCGTCGACGAAGGCGGCCTCGTCGAACTCGCCCGAGGCCTCGTCCGGGTCGTCGGGGATCGGCGTCTCCTCGAAGAGGTCCATGGCCTCGCGCAGCAGATCGCCGGGAACGCCCCGGCCGCGGCCGAGCATCTTCGCCGCGGTGTTGCAGACCAGTTCCTCGCTGGTCTCCCAGCCGAACTCGTCGAGCAACTCCATGAGGTAACCGAGGTTGCGCAGGTTGTCGCGGACGGCGATGAAGTGGGGGGCCACGGCGCACTCGAAGAGCAGGGGCGGTATGTCGTCGTCGTGGCCGCCTTGGCCGCGGAGGGTGAGGAGGCACTTCTCGATCCCCTCCCACATCTTGTCCTCGGAGAAGTAGCGCACCCAGCCGGCGAGCTTGTCGTAGGGGACCGTGTCCCCTTCGGCGACCCCGGGCAGGGCCCGAAGGGGGGGCCGGTCTCCGGCGCGCCCCGAGGCGGCCGTGGCGGCCATCATCAGGGGGATCAGCCGCTCCTCCGGCTCGTAGCGGCGGGCCACGGCGAGACCGTTGACGAAGAGGGCCACCTCGTTGCCCGCCTGACGCGCATCGAGCTGGGTCGCCGCGTAGCGGCCCATGTGGCGCACCAGCTTCTCGAGGGTCTCGCCCTCGGAGACGCCGCGGGCCAGGAGGATGGCGATCGCCTTGGAGAGGGTCCAGCTGTCGCCGTTGTTCAGGCCCTCCTCCAGCAGCAGGAAGTGGGCGTCGTCCGGGCGGGAGCCGCCGCTCCCCACGTCGATGTGGATCTCGCCGTCCCGCACCTCCACCGGGTAGGTATCGAGGTCGTCGCAGCCGCCGGTGAAACAGCCGCCGCCGCCCAGGTCGTAGCTGTACCCGTGCCAGTCGCAGGTCAGCACGCCGTCGCGCACGATGCCGCGGGTGAGGGGGTAGCCCATGTGCGGACACTGGTTGTCGGTGGCGTAGTAGCGCCCCCGGTGCTGGAAGAGGGCCACGCTCCGGCCCTCGACGCGGACCGCCTTCGGCTGGCCCTCGGTCACCTCGTCGACGGAGGCAACCCTCACGAAGTCTCCATTCACGCTCATGGCTGGGCCGGCTCCTCGTCGGCGAAGACGTCGATGGTGGTGAGGCCCTCGGCGAAGCGCAGGGCCGTGGTCGTGGCCGCGCCGCTGGCCTTGCTGGTGCGCACGTCGGTGGCGTACCGCGCCAGGCCCGCCACCAACTGGTCCGCCGACGGGTGGCCGGCGCCGAGGGCGGCGTCGGGGCCGCGGGTGCCGTCGAACTCGTCGGCCACGGCGTACAGGGTCGGCAGCAGCCGGGCGCCGGTGTCGTTCCACAGGATCAGGACCCCCAGCCGCTGCAGCAGGAGATCGGCGTCGAGGCCGGCGGCCAGGTATCCGGCGGCGCTCTCGCCGGCGGCGTGGACATCCAGGGTCTGGACCGCCCGCGCCACCTCCTCGATGCCCTCGGCCGGGGCGGCCGTCAACGGCGCCACCTCCGGGGGCTCGGACAGGGGCCGGGCGGGGATGTTGAGCCAGCGGTCGGCGAAGAGGTGCCAGGCCGCGTGGAAGAGCCCCATGGCCGCCACGCGGGGGCCGCCGATGCGCAGGGCCGTGCGCAACGACCGGGCCAGCTCCAGCTCCAGGGTGAGGCAGCTCCAGCCGGCGTCGACGTTCACCGGCGTGCGCGCCATGCGGTCGGCGGCCACCAGCAGGAAGGTGGTGATCAGGCGCTGCAGGGACACGCCGGCCTGCAGCGTCCGCGCCAGGGAGTCGAAGGAGCGGTCCAGGTCGCCGCTGAGCAGGTCCGCCGCCAGGGCGTCCTCGTCGAACTCGAGCCCCTGCCCGGGAGACTCCGCCGCCTGATCGATGACGCCGGAGAGGTCGCGCATCTTGCGGATGGCGTCGCGGCGGAACAGCTCAGGCTCGCCGCGTCCCTGTCCCACCGTGCGGGACCCGAGGTTGAGGACCAGCTCGGACGACGCCTCCCAGCCGAAGCGGTCCACCACGTCGGCCAGGCAGGAGAGGGTGACGAGGTTGCCGCCGAAGCCGAGGAACCCGGGCTGCACGGCGCACTCGAAGAGCAGCGGCAGGACGCGCTCCGTGTCGCCGCGGGAACGGGTGGTGAAGAGGCAGCGCTCGATGCGGTTGGCCTGGCCGTTGCGCGAGAACACGCGCACCCAGTCCTCGAGGCGCTCCTGCGTCACCGGCTCGGGCAGGGGCACGACCCGCAGCCGCGAAGCCGCCTCGCCCGAGGCGGCGGTGGCCGCCGTGGCCAGGCAGGCGAGCTGATCGGCGCCGTCGTAGCGGTCGGCCACCGCCAGGCCGCCCACCAGGCGCCCCAGGTCGGTGCCCGCCTCGTCGCCGCCGGAGCTGGCCACGCGGCGGCCGAAGTGGCGCAGCACCACGGCCACCACCTCCTCCCGCGGCACGCCGCCGCGGGACAGCAGGGCCAGGGCCTTGGAGATCGTCCAGCGGTCGCCGTGGAGGAGCCCCTCGCGCAGCAGCTCGAGGTGCACCTCCCTGCGCCGGTAGCCCTTCTCCTCCACCTGGATCCACACCTGGCCGCCGCGGATCTCCACCGGGAAGACGGCGAGGTCGTCGCACATGTTGTTGAAGCAGCCGCCGCCCTCCAGGTCGAAGCGCCGCCCGTGCCAGTCGCAGGTGACGACGCCGTTGCGCACCACCCCGCGCGTGAGGGGGTAGCCCATGTGGGGGCACTGGTTGTCGGTGGCGTAGATGCGCCCTCCCTCGTTGAAGAGGGCGACGCTGCGGCCTTCTCCGCCGAGGCGGACCGCCTTGGCCTGGCCGGGCTCGATCTCCTCGACCGCGGCCACCTGCATCCAGCCGTTCTCGTTCACTCTTCTTCCTCTCCTCTCAGTGGGCGTCCAGCCAGGTCTCGCCGGTACCCATCTCCACGTCGATGGGCACCTTCATGGGGATCGCCTCCTTCATCTCCCGGGCCACCACCTCCCGCACCTCCTCCTCCTCCTCGCGGTGGAGGTCGAAGAGCAGCTCGTCGTGCACCTGGAGCAGCATGCGCGTCTTCCAGCCCCGCTCGACCTGCTGCCGGTGGATGGCCACCATGGCGCGCTTGATCATGTCCGCCGCCGTGCCCTGGATCGGCGAGTTGATGGCGTTGCGCTCGGCGGCGGCGCGCACCGCCCGGTTGCGGGAGTGGATGTCCTTCAGGTAGCGGCGGCGGCCGAGCATCGTCTCCACGTACCCGTGCTCCTTGCAGAACTCGACCGTCTCGTCCATGTAGCGGCGCACGCCGGGGTACTCCTCGAAGTACTGCTCGATGAACTGCTGTCCCAGCTTGCGCGGCAGGCCCAGCCGCTCCGACAGGCCGAAGGCGGAGATGCCGTAGATGATGCCGAAGTTGACCGTCTTCGCCTGGCGCCGCATCTCGTCGTCGACCATCTCCTCCGGCACCCCCCAGATGCGCGACGCGGTCACGGCGTGGATGTCCTCGCGCTCGCGGAAGGCGCGGTTCATGCGCTCGTCGCCGCAGATCTCGGCGATGATGCGCAGCTCGATCTGGGAGTAGTCGGCGGCCAGCAGGGTGTACTCGGGGCCACCGGGGACGAAGGCCTTGCGAATCTCGCGGCCCTGCTCGGTGCGGATCGGGATGTTCTGGAGGTTCGGGCCGCTCGACTGCATGCGGCCGGTGGCGGCCACGGCCTGCTCGTAGTGGGTGTGGACGCGGCCGGTGCCGGGGAAGATCGCCCCCGGGAGCATGTCGAGGTAGGTCGACTTCAGCTTGGTGCACAGCCGGTGATCGAGGATCCGGGCGGCGATCTCGTGCTCGTGGGAGAGCCGCGTGAGGACCATCTCGTCGGTCTTGTACTGCTTCGACTTGGAGGTGCGGCGGGCGTTGGGGTCGAGCTGGAGCTTCTCGAAGAGGATGTTGCCGAGCTGCTGGGGCGAGTTGAGGTTGAAGGGCTCGCCCGCCAGCTCCTCGATCCGTTGGGCCGCCGACTCGATCCGCTCCGCCAGTTCGTCGGAGATCGTCTTGAGGATGGCGGGGTCGACGCGGATGCCGGCGTGCTCCATCGCCGCCAGCACCGGGATCAGGGGCGCCTCGACCTCCTCGTAGAGCCGCATCTGCCCCGACTCCTCGAGCATCGGCTCCAGCTTGAGGCTCAGCTGCAGAGCCACGTCGGCGTCCTCCACCGCGTACTCCGTCAGCTCCTGAAGCGGGACCTCGCGCATGCTGCGCTGGTCCTCGCCGCGCTCGCCGATCAGGTCGGCGATTGGCACCGGCCTGTACCCGAGCAGGGCCTGGGAGAGGTAGTCGAGGGAACGGCGCAGGTCGGGCACGGCGAGGAAGGCGGCCACCATCGTGTCGAAGAGGCGGCCCTGCACCTCGATGCCCTTCCAGCGCAGGGCGACGAGGTCGAACTTGAGGTTGTGGCCGATCTTGGCCACCGCCGGGTCCTCCAGCAGCGGGCGCAGCTCCTCCAGCACGGCGCGGCCCTCCTCCTCGTCCTCCGGGAAGGGGACGTAGGCGCCGGCGTGAGGCGTGTGGCTCACCGCCACGCCGAGGAGCTCGCAGGTGCGAGGGTTGAGGCTCGTCGTCTCCAGGTCGAGGGCGAAGGCGCCCGCCTGCTTCAGCTCGGCGATCAGCGCGGCGCGGCCGGCGGCGTCCTCGACGGTCCGGTAGTCGTGCTCCACGTCGGCGATGGAGCGGACCTCGTGGGGGTCCTCGACGCCGGCGTGGAGACGCTGCACCCCGGCCTCGAAGTCGTCGCCGAAGAGGCGCTTGCCGAGGGCGTTGAACTCCAGCTCGGAGAACAGCCCGGTGAGGGCCTTGTCGTCAGCCGGTCCCCGCTTGAGGGTCTCGATCTCCAGCTCCACGGGCACGGCGGTCTCGATCGTCACCAGCCGCTTGGAGAGCCGCGCCTGGTCGGCGTGCTCCTGAAGGACCTGGCGGCGCTTGCCCTTGATCTCCTCGACGCGGTCGAGGAGCTCCTCCACGGTGCCGAAGTCGGCCAGCAGCTTCTGGGCCGTCTTCTCGCCGATGCCGGGCACGCCGGGGACGTTGTCGATGGCGTCGCCCATGAGCCCGAAGAGGTCGGGGATCTGGTCGATGCGCTCGACCTTCCACTTGGCCAGCACGGCGTCCTGGCCGAGCAGCTCCGGCGGCCGCCCGGAGCGGCCCGGCCGGTAGAGCAGGGTCCGCTCCGACACGAGCTGGGCGAAGTCCTTGTCGGGGGTGACCATGTAGGTCGTCATGCCCGCCGACTCGGCGCGGCGCACGAGGGTGCCGATCACGTCGTCAGCCTCCCAGCCGTCGACGCGCACCACGGGGATGTTGAACCCCTCGAGGATGCGGAAGACGTAGGGCATGGCCGTGCCCAGGTCCTCGGGCATGCTCTCGCGCTGGGCCTTGTACTCGGCGAACTCCTCGTGCCGGTGGGTCGGCTCGCCGGTGTCGAAGACGGCGCCCAGGTGGGTCGGCTCGAAGCGCTCCAGAAGCTCCAGCAGGGTGTTGGTGAAGACGAAGGGCGCCGAGGTGTTCATCCCCCGGGAGTTGGTCACCGGGTTGTTGATGAGCGCGAAGTGGGCGCGGTAGGCCAGGGCCAGGCCGTCGAGGAGGCAGAGGACGCGGCGGTCCTCGAGGTCCAGCTCGCCGGTGCGGCCGAGGGCGCGGCTGGCGGCGTCGGTGGGGGCGGAGGCGGTCGTCATGGAGGGCACCCAACCTAACGGCGCCCGCGAACCTCATCAAGCGTCTTGCCGTCCTCTGGCAGGACTCCTTGATTGCGCTGAATGAGCAAGAGACCCGCCGATCCCACGGCCCTCGGCCGGGCCTTCCGCCGGCGCCTGCGCCGCGCCGGCGCCGAGGGGCCGCCGGCCCTCGGGTGCATGGTCTCCGAGTACCTGCGGCCGTCGATGGCGACCCTGCTGGCCGAGGCCGGGTACGACTTCCTCTTCGTCGAGACCGAGCACGCCTTCCTGCAGACCCCGGAGCTGGCCGGCTTCGTCCACGCCGCCCGCGGCCTGGGCCTGCCGGCGATCGCCAAGACGGACCTCGACCGCGGCGAGGTGACCCGCCTACTCGACACCGGCCTGTGCGGCCTGCAGCTGCCGCGCACCGAGTCGCCCGAGCAGCTCGCCGAGCTGGCCGACTACGCCCTCTTCCCGCCGAAGGGCTCCCGCGCCGGGGCCCCGGGATACGGCAGCACCGACTACCGGATCCCCGAGGACCACGGCGCCTGGCTGCGGCGGGCGAACCAGTCGGTCAGCATCGTGGCCCACATCGAGACCGCCGAGGGCCTCCGCAACGCCGCCGCCATCGCCGCCAGCCCCCACGTGGACGTGGTCTACGTGGGGCCCTACGACTTCTCCATCGCCATGGGCCGTCCCGGCGACTACGACCACCCCGACGTGACCGGCCCCATGAGGCGCATCCTGCGGCTGTGCCGGGAGCGCCGGGTCTGCTTCGGGACCACGCCCTCCGGCCCCGGGACGGCTCGTGACTGGGTCCGCCGAGGCGCCGGGTTCTTCGAGCTGGGCAGCGAGCTGGAGCTGACGGCGCGTGCGGCCCGGGCCGAGGTGGAGGCCTACCGCGGCGGATCGGATAACTGACAACTGGTGATTGTCACATCCCACCAACAAACTCAAATCGCAAATGCGACGATCTGTGAGAGAAAGGGTTGCCTCATGACCGAAACGGAA
>JAPOZM010000055.1 GCA_026706075.1 Gemmatimonadaceae bacterium
TCTCGATCTCGCCGCGGGCGACGATTGCGTCCTTCCACACGTCGGGGAAACAGTCGAGGGCATAGCCGGAACCTCTGGGCCCCAGCTCCACGACCGCCCACAGCTCGGTGGCGCCGCGCTGTCCCTTGACCCAGTTGTAGAGCAGGTGCTTGAGGAAGTTGTCGCGCCAGGTGATGAAGTCCGCGTCCAGCACGCCGCGGCCATTGGTGACCGGGGTCTGGCAATGGCTGCCGGTAAAGGTGCGGAAGTGAATCAGCTCACTCATCTTGAGCAGGTCCGGGCGGTACTCGGAAATGCGCTCCCAGAAGCTCTCGGGCCGCAGCTGCTTGATGATCGCCGGATGGGAGTGGTCGAAGTTCGTGCGCAGCTTCTCCTTGTAGCGCTTCTCGTACTGCTCGGCCAGGGCCAGTCCCTTCTCCGGCGTCTCGGTGCAGGTATCGCGATGCCACTCGATCGCCGGCTTGAGCTCGAGCTCCTGGCCCGCCTGCATCACCGCCCGGGCCACCGTCACCGCCCTGGGAATCGCCGTGTCGTGGTCGCAGAGCTGGACGTTGATGTGCGTGGCGCCGGCTTCCTTGAAGGCCGCCAGTTTCGGCCCGGCTTCTTCCGCCGTGGCGATGTCGACTCCACCGACGAGCTGAAGCCCGTGCCGGGCGCAAGCCGCGGCGATCTCGGGATCGGCGCCGGCGCTGAAGCCGACAAAGCCAGCGTCCCTGGCGGCGCGGACTTTGCGGTCCATCGACCACTGCTTGTCCTCTGACGGGTAGTTGGTCAGCGTCCATGCCGCGGCACAGAGCTTGAGTTGCGGTCGTTTCTTCCTGGCCATGGATTCTCTCCTGTTATGTCCGCTATACGCCGCAGAACGCGGAAAAGCCGCCGTCGATGGGCACGATGGCGCCGGTGACGAAGGCGGCTGCGTCCGAAAAGAGCCACAGGGCCGCGCCGACGACCTCGTGGGGGTCGCCGAAGCGGGCCATGGGGACGTTCTTCAGAATGGTCTGGCCGCGGTCGGTCAGATCGCCGCTCGCTTCGTCGAGGAGCAGGAAGCGGTTCTGGGTGGTGATCATGAAGCCCGGGGCCACGGCATTGACGCGAATTCTCGGTGCGTAGGTCGAGGCCATGTGCACGGCCAGCCAGCGGGTGAAGCTGTCGGCCGCCGCCTTGCCGTTGGAGTACGCCAGGGCCCGCGACAGGGGCAACCCGCCGCCGATCGAGGTGATGTTGACGACCGCCCCATCTCCTTTGGCGGCGAAGACGCGGCCCACGGCCTGCGAGGGCAGGACGGCGCTCAGATAGTTGAGATCCATCACCATCTTGACCGCCTCCGGGTCGATATCGAAGAACTCGAGCTCCGGGGAAGTGGTGGTGTCCTTGTGGCTGCCGCCGGCCCCGTTGAGCAGGAAGTCGATGGTGCCAAAGCGCTCGATGGTTGCCGCGAGCGCGGCTCCGACGCTGTCCTTGTCGACGACGTTGCACTCGACGGGCAGGACCTTGTCGGGATAGTCCTGGTTGATCTCGTCGGCCTTGGCGCGGGCGGCCTCTGGAGAGATGTCCCAGATCGCCACCTCGGCGCCGGCGCGGGCGAGGTGGCGGGCGATCTCGCCGCCGATGGCACCGCCGGCGCCGGTGGCCACGGCCTTCTTGCCGTGGAAGTCGAAAGTGGTCAAGGGTCCCTCCCCATCGCCGGTGCCAACGCCGCGTAGCCGGCCGCGCAGGATTCGTCGAAGTCCATGGTGACGAACGTCTCTATCGCCAGGGCTTCGGCAAAGCCGATGTCGCGGAGTCCCCGCACGATGCGCGGAAAGTCGAGGCTCCCTTGGCCGGGAATCTTGTGGTCGTAGTCGGGATACGTGCCGATGTGGTCCTTGAGATGGGCGTGCAGGATGCACCCCTGCCACTGGTGGGCGACGGCGACCGGGTCCAGGCCGAGGAGCGTCAGATAGCACGGATCGAAATTGACCCCGAAGGACGCGCTGCCGACTTCGTCGTGCAGCTCCAGGAAGCGCTCGGGGGTGTCGGTGAGCCAACCGGCCCATACGCCATCGACTGCCAACCGCACGTTGCGCGGCTCCGCGTAGGCGAGCGCATCCTGGAGACAGGCGGTCACCCGCCTCCAGGCCTCGGCTCGCCGGGCGGCATCGTCCTTGGGGCCGCCCATGTGGAACACGACGAGCGGGGCGCCAACGTCCGCGGCCAGATCGACCGACCCCTTGAGGTCGAGCGGTTCGGCGGTGAAGAGCGAGTCGGCGAGATTGGCGTGGGTGATGACGGCTTCGATGGTGAGGCCCAGCCCCTCGGTAATGCTCCGGGTCCGGGCCCGCAGTTCGGGCGTCACCGAGCGCGGGTTCGCCGACGGCCCGTGGGTGCCCGAGATGTCGATGCCGTCGTAGCCGGCCGCGGCGATTCTTCCCAGTGCCGGCTCGAGCGGCATTGCGAGCCGGTCGGTGTAGCTGTAGGTGTAGAAGGCGAGGCGCATGGCTCAAATTAGCGGAGGAGGAACGGCATGGCACAACCGTTGGGCGAGGCGTACAGGCAGATTGCGGCGACCCAGCCGCGGGGAACGTATCGCGGCGCGGTGGTCGGCTGCGGACGGATGGGCAGCACCATCGACGACGAGCACATCGGGATGCCCCACTATCCGTGGCCGTGGGCCCACGCCCCGGCCATGATCGAAGCGCGGGGGATCGAGCTGATCGCCGCGGCCGACGTGGACCGGGCCCGGCTGGACGACTTCGCCCGGCGCTGGGGCGTGGACGCCCTGTACGAGGACTACCGCGAGCTGGTCGCGCAGGAGCGGCCCGACCTGGTGGCGGTGACGACGCGGCCCGACGAGCGGGCCGAGGTGGTCATCGGTCTGGCCGAAGCCGGAGTGCGGGCGATCTTCGCCACCAAGCCGATGTGCCGCACCCTGACTGAGGCCGATTCCATGATCGCGGCGTGCAAGGCCAACGGCAGCATTCTGGCCATCGCATGCCATCTCAACTGGTACAACTGGTACACCAATGCGCGGCAGGCCATCGCCGACGGAGCGATCGGCCGGCTGCGCTCGATGGTCTGCCACAGCCCGCACAGCCTGTCGAACCTGCAGAGCCATACGCTGGCCTTGTTCCGGCTGTTTGCCGGGGCGCCGGCCGAGTGGGTGATGGGCGAGATGGACGACGAGGAGCAGGCTGCGGCCGACCGGGACCTGTCCGGATCGGGCTACATCGCCTACGCCAACGGCGTCCGCGGCCTGTTGAACTCCCGCGCCGACCGCTCGGGGCGTGCGTGGACCCTGGAGTTCATCGGCGAGAGCGGGAGGATCGTCTCGCGCAACGCCCACGCGCAGTTCGAGCTGTGGGGAGCGCACCCCGAGACCGGCGAGCCGATCCAGCGGCCCTTCCCCAACCCGTGGCACCCGCGCTCGTCCATGGTCGATGCGATCGAGGGCGTCTGTCGGGCGATCGAGGAGGGGGAAGAGCGGATCTGTCCGGGGGAGTTCGGGCGCGAGGCGCTGGAAGTCGCCATCGGCCTGCGCGAGTCCCATCGGCAGGGCAACGGGCGGGTGGACTTGCCGCTGGCGGACCGGGACCTGCGGATGGGATAGCAGGGGTCAACAGGCCAGCGTCGTCTTGGTCATCCACCTCGCCTCTGGCCGTCGTCCCTGGGCCAGCCGCGCCTGGGTTGCGCTCCCGGTGCCAGTCGGTCAGGGGTCCAGCACCAGCCGGTTGTTGTGCTCGGCGATCTCGGGGATGCGGTCGTCGGGATCGACGACGATCACGTCCCCGGGCAGGATTCCCTCGAAGCGCACGGCCATCCGGCGGGGGTGGAGGTCGAGGGGGGCCTCGATCCTCTCGAGGATCCGGCTCTCCACCACCCGGTCCCCGCGCCGGAGATCGACGCGGATCC
This sequence comes from Gemmatimonadaceae bacterium, assembly GCA_026706075.1. Classification (GTDB taxonomy): domain Bacteria; phylum Latescibacterota; class UBA2968; order UBA8231; family UBA8231; genus UBA8231. The sequence goes on from JAPOZM010000055.1 coordinate 3,889, forward strand.
CGGAGGCCTCGACGCTGCCGATGTTGTGCACCCGCACCCTCCCGGAGTCCGCCTGCGACAGGGCCAGGTCCGGCCGCCGGCGGAGGCCGCCGAGGGCCTGCAGCTGCTCGACCCGGACCACCGTCACCTGCCGCGGCGGCAGGTCGAGGGGGATGGCCGAGTAGCGCTGCAGGGTCGCCGTGCGGCGAGTGGCAGCCTCCTCGAAGTGCCCGTCGTCGTCGAGGTCGGGGCCGGTCTCGACGCGGTAGCGGCCCGGCTCGAGCCGCCAGACGCGCATGCGGCCCCTGACCTCCTCCTCGCGGAAGTTGTAGAGAGCCACGCGCAGCGACCGGGGGCCCGCCTCCCAGACGAGGGCGGCGAAGTCCTCGCCCCGCAGGCCCTCGTAGCTCACCGCCGTCAGGTTGAGCCAGCGGTTGCGGTTCGGTGCGTCGCCCAGGTAGCAGGAGACGGCGGTGGTGGCCCGGTAGGTGAGGATGCGGTCGGTCTTCTGCTCGGCGGCGGTGGTCATGTGGCGGTAGCGGCGGTACCAGGTCAGGGAGTCGGAGAGCCAGCGTTCCAGCAGGGCCCGGTCCTGGTTGACGAAGAACCCGGCGTAGCCGCTCTTCGGACCCGAGAGCTTGTCCCGCAGGTGGCTCGCGTAGGGCTCCTCCCAGGGCACCAGGGCATGCGGGGCCCGTCCGTAGCGCGCCTGGACGCCGGTGAAGCCGCCGCCGTCGACGCCCATGCGGTAGGCCCGGTGCCAGTCGGGGTCCCCCGTCAGCAGGTAGAGCCCCAGCAGCTCGGTCAGGGGCGCGATGTTGGCCGACGGGGGCAGGTCCGTCACCCGGATCGGCTCGCCGGTGAGGATCTCCACCTTCTCGACGAAGGCCCCCGGCCGCTGGTAGTCCAGCCATGTGCGGCCCCAGGCCTCGTAGCGCTCCAGCACCGCGGGGTGCCCGCTGTAGTCGGCGGCGACGTGCATGGGATGGAGGAAGAGGCGGGCCGGCGCCCATCCGAAGGCGCCGGGGCTGGCGCCGAGCTCGGCGAATCCCCGGCGCGCCTCCTCGATGCCGAGGTGGTCGCCGCCGAAGTGAACGCGGCCGTCCGAGGTCTCCACCATCAGCCGCATGGCCGACCGCGCCGACGCCATGACCCGCTCGAAGTGGAGGGGATCGCCGTAGTTCCACCAGGCGTTCAGGGCGAGCTGGTTCACCCCTTCCTCGTAGGCGTGGAGGGCGTCCATGGAGCGCCTGTTGATGCCCTCCTCCAGGCGGTGCCCCACGACGAGGTCCGCCAGCTTCGAGGCCGCCTCCCGCAGCCGCGCCCCCAGGGGCTCGCTCTCGATCATGGGCAGGCACTGCCAGACCTGGAACAGATCGGTGTCGTCCTGCGGCCCTCCGCCGAACTCGCCGTTGGCCACCAGCCGGTGGTCCAGCCACCACCGGGCGATGCGGGCCTGCTCCTTCCAGTTCTCACGGACCAGGACCGCCCAGCGGGGCGCCCCGGGCTCCCCGGGCAGATCCGGCGGCGGCAGGGGCTCGTGTCGATCCATGTTCTGGTAGATCCAGTCGTGGTACCGGGCGATCACGGAATCGCCCGGCCCCAGCACGCGGGCAGCCTCCACCGTCTCCAGCAGCTCGGTCAGCGAGGTCCGGTAGCGCTCGATGGGCGGGCTGACGGCGATCTGCTCCCTCACCGGGGTCCCGTGCCGCAGGTGCATCCACGGCCGGGGCTCGCTCATGGCCGAGAGCTGGCCGCGCAGGAGGAACTTGCGCCAGGCCACCGCCTCGGGCAGGGCCTCGCTGCGCGGGACCGGGTGCGCCTTCAGCTTCACCGATGCGAGCCGGCAGGCGCCTCCAAACTCGATCGACACCCGGACCCGAGGCTCAGGGGCGAGGGGTCCCGCCATCCTCGGGGGCCGCGCCCACTCGTCCCGCGGCGGCAGGAAGACCTGGTCGGGCAGGTCGAGACCCGCCACGTAGAGGCCCGGACCGTGGAGGCGGAAGTCGACGCTGATGGCGTCGCGGCGGGCGTCGAGGACGTCGCCCACGCGGACCGAGAGGATCTCGCCCGGACCGGTGCGGGAGACCTCCAGCTCGAGGGTGAGGGCCGCGATCCCGAGGGACGGATCGGCCCAGGGCGCCGCCAGCTCCACCGGGGTTCCGGGGGCCAGCTCCCGCTCTCCGGATGCGGCCAGGTCCACCGCCGGGCGACCGATCTCGCCCGGGTCGACCCGGAGGACGGTGAGGTCCCTCAGCGCCCCGTCCTGGCCCGGCTCCTGGAAGAAGGAGAGGCGGCGAGCCTCCACCCGCGGCTCGAACCGCCGGTGGAACGCTCCCTCCCGGGGCCGCACCTTGCACAGCGGGGGGCCTTCGGGCGGGTGCAGGTCCTCGCGGCCGGCGTAGACCCGGCCCCGCCAGCGGCCGCGGGTCTGGATCGCGTCGAAGCCGGCTTCCGCCAGGGTCACGTGCAGTCCGTCGTTGCCGTTGAAGAGGCGGTAGTTCACCGCCGGGGTCCCGTGCAGCCCCTGCCACTCGCCGACTGTGCCGTTGGCATAGCGCGTGTCAACGCGGCCGTCCACCGGCGAGTGGGTGAAACCGCGCACGAGGCGGCAGTCCAAGGGAAGGATCTTGCGCACCCGCAGGGGCTCGCCGGGACGCAGGTCGATCCCGCCCGCGGCGGCGGGTTCGGCGCCGGCGGGGGTCCAGGTCAGGAGGCAGATCAGCGCCCACGGCCGGACCCGTGAGCCGGCGGGCAGCTGCCGGGCGGCGGCGGCGGAGGGCCAGGGGAGCAGGCGATTCAGCGCACGCGGCCAGGGCCGCGGTCCGGCGGCGGGTCCCGGCCGGGCGGCGCCAGCAAGGATCCGGGAGAGCAGGCGGTTCAGCGCAGGAGGCCAGGTCCGCGGTTCGCCGGCGGGCTTCGGCCGGGATGCGTCGGAGAAGGTCAGCAAGGAGTGCAGGTCAGGGTGCCCGCGACGGATGCGACCGGCCTCCGGCAGTCCAGCATCGGAGGCGGGTCAGCACCGGCCGGGCGGCATTGCCGAAGGTCCCAGAGAAGGCAGGTCAGGACACCGACGAGAGCCGGGGTTCGGCGAAGGTTCAGCATGGGCAGGAGTCAGGGCCGCGGACCGAGGCCGCGGCGCTCCGGGCCCGGAGCGCCCGTCCTCAGCCGCTCTTCCGCGGAGGCCAGGTGACGAAGTACTCCGGCGCCCACCGGCGGGCCAGGTGGAACCGGCGCTCCTGGTATGCGCCGGCGGGCGGCTCGGCCTCCGCCTCGATCCAGGCCTCGGCGCCGGCCAGATGGGGAAACTCGAGGATCCAGACCAGCGCGCCCTCGTCGGCGGTCCCGAGGAGGCGGAAGACCTCCCCGTGCAGGAGGCCGTGCTCGCCGGCCACCTCCCGCAGCCGCTCTCCGCGCTGGTCGTCGCCCCGGGTCCGCGGGTCGACCTCGTCGGAGCCGCGCCGCCAGCCGCCGAAGGCGAGGACGACGATGGACGAAGGGTCGACGGACAGGGGCGCGATCACGTGCGCGTCGGCGTCCGGCGGGACGGGGGGGTCGGGCCGGCGGGGCAGCCAGGACAGGCTCGGCGGCTGCCAGCGGCGGGCGAGGGAGTAGTCGTGGAACCCGTAGCGCCCGTAGGGTGGCTCGACCTCCGCCTCCATCCAGGCCTCGGCGCCGGCCAGGTCCGGGAACTCGACCGTCCAGAACCGCACCCAGTCGCCCAGCGGCGCCAGCAGGCGGTACCCGTGCAGCCCCATCAGGCCGTGCCGCTCGGAAACGGAGAGCATCAGGTCCACGTGCTGGCGCTCGTAGTCGGACTGCTGCGCTTCGTCGAGCAGGTGCCACGTGGGCAGGCGCCCGCCCTTGAAGAGGATGACGACGCTGTCGCCGGCTGAATTGGTCATCGGTTTCTCTCCCGTCCGTCGGCCGGGTAAACTTAGACCGCGCCTCTTCCCCTCGCGCAAACGGAGGTCCGGATGGAGAAGGCCCGGTGGTTCCATCATCCCGCGCTGTGGATCTGTCTGCTGTCCGCCCAGACCGGCGTTGCCCATGACCACTTCCGATGGGGCCTGCCCGAAGGCGCCGTCGCCCGCTTTGGCAAGGGAAGCCTTCTCTATCCGACCTTTCCCTCAGGAGGAATTCTCCACCCAGGGGCCGGAACCGTTGTCTACTCGTCCGACGGGACGCGGCTGGCGGTGACCGGCGGCTTCGGCGTCTGGATCCACGATGCCGTGACCGGGGTCGAGACCGCGGTGCTCACAGGGCAGGAAGAGGCCACCTCCGTGGCTTTCTCCCCTGACGGCGGGACCCTGGCCATCGGCAACCTGGATGGCACGATCCAACTGTGGGATCCGGCCACGGGCCAGGTGAAGGCCACCCTCGCCTCGAAGCCGAGAGTCCTGACCGTGACGTATCTCAGTGACTCGACCCTGGCCAGCGGCTCCTCGGACGGGGTGATCCGGTTGTGGGATCCCGTCACCGGCCGCCTGGATACCACGTTGAGCGGGCATCAAGGACCGGTCCTGACCATGTCCAGCTCTCAGGACGGCCGGACTCTGGCCAGTGGCGGCGCCGACGCTTCTGTTCGGTTGTGGGATGTGGTCAGCGGCCGGCTGAAGGCCACCCTGGAGGGGCATGGGAATGCGGTCAATTCCGTTTCCATCTCCCCGGACGGCCGCACCCTGGCGAGTGGTTCCGATGACCGAACGGTTCGGTTGTGGGATGCCGGCATCGGCGAGCACCTGGCCACTTTCGACGAGCACGAGCGATGGGTGACTTCCGTCACCTTCTCCCCCGATGGCGGTACCCTGGCCAGCTGCAGCCAATCCGGCATTCGGCTCTGGGACACGGATAGCAGCCGGTACCTGGCCCGCCCCATGGACGGTGGTTTCGGCTGCAGGACCGTGGTGTTCTCTCCTGATGGCAGCGTCCTGGCCAGTGGCGTAGACCGTTCCGGTGACTTCAGGGTCTGGCTGTGGGAGCTGGCCACCCGCAGGGTGCGGGTCACCATCGAGGGCTATCCGTACTGGCAGCCGGCCGTGGTCTTCTCCCCGGACGGGACCACTCTCGCCCAGGGTATAGGGGGAAGGGTTCAACTGAGGGACGCCGCCACCGGTCAGGTGAAGGCGACTCTGGAGCGGAGCACCGGCTTTGTCCTGGGTCTGGCGTTCTCCCCGGATGGAACCTTGCTGGCCAGTTCGGGCAGCGACCTCAGGATGGAGGTGTGGGATGTGGCCACGGGGGAGCTGCGGGTTCGCGTTGGGGATGTACTCGGGTTCGTCGGGTTTTCCTTTTCTCCGGACGGAAGCATCCTGGCCAGTGGGAACATTGGCGGCGAGGTGCGCTTGTGGGAGGGGACGAGTGGGAAGCTGAAGGCCACGCTGCAGGGGCATACAGGGACTGTCATCTCGGTGGTGTACTCGCCCGATGGGAGGACCCTGGTCAGCGGGAGCACCGACGGTCTCCGCTTGTGGGATACCACTACTCTCCAGCAAAAGGCCATCCTCGAGGAGTGGGGGGAGGTCTCCTCTCTCGCCCAATCCCCGAACGGGGCCATCCTGGCCACCGGGAACCGCGACGGCCGCATCGGCCTGTGGGATGCGGCCACCCTTCAAGACAAGGGCACGCTCCAAAGAGATTGGGCGAGGGTCTCTTCCCTGGCCTTCTCCTCCGATGGGTCTGCCCTGGCCATTGGGAGTGAAGATGGCAGCGTACGCCTGTGGGATCCGGTGACCGGCCGACTCGAGGGGATCGGGGATCACCTGGGAGCAGTCATGTCGGTGACTTTCTCCCCGGATGGATCCATCCTGGCCAGCTCCAGTCGAGACGGCACCGCTCTGTTGTGGGACTCCTCCTCCTGGGATGCTCCGAACCTCTCCTTCACAGTTGTGGAGGCCACCATCCCGAATGCGGCCAGGAGCATGGCCCTGGAATTCTCCCGCTCCGTCTCCGGCCGCCCGGCCGACTATGCTTGGGGGGCGGTCGCAGACAGCGCCGGCCACTTGGAACTGACCATCTCCAGCACACAGCGGTCCGGAGTCAGCGGCCTGTACCAGGCCCGCGCCGTCAGCCCTGATGGCAGGGTCCTGGGCGAATGGCCCAGCATTCCCCTCAACGCCGACCGCCGCCAGGTCCTGGAACTGCCCTTGAGAGGCCCGGTCCGACTGATGTCCAGCGAGCCCCTGGCCGCGGCCCGGGAGGTAGCGCTGGATGAGGAGGTCCACGGCGGTCTGTTGCCCAATGCACCCAATCCCTTCAACGCCGGCACCCAGATTTCCTACCGGCTGGTCTCACCCGGGCCGGTGCGCCTGGTGATCTACAATGCCCTGGGCCAGGCGATGCGCAGGCTCGTGGATCGGCACCAGACCGCCGGCTACTACCAGGTCCACTGGGACGGCCGGGATCAGCGCGGCGACCCGGTGGGCAGCGGCATCTACTTCAGCCGGCTGCAGGCCGGACCCGTCGTCCACGCCGGCAAGATGGTCGTCGTCAGATAGCGGCGGGCCTCCTGTGCGGTTGAGTCGAGGCTCTCCCACGGGTACCTTCCGAAACAGTGCTCCCGGGGGAGCGCCCAAGTTCGCGGTCAGGGCCGAGCCCACCCCGCCTCGCGGTACCCATCGACCTTCTTTCTGCCGGTCCTGGCGAACACTCCGGCGCTTCGGAAAGAGGTCAGGCATGTCCCGTTCCCTTCCACGCCGTCCAAGCGCTGAGCACCTCAGGAAAGAGGCGCGGCGGTTGCAGAGAGCCTGCCGCTCCGGCCAGGCGTCCTCCATCCGGCTGCTGCGCGCTCACCTTCCGCGCCTGGCCGGGCAACCTCGCGACGGTGGGGGCTGGCACACCGGCATCACCGTGCAGGAGGCGCAGTTCACGCTGGCCCGCGACTACGGCTTCGAGAGCTGGCCGAAGATGGTGGCTCTCGTCGATGAGAAGGCAGCAGAGCTCCTCTTCGCCGACTCGATCAGGAAGATCCTCGAGGTGGCGCGCACGGAAGCAGCTCGTCGAGGAGACCGGGAAGTGGGCCCCGGACATCTGCTGCTCGCCCTGGCGGGAGAGGAGATGCGTCCCGTTGCCGGCCCCCTGTTGGAAGGACTGGGGGCCACGCCGGATGAAGTGCGGCGCAGGGCCGAGAGCTGCGTGTCCGCAGGAGGCTCGCAGGCCAGCGAAGGGCCGCTCGAGTTCAGGCCGTCCCGGCTGCAGAGCTTGTTCGGACCAACCGCCAGGAAGGTTGTCCAGTCCGCCACTGCCGAGGCGAGGCGTTCCGGTGCGGGCGTCGTCCAATGCGAGCACTTCCTGCTCGGCCTGCTCCAGGATCCGGATGCAGGCGCGGCACGGGTGCTGGAGTCGATGGGCCTGCGCTACGAGGCCGCGAAGGAGCAGTTGACCGGCCGGGCACCGCCGCAGTAAGGGGTCCCCAACCCCCTACTTTGTCATCCCGACGAAGTGAGGTGCAGGGGTTGACAACAGTATCACTAATGCTACTATATCTCGATGCCGAGCACGGCAAGAATACTCGAGGCACTCAGCAGCAATCCGAAAGGGATCCGCTTCGCGGACCTTGTCAAAGTGTGTGACGCTTACTTCGGAGATCCGCGCCAGAAGGGCACCAGTCATAGAGTCTACCGGACCCCGTGGCCGGGAGATCCGCGGGTGAACATCCAGAACGCCAAGGGGATGGCGAAACCGTACCAGGTGCGCCAAGTCATCAAGGCAATCCAAAAGCTGGAAGAAGGCATGAGATGAGCGACCATTACACTTACCGCATCACTTGGTCGGCGGAAGACGATGAGCATGTCGGTCTGTGCGCGGAGTTCCCCTCGCTCAGTTGGCTGGCACCTACCCACGCCGCGGCCCTGTCCGGAATCCAACGCCTGGTTCGCGAGTGCCTCGCAGACATGCAAGCCACCGGAGAGACCGCGCCCGAGCCGATAGCGGACCGCAGCTACAGCGGGAAGTTCATGGTGCGGGTGCCGCCGGAATCCCACCGCGCGCTGGCCCTGCAAGCGGCCGAGCAAGGGGTCAGCCTGAACCGGCTCGTGAGTGCAAGGATCACCAACAGCACCTGATCGGTTCGGAGAATCGGCCAATGCCACGCATCAGGACACACCCCGGACAACTCCTCAGAGCGGAGCTCGACGCTCGGAACATGAGCGCGAGTCAACTGGCTCTCGCCATCCGGGTACCCGCAAACCGGATCACGGCGATCCTGCGCGCCGAGCGGTCGGTCACCGCCGATACGGCCGTCCGCCTCGGGCGCTACCTCGGCACCGGGGCCGCCTTCTGGATGAATCTCCAGCGCCAGTTCAGCACCCGCACCTGACCTCCGTCCCGGGCCGCCCCCCGGTCCCCGCGGTGGCGTAGCCGTCGCGCTTCCACCAGTCCAGCCCTCCGATCAGCTCGCGCACCTGGAAGCCCAGGGTCAGCAGCTTCAGCGCCGTCTTCGTAGAGGCGTTGCAGCCGATGCCGTCGCAGTAGCAGACGTGGATCCGGGATTTGTCGAGGGACTTGGTGGACTCCACGGAGATCCCTCGGTGCGGCAGGCTGAGCGCACCCGGAATGTGCTCCTCGGCGTAGGCCTCGGCAGAGCGGCCGTCGATGACGGTGATGGGCTCGCTCTCGCCCAGGGCTTCGTAGAGGTCCCACGAGTCCATCTCGTAAGCGAGCTTGCGCTGGTAGTGGTTCATCTGGTCGATGGACAAGGTCAGTTCCCTTTCTTCGGATCCGGTCCCGTGTACTTCGCGCGCGGCCGTATGAGGCGGCCGGTCTGGTATTGCTCGATGGCGTGGGCGATCCAGCCGATGGTCCGGCCGAGGCAGAACAGCAGCAGGGCGGCTCCTCTCTCCAGGCCGAGGGCCCGGCGCAGGGCCACCAAGGCCAGGTCCAGGTTGTGGGAGAGTCCCGTCCGTTTCCCGACTTCCTCGATCAGCGCTGCTGCGGTTTCCAGCGCCCCGGTCTCGGGGCCCGCTTCCTTCAGCAGCTCGAAGAGGATCTTAGCCCGCGGGTCGACACCTCTATAGACCACGTGCCCGAAGCCCTCGACATGATCCCCTCTCGTGAGCCTGCTGGCGATCGTATCGCCCGGGCCGTTCGCTTCCGCTTCGTCCCAGAGGGCCTCCAGGCGACCGGTCGATCCGCCGTGGCGGGGTCCCTGCAGGGCGCTCAGTCCGGCCGTGACCACCGCGTAGAGGCTGGCCCCGCTCGACGCCACGGTGCGGCAGGTGAAGGTGGAGACGTTGAGCTCGTGGTCGGCGCAGAGGATCAGGGCGGCTTCGAGGAGGCGGGTGGTCTCCGGTCTTCCGGGAAGCCAGGCGGTCTGCAGGGTCCGGGCGATTCCGCTGCCGGTGCGCGGTAGGCCGGCGGCGATCAGCGTCATCAGCCGGAGAATGCGGGCCCCGCTGCGATGGATCCGCGGAGGCGCCGTGGCGTAGGCGGCGGGATCGGCCGCTCCGATCACGGGCAACAGCGCCTGCATCCGCTCGATGGCTGACAGCGGCGCCAACTCCGCGCTGACTCTCGGACCGACGCCCTCCAGCCGGATCCCGCCGGCGAATCCCCCGATGGGCCGGGACCGGTCCCCCGTCCACAGCAGGGCCGCCACCTCCTCGGCGGTGCCCTCCCGCGCCAGCTCGCCGACGCTGATCCCGCGGTAGAAGAGGTCGTCGTCGTCGATTCGGCTGAGGGCGGACTCCAGGACCGGGTCCCCGGCTCGCAGGGCCTTCCCGGCGGCGGTCTCGGGGTGGGCTCGAAGCTCCTTCTGATGGCGGAGGCGCTCGATGTCCTCGCGGTGGTACTGGCGAGTGCGGCGCCGCTGATCCCCGCCCTCGGAGCGGACCAGACCGCGGCTCACGTAGGAGTAGAGGGTCTGCGGCCGGATGCCTAACTCGGAACAGGCCTCGGTGGAGGAGAGGTAGCGCGAAGGAGGCATTCAGCAATATAGATTGATTAGTGAATCAACATTGACAATGTAAAGGACTTCGGTACAATCGTCAATCGAACCAGATCGAAGGGAGCCGGAGACATGAGGGTTGCGGTCGAGGAAGGGCTGGAAGGCGTGGTCGCCGCCCGCACGCGGTTGAGCGGGATCGACGGGGAGGAGGGCCGGCTCTGGCTGGGCGGACTCCCGGTCGAGGAGCTGGCCCCGAAGGCCTGCTTCGAGGAGACGGTCCATCTGCTCTGGAACGGCGAGCTTCCGGACGGCGCGCAGCTCGACGCACTCCAGGGACGGATCTCAGGCTGGACTCTCCCTGGAGGCACCCGGTCCCTGATCGTGTCCGCGGTGGAGGCCGGACAGAGGCCGATCGACGTCCTGCGCCTGGCCCTCGACTCTCTGTGCCTCGAGGGCGCCGAGTCGGACGTCGCCCTCGTGGGCGCCACCCCCGTCATCGTCGCCGCGGTCTCGCGATCGAGGAAAGGGAAACCGGTGATTCCGCCGGACCCGGGACTCCGACTGGCGGCGAACTTCCTCTACATGATGACAGGCCGCCCGCCGACGGAGGCCAGGGCCCGGGCGCTGGACACCTACCTCAACACCATGGTCGACCACGGCATGAACGCGTCGACCTTCACGGCCCGCGTCATCACCTCGACGCGCTCCGACCTGAAGTCGGCCGTCGTCGGCGCCCTCGGCGCCTTGAAGGGCCCGCTCCACGGCGGCGCCCCCGAACCGGCCCTGACCATGCTGCAGGAGATCGGGGTCCCCGACCGGGCGGAGCCGTTCATCCGGACCCTCCTCGAACGCGGCGAACGCCTGATGGGCTTCGGGCATCGCGAGTACAAGGCGCGGGATCCCCGTGCGGCCGTCCTGGCTCAAGCCGCCGAAGATCTGTGCGCGGCCGAGGGAGACACAGGCCTGCTCGACCTGGCGTGTATCGTGGAAGCGGAGGCGGTGAGACTGTTGGAGGAGTACAAGCCCGGCCGGCGCCTGTTTGCCAACGCCGAGTTCTACACGGCGGTCCTGCTCCATGAGCTCGGAGTCCCGCCGGAGCTGTTCAGCTCCACCTTCGCCGTGAGCCGCATGGCCGGCTGGATCGCCCACTGCCGGGAGCAGGAAGCCGTGGGCCGGATCTTCCGGCCCCAGTCGGAGTACGCCGGGCGGGAGGACGGAGCGTGGGTGGACCTCGAGGAGCGCTGCGCCGTCGCTCGTCAGGGTTGATGCCAGCGCAACGCAGGGGCCAGGGCGGCTTTCGAGGCCGGTGCGGCGAGGGGAGGTTCCCCTGGACTCAACGCTCCTCTTTCTCGAGGGCCGCCGCGCGGCGGAGGAATTCCGCGACGGGCTCGAGATCGCGGATCGCGCGGACCACCTGCTCGTAGTCCAGGGCGACGTACTCGTGGATCAGGACGTTGCGGAACCCCGGGAGGCGGGCGAGCCGGGAGACGAGTTCCGGCGGGAACTCCTCGTAGGCCGAGAGACTCCGTACGGCCTCCGTGTAGTCCTCGAAGCGCTGCCCGCGGCGGGCGCCCAGCTCCCCCGAGATGTCGATGACCAGTTGTGCCACGGTCAACAGGGAAAACATGACATCGTTGTGCAGGCTCAGGTCCCGCCGCAGGGACTCGGGCTCCTCAACCCTCGGCTCCAGCCCTCTCAGGTGATCGAGGTGCTTCCGTAGCTCGGCGAGCCGTTCCACCAGGTAGGTCACGAGGAAAGAGCCCTGAGCTTGATCTGCCGCATTCGTCGCAGGAATGGATCGAGGTCGGCGGCGAGGAGCTGCACGTCGCGGCAGAAGGCGTGATCGGCCTCGTGGTCGGCCACGTACACGCGGACGCCGGCGGTGATCGCATGGCGTCCAAGGCCCGGCGGGACGTCGTTGAGAACGACGAGGTCGACGTCGTTCCTTGCGAGAGCGTGGATCAACTCGGCGGTGAGCCGCACCCGCTCGTCGGCCCGCTGCTCCCGCGAGGGGAAGCAGGCGCGGTCCAGGAGCACGGCCACGTCGACGTCGCTCTGCGCATGCTCCTCCCCCCGGGCGGCGCTTCCGTAGAGATAGACCGCCGCCACTCCGGGCGGGCGCTCCCGGTGGAAGAACTCATCCAGGGCTTTCTCGGCCGGTCTCTCACTTGTGTGCTCGGGGCGCATCACCTTGGGTCTCTCCGTATCTGGTGGAATATACATGAAGGCCGTCCTCTTCGACCTCTACGAAACCCTGGTCACCGAGAACCACCCGGAGTGGCATGTCCCGGCGCCGGCGCCGGGCCAGCGGCTCGGGATGCCGCAGGGGGAATTCAACCGCGAGTGGGCGGCCCGCTACGGGGCGCGCATGTCCGGCAGGCTGCCCCTCTACGGCGACGTGCTGAGGGACATCTGCCGTGCCTGCCGAATCGACCCGCCCGAGGAGGAGATCGCCTCGATGCAGGCGGAGCGAGCGGCGGCCAAGGCGCGGCCCTTCGAGCGGCTGGACCCGGCGGTCGTCGAGACGCTGCGGGCCCTGAAGGCGGAGGGATACCGTATCGGGCTGGTCTCGAACGCCTCCCGTGACGAGACCGCCGCCTGGGACTCCTCCGGGCTGTCGGCCCTGGTCGAGGAGCCGGTCTTCTCCTGTGCGGAAGGGTTGGTCAAGCCGAGTCCCGCCATCTATCGCGTGGCCTGTGACAGGTTGGGCGTCGACGCCGGTGCAGCCTTCTTCGTGGGTGACGGCGGCAGCGACGAGTTGCGCGGCGCGGACTCGGCGGGCCTGAAGGCGGTCTGGGCCACCTGGTTCATCGAGAGGTGGCCCTGGGACTGGGTGGGGAAGGCGGCCAGGACGTCGGACGCCTTTCCCCGTTGCCGAAGGGTCGAGGAGCTGCCGGCCCTGCTGGAGTCATTTCCCGCATGAGCGAGAGAATGAAGATCGGCTTCATCGGCTGCGGCCGGGCCGCGCAGACCGTGCACCTGCCCTGGTTCGCCGCTTCCGATCAATGCGAGATCACCACCCTCGTGGACCGGCGCGTGGAGCTCGCATCCGAGCTCGCGTCCACCTACGGCATCGGCCAGGTCGCCGGCGATCACCGCGTCCTGTGCGACGATCCCGACATCGACGCGGTGGTCATGATCCTGCGCGAGCCCTTGCACGCGCCGGTGGGGATCGACCTGCTGCGGGCCGGCAAGCACGTCTTCACTGAGAAGCCTCTCTCGGACCGTCTGCCCGAGGCGCGCCGGCTCGTCGACGCCGCGACAGAGACCGGCCGCCTGTTGATGGTGGGCTACATGCGCCGCTACGACCCCGGCATCGAGAAGGCCCGCGAGCTGCTGGCCGAGGTGCGCGCTTCCGGGGAGCTGGGCCAGGTCGTGCAGGTCCGGCTCCACATCCACAAAGGCGGGGGGTTGCCCCATGACTTCGGCTCGAGCGAACCGGTCACCACCGCGGAGGAGAAGCCGCCCGTGCCCACCGGTCCCGACGACGGCCTTCCCGCCGAGGTCCACCAGCTGTCGTGGAGCACGAACTTCTTCGACACCCACCTGAGCGACATGCTGATCCACCTCCTCGATCCGGTGCGCGAGATCGTGTACGCCGACATGGAGACGGAGACCCGGAGCCGCATGTTCATCTACGACCACGGCAGCTACAAGAGCGTGCACACCGGCAGCGCCTCGGTGGTTGGCCCCCGCGACGAGAGCATGGTCGTCTACTTCGAGAGGGGCCGGCTGACGATCCGGCCCTCTCCCAACTTCCGCCGTGACGAGCACGCCCAGGTGGAGTTGGTGCGCGGCGGCGGTCCGTCGCCGGTGATCGAGCGGCCCCTGGTGGCCGGGCCCTGGTGTTTCCGCGCCCAGGCCGAGCACTTCCTGCGCTGCGTCCGCACCGGGGAGCGGCCCCGCTGCACCGGGGAGGACGCCATGGCCAACGCCGAGCTGCTGCACGCCATCCTGGGCAAGCTGGCCGGTCGGGGCCCGTGAGGCGCGGCCTGAACGGGGCCGACCGAACCTTCTCCCGGGCCCTGGCGGCCGATCCCGACGACGAGCAGCCCTGGCGCCATCTGGCGCAGGTGCGGGAGCGGCTGCGAAGGCCGTAGCACGAGATGAACTCGCCATCTGCGATGAGAGCCACGGTAGCGGGAGGTCTCTGCCTCCTGGCCCTCTTCATCCAGAGTCCTGCCGGGACCGCGTGGGCGCAGACGGCCGACGGCATCTGCGGCCGCACGCCGCAGGTGCAAACGGCCATCCTCGAGCAGATCGACGGCGTCAGCGATTGTGCGGCGGTGACCGAGGAGCAGCTTGCGGCGATCCGCACGCTGGCGCTCCAGCACACGGGGAGTTCCAGCCTGCTGGGCAGGGATTTCGCTGGATTGACCTCGCTGAGAAGGCTCGATCTGTCCAACAATGCTCTCGTGACACTGCCGTCGGGTCTATTCCATGGTCTGACGTCGCTGCAAGTGCTTGATCTGGGCGTCAACGGCCTTGCGTCGCTGTCTTCGGATGTGTTTCGGGGTCTGACGGCGTTGTATACGCTCGATCTGCGCCACAACGCGCTTGAGACCTTGCCCAGGGACTCGCTTCAGGGTCTGGCGGCGCTCCATACGCTCACTCTGTCCGGCAACGCTCTCTCGTCGCTGCCCCCGGATGTGTTTCGGGGCCTCAGGGTGTACACGCTCAGTCTGTCGGACAATAGTCTCTCGATGTTGCCGTCGGGCATGTTCCGCGGTCTGACCGGGCTGCGAGCCCTCTGGTTAGACGACAACGATCTCGTATCGTTGCCTTCGGATCTGTTTCGCGGTCTGACCGCGCTTGGAAAACTCTCTCTGGGCAATACCGGTCTGACGGCCTTGCCCGCCGACATGTTCGCCGATCTGACCTCCCTGAGGAGGCTGTATCTGTCCGGCAACGCTCTCGAGAAACTGCCAGGTGATGTGTTTCGCGGTCTGACCGCCCTGGAAGCGCTCTACCTGGCCCACAACGACCTCGCATCGTTGCCTTCCGATCTGTTTCGTGACCTGACAGCCCTGCGTACGCTCGATCTTAGCTCCAACGACCTCGAAGTACTGCCGGAGGATCTGTTTCACGGGTTGACCGCGCTGGAATCGCTCCATCTGCATTTCAACCCGGGCTATCCGCTGTTCGAGCCCACGACCACGACGATAGCCGAACCGCGATCAGCGGTGCCGGCAACCAGCGGCCTGGATCCGAGTTTCCCCAATCCCTTCAACAGCGCCACCCGGATCCCCTACCGTCTGGCCGCGTCCGGTCCGGTGCGGCTGACGATCCACGCGGTCTCGGGTCAGCCCGTGCGCACGCTGGTGGACGGCGTCCAGGCTTCGGGTCGATACCAGGTTTCCTGGGATGGCCGGGACCGGGAGGGAGTGGCGGTGGCGGCCGGCGTCTACCTGGCGCGTCTGAACCATCCGGGCAGCAGGCAGGTTCGCCCCCTGCTCCTCGTCAAGTGAAGCCGCTCGGTTCGGTCAGCCTGCGCGAGGTCACGGCGGAAACCCTCATGTCCATTCTGGAGCTTCGGGTAACGAGGGAGCAGAGGCGGTTCGTCGCTTCGAATGCGGTCTCCATCGCCCAGGCCCACTTCTCGCCCGAGGCATGGTTTCGCGCCATCTATGCGGGGGTGACGCCTGTTGGATTCCTGATGATGTCCGTCCAGCCGGAGGAAGGGGAGTATTACCTGTGGCGCTTCATGATCGATGCCCGGCACCAGGGGAAGGGCTACGGACGCCGGGCCATCGAGCTGCTGATCGAGCAGGTGAAGGGACAGCCGAAGGCGAAGGAGCTCACCCTCAGCCATGTGCCGGGCGATGGAAGTCCGGAGGGCTTCTACCGCAAGCTGGGCTTCGAGCACACGGGTGAGGAGGACGGCGGGGAACTGGTGATGAAGCTGACCCTTGCGTGAAAGGACGGCCTGGTGGGCGGTGCCGGCGGACCCGGCAGCCACGGGGGCCTTTTGCCGCGCAGCTGGCGGCGGCGATGGTCGAAGCGACGGCCCTTGAAGCACGGACCAACTCGGGCTGTATTCCGATATGGTCTGACCAATCAGGAGTAGAACCCCGTGCCCTACATCCGGCCGCTCCTCAGGCACCTTGGTGGAGCCCTTCATCCGCCGGCGCTCGCGCCAGGTCATCACCCACGAACAGGAGAGCTGCATGAGACAGCGCAGGACGATCTACCACAACGACGCGCGGCACTCGTATCTCTGGTACTTCGAGCCGCCCATGCGGCTCGAGGACGCCTGGATCCCCATCGACGAGGTGGCGGGGACGGCGGTCGACACCTTCAGCTACTGTGTCGAGCGCGGCGACGGCGCCTACTATCCCACGAAGGTGGGGAAGCTGTTCTCCGTCGAGGACGGCCGGCCGCGGTCGAAGCAAAACTACGAGTGGAGGGCCGCCGCGTGCATGCTCAGCCTCATGGAGCGGGGTCTCGACCCCCTGCGGGTGCTCGTCGACCGCGCCCACGAGCACGGCATGGACTTCCTTGCCGACGTGCGGCTGCAGCGGCTCGGCGGCGTGTACCCGGAGCTGGAGATCGAGAACGGCGGCCCCGGCTGGGCCGACCGGCGCGTCCAGGACCTCAAGCTGGAGGTACTCCGTGAGCTCGCCACCGGGTATCCCATCGAAGGTGTGGAGCTGGACTTCACCGCCGCCTTCAGCGAGAGCGGGTACTTCTACTTCCAGGACGGGGGGACACCCGAAAACACGGCCACCATGACCGAGTGGGTCCGGCGCTCGGCCGAGATGGTGCGCTCACGGCCGGGGGAGCCGGGCCTGGTGGGGGCGCGGATCTTCCCCACCGAGAAGGGCAACCTCGAGCAGGGCCTCGACGTGAGGACGTGGCTCGCCGAGGGGCTCCTCGACTTCGTCGTGCCCGTGGCCTACATCTACACCGTCCTCGACCCGGACATGCCCTTCGACTGGGTGGTCGAGCCGGCCCACGACGCGGACGCCTCGGTCTACGGGTTCCTGCAGCACTACAAGCAGGACAGCGTCGTCGGCGCCAGCGGCCGGCGGTACGCCAACCTGGAGCAGTTCCGCGCCGCCGCGGCCAACTACTGGGAGAAGGGCGTCGACGGCCTCTACACCTGGGCGCTGGAATGGCCTCTCGGCGACGCCGAGCGCAACCTCCTCACCATGATGGGGTCTCCGGAGCTGGTCCGCGGCCAGGACAAGCACTACGTGGTGGCCCGTGAGTACGACGGCGCGGCGCGGGTCGACTATCACCATCACATACCCCACGAGCTGGCCCCGCCCCTTCCGACCGCGGCCCACGCGATCCCCTTCACCATCGCCGACGACATCGCCGCGGCCGACAGCCGCGTCAGCGCGACGAAGCTGCGGCTCTACCTGACCAACGTCGTCTCCGCGGACCGGTTCACGGTGTCGCTGAACGGGCAGTCCCTGGAGGGCGAGACCTGCCGCCGCGTCTGGAAGGAGAAGGGAAGCGACGACGCCTTCCCCCACACCAACCCGCGGAACCACTGGCTGGAGTTCGACCTCGTCGGCATGGTGCCGCGCAAGGGGGGGAACGTCCTGGAGGTCTCCCTGGAGAGCCGGCCGGAGGGCCTGACGGGGAGCGTCACCATCCAGGAGGTCGAGGTGGAGGTGCGCTACAACCCGTATCCGGCGGGGCTGGCGGCTACGGCAGCTCCCCGATGAGCCTGCGGATGTTGGCGTAGTTCGTCTCCATCGCCTCGACGGGGGAGCCGCTGGGGGGCAGGAAGTGGGTGGCGATGGAGAGGATCACGTCGCAGCGGTTGTCGCGCAGGTTGCGCAGGATCGTGGGGTAGTCGACGTCCCCCTCGCCGATGGGGGTGTACTCGAACTCGAGCTTCGAGCCGTCGATGGTGCGCAGGTCCTTGGCGTGCACCCCGTGGAGGTAGGGGCGCAGGTTCTCGAATCCGGCGGTGGCGTTGTCGACCTCGCCGCAGTTGTAGCTGTCGGCCGGGCACCACAGGGCCTTGAACCGGCGCGAGCCCACGGCCTCGACGATGCGGCGGAAGTTGCGGCTGGTGTTGCCGTAGTTCCACTGCATCATGAGGAAGGCGAGGTCTACCTCGTGTTTCTCGGCGAGGTCGGCGAACATGGAGAAGGCCTCCACCAGCTTGACCATGTCGCCGTCGGAGATGATGCCGCCGCGGGTGGCCCAGCGCATCGGCCAGGTCGGCTTGCCGCCGGTGTACTCGGCGGGCCAGGCGAAGCTGCTGCACGAGACCGCCCCGATCCCCAGGCGGGCCGAGACCTCCATCGACCGTTCCAGCCTGGAGAGATGCTCCCGGAAGTCGGCGTGCTCCAGCATGCGGCCAGGCGCCAGCTCGGCCAGATGCACGGTCTTGAACAACCCGCCGCCCTCGATGAGGAAGAACTCCAGGCCGTGGGCGGCGACCTGCGCCGCGGCCACGTCGATCTCGGCGTCGGAGAGCTGGTAGAGGCTGCGGCCCTCGGAGTGGGCGCCGCACCAGACGTAGCGGGCCCCGAGGTCCCGCGCCGTGGCCAGCGATTGCTCCCAGGGCTGGCGCAGCTCCCCGAGGTACATCCCCATCTTGAACTCGTAGTCGCTCATGATCTCCTGTCTCCGCGAGGCGGGCCGAACCGATTACTCAACATACTGAGTAATTTCACTCGGCATACTGAGTAATCTGCGCGGGATCCGGTCAGCGCGGGAGAAGCCGCGAGCGGAAACCCGCGGTGGAGCGGTTGGGCGCCCCCGCCGCGGGCGTGTCCGCGGCGAGGGAATCCCCTGCCCGCGCACCCGGGAGCCCCCTTTGGGCTGGGGCCGCAACCGGGCGAAATCCCGCGCCTGCCCTTACTATAGATGCCGCCGCGGCCCCGGGCCGGCATCCCCGCCGGCCTTGCGGCTTCCCCTCAGGCCGCGGCTGCCGGCCGGCGCTCCTCCTCCCCTGGGAACGCCGGGATCATCTCGCCCGTTACGACAACTGCTGTTCCTGCCCCTGTGGGCCTGGCGGCTTTCGGCCGCTTCCGAGGGCGCCGGGATCCTTTCGCCGAAGGACGCTGCTCTGGCCTCGCAGGAGAACCGCCCCGCCCGTCCGCACCCGCGCACGCGGCCCCTCCCGCCGGAGATCCGGCTCGCCTCGGTGCGCTCGGTCCCGCCCTCCTCGGCGCTGGCCGCTGCCCGGCTGCCGCTGATATCCGGGCTCGCCCGCCGCACCCGCCGGCGCGGGCTCCTCCCGCCCCTGATCCGTCTCGCCTCAGTGCGCACGACCTGCCCAACCGCAGCGCTGACCGCCGCCCTGCTGACTCTCGCCCACGGACCTGCCGCAGCGGCCGAGGGCGAGACCCCCGAGCGCACCCCGGCCGTCCACGCCCTCGCCGTGACCGGCGACCTGAAGTACGGCCCCGGTTTCACCCACTTCGACTACACCGACCCGGGGGCGGTCCGGGGCGGGGAGGTGCGGCTGGCGCGGGTGGGCACCTTCGACAGCCTCAACCCCTTCATCCTCAAGGGGATCGCCGCCGCCGGCACCTGGAGCCTGATCTACAGCCGCCTCTGCGAGAAGGCCCAGGACGAGCCGCTCTCGGAGTACGGGCACCTGGCCGAGTCGATGTGGCTGGCCCCGGACCGCAGCTCGGTCACCTTCTTCCTGCGCCCCGAGGCCCGCTGGCACGACGGCGAGCCGGTCACCGCCCACGACATCGTGTTCTCCTTCTACACCCTCGTGCGCCACGGCACCCCCTTCTACCGCACCTTCTACGCCGACGTGGACACGGCCATCGCCGAGGACGAGCGCACCGTCACCTTCGAGCTGGCGGCCACCGACAACCGCGAGCTGCCCGTCGTCCTCGGCCAACTCCGCGCTCTGCCAAAGCACTACTGGGAGGCCCGGGACTTCACCAAGACAACCCTCGAGCCGCCCCTGGGCAGCGGCCCCTACCGGATCGAGTCGGTCGACCCGGGGCGCTCCATCACCTACGCGCGGGTCGAGGGGAACTGGGACGAGGGCCTGCCGGCGCGCCGGGGGCAGCACAACTTCGACCGCATCATCTACGACTACTACCGGGACGACACCGTCGCCCAGGAGGCGCTGAAGGCCGGCGAGTACGACCTGCGCGCCGTCGGCTCGGCCCGCGAGTGGGCCACCGGCTACGACCATCCCGCCGTGCGGGAGGGCCGCCTGGTGCAGGCGGAGCTGCCCAACCGCCGAATCCGCGGCATGTCCGGCTTCGTCTTCAACACCCGGCGCTCGCGGTTCGCCGACCGGCGGGTGCGCGAGGCCCTGGCCCACGCCTTCGACTTCGAGTGGACCAATGCCACCCTCTTCCACGGGCTCTACACGCGCACCGAGAGCCACTTCGCCAACTCCGAGCTGGCCGCCTCGGGCCGGCCCGGGGGCCGCGAACTGGCGATCCTGGAGAGCTACAGAGGCCGCGTACCAGACGACGTCTTCGGGGAAGCCTACCGGGCTCCGTCCACCGACGGGGACGGCTCGATCCGCGCCAACCTGCGCAAGGCCCGGCGCATGCTGCGCGAGGCCGGCTGGGTGGTGCGCGGCGGCGCCCTCGTCCACGAGGAGACGGGGGAGGCCATGGCCTTCGAGTTCCTCCTCGCGCGGCCCTCGTACGAGCGGGTCGTGGGACCGGTGCGGCTGCACCTGGAGCGCCTCGGCATCGCCACCACGAGCCGCACCGTGGACGCCTCCCAGTACTACCGCCGGCTGCAGGAGTACGACTACGACGTGATCGTGCGTGCCTGGAACCAGTACCTGTCCCCGGGCAACGAGCAGCGCAACTACTGGTCCTCGGCGGCGGCCGATACGCCGGGGAGCCGCAACTACGCCGGGGTCCGCGACCCGGTGGTGGACGAGCTGGTGGAGCGCCTCATCGCCGCCCAGACCCGCCCCGAGCAGGTGGCCACGGCCCGCGCCCTGGACCGGGTGCTGACCTGGGGCCACTACGTGATCCCCCACTGGCACACCACGGTCCACCGCCTCGTCTACTGGGACCGCTTCGCGCGGCCAGCGGTGGTGCCGATGATCTCCCTCGGCTTCCCGGAGACCTGGTGGATCGACCCGGGCCGGGCCGAGGCCCTGGAGGGACTGCGGTGACCGCCTACATCCTGCGGCGGCTGCTGCTCATGGTGCCGACCCTGCTCGGCATCATGGTCCTCAACTTCGTCATCGTCCAGGCGGCCCCCGGCGGCCCGGTGGAGCAGGTCATCGCCCGCATGCAGGGCCACGACCTGGGCGCCGCCGGCCGCGTCACCGGGGGCGCGGGGGAGGTCGCAGCCGCGGACATCGCCGGCACCGAAGTCACCGCCCGCTACCGGGGCGCCCGCGGCCTCGACCCGGATCTGATCGCCGAGCTGGAGACTCTCTACGGGTTCGACAAGCCCGCCCCCGCGCGCTTCGTCGAGATGATGGGCCGCTACCTGCGCTTCGACTTCGGCACCTCCTTCTTCCGCGACCGCTCCGTCGTCGACTTGGTCCTCGACAAGCTGCCGGTCTCGATCTCCCTCGGCCTGTGGACGACCCTGCTCATCTACGCCATCTCCATCCCCCTCGGCGTGGCCAAGGCGGTGCGTCAGGGCTCGCGCTTCGACGTCTGGACCTCGGGGGCGATCGTCGTCGGCAACGCCGTGCCCACCTTCCTCTTCGCCATCCTCCTGGTGGTGCTCTTCGCCGGCGGCCAGTACTGGCAGTGGTTCCCGCTGCGGGGGCTGGTCTCGGCCGACTGGGAGGAGCTGTCGGCCATGGGCAAGATCCTCGACTACCTCTGGCACCTGTGCCTGCCCGTCCTCTCCCTGGTCATCGGCGGCTTCGCCGGCCTCACCCTGCTGACGCGCAACTCCTTCCTCGACGAGATCGGCAAGCAGTACGTGGTCACGGCCCGGGCCAAGGGCCTCACCGAGGGCCGCGTCCTCTACGGCCACGTCTTCCGAAACGCCATGCTCATCGTCATCGCCGGGTTCCCGGCGGCCTTCGTGGGCATCCTCTTCACCGGCGCCCTGCTCACCGAGATCATCTTCTCCCTCGACGGCCTCGGCCTCCTCGGCTACGAGTCGGCCGTCAACCGCGACTACCCCGTCGTCTTCGGCACCCTCTACGTCTTCACCCTGCTGGGCCTGGTCCTGCAGCTGGTGGGCGACCTCACCTACACCCTCGTCGACCGCCGCATCGACTTCGAGGCGCGCTCGTGAAGCTGTCGCCCCTCAACCGCCGCCGCCTCGCCGTCTTCCGGGGCCACCGCCGGGGCTGGTGGAGCCTGTGGATCTTCCTGGGCCTGGTGGCCGTCACCCTGCCGGCGGAGTTCGTCGCCAACGACCGGCCTCTTATCGTCTCCTGCGACGGGCGCTGGTACTTCCCCGTCTTCGCCGAGCACGCCGAGACCGAGTTCGGCGGCGAGTTCGAGACCGAGGCCGACTACCGCGACCCCTTCGTGGCCGGACTGATCGAGGCCGGCGACGGCTGGATGCTGTGGCCGCCGGTCCGCTACGGGCCGCGCACCGTCAACTTCGACCTGCGCCGTCCGGCGCCGTCGCCGCCGTCGGGCGGGAACTGGCTCGGCACCGACGACCAGGCCCGCGACGTCCTGGCGCGGCTGATCTACGGCTTCCGCCTCTCCGTGCTCTTCGGCTTCTGCCTCACCGCGGTCAGCTCCGTCGTCGGCGTCGCCGCCGGCGCCGTGCAGGGCTACCTCGGCGGCTGGGTCGACCTGCTGCTGCAGCGCCTCATCGAGATCTGGCAGGGCATGCCCACCCTCTACCTGCTGATCATCCTGGCCAGCCTCGTGGAGCCCAACTTCCTGTGGCTCCTCGGCCTGATGCTGCTCTTCAGCTGGATCCAGCTCGTGGGCGTGGTCCGCGCCGAGGTCCTGCGGGCCCGCAACTTCGACTTCGTGCGCGCCGCCCGCGCCCTCGGCGTGCCGGAGGCGACGGTGCTCTTCCGGCACGTCCTGCCCAACGCCGCCGTGGCGGCCCTCACCTTCCTGCCCTTCGTGCTCACCGGGTCGGTGGCGATCCTCGCCTCCCTCGACTTCCTCGGCTTCGGCCTGCCCGCGGGCTCTCCCTCCCTCGGCGAGCTGCTCGGCCAGGGCAAACGCAACCTCCACGCCCCGTGGCTGGGGCTGGCGGGGTTCTTCGCGCTGGCCGTGCTGCTGTCGCTGCTGGTCTTCATCGGCGAGGCGGTGCGCGACGCCTTCGACCCGCGCCGGACGATGGAGCCCTCGTGAGCCTCCTCGCCGTCGACGATCTCCACGTCTCCTTCCGCGGCGAGGGGGGCCAGCCCGGCGTCAACGCCGTGCGCGGCACGACCCTGGACGTCGGCGAGGGCGAGACCGTGGCCCTCGTGGGCGAGTCCGGCTGCGGCAAGTCGGTGACCGCCCTCTCCGTGCTCGGGCTGCTGCCCTATCCGAAGGCCCATCACCCCGGCGGCTCGATCCGCCTGCGCGGCGAGGAGCTGCTCGGGGCCCCCGCCGACCGGCTGCGCGAAGTCCGCGGAGACCGAGTCTCCATGATCTTCCAGGAGCCGATGACCTCGCTGAACCCCCTGCACACGGTGGAGCGGCAGGTCGCCGAGACCCTGCGCGTGCACCGGGGCCTGGACCGCGGCGAGGCCCGGCGCCGGGTGCTGGAACTGCTCGACGAGGTGCGCCTGCCCGAGCCGGAGCGCATCCTGACGGCCTGGCCCCACCAGCTGTCGGGGGGGCAGCGGCAGCGGGTCATGATCGCCATGGCCCTGGCCAACGAGCCGGACCTGCTCATCGCCGACGAGCCGACGACCGCCCTCGACGTGACCGTGCAGGCCCGCATCCTGGAGCTGCTGCGGAGCCAGCAGCGGCGCCTGGGCATGTCGATCCTGCTGATCACCCACGACCTGACGATCGTCGGCCGCCTGGCGGACCGCGTCTTCGTCATGACCGAAGGGAGGATCGTCGAGCACGGCGAGACCGGCCCCCTGATGGCGGGTCCCCAGCACCCCTACACGCGGCGGCTGCTGGCCAGCGAGCCCCCGTCGCGGGAGGCCGCCGGCGAGGCGGAAGGCCCGCCCCTCGTGGAGGCGAGCGGTGTGCGCGTCCACTTCCCGATCCGCACCGGAATCCTGCGGCGCACCACCGGCCACGTGCGCGCCGTGGAGGACGTGAGCCTCTCGGTGCGGCCCGGGCGCAGCGTCGGCGTCGTCGGCGAGTCCGGCTCGGGCAAGACGACCCTGGGGCTGGCCCTGCTGCGCCTCCAGGCCTGCGAGGGGGAACTGCGCTTCGACGGGCGGGACCTGCGGACGATGCCGTCCGCCACGCTGCGGCCCCTGCGGCGGCGCATGCAGATCGTCTTCCAGGACCCCTTCGGCTCCCTGAGCCCGCGGCTGACGGCATTCCAGATCGTCGAGGAGGGACTCCTCGTCCACGGCATCGGCGCCACCGCCGCCGAGCGCCGGGAGCTGGTGGCCCGGGTCCTGGGCGAGGTCGACCTCGACCCGGAGGGGATGGACCGCTACCCCCACGAGTTCTCCGGCGGCCAGCGGCAGCGGCTGGCCATCGCCCGGGCCGTCGTCCTCGAGCCGCGGTTCCTCGTCCTCGACGAGCCCACCAGCGCCCTCGACCGCACCGTGCAGCTGCAGATCCTGGAGCTGCTCCGTCGCCTGCAGGAGGAACGCGGCCTCGGCTACCTGCTCATCAGCCACGACCTGCGCGTCGTGCGGGCCCTGGCCGAGGAGCTGATCGTCATGAAGGAGGGGAGGGTGGTGGAGGCGGGTCCCGCGCAGCAACTGTTCGAGGCGCCGGCCAGCGACTACACGAAGGCGCTGATGGCCGCCGCCTTCGAGGCGCGCGCCGTGGGGCGGGACGAGGGGGACTGAGGGCGGCCAGCTAGACCGGCATCGTCCGCCCGGTGTGGGCCCTTCCGACGCGGGCCTGCTCCTCGCCGGCGCCGGGGATGATGCGCACGCCATCGTCGATGCGCTCCACCAGGTCGCCGGTGCCGTCGAGGAAGGGCAGGCCGTTGCGGCGGCAGGCGTCGAAGACCCGCCGGCGCGCCTCAAGGATCTCGGCCGGGTAGCTGCGCTCCGACGGCATGTGACCGAAGGACATGTGCATGTCCCCGGGCCCCCACTCGGCAAAGGCGACGCCGGGCACGGCCAGGCTCTCGTCGACGCGCTCGAGGGCGCGGCGGTTCTCGATCTTCAGCCCGATCATCAGCTCGCCCTCGGGGTTCAGCGGCCACAGGTCGGCGCGTCGGGCGTACTCGCCGACGTCGACGCCCCAGGCATGGGCCGCCATCCCCTCGCCGCCGGCGCCGCGCCGGCCCTCGGGGGCGCCGCCCGTCTCGCCGCGGAAGGCGTAGCGGCAGACCTGCACGAGGGCGCGCACCGCCTCCGGGTCCTCGGCGTGGCACAGGAGGATGCCGTGGACGCCGCGGGCCAGGGCCTGCTTGAAGACCCAGGCGTTGGCGCGGATGTCGGCGGCGCTGGTGCCCTCCGGGGGCAGGTCGACGATCACCGCCGGCGTGCGGTGGCCGCTGGCCGTGGGGCCGCCGTCGGCGAGTCCCCGCATGAAGGCGGCCAGCCCCGGCATGTCGAAGGCGCCGTGCTCCATGCTGACGTTGATGTAGTCGGCCCAGGTGCCGGCCATGGCCCGGCCGGTCTCGTAGTCGACCTCGTGGGTGCTGGCGTAGTACACGGGCTGGTCCTGCTCCAGCAGCTCGATCGCCTTATTGATGCGCTCCGCCATGCTCGCCTCCTGTCGGCGCGCAGACTAGGCCCGGCGGTCCGGCGCGTCAAAGCCGACGGGCCGCCGGCCGCCGGGCGGCATAGATTGTCGCCGCTGATACACCGGCCGAGAGGAGGAACCCCATGAAGCTGCTTGTCCCCGGCGATCTCGAGTCCGGACTCGTGGAGCGCATCCGCGCCGTCGACGGGGTGGAGGTCCTGCAACCGGAGACGGACGACGCCCGGGCCGAGGCCGTGCCCTCGGTGGAGATCGTCTTCGGCGGCCTCTCCCGCGAGGAGTTCCGGCGCGCCGGGTCGCTGCGCTGGATCCAGGCGCCGGCCGCCGGCGTCGACGGGGTGCTGACGCCGGAGCTGCGCGCCAGCGACGTCACCCTCACAAGCGCCAAGGGCTTCGTCGGCATCCACCTGGCCGAGCACGCCATGGCCCTGCTCCTGGCCCTGAGTCGGCGAGTCGCCCGCGCCGCGCGCACCCGCACCTGGGACGACAAGTGGCCGATCCGCGACTCCTCCATCGAGCTCTACGGCGAGCGCATGGGCATCGTCGGCCTCGGCGGCACCGGCCGCGAGCTGGCCGTGCGCGCCGCCGCCTTCGGCATGGAGGTGATCGCCGTCGACCCCGAGCCCGTGGAGGTCCCGGAGTGCGTCTCCGAGTGCGGCCCCATGGACCGCTTCCACGACCTGCTGGAGCGCTCGCGGGTCGTGGCCGTGTGCGCGCCCTTGACGCCGGAGACGGAGGGCATGTTCGACGGCCAGGCCTTCTCCCGCATGCGCGCCGACGCCCTGCTCGTCAACGTCACCCGGGGCCGCATCGTCGACGAGGAGGCCCTCCTCGAAGCCCTGCGCGAAGGGCGGATCGCCGGCGCCTGCCTCGACGTGACCCCGGTGGAGCCCCTGGCCGACGACCATCCCCTGTGGACGATGGACAACGTCGTCCTCACCCCCCACACCGCCGGCGCTTCTCCCGCCCGCGACGGCCGCGCCGTGGATCACCTGTGCGACAATCTGCGCCGCTACCTGGCGGGGGAGCCGCTGGTGGGCCTCATCGACAAGGAGAAGGGGTACTGATGGCGCCCACCGTCGCCCTGCTGAGCCCGGGCTCCATGGGCGCCGTCGTCGGCGGCGTGCTGCGCCGGCATGGGGCCGAGGTGATCACTTGCCTCGAAGGCCGCAGTCCCGCTACCGCCGCCCGCGCCCGCGAGGCAGGGATCGAGGCGGTGGCCGATGACGCCGCCCTCGTGGAGCGGGCGGACCAGCTGCTGTCGATCCTCGTGCCCTCCGAGGCCGTGAGCACCGCCCGGCGCGTGGCCGCCGCCCTCGAGGCCACCGGCGCGGACCTCGTGTACGTCGACTGCAACGCCGTGGCGCCGGCGACGGGCCGGGAGGTGGCCGAGGTCATCGCCGCCGCCGGCGGACTTCCGGTGGACGCCGGCATCATCGGCGGCCCTCCGAAGCGGCCCGGCATCACCCGCTTCTACGCCTCGGGGGAGCACGCCGGCCGCTTCGCCGTCCTCGGCGACCACGGTCTCGACGTGCGCGTGCTGGGACCGGAGATCGGCCAGGCCTCGGCCTTCAAGATGTGCTACGCCGCCCAGACCAAGGGGCGCTACGCCATCTACCTCGAATCCCTGGTGACGGCGGCCAAGCTCGGCCTCTACGACGCCCTCGTGGAGGAGCTGCAGCTCAGCCAGGAGGCGGTCCTGGGCGACACCCGGCGGTCCCTGCCGGGGATCCCGTCGAAGGCGGGGCGCTGGGTCGGCGAGATGGAGGAGATCGCCGCCACCTTCGGCAGCATGGGACTGACGCCGGAGATGTTCGACGGCGCCGCCGATGTCTACCGGTACGTCGACGAGGCCTCCGGCGGCGAGGGCGACCCGGAGGAGCAGGGGGAGGAACAACTGCGGGCCTTGGTGGAGCAACTGGCCCGCGCCCTCCCCTGAAGGTCAGCCCTCCTCTTCCTCCTCCTGTTGCAGGGCGTAGATCGAGGTGTAGCCCCCCGACCAGTCCGGCGGCACCAGGCACGGCCGCGGATCGTGGCGCGCCCAGCGGGCCGGCCGGCCGCGGACGATGTCGCCCAGGTGCGGGCTGGTGATCCCCGGCGAGGTGTAGGGGAAGGCGTCGGCCGCGGAGTAGGCGTTGAGCAGCAGGGGCCGCCCCCGGGCGGAGAGGTTCCTCTTCGAGCCGTGGATGGCGCGGCAGTTGTGCACCGTCACCGACCCCGCCGGCCCTTCGAGGTAGCGCACCTTGTCGGCCGGGATCCGCGCCGCGTCCTCGTCGCTGAGACAGCCGACCCAGTTGTCGTCCCCGTCGTACTGGTCGAACAACTCGCCCTCGTGGCTGCCCTCGACCACGGCCAGTGGCCCCTGGTCCGGTCCCACGTCGGTGAGGTAGACGCCGATCGTCAGGGGGCTGTAGTTGGTGTGGGGCCAGAAGGTGATGTCCTGGTGCCACTTCACCTCCTCACCCCCCTCCGGCCACTTGAAGTTGAGCTTGGAGTGGTGGTAGCGGACGTCGGGGCCCACCAGGTCAGCCGCCAGGTCGACGATCGCCCCCTGGGACGCGAACTCCCAGAACAGGGGATGGTGGTCCACCGGGCTCGACACCCGCCGCAGGCGCGGGGCCTCGGCCGTGTGCCCCGGCTCCACGTCGAAGATCTCGTCCGAGACGGTGACGCTGCGGCTGCGCTCCACCATCTCGTCGGTGGCCGCCCGGAGCCGCTCCACCTCGTCGGGCGCGATGTACGACTCGACCAGCAGGTATCCGTTGGCGAGGTACGAGTCGCGCTGGTCCTCGGTGATCCGCACGGGGGGCGGCAGGGTGATCTGGGTCATGGGGGGTTTCTCCGGGCGGCTGTCAGGGGGGCGGCGCAGTGCTTGTCTGCCTGTCAGGGAAAAGTAGAGGAAGCGGTCCCGGGGTGGTCAAGGTATCTGATGCGGGGGGACTCCGTTGCAGTTGTTCAGGCCGATCCATAGGTTCGGCTCCCACTTGGCAGCGTGACATGGAGAGCCCGATTACGCCTGGTGAGATTCTCCTGAAGGAGTACCTCGAACCCATGGGGATCTCACAGAACGCCATGGCCCGTGCCATCGGCGTGGCCCCGCGCACCATCAACGAAATCGTCCACGGGAGGCGCTCGATCACACCGGCCCTGTCCGTTCGTTTCGGCGCCTTCTTCGGTCAATCTGATGAGTTCTGGCAGGGCATCCAGGTGGAGTGCGACAGGCTAACCAAGGGCTTGCGCGGCGACAGTGATCCACATCGATGAATCCTGGTATCAGCGCCCAGAGGGAACACCTGAGCGCGTAGCAAGTGGCGGAGTCGTCGTCCGTGTGTCAGGCGATACGACCTTCGTCGCCTTTACGTGTGAAGGCGACACGCAGGGGTTTGTCTTGCCGAAGGGTGGAGTGGAGCCGGGTGAGAGTCTGCTGGAGGCTGCCCGGCGCGAGATCGAAGAGGAGACCGGGCTGTCGGAGATCACGCTGATCAGGAAACTCGGCGTGTTGGAGCGGTTGACTCTCGACAAGTCCCGGTGGAATGTCATGCACTTCTACCTGTTCCGCACCGATCAGGTCGACGCCACGCCTACCGAGACCGACAATCACCGTGAGATGGGCTGGTTTCCGATCGATGCAATTCCGGGAACCCTGTGGCCGGAGCAGCGGGAACTGATCCAAGCCAACAGGGATGCCATCGTGAGGGATGCCGGGGCCGCGGCTTGAGCATGGCCCGGCAGCCCCTGCAGGTGATCGTGATACCGTTCAGAGAGCGCGATAGCGGCGGATACGAGTTCGCCGTCTTCCACCGGTCCGATGCCTCCATGTGGCAGTTCATCGCCGGCGGCGCCGAAGACGACGAGACGGCTGAGCAGGCCGCGCGGCGCGAGGCGGCGGAGGAGGCGGGCATACCGGAGGGAGCGCGGTTCTGTCAGTTGGAGTCCCGAGCCTCCATCCCCCGGACGGCATTCTCTTCGACAGAGCACTGGCCCAGGAATCTCCTGGTCGTCCCTGAGTACGCCTTTGCAGTTGCTGCCACGGGGCAAGAGCTTGTCTTGTCCCATGAGCATGACAAGGTCTGCTGGTTGTCCTTTGAGGAGGCAGCGAGAGTCCTCACATGGGACAGCAACCGGGTCGCACTCTGGGAGCTGAACGAACGTCTGGAGGCCGACCAACGCGACTTCGACCACCTTGTGGCCAGCGTCAAGCAGGCCGGCGCGATCAAGCGTGGCAAGATGAAGCCAGGGCGCACGAAACAGTGGCGCGGTCGTTGAGCGCTTGAGCAAGCGGGCCATGGACGAGTCAGGCTCGGTCCGGATCGGCCGGCGGATCCACGTGGTCGGAAACAGCTGCTCCGGCAAGAGCACCCTGGCGGAACGGCTGGCGGTCGCCCTGCAGGTCCCCTTCGTGGAGCTGGACGCCCTCAACTGGCTGCCGGGCTGGGTGGGTCTGAACGAGACGGACCCACAGAGGTTCGCAAGTCTCATGGAAGAGGCGACGGCTGGAGATGGCTGGGTGGTCGCCGGCTCGTACATGAGCTTCTCCCAGCGCGCCTTCTGGCCGCGGCTGGAGACCGTCATCTGGCTGGATCTGCCCATGCACCTGCTCGTCCGGCGGGTACTCTGGCGGTCGTGGACACGGTGGCGGTCGAAGGAGCTGCTGTGGGGCACGAATCACGAGCGGTTCTGGCCCCAGCTCAGGGTCTGGAGGAAGGAGGATTCTCTCATCTGGTGGATCGTCACCCAGCACAAGCGCAAGCGCCGCGACATGCGCCGCTACATGGCGAAGCCCCGCTGGCAGCACATCCGGTTCCTGCGTCTTGAGTCATCGGCGGCGGTCGAGGGCTTCTCCCGCGCCAATGGCCTGACGCCTCAGGAGTGAGAGAGATGAAACTGTTGTCCGCTGACTCATTCGACCGAGCAAGGACCTTCGTGGTGGAGCAGGGCCGAGAGATGGATCGGCGGCTTCTGTCCTTTCACTTCGAGGACGGCCCTCCGGCCGCGGTCCTGGAGGAGCTTGCCAACTACCAGAATGAGGACGGCGGTTTCGGCCGTGGCCTCGAGCCCGATGTCCAGATGCCCGGGTCATCCGTTCTGACCACGACGATGGCGCTGCGCATTCTCAGAGAGGTCAAAGCAACGAGTAGTGACGAGATCGTCCGGAAGGCACTCGAGTACCTGATGACGCAATATGACTCGTCTCGGAGAGTATGGCCTATCGTCCCGCAGGAGGTGGATGAATTCCCCCATGCGCCGTGGTGGAACTTCGAGAACACGGCGGAGACCTTCGGCCACTTCCTGGCCAACCCTCGCGCGGAGGTCGTGGGCTATCTGCATCAGTACCAAGAGCTGGCACCTGCAGGTCTGACCAGGGAGCTCACGGAAGCGGTTGTGGAGCACATAGCCGGGCTACCAGACGAGATGAACATGTACGATTTCATCTGCTGTGTTCATCTGGTTGAGACGCCTGACCTGCCGCAACCGTGGAGAGACACCTTGGCGGAACTCCTGACTCGGAGAGCACGATACGTCGTCGCTGGATCGCCCGAGGAGTTGAAGCAACCTTCTGCCAGGCCGCTCTGGCTGGCTCCCACGCCCACCTCCGTACTGGCAGAGACGCTGAAGAGCGAAGTAGAGATGAACCTCGACTTCGACATCGAGCATCAGAATCCAGACGGCTCCTGGTCGCCTGCCTGGAGCTGGTATGGCCAGTATCCGGAAGCCTGGGAGCGTGCCGAGCAGCAATGGAAGAGTTGTCTGACCGTCGAGGTGCTGAAGGCGTTGAGGGAGTTCGGGCGGATTGAAGGCCTTGAGGGGTGAGACCCGGCCACATGGAACGAGAAGACTACCTCCAATGGGCTGAGAGGGCCGCCCGGTGGGGCGCCGAGTACCTGGCCACGCTCGACGAGCGGCCCGTTCGGGCCCAGACCGCTCCGGGCGAGGTCGCCGCCATGCTTCCCGCGGCGCCGCCGGAAGAGCCGGTGGACATGGAGACGATCTTCGCCGACTTCGAGCGCATCGTGCCCGGGGGCATGACGCACTGGCAGCACCCCCGCTTCTTCGCCTACTTCCCCGCCAACGCCGCGCCCGCCTCGATGATCGCCGAGAGCCTGACGTCGGTCATGGCGGCCCAGTGCATGCTCTGGCAGACCTCGCCCGCGGCTACCGAGATCGAGACCCGCATGGTCGACTGGATGCGCCAGGCCCTCGGGATGCCGGAGGGTTTCCAGGGGGTCATACAGGACACGGGAACCACCGCCAACCTCTGCGCCGTCCTGACCATGCGGGAGCGGGCCCTCGGGTGGCGAGGGAACGACTCCGGCGTGGCGGGGGAGAAGCAGCTCCGGGTCTACGCTTCACCGGAGACCCACTCGTCGATCGACAAGGCGGTGCGAGTCGCCGGGATCGGGCAGCAGCATCTCGTCAAGGTCCCGACCGATGGCTCCGGGGCCCTCGATCCGCAGGCCCTCCACGCGGCGATCGAGGCGGATCTCGCTGCGGGTCTCCTCCCGGCAGGGGTCGTCCTGTGCGTCGGGGGCACGTCGATCGGCGCCTCCGACCGACCGCGGGAGACCATCGAAGTGGCGCGAGAGCACGATCTCTACGTCCACGTCGACGCCGCATGGGCGGGTTCCGCGATGATCTGTCCGGAGCTGCGGGCGTTGTGGGACGGCGTCGAGGGAGCTGACAGCATCGCCTTCAATCCCCACAAATGGCTCGGTGCTCAGTTCGACTGCACCATCCAGTTCCTCGCGGACCCCGAACCGCAGGTCCGCACCCTCGGGGTCCGTCCGGACTACCTCCAGACCCTCGGCCAGAGCGGGATCACCAACTACAGCGAGTGGACGATTCCGCTGGGCCGCCGCTTCCGGGCCCTGAAGCTCTGGTTCCTGCTGCGCGCCCACGGTCTCGAGGACCTCCGCCAGCGCATCCGAAACCACGTCGCCTGGGCCGGGGAAGCCGCCGCCGCCATCGCCGCGCTGGACGGTTTCCGCCTGACCACGGACTGCCGCCTCTCGCTCTTCACCTTCCAGTACGCCCCCGACGGCGAGGATGCCAACGACGCCACCGAGCGTCTGCTCCGGGCGGTCAACGATGACGGCCGCATCTACCTGACCCAGACGGTCCACGAGGGCCGGTTCGTCATCCGCTTCCAGGTCGGGCAGTTCGACTGCCGGCGGGAGGACGTGCTCTTGGCGGTCGATGTGCTGCGTGAGCTGGCCCATGCGCAGGATGAGCAGTAGACCCCAGTGCATCATCGTCACGGGCCGCCCGGGATCCGGGAAGACGAGCCTCTCCAGGAAGCTCGCCCGGCGGCTGTGGATGCCGGTCATCAGCCGCGACGAGATCAAGGAGGGCTATGTCAATACCCACGGCGTCAAGCACGATCAGCTACCAGCGGAGACCAACGCCGTGGTCTCCGACTTCTTCTTCGAGCTGGTGAACCGGTGTCTTGCCGGCAAGGTCTCCGTCGTGATCGAGGCCGCCTTTCAGCACAAGGTCTGGGAACCAAGGATGCCCGGGATCCTCGAGCTGAGCCGTCCCTTCATCATCGTCTGCTCCATCGACCCGATGGTGGCGGCCAGGCGCCATCTCCAGCGTGGGCTGGATGATCCGAATCGGGAGTTCTACCACGGCGACAGGCGCGTTGAGGTATACAGGGAGACAGGCGAGATGGCGCCCCCGGGCGAGTATGCGGAGCCGGACTTCGACGTGCCCACGATTCATGTCTCGACAGAGGGGGAGTACTCACCCGGCATGGATGAGATCGTGAAACGAATCCGAGGACCTGAGGAATGACTACGGAGTGGTGGAACACCTTCTTCGCGGGCCACTGGCTGGACGTCCAAAGAGAAGCGCGGGCCGGGCGCACCCCGGACGAGGTGGACTTTCTCGTGCGCGTGCTCGACCTGAAGCCGGGATCCCGGGTCCTCGATGTGCCTTGCGGCAACGGCAGACTGGCGATTCCGCTGGCTGAGAGGGGATGCAGGGTAACCGGTGTCGACATCACGACAACCCTGCTTCAGGAGGCTCGATCCGCTTCAGAGGAAGCGAATCTCGATCTTGAGCTTGTCGAGACGGATATGAGGGACCTGCCGTGGAGCGAGAGATTCGATGGGGCATTCTGCTTCTGGGGCAGCTTCGGATATTTCGATGACGACGGGAACAGACGGTTCCTCGAAGCGGTGCATCGGGCTCTGAAGGCCGGTGCGCGTTTTGCTCTGGATATCCCCAATATCGCGGAGACGATACTGCCAAGACTCGAGCTCCGCCGTTGGACCAGGGCAGGCGAAACCCTTGTGCTGGAGGACTGGAACTACCGGCACACGGAGGGCCGCATCGACATTGAGTGGACCCTGATCGCGGACGGGGTCACCGAGACCAGGACGAGCTCCATGCGGGTCTACGGATTTCGCGAGTTGACCCTTCTCTTTGCCGAGGTCGGTTTCGAGGTGTGCCATGCCTACTCGTCACTCGATTGCGAGCCCTATGAGCTGGGGACACGTGCCTTCTTCGTCGTGAGAAAGAGGTAGTGGCTCCGAGATCCGGCGCCGCCTTGGAGAGGTGATGAACATCCGCCACAGAGCTTACGCGTACATCACGAATGGAAGTCGCCTGCTCCTCTTCACCCACCCCGAGGCACCGGAGGCCGGCATCCAGGTTCCAGCCGGGACGATTGAAGCCGGCGAGACTCCCGAGAGTGCCGTGATGCGGGAAGGGAGGGAGGAGACCGGTCTCACCCAGCTCAGGCTCGAGCGGTTTCTGGCACAGGATACCCGGGACATGCGGGATTGGGGGAGTGATGAGTTGCAGTACCGCTGGTTCTTTCACTTGTCTGTAGAAGGGCCAACGAAGGAAACCTGGCGCCATGGGGAATTTGCGGAGGACGGATCTGTCATCCATCCCTTCGACTTCTTCTGGGCGGAGTTGAACGCGCTTCCCGAACTCACGGGCAACAATGGGGACAAGATCGAGTTGCTGCTGGAATCGATGGAAACTCGCAGGAGGGGAGGCCGTCGGTCACCCCGGAGATAGGACGAGCATGCTGCTGACAGCCGCACAACTGGACGAGTTCAAGGCCGAGGGGGCGGTCCCGGTGCCGGGACTCGTCCCTCCCGACGTGCTTGCGGGATGGCAGGCGGAGTTCCGCCGCGCCTGCTCCGCCGACGGCGTCGACCTCGACGACCCGGCCACCTGGCCGGCCGGGCGGTACGCGCCCGAGGGCGGGTGGCCCAAGCTGAGCCCCTGCCTCTACGACCTGCCGAACCTCCAGTCGATCGTGGAGCAGCTTGGCGGCGGCGCCTTCGCCCCCTCCCACCCGGCGGGGAAGCCGTGGTCGCCGCAGGTGCCGATGACGCGGGTGATCCTTCCGAGCGAGCCGGGCACGGAGTGGGCCCCGCCTGTCGACGGTCACCTGGATGGCTACGCGACCGGCTGGGGCGGCGGGTTCATGGCCTTCTTCGTGGTGCTGCTGTGGGACGTGAGCAGCCCCAGGGGCGGCGGCACCGCGTACTGGCCGAGGTCGCACCTGGCGAACCACCGCTACTTCCTCGAACACCCGGAGCGATTCGACGGCTCGTACCTCTTCACGGAGCCGGTACGCAGCGGCGGACACCGGGCGATCCTGGAAGGGGACACGCGCGTGGGCGAGGTGGAGTGCATGACCGGCCGGGCAGGGGACGCGCTGCTGTTTCACGGCCTCACGACCCACGTCAACTCGACGAACGAGGCGGGGTCACGGCAGCCGCGGGTGGCCCAGTTCGCGCGCTACTCCCACAGGAAGATGCGCGAGCAGGCGCCGATGGTCATGTTCCCCGACAAGGACGGCAAGCCCTGGTCGCCCCCGCCGCGGGGCAAGGACTCGCCTGAGGAAGTGACTGGGACAGGTTTCCTGCCGCCCGATCACCCGGGGCGGAAGCTGGAGCGCTACGACGTACCGCAGAACCTCTGGAAGTACTGGGGTCCCGCTCTCAACACCTGACTCCGCGCAGCGGGTTCGCCCTACGCCGGCGGCGGATGCCGGCCGCCGAGCAGCTGGTCCAGGCTGCTGCCGGCGGGCGGGCGCTCGTCCTCCGGGACCGGGACTGCGTTCATCCAGCCGAATCGACGGTAGGCCCAGTCCACCGCGTACTGTGACTGCATCAGGTACCGGGTGCGGCCGGAAGTGTTCGGGGCCCCACGGTGCCAGCACTGCGGATCCTGCAGGTAGATGTCCCCCGCCTTGCAGAACACGGACACCGGACCGCGCCCCTCGAACTCGGGATTCTCCGGGTCGTTGGGGTCCCTCCCCGAGAGGTGGCTTCCCGGGACGTACTGGGTCGGCCCGTGCTCGAACCGATCGATGTCGGTGAGGGCCATCTGCACCGTGATCCACAGCACCGGCGGCGGGATCCGGGGGTCGTGGCGGGGCACGTCCTCCGGCACGGGGAAGTGGACGGAGCCGTCCACGTGCCATCTCTCGATGGCCACGCCGGTCTGGTTGCGCAGCACGTTCTGGCCGCAGAACCGGCAGTTCGGTCCGACCACCGCCTCGGCCAGGCTCAGGATGGGCTCGCGAGGCAGCATGTCCCGGAAGATCGGGTCCAGGGCGATCGTGCCCCGCAGGATGAAGGGCTTCCGGTCGTCGCCGCGGGTCATCTGCACGTAGCGGCGATCGTGCAGTTCGAGGTCCTCCACTTCCGCGAGCCGGGGATCGTCGAGCAGCTCGTCCGTCCTGTCCCGCAACGCCTGCATCTCACCTTCCTCGAGCACGCCGGGGACGTGAGCGAAACCGTCCCTGCGGAAGGCGGCGACGATCTCCCGCGTCTTCTCCTCCGAGAATGGCTCGCCGGACTGGATCGGAGTTGTCATCTATCCCCCTCGGGACTCGGCCCCCCTGCTCACACTCTGTGCGCTCTTCCTGCCTCTTCGCGTGAGGGTATGCCGACGCTCCTGGTTCGGCAACTACGCGCGTGGCATTACTCCGCCAGCGGCAGCAGCATGCCGTCCTCGCCCCCGATCATCTCCGCTGCCCCCGTGAAGAAGTCCCGTCCAACCAGGGCCGCGGCCACGGCGTCGAGCTCGTGTCCGCTCAAGCCGGCCCGCAGTCCACGCACTCCCAGACGGGCCAGGCCCCTGCGCAGCGCCTCGCGGTCGTGCTGCTGCCGGGGCAGTCCCCACACGTCGATGGCCCCGCCCGGGTAGCACTCCACCGGCACCAGACCCTCCGTCTCGATCTGAGCCTTGAGCCTGAGCCCGCGCTCGGTGAGCATACGCATCGGTCCCAGGGTGATCGGGAAGAAGCGGATCCCCCGCCGCTGCAGCTCGCGGTCGCATGGCCGGAAGTGTTCGCCGTTGCGGTCGCCGATCTCGCGCCGGCCCGGAGGCAGGCTGAGGGGCGCGTCGATCGGCACGAGATCGGGGCCGGCTGCGCGGACGAGGTCCAGGATCTCCGTGTCGTCGAAGGCGAGCTGCGTGCGGGCGCGGTCCCCGGTGAGGATGCAGATGCCGGTCGGTCTCGCGGGCGAGCCGGCCAGGTCGATGCCGGCGATGGCCCAGTGGCTGGATGGGATCGGAGTTGTCATTGTATGGCAGTGGTGTCGAGGGTTGCTCAAGGATAGTCCCGGCTCGTGGTCCCGGTCACGGTGGATGCATACGTTCTGTTCGGACCCCGGACCCCCGCGGCGATCCCGGCACACCAATCGTGCAGAAGCTCGTTTCAGAGACGGAAAGCCCCGCCACGGTGGCATCGCTGAAGGCCGATCTCGGCGCCCTCGGCGTGACACCGGGCATGGTCGTGCTGGTCCACTCCTCCCTGAGCGCCATGGGCTGGGTCTGCGGCGGACCGGTGGCCGTCATCCTCGCCCTGCAGGAGGCCCTGGGTCCGGACGGGACCCTGGTCATGCCCACCCACTCGAGCGATCTGACCGAGCCCAGCCGGTGGGAGAGCCCGCCCGTGCCCGAGTCGTGGTGGCCGATCATCCGCCAGAGCATGCCGGCCTTCGACCCGGACCTCACACCGACCCGCTCCATGGGCGTCATCCCCGAGACCTTCCGCAAGCAGAAGGGCGTCCTCCGCAGCGACCATCCCCACGTCTCGGTCAGCGCGCGCGGCCCCCGGGCGCAGGAGATCACGGCCGACCACTGTCTGGCCAACGGCCTCGGCGAGGACTCGCCCCTCGGGCGGCTCTACGATCTGCGCGCCCACGTCCTGCTCCTCGGCGTGGGGCATGAGCGCAACACCTCCATGCACCTGGCCGAGTACCGCGCCGACTATGCCACCAAGCGGACCATCGAGGACGGCGCGCCGGCCGCCACGGGATGGATCGCCTTCTCCGAGTTCGAGACCGACAGCTCCGACTTCGATCGGGTCGGCGAGGCCTTCCTGCAGTCGGAGGCGGGCCACGCGGTCCGCCGCGGCCGGGTCGGTCTCGCCGACAGCCAGCTGATGCCGCAGCGGGACCTGGTGGACTTCGCGGTCTCCTGGCTGGAAGAGAACCGGACGAGCTGATGCCGGATCGGGATTTCAGCCGAACCTGGTATCACGGCTCCCAGCAGGAACTCACCCGACTGCGGTCGGGCAGCTCGATCACCCAGAGCCGGGACGTGGCCAAGGCCTTCTCCCACAGACCCTCACTCCTCTCGATGTCCGACGAGAGCCTGAAGCACGACGGCGCCACTCCGGGGTATCTTCACGTCGTGGCCGAGGAGATCGCTCCGGACGACGTTCGTCCGCACCCTCACCCGGTCAACGCCGCCCGCTGGGAGTGGCTGACCCGCCGGGAGCTGAGGCTGGAGCTCGTCGAGCGGACGGAGGTGACGGAGGAGGAGAGCCTGACCGATGAAGAGGTCGCGGAGTTGAGGCGGAAGCAGGAGGAGAGGGGGGAGGAGTCGTTCGCGGATGGAGCCGCGAAGGACTCGCCATGAAGTCACTAGTCTTCATGTCCGTATCGATTCTGCTCATCATGGGATGTTCCCACAGCCGCTTCGTACTGCACGACCCGGCGCGGGAAGGTTCGGCCAGTGACTCCCGGCGTGTGGAGATAAGGAGCAAGGACCGGCTCTCCATCCTCTTCCGCGCGGATGGCGCAATCCACGGCATCGACACGGTCAACGTCGTCGCGGCGGAAGGGCAGCACCTCCTCGTTTCCTCGGAGGAATGGAAGACGGTGCGGCAGATCCCCCGGCGGTACCTCTCCATGAGTGGGCTTCGCGTCCGTTCGCCCAACTCCGAACACGACAGGCCCACCGTCGCCCTGCCTGTGGCCTCCATCGAGGAGATCCGGATCGAGGAAAGGGACCTGCGGTGGCCTTCGGTTCTGGAGCGGATGGGCCAGGTGCCCGGATGGTTTCTCAAGGGGGTCGTCGGAGGATTCGCGGGCACTGGTTCGATCCTCATGTATGACCGCTATGACCGCTGGCAGCGAGACCGGGAACCGGACACTGGCCGGTACGAGCGCTGGGGCCGCGACGACCAGGAGTTCCTGATGGCCGCGACGGTCGTCGGCGGCGTCGCGGGCGCGGTGCTCTACCCGGTGGGGAGGTTGTTCTGGCCCGAGTCCAGGAAGACGTACCGGAGCTATCGCACCCGCGGCCAGGGTCTCAGACTGGAGTTCGGGGACTGAAGGCATGGAGCCAGCGCCGCGGGTCTCCCTGCTCACCCCCCTCGCGCTGGCGGCGCTGCTGGCCGCCGGCCGCGCCTCCGCCGCGCCTCCCATGACCGAGTGGAAGATCACCCTCGAAGGCGAAGACCTCGCCGGCTGCACCCGCGACCGCTTCACCGACTACTGCGCCGACGCCGGCGGGCTCTGCCTGGCGCCGAGCTACCTGATCGCCGACGCCATGGCGCGCAGCTCCAAGATCCGCGAAAGCCTGACGCCCGAGGTGGAGGCGAAGAAGCTCTTCGACCTGCCGGCGGCGGTGGAGTCGGCGGAGGTTCTGTTCCACGGGGGCGGCGGCACCGAGGAGGAGCCCCTGCTCATCACCGTCAACGGCCGCGAGATCCGCCACGTGCAGGATCGCGAGAGGATGCTCACCGGCGGCTGGGACCGGGAGACGATCCCCGGCCGCTGGCTGCGCCCGGGTACCAACGAGCTGGTCTTCTCCGGCGCCGGGTCGCTGGTCATCGACGCCGACGAGCCCGGCTGCAACAGCTTCAAACGCCTCGGGGGCCGCGGCGAGTGGAAGGGGGACATGCTCGGGGCGGCCAACGACCTCACCGGGGAGTACGTCGTCCGCCTGAGGGTCCGCGGCCATCCGCAGGAGGGCGTGGCCACATCTCCCATCCTCGACCTGGCCGCAGGGCCTGCGGTGGCTCCCGGGATGCAGGTGAAGACCCTGCGCCTCTCGGCCGCTCCGGAAACGCCGCCGGGGACCTCGGTGCGCTTCGAGGTGAGGTCCGGCTCGACGGCGCTGCACGCTTCGGACCGGTGGACCTCCTGGCGCCCCGCCGATTCGGGAGAGAGCCTGCCCGGTGCGCGGTTCGTGCAGTGGCGGGCAACCCTCTCCAGCGGTGACTCCGCCGTCACCCCGCTGGTGAAGGGCGTCACCATCGAGGCTTCGGGGCGGGCCGTCGGCGCCAACCTCCCGCGGATCGAGGTGGTCCAGGCGCCGGAGAACGACATGGCTGTCTCCTCCTACCCCTTCGACTACGCCGACCCGCACCATCCCCGCATGCGTCACCTGCGCGAGAAGTACCGCCTGGAGGAAGTCGTGGCGCCGGGGCAGACCGAGATGGAGAGGTTCGCCCTGCTGCGCCAGTGGGTCCGCCGCCAGTGGGAGGGCTGGAACGACAACACCTACAACTACTGCCCCCAGTGGGACGCCCTCGAGATCCTGGAGCTGGCGCCCCAGAACCTGGCTCTGGGCATGTGCACCCACTACGCCGCCGTCTTCAGCCAGTGCGCCGGCGCCCTCGGCTACCACGCCCGCCCCCTGATCGTCGACCACCACTGCCTGGCCGAGATCTGGTCCGACGAGCACGGCAAGTGGATCCTCCAGGACCCGGGGCTGCTGCCCGGCCATGAGGTCGCCTTCCAGTACGAGGAGGCGGGCGTCCCCATCAACGCCCTCGAGATGCACCATCTCGCCGCCGCCGGCCGCATGGGGGACCTGGAGTTCGTGCCGCCACCGCCCGTCCCCGACGAGCGGCTGCGGACGATGTTCGCCCAGCTCTACCAGCGCTTCGGCATGCCGCTGCGCAACGACCACCTCTACCGCTCCGAGCCGCAGGAGCTGGAGCAGGGGATGGACCAGTACCACTGGGACGGCCACCTGTGGTGGACGGACAGCCTCGACCCGAGGTATCCGGAGTACTCGCTGCAGACGAACCGGCCCGAGGACTTCTACTGGGACCTGAACCGGACGCGGATCGACCTGCGGGACACGGAGACGGCCGCGGCCCTGGCGGTGCGGCTCTCCGGCCCCATCCCACACCTGGACCGCTTCGAAGTCAGCGTAGACCAGGGGGAGTGGCAGGAGAGCGAGCCCTCCTTCGAGTGGGAGCTGCGTCCGGGCCGCAACCGCCTGCGGGCACGGGCGGTGAACACCATGGGCCTGAGGGGTCCGGAGAACCGGGTCGAGCTGGAGTACCGGCCCGGCTGACGTCCCGGCCTCTGCTCGCATGGACACACCTCGCGTCTTCGGCTGCACCTACCGCGGACTGATCGTCGGCACCCTCGGGTGCATCGTCGTCGGGGCGGGGTTCAACTACTCCACCTACGTCCTCCGCGTCGGAGCCTTCTCCACCTGGCACTACACCATCGGCGCCAACCTCATGCTGTTCCTGATGGCGCTGATGGTGAACCCCCTGCTGGGACTCCTCAATCGCAACTGGGTGCTGACGCCGCCCGAGCTGGCCCAGGTCTACGTGATGTGGATCGTCGGCTCCGGCGTCGCCACCAACGGCCTGCCCGACTACCTGCTGCCCCACATCACCTCCATGGCCTACTACATCTCCCCGGAGAACGCCTGGGCCGAGGCGGTGATCCCCTTCATTCCGGACTGGGTGGTACCCTCCCATTACTTCCAGGACATCCGCGGCTTCTACGAAGGGTCCGGCGACGGCACGGTGCCGTGGGGGATGTGGCTGCCGGTCCTGCTGATCGGCTGGGGGCCGATGGCGATGTGTCTCTGGGTCGCCATGGTCTCGGTCGCCGTCATCCTGCGCAAGCAGTGGATCGACCACGAGCGGCTCGTCTACCCGATGATGCAGCTGCCGATCGCCATGATCCAGGACGACGCCGACCAAGGCGCGCGCCCCGGTCTGGTCAAGCCCCTGTTCCGCAACTGGATCTTCTGGCTCGGTTTCATCCTGCCCTTCATCATCGGCGTCAACAACGGTCTGACCCGCTACTTTCCCCTGGACCCGATCCACGTGGGCGGGCAGTACGTCTACCTCTTCCGCGAGGTGGCGCAGGTGCGCCTGGGCATCAGCTTCATGATGCTCGGGTTCGCCTACTTCATCCGCCGCGACGTGACCCTGGGGATCTGCTTCTACTACTTCGTCTACATGGCCTACCAGATCATCTCGACACTGATCGGGGGCGGCGACACGGACCCGCTGATGAGTCCGTGGACGCGCTCGCCGACGACCTTCTCCTTCGAGGGGTTGGGCGCCTTCATCGCCCTGGTGGTCGTCGGCCTGTGGAACGGGCGGAGGCACATCGTGGCCGTCGTGCGCCGCGCCCTGGGTCTGTCGTCGGAGGTGGACGCCAGCGAAGGGGACGAGATCATGTCCTACCGCACCGCCGTCCTCCTCTTCGCCGGCAGCTTCTCGTTCATCTGCTTCTGGCTCTGGCTCCTCGGGCTTCCGGCCTGGATCGCGCCCCTCTACCTGGGGCTGGCCTTCCTCCTCTACCTGGGGATCACCCGCGTCGTCTGCGAAGGGGGGATCCCCTGGTTCGCCTGTCCCATCATCGCCTCCGACGCCATCGTCGGCGGCCTCGGGACCCGCGCCCTGGGACCGACGGGGATCGTCGCCCTCGGGTTCACCTATGCCTGGGCGGCGGACATGATCATCCTCGTGATGACCTGCGCGGCGCAGAGCCTCAAGGTGGTGGAGGAGACCATCCGCCGACACCGCCGGATGCTCCTGGCCAGCATGCTGATCGCCATCGCCGTGTCGATCTGCGGCGGCATGGCCGTCTTCCTGGGCACGGCCTACGAGCACGGGGGCCTGAACATCACCCACACGCTGAAGGAGCAGGGGTACTACCAGTGGCAGGACGCGGCCGCCCGGCTGCAGACGAGCACCTTGGTGAACTGGGGCTATTGGGGCCACACCGGCCTCGGGGCGCTGGTGATGGGGCTGCTCATGTTCGCCCGGCAACGCCTGGTGTGGTGGCCCTTCCACCCGATCGGCTTTCCCGTGAGCCTGGCGACCCACAAGATGTTCCTCACCATCCTCTTCGCCTGGGCGATCAAGACCGCCGTCCTGCGCCTGGGGGGACCGCGGCTCTACAACACGCTGAAGCCACTGTTCCTGGGACTCATCATCGGCGAGTGGAGCCCGAAGATCGTCATCCTGGCCTGGGAGTGGGGGCTGCAGAACCTGTAACGATCCGGCTGCCGGTCATCACCCGGAGGACGGGTCTCTCGCCGCGGGTCTCCCCATCAGGGAGCTGCCGTCGACGCGGGAGGCCATCTCGTCCTCGCGGTTGAAGAGCTTGCACGTCCGCAGGGACAGGCAGCCGCAGCCTATGCACCCGGTCAGGCTCTCCTTCAACCTCTCCAGCGCCTCGATCCGCTCCTGCAGCTGATCCCTCCAGCCCCGCGACAGCTTCGCCCACTCCGCCTTGTTGGGCGTGCGCCCGCTGGGCAGGCCGTCCAGGGCCGTGCGGATCTCCCGGAGGGACACGCCGATCCTCTGGGCCGCCCGGATGACGGCGACGCGGCGCAGCACGGCCCGTGGATAGCGCCGCTGGTTGCCGCCGGTCCGCTCCGATGAGATCAGCCCCTCCTCCTCGTAGAAGCGCAGGGCGGAGGTGGCGACCCCGCTGCGCGCCGCTACCTCACCGATGGTCAGGGACTCCGGAAGCCCGGCCATGAAGATTCTCCTTGACTTCAAGTATACTTGAAGTTGCAGATTCGGTCCACGGCTCATGGGGAGCCGCCACGGGCAAGGAGAGAATCATGGACAGATCAGAGGAAAAGCTGCTGGACGCGGGGACCTTGGAGGAGATCAGGAACAAGGGGAGGGCCCTGGTCTCCGGCGGACCCGTACCGATCGTCGTCTTCCACTCCGACGGGAACCTCCACGCCGTGGACAACCGCTGTCCGCACATGGGTTTCCCGTTGCACCGCGGGACCGTGGAGGACGGCATCCTGACCTGCCACTGGCATCACGCCCGGTTCGACCTGAAGAGCGGCTGCACCTTCGATCTTTTTGCCGACGACGCGACCGTCTACCCGGTCGAGGTCAGGGACGGACGCGTGTACATCGACCTCTCCGCGCCCCCTCGCGACCCGGTGGAACGCGGCCTGCGCCGGCTCGAGGAGGGCATGGACCAGAACATCCGGCTGGTGATGGCCAAGGCCGTGGTCTCCCTCCTGAAGGCCGGGGCGGACCCGGACGAGGTCGTGCGGGCCAGCGGCCTCTACGGGGCGCGCCGGCGGCGCTCGGGGTGGTCCAACGGCATGACGATCCT
The DNA here is from genome assembly GCA_026706075.1 of Gemmatimonadaceae bacterium. GTDB lineage: Bacteria > Latescibacterota > UBA2968 > UBA8231 > UBA8231 > UBA8231. The sequence goes on from JAPOZM010000055.1 coordinate 48,060, forward strand.
CTCGGCCATGGCCAACGTGAGCGACCACCTCGACGGCGACGCACGCATCGCGCCGCTGTACCAGGGGATCCTGCACGTGGCGTCGGACACCAGCGGCCAGCCGCCGCGGGTGCCGCTGCGGCCCCTCGAGAGCAGGGAGATCCCGCACGCCGCGCTCCGGCGGTGGTTCCGCTACCTGGTCGAGGTGCGCAACGCCGACGGGGCCGAGCGCACCCTGCTGGCCGCCATCGAGGGCCCTTCGAGCCCGTCCGACCTGGTGGAGATGATGGTGGCGGCGGCGACCGACCACTTCTACCTCGAAGGCGGCCACGTGATCGACTTCATCAACAAGGCCTTCGAGCTGCTCGACCGCATCGGCTGGGAGCACGCGGCCCACGTCCTGCCCTCGCTCATCCGCCAGCTGAGCGCCGCCCAGCGCAGCGAGGAGCAGAACAGCTGGCGCTCTCCCGTCGACCTCGTGACCCTGCTGAGCGAGGCCTTCGACTCCCTGGATCGACTGCTGGAGGAGGGACGGGGGAAGGAGTGGAGGGCCGGGGACGAGTTCACCGAGGCGCTCCTGCAGGACGATCCCCACGCGATCGTGGCGGCGATGAACGAGGCGTTGAAGGAGGGCGCGCGCCCGGTGCAACTGGCGGAGGCGGTCACGATGGCCGCGGCCCTGCGCATCGTCCGGTTCCACGTGAACAACGAGTTCTCCGACTGGATCGCGGTGCTCCACACCTTCTCGTACGCCAACGCCCTGCACCAGATGCTGAAGAGGGCCGAGTCGCCCGAGATGCTGCGCGGCGTCTACCACGGGGCGATGCGCGTCTACCTCGACCGCTTCCTCAACGTCCCGCCCGCCCGCCTGCCCGACCCGGGAGCGGCGGCGGCGGAACCGGACGAGGCGATGGAGGAGTACCTGCAGCTGCTCAACCAGCAGCAGCGGGTCGACGAAGCCGGGCGGCTCGTCTCCGGCTACCTGGTATCAGGGGGCGAGGCGGGACCCCTGTTCCGGGCGCTCACCGAGTCCCTGGTGCGGGAGGACGCCGAGTTCCACAGCTTCCAGATGCTCGAGGCCGCCATCCGCCAGCACGGCGAGCGGACCGACGCCGGCGAGCAGCGGATCCTGATGGTGGCGGCCGCCCGCTACTTGGCGGCCAAGGCGCCGACGCAGCGCGAGCTGCTCCAGACGCTGCAGATCGCCCAGCGGCTGCACCGCGGAGAGGCGGTCTACGAGGAGGGGTGAACTCGGAGAGGCGGGCCGGCTCGCCTGTCAGACGCCGAGGTCTCGGTGCAAGTCCTCGGCTGTGTCGAATCGCTGGCCCTTGCCCTCCTCCAGTTCCCTCCTGGCTTTGGCCGTCGTCGCGTTGGGCACCCGGTCGGCGAGGGCCTCCCGCTCCCGCTCCATCTCGAACCCCTCAAGCAGGTCCCGCGCCACCGTGCCCTGGGACTGGCGCGGGGCCTCGGCACCCAGCAGGTGGCAGAAGGTGGGCACCACGTCGGCGGCGTGGATGTAGCCGAGCTTCTCCGCCGGGCGCTCGTAGCCCGCCTTGATGCCGGGGCCGGCCAGCAGCCACGAGCCGAAGCTGGAGGAGTCGCGGCTCTGGGTCGGCAGGAAGCCGCCGTGGTGGGCGCCGTACACGTTGGGCGCTCCCACGCTGGCGTCGCCGGCGATGCCCCGCCACTGGCCGTAGTAGCCGCTCACGTACCCGTGGTCCCAGGCGAAGACCACGTCGCCGCACTGGTCCCCCCACTGGCCGAGGATCCAGGCGTCGCGCCGGGGCAGTGCGATGGCCACGGGGTTGCGCCCCACCTCCTCGTCGACCCAGGTGCGCAGGGCCAGGAGCAGCTCCGCCTCGATGCGGTCGAACCCGGGTCCCGGCTCGGCGTTGATGAAGATGTCGAAGCCCTTGTCGTCCTTCAGGTAGGCCCGGGTGCGCTCCCAGTCGATGTCATCCTCGCGGACCTGGTCGCGCACGAGGTTCTCATGGCCGGCCTCCAGCGCCAGGAAGCCGCGCTCGTGGAGGAACTGGCGGATGTTGGCCACGCGCACGTCGGGGGAGCAGCCGTGGTCGGAGAGGACGCCCACGAGGGTCCGGTCGTCGGCGTCCTCCCAGAGGCGGCCGAGGATGCGGTCTCCCACCTGGTAGGCGCGCCGGAAGTAGTCGAGGTACTCGTCGGCCTTGTCCGCGTCGTACCCGGGACAGACGGGGTCGACGTCGCCGAGGTGGATGTGGTTGAGGTAGTCGTAGAGGTGCCAGTGACAGATGAAGAAGGAGCAGCCCCGCTCGCGCAGCATGTAGCGGGCGACCTCGGCGAACCACAGGCCCTGGTACTCGCACTCCTCGAGGGCCGTGTCGAAGTCGGCCATGCCCGCCGTGTAGGGCAGCATGGAGGCGTGCTCCTGGTAGGGGCCGAAGCGCTCGATCAGCTCCCCGGCCAGCTCGTCGGGCACGGTGAAGCCGTCGGCGAAGGTCACCTGGGTGCGGTAGAGCTTGAGCCGGCTCCCGTCCGGGGCCAGCTCCATCAGCTTGAAGCGGACCGAGGCCCGCTGCCGGCCGCCGTCGATGGCGAACTCCTCCACCGCCCAATCGCTCCACTCGCCGACCCTCGCCTCCGCGACCCGGCGGCCGCCGTCCCGGCCCCGGCAGACGAGCACCCGGTCGTAGCCGTTTCCGCCGCCGTCCACGGCCAGCAGCTCGAAGGCGGTCACGTCGCCGCCGAGGCGGGCCTCCACCTCGATGCGGCTCTCCAGGGGCGGCGCGTGGCTCTCCGGCAGGTTGCTCCACCCTTGCGCCGGCTTCAGGGGCGGGATCGGCTCGACGCCGCTCTGGGCGGCGCGCACGGCCGTGCCGTCGTGGTCCATCTCGATCTCGGCGGCCAGCTCCGCCTCGGTGGTGTAGGCCTGGCAGGTGGCCACCTCGAAGTCGGTGCGCCGGTGGCTGGGGTGGCCGAAGCCGTCCACCACGAAGCCCTTCTCCACGCCGGAGGGATGGGCCGCCGGGTAGTGGACGGCCACGCTCGTCATCCCGGCCCGCTCGAGGGCGTTCCAGATGCGCTCGGCGTTGTTGGCCCGCCCGTCGAAGCTGTCGATCCGCCGCCCCGGCTCGACCTCCACGCGCCAGCGGGTCACCCCGTGGGTGCCGGTGTGGGCGCCGGTGGACAGGGTCGCCCAGTTGGTGGGGGTCCACACCGGGAAGGAGGGCAGGGTCTGGTTGACCGCCCCCTCCCGCAGCATGCGCTCGAAGTGGGGCACGGCCCCCTCGGCGGCGAAGCGCTTCATCATGGGGACGATGAAGCCGTCCATGCCGAAAGCGTAGATCTTGCGTGTCATTCACTTGCTCCGTGGGTGGGTAGTTCCTTCGGGTTGGCCCCGTGGGCGATGAGCAGGTCGCTGATCTTGCGGCGCGAGACCGTGGGCGGCCAGTTTTTCACCAGGGCCGTGGGCAGGTGGTGATCGCGGCTGCGGATCGTGACGTCCGCGCCCCTTTCCAGCAGGAGCCGGACGGTCTCGGTGGACTCGCTGTCCACGGCGTGGTGCAGGGCCGTGGTCTGGTACCAGCCGACCTTGCGGTCGATCCCGGCGCCCCGGTCCAGGAGGAGCGCCGCCACCTCCGTACGGTCCTTCATGGCGGCGACGATGAGGGGCGAGTGCTGGTTCCACGGCAGGTGCTTGTTCCAGTCGGTCTCCTCGGGCGGCCAATTCCCCTCCACCAGGGACGGGTCCTCCGTCAACATGGCCTCGACGAGCTCCAGGCGCCCGAGGGCCACGGCGACGCTGATCGTCATGGGCGCGCCCAGCGCCGCGAGAAAGTCCACCAGGTCGCCGTGTCCGCGGCCGGCGCACCAGTGCAGCAGGTCGTCCCGGACCAGCTCCCGCTCGAAGAGCTCGGGCGCCTTCGCCTGCACGGCGCGCAGGGCGCCGATCCGGCCCCCGAGGACCGCATCCATGAGGTCGGCCCGAAGGCGCAGGAGGTGCGCCTCCCGTTCCGCCCCGCGGACGAGGCCGATCAGCTCCTCCAGCAAGGCGGTCGTCTTAACCCTCTCCTCACGGGACGGCCTCCCATCGGACCGGCCCACCATGTCCAGCAGGCCCTTGCCGCTCCCGTCAACCGTGTCGACGTCGACGCCGTGGGTGACGAGCAGCTCGATCATCAGCCGCCGGCACTGCTGCGCCGCCCAGCGGAGAGTGCCCTCGGCACGGGGGCTCAAGGGATCGCCGCCCCGGTCCAGCAACCGCCTCATCAGCCGCCGATGGGCGCCCAGCGCCGGCCAGTATAGGCCGCCCCAGTAAGTCAGCGTGCCGTGCGGATCCGCCCCGGCCTCGAGCAGCATCTCCACGGCGGCCACGTTCCCCCCGCGCAGGGCCTTGTAGATCGGCGCGTGGGGCCGGGGACGACTCGGCAGTGACAGGGGGCGGTACGGAGGGTAGCTGGAGGCCCCCGGCCAGTCGGAGCAGTCCGCGCACCCGGGGGAGGCCCCCTTGTCCAGCAGCATGCGCACCATCTCGTCGTAGTCGTAGCCGATGGCGGTGTTGAGCGGGTTCGGCCGGATGTCGAGGGGCACGTCCTGCTCCAGGATCAGCCCGAGGATGCGCGTCGAGCCGGACCAGACCGCCCAGATGACGGGCGGGATCGGCCCCCGCCGGGGCCAGCAGCGCACCGGCTGCGCCTGCGCCGGGTCGGCCTTCAGGATCGCCTCGACCCGGGCCTCGTCGCCGGCCGCCAGGGCCCCGTAGATGTCGTCCTCCACGCCCATCTCCAGCAGGGCCCGCACCTCCTTGTCGCTCTCGGGATTCCGGGCCGCCTTCAACGGCGTCAGGCCGAGGGAGTCCTGGGCGTGGATGTCCGCCCCGTGACGCAGCAGCAGCTTGAAGATGCCCGGCTTGCCCACGGCCAGGTTCAGCGGCAGCCCGTGGGCGGTCTCGGTGTTGACGATGGACAGGTCGGCGGCGAGCAGGGCCCGCGTCTCCGCCATCATGCCCAGGCGCAGGGTGTGGGAGATGTCGTACCTGGCGCCGGCCGCGATGAGGCGCTTGAAGACCTCCCTCCTCTGATAGAGGACGGAGACCTCCACCGGCGGGACCTCGACGTGCAGCTCCACGTCGGCGCCGGCGGCGATCAGCAGTTCGGCCATCCCCGGGTGCCGCGACCACGCCGCCATCTCCAGTGGCGCCAGCGCCCCGCCCTCCGTGCTGTTCACGTCGCCTCCGTGATCGATCAGCAGCTGAGCCACCTGAAGCTCGCTTTCGCGCCAGCCGAGTGCGGCCCGGTGCAGCAGCGTCGGCAGGGGTCTGCGCATGCGGCCGTCGTCCCCGACGTCGATGCTTGTCGGCGAGGTCGAGAAGGGCTTCGGCAGAGGGGCGCTCACGAGGGAGGGGTCGGCCTCCAGCAGGGGGCGGAGGGCCCCGGGATCGCCGGCTTCGACGGCTTCGAGGGCGGCCTGGAGGGGTGGGGTGTTCATCCTGCTCATTCACCTGCCGTGTGAGGGAGCTGTTCCTCGGGGTTGGCCCCGTGGGCGACGAGCAGGTCGCGAATCTCGCGGCGCGAGACCGTGGGCGGCCAGTTCTTCACCAGGGCCGTCGGGAGGTGGTGGTTCCTGCTGCGGATGCCGACGTCCGCGCCCCGGTCCAGCAGCAGCCTGACGGTCCCCGTGGACTCGCTGCTCACGGCGTGGTGCAGGGCCGTGGTCTGGTACCAGCCGACCTGGCGGTCGATCCCGGCGCCGCGGTCCAGCAGCAGCGCCGCCACCTCCGGGCGGTCGTTCATGGCGGCGACGATGAGGGGCGGGTGCTGGTGCCAGGGCAGGTGCTTGTTCCAGTCGATCTCCTCGGGGGACAGGCGTCCCTCCACCAGGGAGGGGTCCTCCGTCAACATGGAATCGACGAGGTCCACCCGCCCGAGGGCCGCGGCGACGCTGATCGTCATGGGCGCGCCCAGCTCCACCAGCAGATCGGCCACTTGGCCGTGACCCCGGCTGGCGGCCCAGTGAAACAGCTCGTCCCGCACCAGCTCCCGCTCGTACAACTCGGGCGCCTCCGCCTGCACGGCGCGCAGGTCGCCGGTCCGGCCCTCGATGACCGCGTCCATGAGGCCGCCCCGCAGCCGCAGGAGGCGCGCCTCCGAAGCGGTGCCGTGGACGAGCCCCATCAGCTCCTCCAGCAAGGCGGTCGTCAGGACCCGCTCCGGGCGGCGCGGTCTCCAGTCGGACTTGCCCACCATGTCGAGCAGACCCCGGCCGTCCTCGTCGATCGTGTCGATGTCGACGCCGCGGGTGACGAGCAGCTCGATCATCGGCCGGCGGCAAAGCTGCACCGCCCAGCGGAGGGCGCTCTCGGCGCAGGGGCTCGACGGGTCGCCGCCCCGGTCCAGCAGCAGCTTCACCTGCTGCAGATTGCCCGCCAGCGCCGGCCATTGAAGACCGGCCCAGTCCGTCAGGGTGCAGTTCGGGTCCGCCCCGGCCTCGAGCAGCATCTCCACGGCGGCGATGGTGCCTCCGCGCAGGGCCTCGTAGAGCGGCACGTGGGGCTCTGGAGGATCCGACGGAAAGACGAAACGGTACGGCCGCAGCCTGGAGGCCCCCGGCCAATCGGAGGGCTCCGCGCACTCGGGCGAGGCCCCCTTGTCCAGCAGCATGCGCACCATCTCGTCGTAGCTGTAGCCGATGGCGGTGCTGAGCGGGTTCGGCCGGATGTCGAGGGGCACGTCCTGCTCCAGGACCAGCTGGAGGATGCGCGTCGATCCGGACCAGACCGCCCAGATGACGGGCGGGACCGGCCCCCGCTGCGGCCAGCAGCCCACCGGGTGCGCCTGCGCCGGGTCGGCCTTCAGGATCGCCTCGACCCGGTCCTCGTCGCCGGCCGCCAGGGCGCCGTAGATGTCGTCCTCCACACCCATCTCCAGCAGGGTCCGCACCACCTTGTCGCTCTCCGGAATCCGCGCCGCCTTCAACGGCGTCAGGCCGAGGGAGTCCTCGGCGTGGATGTCCGCCCCGTGGCGCAGCAGCAGCTTGAAGATGCCGGGTCGGCCCACCGCCAGGTTCAGCGGCAGCCCGTGGTCGGTCTCGATGTTGGCGATGGCAGGGTCGGCGGCGAGCAGGGCCCGCGTCTCCGCCATCATGCCCAGGCGGAGGGTATGGGAGATGTCGTACCTCGCCCCGCCGGCGATCAGGAACTTGAAGATCTGCCTCCTCTGGTAGCGGACGGCCACCTCCACGGGCGGCAGCTCGACGTGCAGCTCCACGTCTGCGCCGTTGGCGATCAGCAGCTCGGCGATCCCCGGGTGCAGGGACGCCGCCGCCATCTCCAGCGGCGCCAGGGTCCCGCCCGCGGTGCTGTTCATGTCGGCGCCGTGATCGATCAGCAGCTGGGCCACCTGCGGCGTCCCTTGGGCGAGGACGGCCCGGTGCAGCAGCGTCGGCATGGGTCGCCTGGTGCGGCCGTCGTGCTGCAGAGGGGTGTGGACGAGGGAGGGGTGGGCCTCCAGCAGGGGGCGGAGGGCCTCGGGGTCGCCGGCTTGCACGGCTTCGAGGGCGGCCTGGAGGGGTGCGTTCATCGGTTGTTCTCTCGCATCTGCCCGTTGTCTCCGGCGTTCGGTCAGTCCGAAGACAGAAGGGACAGCTCCTCTTCGGTCAAATCCATGAAGCTTGAATCGGCCGATACCTCGGTCGCGAGAGAGGGGTTCGTCCCCGCCATTCGGCGCAGGATCTCTATCGCCTCCGCCCGGTCACCCAGATGAAGGTGAGTCGCCGCCAAGTGATACCTGACCTCATCATTGGTAGAGTCGATGGCGGTGGCCCGGGCGTACGCGGCGAGAGCCTGCCGGGGCCGCCCGGCGGCGTCGAGCATGTGCCCGAGGCGGATATGGCCCGGCATCCAGCCCGGGTCGGCGGCGACCACCCCACGCAGGATCGTCAGCGCCTCCTCCCGCCTGCCGAGGTGCTGCAAGCAGAAGGCGATGTTGTACTGGACCCGGACAGACGTGGAGTCCCGTTGTTGGATCTGATTCAGTACAGAGAGCGCCTCCTCGAATCGGCCCAATCCGCTGAGAGCGCGGGCCTTCCCATCCAGGGCGGCCAGTTCCTCGGGACGGATCATCAGGGCCAGGTCGAAGGAAACCAGGGCCCTCTCGTAATCCTCTTCCTTGGACAAGGCCCGACCCTTCCAGTAATGGGCGTGGTAATCCATGGCGGCTATCTCGAGCACCTTGTCCTGGAACTCGACGGAGGCCGCATACTCCTCTCTGTCGAAGGCCTCGGAAGCAAGGGTCCGGTACTCGGATGCAGAGGGTGCAAAGTGGAGATAGAGAGCCGATGACATCATCCACACCCAGTAGATCGATGCGAGGCTCGCCGTAACTCTCATGCCCTCCCGCCTAGTGGAAGAGCCACTGCCTGGCTGCTGGATCTACCAGGGCAATGCTGAGATTGTAGGATCCATGGAGGACATAGGGAGACAGGAGACAACGAGTCCTTTCATAGGCGTACCCCCACGCCAGACCCAGGATGAAATGAAGGACCGTCATTGCCCCCCATCCATGGAGGAGCGCGTGCAGGACGGCGGTCAGCAACAGGGAAGCCCCGCAATTCAGGTGTCGACGAAGCCAGGAGTAGAGCAGGACGCGGTAGAACTCCTCGAGAAGCGGTCCGATCAAGGCAGCACCGAGGACGTGCACGGGCACGAACTCCGTCAGCACGAATCTGATTGTCACAGGCACACCCGCGCCCAGTCTATACCCCAAGGGAGTTGATGTGTGCCGGATCGATGAGCGGCAGATAGACGAGGCATGCTGCCACGGCGATTGCCACCCCGCACGCCACGGCCGATAGGATCACCCGAGGATTCGGAGGGACAAGGCCGAGGAAGCACTCAATGTCGAGATCGTATCTGTCTCTGCAGATTACCCATATCGCTGCCAAGGTCACAAGACTGGTCACCACAAGAGGTGCGTGGATATCCAGGAGGAACCTGGACTCCGGTGTATGATATGTGGCGTCCAGAAAATCGAAGACTGCGAAGATTGGGAGACCCAGGGCGCAGAGAAGGACAACACACCCGAGGACGAACTCCCACCCCCAAGGAACCGGGAATCTGCCCGGGTCGGTCGACTGGAGATAACGCCTGCAGGCAACTGTGGAGGTCAGCCAGTCCATGTCGCTCTGGTGAACCCTGGGAGGGGCGGCTCTGCTATCCCCGCTTGAAGAACAGGCAGTCCTTGCGCGCCACCTCCAGCGGCGTCTTCCCCTGCCGGTTGGGGACGCGCACGTCGGCGCCCAGCACGATCAGGATCTCCGCCTCTTCGAGGTCGCCCCCGTACATCGCCTGGTGCAGCGGCGTGCGGCCCTTCCTGTCCTGGGCGTTGAGGTCCGCGCCCTCTGCGGCCAGCAGCCACAGCATCTCGGAGCCGGCCATGTGCAGGGGCGTCCGCCCCGCCACGGTCTGAGCGTCCACGTCCGCTCCGTGGTTCAGCAGCCACCTGGCGCAGCGCAGCGCGCCGGCGCGGGATGCCCAGTGGAGGGGAGTCATCTCCGCCTCTCCCAGGGACCGCGCCACGCCGGGCTCTTCCCGCGCGCACTGGCGCAGGCGGTCGAGGTCGTCCCGGGCGCTGGCGGAGAACGCGTCGTAACGGGCGCCGTGGTCGATCAGGGCCTGGACGATCCCGTCGCGGCTGCCCTGTCCGTGGACGCAGGCCTCCTGCAGGGCGGTGCACCCGCGCTCGCCGTTGCCCTTGAACTTCACCTCGGGGTCGGCGCCGTGCTCCAGCAGCAGCCGGGTGAGGGCCTCGCCGTCCCCCTCGTCTCCCCCCTGGACGGCCGCCCAGTAGAGGAGGGAGACGTTGTCCGGCCAGCCGGTGTGCGGGTTGGAGGTGCTCCTGGGGTCGGCCATGCCGCGCTCGAGGAGGATGCGCAGGTTGTCGGTGGAGAGCGCCCAGGCGGCCTCGTGGACGATGTCGTACTCGGACTCCTTGCCGCCTTTGGCGCGGTGCTCGGCCACCGAGAACACCAGCCCCCGGTCGAGGAGGAACTCCAGGGCCGGCCCGCACCCGCCCCGGTACGCGGCGATGTTGAGCACCGCGGGGCCGATCGTCTCAAGCAGCGAGGGATGGCGCTCCACGAGGTCCGCCATGCGCTCCACGTCGCACTCGCCGTTCCAGCGGTCGGAGGTGTGGCGCACGGAGGCGTCCACGAACTCCTCTTCGGCCGGTGTCAGCGGGCGTTCGTGGTCCGACATCCAGGCCTGTCTCCAGAAGGCGGTGGTCTCCCTGCGGTCCATGCGATCCTCCCTGGGTGTCATTCACCTGCCGTGTGAGGGAGCTGTTCCTCCGGGTTGGCCCCGTGGGCGACGAGCAGGTCGCGGATCTCGCGGCGCGAGACCGTGAACGGCGCGTTCTTCACCAGGGCCGTCGGCAGGTGGTGGTTGCGGCTGCGGATGCTGACGTCCGCGCCCCGGTCCAGCAGCAGCCGGACGGCCGCCGTGGACTCGCTGTCCACGGCGTGGTGCAGGGCCGTGGTCTGGTACCAGCCGACCTGGCGGTCGATCCCGGCGCCGCGGTCCAGCAGCAGCGCCGCCACCTCCGGGCGGTCGTTCATGGCGGCGACGATGAGGGGCGGGTGCTGGTGCCAGGGCAGGTGCTTGTTCCAGTCGATCTCCTCGGGGGACAGGCGTCCCTCCACCAGGGAGGGGTCCTCCGTCAACATGGAATCGACGAGGTCCACCCGCCCGAGGGCCGCGGCGACGCTGATCGTCATGGGCGCGCCCAGCTCCACCAGCAGATCGGCCACTTGGCCGTGACCCCGGCTGGCGGCCCAGTGAAACAGCTCGTCCCGCACCAGCTCCCGCTCGTACAACTCGGGCGCCTCCGCCTGCACGGCGCGCAGGTCGCCGGTCCGGCCCTCGATGACCGCGTCCATCAGGTCGCCCCGCAGCCGAAGGAGCCGAGCCTCCGGGGCGGCGCCGTGGACGAGCCCCATCAGCTCCTCCAGCAGGGCGGTCGTCAGGACCCGCTCCGGGCGGCGGGGCCGCCAGTCGGACTTGCCCACCATGTCGAGCAGTCCCCGGCCGTCCTCGTCTACAGTGTCGATGTCGACGCCGTGGGTGACGAGCAGCTCGATCATCGGCCGCCGGCACAGCTGCACCGCCCAGCGGAGGGCGCTCTCGGCGCAGGGGCCCGCCGGGTCGCCGCCGCGATCCAGCAACAGCTTCACCTGCTGCAGATTGGCGGCCAGCGCCGGCCACTGAAGCCCGGCCCAGTCCGTCAGGGTGCAGTTCGGGTCCGCCCCGGCGTCGAGCAGCATCTCCACGGCGGCGATGGTTCCCCTGCGCAGGGCCGTGTAGAGGGGCACGTGGGGCCGTGGAGGATCCGCCGGAAAGACGAAACGGTACGGCCGCAGCCTGGAGGCCCCCGGCCAGTCGGAGGGGTCCGCGCACTCGGGCGAGGCCCCCTTGTCCAGCAGTATGCGCACCATCTCGTCGTGGTCATACCCGATGGCGGTGCTGAGCGGGTTCGGCCGGATGTCGAGAGCCACGTCCTGCTCCAGGACCAGCTCGAGGATCCGCGTCGACCCCGACCAGACCGCCCAGATGACGGGCGGAATCGGCCCCCGCTGCGGCCAGCAGCCCACCGGGTGGGCCTGCGCCGGGTCGTCCTTCAGGATCGCCTCGACCCGGGTCTCGTCGCCGGCCGCCAGAGCCCCGTAGATGTCGTCCTCGACGCCCATCTCCAGCAGGGCCCGCACCTCTTTGTCGCTTTCCGGGGTTCGCGCCGCCTTCAGGGGGGTCAGGCCGAGGGAGTCCTCGGCGTGGATGTCGGCCCCGTGGCGCAGCAGCAGCTTGAAGATGCCCGGCTTGCCCACCGCCAGGTTCAGCGGCAGCCCGTGGTCGGTCTCTGTGTTGGCGAGGGACGAGTCGGCCGCGAGCAGGGCCCGCGTCTCCGCCATCATGCCCAGGCGGAGGGTATGGGAGATGTCGTACCTCGCCCCGCCGGCGATCAGGAACTTGAAGATCTGCCTCCTCTGGTAGCGGACGGCCACCTCCACGGGCGGCAGCTCGACGTGCAGCTCCACGTCTGCGCCGTTGGCGATCAGCAGCTCGGCGATCCCCGGGTGCAGGGACGCCGCCGCCATCTCCAGCGGCGCCAGGGTCCCGCCCGCGGTGCTGTTCATGTCGGCGCCGTGATCGATCAGCAGCTGGGCCACCTGCGGCGTCCCTTGGGCGAGGACGGCCCGGTGCAGCAGCGTCGGCATGGGTCTTCGGGTGTGGCCGTCGTGCTCCAAGGGGGTGTTCACGAGGGAGGGGTGGGCCTCCAGCAGGGGGCGGAGGGTTTCGGGGTCGCCGGCTGCGATCGCGTCAAGGGCGGACTGGAGTGGTGGGTGGTTCATCGGCAAATCCTGAGTTACGTGTGGTCCTGGCGCTAGTTGTCGATGTCCTCGAGAACCTCTCTGATTCTCGGAGCCAGGGGATCCTTCGGGCTGAGTTTGAGGAATGTCTGAAGAATCTCCCTCGCTTCCTCCATGCGGCCTGTGTTGGCACAGGCCATGCCCAGGTGGAGGTAGATGTTCGGCAAGTCGGGATTGATCTGAAGGGCTTTCCGGAGATAGGGGATCGACTCTTCGTGCTTGTCCATGGTGTTGTAGGTGATGCCGACGGCTCCCCAGTGGCGAGCGTTCTCCGGGTTGGCCTCGAGGGCGCGCTTGTAGGCGTTGAGCTCTTGCAGCGGCTTGTCGTGCAGGTAGTAGTGGCTGCCCAGGGTCTCCCATCCATAGGAGGCGGCATGGCCTGTGAGTCCGTCCATGAGGTGGGCGTATCGAGCTTCGGAGGCCGTGGGACTGGAGTTCAGACCGATCCACATGAGGCTGTGCAAGGCGGCGGCCCCACAGATGAGGACGACGATGTGGAAAGCGCTGTTCGGGTCGCGCACCCGTGCCAGGAGCGCGGAGGCCGCCCAGAGCGTGAGGGGCAAGGCGGGCAGGGCGAGGAAGTCCCAGTCGCGAAAGGCACCGATCTCCGGGTTGGCGAGAAATGTGAACAACAGGGGGAAGGCCGCTGCCGTGAGGAGGAAGATGTGATGGCCGACCGCTCTCTTGTCGAGCATGGCCATCGCCATCCAGGCGCCGGGGGCGGCCAGGGCCTGCACGTTGAGGAAGTCGAGGACATGGGCCAGTGAGAACAGCCGGTACGGTTCGCGAAAGCCGGGTTCGGAAAGAAGGGGCAGAAGATGGCTGCCGCCCAGGCGACTCAGGTGAGTCGCAAGATCGACGTCGGTGAGCCAGAGGAAGAGGGCGGCGCTGGCCGGGAAGAAAGAGAGGAGGGCCGCAGCGGTGCGCCGGTTCCTCTGGCTGCGATGGGCGAGAACGAGCAGGGACGGGAAGAGGAGGACCAGAGCAAGATGGAGGTTGACGAGCAGGCTCAGGAACAGGGCGGGAAAGAGGATGGACATCCGGCTTTCCAGGACTCGCAGGCCGAGGAGGAGGTAGAGGAGGATGCCCGGCATACAGAGGGCGTAGGTCTCCACGTACCCGAAGAAGAGCTGCAGATAGCCGCCGCTGAGTAGAAGGGCCAGGACGATGGACTTCTCCCGGGGGGTTGTGCCGATGGTCCCGGCCACGGGGAAGGAAAGCAGGACGAACAGCACGCCCGAGGCGTAGCTGTAGAGGCGGTAGGTGTTCTCCGCGGTCTCCCAGAGAACGCCGCTGGCGCCGTGCAACAGTCCAATGAGGGCGAAGGTGAGCGGCGCCCGCTGCGTGGACTGCAGGATGCCGGCGTCCAGGTCCCGCAGGTAGAGGTACCCGTCCCCAAGCAGGTGATTCGCCGTGCGGAGAGCCACGAAGACCGCGAGTGCGGCGAGCAGTATGAGGGCCTTGGTGAGCCAGGCCCGGCGGCCCGAATCCCAGAGGGGGAGCGGAAGCGTGCGGATCCAGGTGCGGACCTGACGCCGGAAGGCGGGCACGAAGAGAAGGACGGCGGCCAGGAGGAAGAGGCCCTGGAACAAGGGGGGATGGTAGAAGAGTAGATCCGTGCCCCAAAGTGGGCCGGACCGCCAGACAAGAGGCAGAACGTGGAGAGCCAGGAAGACAGCTGCGACAAGTGCGGATCTGGTCACGCCGCGGGGTCAACCTCGCTTGAAGAACAGGCAGTCCCTGCGCGCCACCTCCAGCGGCGTCTTCCCCCGGCGGTTGGGGATGCGCACGTCGGCGCCGAGCACGATCAGGATCTCCGCCTTCTCGAGGTCGCCCCCGTACATCGCCTGGTGCAGCGGCGTCCGGCCCTTCCTGTCCTGGGCGTTCAGGTCCGCGCCCTTCCCGGCCAGCAGCCACAGCATCTCGGCGCCGGCCATGTGCAGGGGCGTCCGCCCGGAGACGGTCTGAGCGCCGACATCCGCTCCGTGGTTCAGCAGCCACCGGGCGCAGCGGAGTGCGCCGCCGCGTGCGGCCCAGTGGAGGGGGGTCATCTCCGCCTCTCCCAAGGACCGCGCCACGCCGGGCTCTTCCCGCGCACACTCGCGCAGGCGGTCGAGGTCGTCGCGGGCGCTGGCGGAGAAGGCGTCATAGTGGGCGCCGTGGTCAATCAGGGCCCGGGCGATTCCGTCGCGGTTGCTCCGGCCGTAGACGCAGGCCTCCTGCAGGGCGGTGCACCCGCGCTCGCCGTTGCCCTTGAACTTCACCTCGGGGTCGGCGCCGTGCTCCAGCAGCAGCCGGGTGAGGGCCTCGCCGTCCCCCTCGTCTCCCCCCTGGACGGCCGCCCAGTAGAGGAGGGAGACGTTGTCCGGCCAGCCGGTGTGCGGGTTGGAGGTGCTCCTGGGGTCGGCCATGCCGCGCTCGAGGAGGATGCGCAGGTTGTCGGTGGAGACCGCCCAGGCGGCCTCGTGGACGATGTCGTACTCGGACTCCTCTGCCACCGAGAACACCAGCCCCCGGTCGAGGAGGAACTCCAGGGCCGGCGCGCAGCCGCGGCGGAAGGCGGCGATGTTGAGCACGGCGGGGCCGATCGTCTCCAGCAGCGAGGGATGGCGCTCCACGAGGGCGGCCATGCGCTCCACGTCGCACTCGCCGCTCCAGCGGTCCGAGGAGTGGCGAACGGCGGCGTCCACGAACTCCTCCTCGACCGGTGTCAGCGGGCGTTCGTGGTCCGACATCCAGGCCTGTCTCCAGAAGGCGGCGGTCTCTCTGCGGTCCATGGCGATGCTGATCCCCTTTCGCGATGTCTAATGCCCTTTCAAGCTACCCCACGAAGTGGGCGCAACATTCGTCTGTCCTGCCAGATAGATGCCGGAGCCGATGACGGCCTTCTGGTCCGAGTTGGCCACCGAGAAGCCCACCGCGTAACCGAGCTTCGGCGAACCGGTGTCCTCGTCTCCCTCGATGGTGGGGTCGTCGTAGTAGTACTGCAGGAACTTCCTACCCTCGCGCCGCGCACCTCCGATCAGCTCCTCGGCGAACCGCACTCCGTTGATATCCGTCCTCGTCAGGTCTGTTTCCTTGCCTTCGCGGAACGGCTCGGTTGCGTGAAACAGGATGATGCCCGAGCCACTGACGACCCACAGGTAGATGGAGCCTGACTTCCAGTCCCCGCCTTCCACCCGGAAGGCGTTCCTGATCCCGGTGAGGGCGCTGTAGCCTTCGGACTGGACGGCTTCGGCGTACACCTTGGCCGCTTCCTCGACGAAGGTGATGAGTGTCTCGCGGTCCACGACCTGCGAAGCGGTGACGGCGGGCTTCGGCAGATCTGCGGTCTGGATCGGGACATGGGAGACGTCCTGCGAGTAGCCGCCGACCAGCACGAACTGTCTGCCGGTGATCCCGGAGGTGTATTCGACCGCGTATGCCGTCTTCGCCTCCCCGTCGTGGTATTCGACGAAATCGCCGCCTCGGGCCGCGGCCGCGAGGAGCTCCTCGACGACCTTGAGGCCGTTGTCGTCCTCGACGCCGATCAGATTCTTGCTCTCCGCCTCGCGATCGTTCCCGTGGATGAACGGTTCCCCGCTCTTGAGGAAGATGATGAGGAACATCGATCCGGACTTCCAGGGGCCCTCCGTCCTCAGCCTGTCCCTGAGCTTGGCTCCTTCGTTTACGTCCGTGATCGCCTCGATTTCCGCCTTCGCCCCTTCGACGAAGGCCTGGAGGGTTTCATTGTCCACGACCTGGTCGGCAGTCGTCTGGGCCTTGGCAGCCCCGCTCGCCAACATGACCAATGCCAGAGCGGCAAGGGCCGGCGCTGCTTTGAGGTTGAGTCGCATCGCGTTTCCCTCCATTGGTGAAAAATCAATGTATCCCGCATTTCACGAGATATGCAAATCTGCCGCGTATGGGGTACGCACCTAGCAACGAGTTCCCCGTAGAGGAGTCCGGATCGAGGCCGGACTCCCTCCTCACCCCTGCCTGAGATACTTGCAGCCGAGCCGCGTCAGCTCGATCGCCGTCTTGCCGCCGCGGGTCCGCACCCGCGTGTCGGCTCCCAGCACGATGAGCGCCTCCGCCGCCTCGACCTCGCCGAGGTAGGTGGCGCGGTGGAGGGGGGTCCGCCCCTTCCTGTCCTGCGGATTCAGGTCGGCGCCGTACCCGGCGAGGAGCCAGACCATGTCGTCGAGGCCCCACTCGGCGGCTATGTGCAGGGCCGGGCGGCCGGTGAGCGACTCGGCGTTCACGTCGGCGCCGCGGTCCAGCAGCCACCTCGCGCACTCGGGGGACTGGCCGCGCACCGCCCAGTGCAGGGGGGTCAGGTCGGCGGCGCCCCGGCTCTCGATCACCGCCGGGTCCTCGGCCGTCAGCGTCCGCAACCGGTCGAGGTCGCCGCGGCCGCACGCGGAGAAGACGTCGTAGTAAGCCCCTTCCGAGAGCAGGAACTCGGCGAACCTCATGCCCTGGGCCCACCGCTCCGGGTTGTGCCAGGGCAGGCACCCCCCGCCCATGGGAGGGGCCACCGCGTTCTGCAGCGCCGTCCGGCCGCTCTCTTCCTCGAAGGGGAGTTCCTCGTCGGGGTCGACCCCGTGCTCCAGGGCGAAGCGCGCGTACTCCAGGGGCCGGTAGATCGACATGCGGAGCAGGGTCGTCTTGTGGGGCCAGGAGACCCACGGCATGTTGGCGAAGGAGGCGTCGGTGACGCCGGCCTCGAAGAGGGTCCGCAGGGTCCGGAAGTTCCCGCAGTAGAAGGCCCCCGAGACCGCCTCGTGATTCCCCTTGCCGGCCAACCCGGTCTCGCAGTCGTAGAGGGTGCGCACCCCGCGGTCGAGGAGGAAGAGGACGGCGTCGTGGGTGCCGTGGTAGGTGGTGGCCATCGACAGGGCGAGGGAGCCGACCGTGTCGATGAGCGACGGCTGCTCGCGGAGGAGGGACTTCATCCGGGAGACGTCGCAGGTGGCGTGGCACTCGTCGGCGGCGCCATGGGCGGAGGCGATGGCGAACTGCCGCTCGCGGTCGGTCATGCCGCGGCCTTCGCGCAGCTGGAAGGCGCCCTCCATCTTGGCCAGCAGGTAGGAGTCGTCCGTAGCCACGCTGTCAGTCCTTCAGGAACTTGCAGTCGAAACGCGCCGACTGGAGGGCCGTCTTGCCCGTGCGCGTCTCCAGACGGGGGTCGGCGCCGAGCACGATGAGGGCCTCCGCCGCTTCGACCCGGCCCATGTAGGCGGCCCGGTGCAGGGGCGTCCGGCCCTTGGTGTCCTGCGGGTTCAGATCGGCGCCGTGCCCCGCCAGCAGCCAGATCATCTCGGTCAGCCCCCACTCCGCCACCAGGTGCAGGGCCGTGCGGCGCGAGACCGTCTCGGCGTTCACATCGGCGCCCCGGGCCAGCAGCCACCGCGTGCACTGGCCGGCGCCGGCCCGTGCCGCCCAGTGCAGGGGGGTCATGTCGGCCTCTCCCGGGCGTGTGACCGCGCCGGGGTCGCCGGCGGTTAGCGTGCGGACGCGGTCGAGATCGTCGCGCCCGCAGGCCGAGAAGATGTCGTAGAAAGCGCCATGGGAGAGGAGGAAATCGGCGAACCGCATGCTCCGCCTCCATCCCTCGGGGTTGATCCATGGGGCGCTCGCCCCGTCGAAGGGCGGCGCCACGGCGTGCTGCAGCACCGTCGTGCCCCGCTCCCCGTTCCCGGAGATCGGCGCCTCGGGATCGGCGCCGTACTCGAGGGCGAACTCCGAGAACTCCAGCCGCCGGTAGACCGCCCAGTAGAGCAGGGAGGTGTTGCCGGGCCAACCGACATGCGAGGTGGCGATGACCGAGGCGTCGGCGAGGCCCGCGTCGAACAGGGTTCGCAGGATCCGGAACCGCCCGACCCGCGTCACCTGCTCCGCGTCCAGCTCCTCGTTTTCTCCCATGCCCACGTAGAAGGCGTGGGTGATCGGCTCGTGCTGCTCCTCTCGCGGCCGTCCCGTCTGACCGTCGTACAGCTCCCGGACCCCGCGGTCGAGGAGGAGACGGACCGCGTCGTAGCTGGCGCAGCCGACGGCCTGGTTGAGGGCGAGCGGGCCGACCGTGTCGAGCAGGGACGGCTGCTCGCCCAGCAGAGCGCGCATTCGGCCGACATCGCTGGTGGCGCCCCGGCCCCGTCCGTCCCCGCCGTGGCCTGCGGCGTGCAGGAACTGCACCTCCCGGTCCGTGAGCTTCCGGCCCTCCCGGCTCTCGAAGGCCCGGGTCAGCTTGTTGTCCATGGTTCCCCTTCTTGCGTGTCGAGATCCCTGGCGCGCCGTCCGCCGCGCTGCCGCAGGAAGTCCGCCACCGGGGCGGAGTCGATCTCCACGGCGTAGTCGAGGGCGGTCAGGCCCTCCGCCGACAGGGTATTGACGCCGGCGCCGTGGTCGAGGAGCAGCTCCATGGCGGGGATGTACTCCCCTGTGCGGGCGAGCTGCCGCGCCTCGACGCCGTCGGGGGCGACGAGGGACTGCAGGGTCGTGGTGCCGCCGCGGCTCCTGCCGAGGCGGTCGGGGTCCGCGCCGCGGCTGAGGAGGAGCCGCGCCACGTCGAACCGTCCGTGCCGCAGGTAGTGGAAGAGGAACGAGCGGCCGGGGATGAACTCCCCGTTCACGTCGGCGCCGGCGTCGATCAGGATCTCGGCGAAGGCGGGGTCCCCGGCCCGGGCCATCGGCGCCTGCCCGCGCCAGAAGGTCAGGGGGATCCCGTCCCGGCCGTAGGACTCGGCGTCGGCGCCGGGCTCCCAGCCGCCGGAGCCGGGATCGGCCCCGAGGCGCAGCAGCAGCGTCACCATCTCCAGGTCGCGGCTGCGGAGGGCGTGCATCAGGGGCGGTTCCCGCTCCGGGGCCAGGGGCCGGTTGACGAACCCCGGGTCGGCCTCGGCGAGCTGCCGCACCTCGTCAAGCTTCCCCAGGCCGACGAGTACCTGCGGAGTTGGCTCAGCCCCCGCAGCGAGGAGGTGCCGGGCGACCTTCTCCCGGCCGTTGAAGACGGCCCACTCCAGCGGGGTCCGGCCCCGCAGGTCGTCGCGGCGGTCCAGGAGCCCGTCGCCGGCGGCCAGCTGCCGCTCGACCTCCTCCAGGTCGCCCACCGCCGCCGCCGAGTAGAGGTCGTGCCGGGCGCCGTGCCGCAGGAGCAGCTCGATCTTCTCCGCGTCGTAGTGGTTGATCGCCGCGTGCAGGGCCGAGCCCCCCGGACGCGATGGGAGGTTCGGGTCCGCACCCGCCTCCAGCAGCAGGCGCACCGTCTCGACCGTGCCCTCCCAGCAGGCCAGCACCAGGGGCGGCGCCCAGCCGTGGTTGCCCTCGTACCCGAGGGCGTCGACATCTGCGCCATGCTCGATGAGCAGCCGCAACAGCCCGGCGTGGCCGTAGGCGGCCAGGTGCACGGGGCGGCTCGTCTGATCCGGCGCGCGCTCACATCCGGCCGCGGTCCGTCTCGGGCCGCCGATCCACGCCCTGCCGTGCAGGTCCGCGTCGACGAGGCCTGGATCGGCGGTCAGCATCTCAGCGACGCTCTCGAGGTCGAGGCGGCTCACGGCCTGCACGAAGGGATGCTCAAGAGGCAGGGGTCCGCCCTCCTTCGCCCCGGGCTCCGGGGATGCCACCATCAACCCCCCACCAGCTCCGGGTTGCCGCGGTCCTCGATCTCCAGCGCCTCCCGGGCCCGGCGGACCACCTTCTCCTCCAGCTGCCCCTGGCGCGCCAGGTCGGCCAGGGCCGCATAGGCGATCATGGCGGCGTCCACTTCGAAGAACCGGCGCAGGGCGGCCCTCGACTCGCTGCGGCCGAAGCCGTCGGTGCCCAGGGCCACCGGGGGCCGCGGGAACCACCTCGCCACCGAGTTGGGCAGGGACTTCACGTAGTCGCTGGCCACCACGAAGGCGCCGGTCTCGCCCTCCAGGCACTGCTGCACGTACGGGGCGCGCGGGGCCTCGCCGGGGTGCAGCAGGTTCCAGCGCTCGGCGTCGGCCCCCTCCTGGTGGAGCTGCTTGAAGCTGGTGACGCTCCACGCGTCGGCGGCGACGCCGTACTCCTCTTCGAGGAGCCGCTGCGCCTCCAGGACCTCAACGAGGATCGCCCCCGAGCCGAAGAGGTGGGCCTTCTTCTTCCGCCGCGGGTGGGCCGTCGGCCGCAGCCTGTACATCCCCTTCAGGATCTCCTCGCGGGCCCCCTCGGGCATGGGCGGCATCTCGTACGAGGCGTTGGTCACGGTCAGGTAGTAGATGACGGGCTCGCCCTCCTGCTGCATGCGGCGGATCCCCTCCTCGACGATGACGGCCACCTCGTAGCCGAGGGCGGGGTCGTAGGCGATCACGTGGGGATAGCCGTAGGCGGCGATGTGGCTGTGGCCGTCCTGGTGCTGCAGGCCCTCGCCGTTGAGGGTGGTGCGGCCCGAGGTGGCGCCGATGAGGAACCCCCGGGCCCGCTGGTCGCCGGCGGCCCAGATCAGGTCGCCCACGCGCTGGAAGCCGAAGATCGAGTAGAACACGTAGAAGGGCAGGGTCGGCACGCCGTGGGTCGAGTAGGCCGTGCCCGAGGCGATGAAGGTGGAGAGCGCGCCGGCCTCGGTGATGCCCTCCTCGATGAGCTGCCCGTCCCGGGCCTCGCGGTAGTAGGTGAGGCTCTCGGAGTCGACGGGCTCGTAGAGCTGGCCGATGTGGGAGTAGATGCCGTACTGCCGGAAGAGGGCCTCCATGCCGAAGGTGCGGGCCTCGTCGGGGACCATGGGCACGATGAGGCGCCCCAGCCCGGGGTCGCGCAGCAGCTTGGCGAGGATGCGCACCAGCACCATCGTCGTCGAGGCGCGGCGGCCGCGGCTGCCCTGGTGGAACTCCTCGAAGAGCCCCTCCGCCGTGGGAGGGGAGGGGGCGGCGGCCTCGGAGCGCTCGGGCACGAACCCGCCCAGGGCCCGCCGCCGCTGCAGCAGGTAGCGGATCTCGGGGCTGTCCTCCGGCGGCCGGTAGAAGGGCAGCTCCTCCACCTCCTCGTCGGAGAGGGGGATGTCGAAGCGGGTGCGCATCTCCCGCACCACCTCCATGTCGAGCCGCTTGAGCTGGTGGGCCGTCATCGCCCCCTCGCCGACGCGGCCCATGCCGAAGCCCTTGATCGTCTTGGCGAGCACCACCGACGGAGCGCCCCGGCAGTCGACGGCGGCGCGCAGGGCGGCGTGGACCTTCTCCGGGTCGTGGCCGCCCCGCCGGATGGTGCGGATGTGCTCGTCCGTCAGGCCCTCGGACAGCCTCATCAGGCGCTCGTCGCCGCCGAAGAAGTGCTGCCGCTGGTACTCGCCGGTGGAGACCGAGTACTTCTGGTACTGGCCGTCCACCAACTCGCCCATGCGGCGGGCGATGAGCCCCTCCGGGTCGCGGGCCAGCAGCGGGTCCCAGTCGGAGCCCCAGATCACCTTGATCACGTTCCACTCGGCGCCGCGGAAGACGGTCTCCAGCTCCTGGATGATCTTGGCGTTGCCGCGCACCGGGCCGTCGAGGCGCTGCAGGTTGCAGTTGATGACGAAGACGAGGTTGTCGAGGCGCTCCCGCGAGGCCAGGGAGATCGCCCCCAGGGCCTCGGGCTCGTCCATCTCGCCGTCGCCGAGGAAGGCCCAGACCTTGGCGCCGCCGGGCTCCTTGAGGCCGCGGTCCTCGAGGTAGCGGTTGTAGCGAGCCTGGTAGATCGCCATGATCGGCGCCAGGCCCATGGATGCGGAGGGAAACGGCCAGAACCCCGGCATCAGCCGCGGGTGGGGGTAGGAGGGCAGGCCGCCGCCGGGCCGCAGCTCGTGGCGGAAGTTGAGGAGTTGCCGCTCGCTCAGGCGGCCCTCCAGGAAGGCGCGGGCGTAGATGCCGGGCGAGGTGTGGGCCTGGAAGAAGACATGGTCGCCCTCGAAGCGGTCGGTCCGCCCCCGCAGGAAGTGGTGGAAGGCGACCTCCATCAGGGTCGCCGCCGAGGCGTAGGTGGCGATGTGGCCGCCCATGGTCGGGTCTTCCTGGTTGGTCCGGACGACCATGACGGCGGCGTTCCAGCGCAGCAGCTCTCGCAGTCGCTGCTCCAGGCGGTGGTCGCCCGGGTAGGGGGGCTGTCGCTCCGGCGGGATGGTGTTGACGTAGGGGGTGTTGCTGGCGAAGGGCAGGCTCACGCCGCGGCGGCGGGCCCGGTCCTGGAGCCGGTCGAGCAGCTCGATGACCCGCTCCGGCCCCGAGGCGGCCAGGACGTACTCCAGGGAGTCGAGCCACTCGCGGGTCTCGACCTCGGCCGCCTGGCGGATCGGCTCGCTCATGGGCCGGCCCCCGGGGGAGTCACCCCCGCTGGCGGTAGACGCGCCCGTCCTTCACCACCGCCACCGGCTCGAGGTTGCGCGAGCCGGTGCGCGCCAGTCCGCGGGCGTCCTCCAGGTGGAAGCTCCCCTCCTGCATCTCGGCGACCACGGCGTCGCCCACGGCGCCGGGGGCCAGGGTGCCGAGATCGTTGCGCCGCAGCACCGCCGCCGCCGGCACGCTGGTCACCATGGCGATGACCTCGTCGAGGGAGAGGCCCAGGTGCAGGAACTTGGTCATCACGTTGGCCAGGTCGTACACGGGCCCGTGGAGGTTGTAGACGTGCAGGTCGGAGGAGATGGTGTGGGGCAGCACCCCCTGCTCCAGGGCCGCCTCCACCACCGGCCAGGAGAAGGAGCCGGCGCCGTGGCCCACGTCGAGGAGGACGCCGCGCTCGATCGCTTCACGCACCGCGGGGCGCACGCGGCCGCCGTCGTCGAGGATGCCGCAGGTGGAGTTGTGGAAGCAGTGGGTGAGGATGTCGTCCTTCTTCATCACCGCCAGGATGTCGTCGAGGCTCTCGCACCAGGCGGCCTGGGGGTGGATCATGATCGGCAGGTCCACGGCGTCGGCCGCCTCGCGGGCCCGGTGCAGGGGCTCCAGGCCGGCCTCCTCGCCGACGATGGTGTTCCTCGTGAGCCGCGCCTTGACGCCGATGAGCAGGTCGCGGTTGGCCTCGATCGTGCGGCGGCAGGCCTCGACGTCGGCCAGGTCCAGCAGGGAGAGCTCTCCCACCTTCGAGGTGATCATGCCCTGGGAGGAGATGTTCAGCTCCGCCAGGATGCGGGTCTGCGACACCTCGATGACGAACTTGCGGAAGCCGGGGAAGATGTCGGCCCCGGCCGAGCCGGCGTCGACCACGGTGGTGGCGCCCCGGGCCAGGCAGGTCGGGTCGGGCTCGATGCCGTAGTGGGTGACGTCGGGGAAGACGTGGACGTGCACGTCGATCCAACCCGGGGTCACGTAGCGGCCCCCGGCGTCCATCACCACCCGGGCCTCGCCGGAGGGCAGGTCCTCCGCCACCTCGGCCACGGCGCCGCCGGCGAAGGCCACGTCGCGGCGGTCGTGGATCCCCTGGGCGGGGTCGACGAGGGTGCCGTTCTCGATGAGCAGGTCGTATTTCATGCAGGGGATCCTCTCGCGATTGGCTTGGGGAAAGTAGAATTAGCGGTCCCGTGTTGATCCGTCAAAGGAGAGAGGCGTGATCCCCACCATCCAGGCTACGCGCCGGTGTGAGCCGCCGGCCTGGGCGCGGCTGCAGCGCCAGCTCCTGGCCACCATGTCCGAGGCGGCCCTCGAGGCCTCGGCCCGCTACAGCTTCCCCGACGGCACCGCCACCTTCGTCGACGACGTGGACGACGGCTACGAGGCCCGCGCCGGGCGCGGCGCCCTCTACGCCCTCGGCGGTCACGACGACCTGCGCCGCATCGCCCGCCGCGAGTGGGAGGCCACCACCCGCCTCTTCGACGACGCCGGCCCCGGCCGCGGGCACCCGAAGTACGTCGCCCAGCTCACGGACGAGTACTACAACCTCGCCAGGCCCTTCGAGTGGTTCCACCAGGGCGAGGGCAACCAGTCTCTCTACGAGCTGGCCCTCTCCGAGCCGGACTCGGCCGCCTTCCGCGAGAGAGCCGCCCGCTTCGCCGACCTCATGATCGACGAGTCCAACTACGATGCCGGCCACCGCGTCTTCCGCTCGCCCTTCCCTTCGAGCGCCGGCCCCCTGACCAGCGCCCGGGACCGCGTCGACCTCGCCCGGGCCCACCTCACCTCCCTCTACCGCAGCGACCCGAGCAGCCCCGCCCTGCGCGCCTCCCTCCACCCCTTCGTGCGGGACCTGGAGGAGGACTGGCACGATGAGCCCGAGCGCCGCCGCCGCATCCTCGACCTCTTCGACCGCGTCGTCCTGGGCGGCGACGTGCCCACCAACCTGACCGCCGCCGGCCTGGTCACCCACGCCTTCCTGTTCACCGGGGACGACCGCTACCGCCGCTGGGTCCTCGACTACGCCCAGGCCTGGATCGAGCGCATCGACGCCAACGGCGGCATGCTGCCCGACAACGTCGGCCCCACGGGGCGGGTCGGGGAGCAGCGCCGCGGCCAGTGGTGGGGCGGCCTCTACGGCTGGACGAGCCGGTGGGCGGGGGACATCAACTTCGGAGGCCCCACCGTGTCCGCCGAGTGCGCCATGCTGCTCTCCGGGGACAGCCGTTATCTGGAGCTGCTGCGCCGGCCCCTGGTGGCGCTGCTCGAGAGGGCCCGCACCACCGCCGAGGGCCGGCTGGAGCTCCCGAAGCGCATGGGCCCCGAAGGATGGACCGAGTGGGCGCCGCCGCGGCTGCTGGAGTTCGCCCACCTGTATCACGCCTCGATGAGCGCCGCCGACCGGGCCCTGATCGAACGCCTGCGCGAGGGCGACCCCGGCGGCGACTGGAACCACGTCGAGAGCCTCCCCGACCGCCGCAGCCAGCAGGCCGAGTACGCCCGGTTCCAGTACTACGACGGCCGCAACCCCGGCTGGCCCGAAGCGATCCTGGGCGCCGAGCTCGCCTGGTGCGAGAGCCACTTCGAGCGGATCCGAGCCGAGGACCGCGATCCCGAGACCCTCCTGCGCGAGAACCGGTGGCCACCGAACCCGGTGGTCACCAAGGGGCTGACCCAGGTGACCACCGGGGCGCCCCAGACCGTCTACAACGGCGGCCTCCTGCGCGCCACGGTGCGCCACTTCGACCTGGACCGCCGCCGGCCGGGACTGCCGCCCGATGTGGCCTGCCTCGTGGAGGGACTCTCCTCCGAGTCGGTGGACCTGCGGCTCGTGAACACCGGGCGGGAGCGCCGCCGGGTGCTGGTCCAGGCCGGCGCCTTCGGCGAGCACGAGTTCACCCGGGTGGAGGCCGGCGGGGAGAGCCTGCGGGTCGGGGGGCGCCACCTGGCGGTGGAGCTGGCGCCGGAGGCCGGGATCCTGCTGCGCGCCGGCCTGCGCCGCTTCGCCCGGACCCCCTCGTACGGGGCCGCCCTCGACCTGCTGAAGGGGGGACCCGAGGCATGGTCTGCCTGACCTGGTCGATGCCCATGCCTGGCATCCTCTGGTCGATGGCGAGACCCGTGCACCTGCTGCTGGTCCTTGCCCTGTGCTCGGCCCTGACCGCCGCCGAGGCGCGGGCCCAGGCCGCACAGCCGCCGAAGCACGAGTTCCGGGGCGCGTGGATCGCCACCGTTTTCAACCTGGACTGGCCGAGGGCGGCGTCCCCCGCCGAGCAGCAGGCCGAGCTGCTCCTGATGCTCGACCGCCTCAGCGACGCCGGCATCAACGCCGTCTTCTTCCAGGTCCGAACGGAGTGCGACGCCCTGTACGACTCGCCGCTGGAGCCGTGGTCCCGCTGGCTCACGGGGCGGCAGGGGGCCGCGCCCGATCCGTGGTACGACCCGCTGGCTTTCGCCGTGAGGGAAGCCCACCGGCGGGGCATGGAACTCCACGCGTGGTTCAACCCCTACCGGGCGCGCGAGGGCTCAGCGTACGAGAGGTCCGCGGACCACGTGACGCGGACCCATCCGCAGTGGGTGCTGCAGTTCGGCGATCTGCGCATCCTGGACCCGGGCCGGGCCGCCGTGCGGGAGTACGTCACCCGCGTCGTCATGGACGTGGCCCGCCGCTACGACATCGACGGGGTCCACTTCGACGACTACTTCTACCCCTACCCTCCGAACCACATCAGCGACGAGGACGCGGCTACCTTCGCCGAGGAGAGCCGGGGATTCACCAGCCTCCCCGAGTGGCGCCGCGACAACGTCAACCTCTTCATCGCCCAGGTGGCCGACAGCCTTCGCGCCCTCAGGCCGGCCCTGAAGTTCGGCGTCAGCCCCTTCGGCATCTGGAAGAACGGCGTGCCCGAGGGCATCCAAGGCCTGGACGCGCACGACGTCATCTTCGCGGACCCCACGGCCTGGCTCGCGGCGGGGACCGTGGACTACCTCGCGCCGCAGCTCTACTGGCCCTTCGGCGGCCCCCAGGACTACGAGAGCCTGGCCTCCTGGTGGGCGGAGCAGATCCGCGGCCTCCACCTCTACACGGGCCACGCCCTCTACCGGGCGGCCAGCGAGACCAACTTCGGAACCCTCTTCTCCGCGGAGGAGATTCCCCGCCAGGTCCGGTTCAGCCGGGACATCCCGGAGATTCTGGGAAGCGTGTTCTTCCGGGCCCGGAACCTCACCCACCACTCCTCCCAGGGCTTCGCCGAGGTGCTGAAGACGGAGCTGTACCAGCATCCCGCCCTCACGCCGCCCATGGCCTGGAAGGCGTCGGAACCTCCCGCCGCTCCCGGAGGGGTTGAGCTGACCTCGATGGGGGACGGGGAGGTGGAACTGTCGTGGCATCCGGTGGAAGGGTCGCGGCGGTATGCGGTCTACCGCGTCCGTTCGAGCACGAGCCCTGACCCCGAAGCCTCGGCCCTCGACGCGCGCAACCTGTTGGCCGTCACCGGCGAGACCGCGCTCGTGGACCGCCCCGAGGGGTCGGAGCCGCACCATTACTTCGTGCGGGCCGTCGGAGGCAACTCGAGCGAGAGCGACCCGAGCGCCCTGGTCCGCTCAGGCGGTCCGACGACGGCTGTCGCCATGGAGACGGCCACCCCCCGGATGAGCCTCGACGTCTATCCGAACCCCTTCAACGCCACCACGCGGATCGCCCTCACCGTGGAGGAGACCGCTCCGGTGTCCCTGCGCATCTACAACCAGATCGGGCAGAGGGTGCGGACCCTGGTCGAGGGCGAGTGGCTGGGCCCCGGCGCGCAGGCCTTCGAGTGGGACGCCGCGGATGACGCCGGCAGGCCCCTCGCCAGCGGCGTCTACTATCTGGTCGTCAAGATCGGCGGCTACCGCCTGGCGAGGTCCCTCGCCTTGGTGCGCTAAGTCCTACTCCACCGGCACCGCCTGCAGGCTCACGCCGCTCCGGGCGTCCTGCAGGTCCATGCGGGCGCCGTGGGGGTTGCGCACGCGGATCGAGCCGGTCACGTCGAAGACCCCCTCGGCGGGCTCCTCCTGGCGCGCAGCAAGGAAGGGCCGGTCGCGGCCGTCGAGGATCTCGCAGTCGATGAAGTCGATGCCGCCGTGGGTTGTTGTGATAGCCTCGGGCCGCTTGTTGTAGATCAGCAGCGGCGCCTGTGTGTCGACGCTGTCGACGCGGGCGAAGGCGTTGGTCAGCCCCGTGCCGACATCGATCCAGCGGGTTCGGGTGAAGCGCACCCGGGCGCGCTCGGGATGCTTGTCGTAGACCAGGGCGCCGACACCGGCCACGTCCTCGACCACGCAGTCGCGGAACTCGATCAGCCCCTCGGGGCCCGCCGCCTTCAGGGCGCCGAAGACGAGTCCCGAGCCCATGCGGCTCGTGACCCGGCAGCGGTCGAAGAGGATCGACACCTCCTCGGCGTCCGGCTCGTTGAAGCGCAGGTAGACCTGGATGCCGGCGCCGTAGTTGTCCCGGAAGAGGCAGTTGCGGAAGACGATCTCCTGCGCCTTCTGGTCGGCCCGGTCGGGCTCGATGTCGACGCCCGCCGACGGCGGCGTGCCCCAGGTGTTGGAGAGCACGCTATTCTCCACCATGAGGCCGACGACGCTGATGACGCTGATCCCCTGCCGGTAGTGGTTGTCGCAGACCACGTCGCGGATGGTGATGTCCCGGCTGTACTCGCGGCCTCCGCCGCCGCTGACGTAGATCCCGTCGCCGCCGCTGTCCCGGATCGTCAGCCCCTCGATGACGGCCTTGTGGACCCCGCGCAGGGACAGGGTCATGCGCCACTCGGCCTTGGGGTAGACCTCGCGCTTCGTGTAGTCCATGTAGTCCTGCTTGTGCATCCGGATCGTGGCGCCGTAGCCGCGGACCGTCACGTCATCGACACCGCTGGCCAGCAAGAGGCAGTCGCCCTTGCCGCGGAACGCCCCGCGCCGGGCGCTGACCACGACACCGCGCTCCAGGAACAGCTCCTGGTGGCCGGCCAGCCGGACCGGCCCGACGATCCAGTCTGACCCCATGTTCGGCACGACCACCCGCCGGGCGCCGGAGTCGATGGCGGACTGCAGCGCCTCGGTGGCGTCCTCGGCGTCGAACCCCCACCTGGCGGCGTTGGCGGTCGTGCGCCGGCCCTCGGCGACCTCGCGCACCGCCTCCGGGCTGGGGATGTTTCCGGGAATGGTCAGGTCCCCTGCGGCCATGGTCGGGTCTCCTGTGGGCTGTTCCGGGAGGGGCGGCCGATGCCGTCCGCATCGCCCGGGGCCGGGTGCCGCCCGCGTCCGAAGAGTGGGACGGGGTCCGCCGGCGCGCCAGTCGGTCCGGGTTCCGCCGCGGCGTCATCCGCCCCTTCGGCGGCACGGCTTGCCGGCGGCTGGCGACCGGGTGAGCTTTCGCCGAGCTGCCATGCCGTCCCGCCTCTCACCCCTCCGGCGCCGCCCGTGAGCCTGTCCCGGCAGCTCGCCGGGCTGCCGCCCGGCCACATCACCACCGTCGCCGGCGTCGGCTACCTCGACGGCGTGCCCGCCCGCGACGCGCCCGCCGGCACGCCCCAGGGGGTGGTGCGAACCGCCGCCGGCGACCTGATCGTGCTCGACATGTGGGGACACCGCATCTGGCGCATCGACGCCGAGGGCGTGCTCCACCTCTTCGGCGGCGACGGCGTCCCCGGGGGCCGGGGCGACGGCGGTCCGGTGGCCGGGGCCCGGTTCCACGATCCCCACGACCTGGCCCGCGACCGGCACGGACATCTCTACCTGACCGACCTGGGCAACCACGCGGTGCGCCGCATCGACATCGACACCGGGATCATCACCCGCATCGCCGGCTCCGGACGCGTCGGCTGGGGCGGCAACGGCGGCCCGGCCCTGGAGTGCGAGATCGACAACGACTCCGGCATCGCCGTCGACGACGACGGCAACATCTACCTCTCCTGCGAGTGGTCGAACGTGGTCCGCCGCATCGATGCCCGCACCGGCGTCATCGACCACTTCGCCGGCCTCGAGGCCCGGCATCACGGCCTCGAGCGCGGCGCCAGCCGGCCCTTCTCGGGCCCGTGGCTCAGCCTGGGCGGCTACTCCGGGGACGGCGGCCCGAAGGAGCAGGCCGGCTTCCACCATCCGGAGCATCTCGCCTTCGACTCGAAGGGCGACCTCTACGTCTGCGACAACTCGAACGACCGCATCCGCAGGATCGACATGACCACGGGCCTGGTCAGCACCGTTCTCGGCAACGGCATGCGGGCCTCCAGCGGCGACGGCGAGCTCGGCCCCGACGCGGCCGTGCTGATGCCGGACGCCCTGTTCTTCGACGTCCATGACAACATGTACGTGGGCGAGAAGTACGGCTTCCGGGTGCGGCGGGTGGACGCCGGGACGGGCCGCGTCTCGACCGTGGCCGGCAACGGCCGGCCGGGCTGGGGCGACGAGGGGCTGCCGGGGCCCGAGAGCCGCATCAACTCCGTGGAGGCCGGCCTGTGGGCCGACCCCGACGGCACCGTGTTCTGGGGGGACTCCTCGGGCCGCCTGCGCCGGTGCGACGGCCGCACCGGCATCGTCACCACGGCCCTGGGGGGAGCCTCGATCCACGATGGGGGGCCCGCCGCGGCGGCCTTCCTGCGGGGGCCCTGCGGCCTCTCCGTGGCCGGCAACGGCGACATCTACGTCGCCGACACGTGGAACCAGCGGGTGCGCGCCATCGACGCCGGCACCGGCGCCATCCGCACCGTCGCCGGCGAGGGCGCGCGGGCCTACGGGGGCGACGGCGGGCCCGCGACCGAGGCCTTCCTCGGCAACCCGGCCGACGTCTCCGTCGGACCCGGCGGCGACGTGGTGATCGCCGATACCCGCCACAGCCACGTGCGCCGCGTCGACGGCAACGGCGTGATCCACAACCTCGCCGGGACCGGCTCTCCCTGGGACCTCGGAGACGGCGGGCCCTCGATCAACGCCAGCCTGATCTCGCCCGCCGCCGTCGAGCACGGACCCCGGGGCGACGTCTGGATCGCCGACGCAGGAGCCCACCGGATCCGCAGGGTCGACGCGGAGACCGGGATCATCGCCACCGTCGCCGGCAACGGCCTCGCCGGCTGCACCGGGGACGGCGGTCCGGCCCGCCAGGCCCGCATCGGGCAGCCCGAGTCCCTGCGCTTCGACGGCGCCGGCAACCTGTTCTTCGTGGACAGGGCCGCCTGCGTCGTGCGCCGAGTCGACGCCGCCTCGGGCCGGATCGAGACCGTCCTCGGCTGCGGCGTCGAGGGCTTCTCCGCCGACGGGACACCCGCGCGCGAGGCCCGCCTCGGCAGCCCCCGGGGCCTGGAGGTCAGCCCCGACGGGAGCACGCTCTATGTCTCGGACACGACGAACTTCCGGGTGCGCGTCGCCGGCCCCGACGGGGTCCTGCGCACCCTCGCCGGCTGCGGAGACGGGGGCGATGCCGGGGACGGCGGCCCCGCCTCAAGGGCACGGCTCAACCACCCCTGCGGCCTGCGCCTCTACGGGGACGGCCTGCTGCTCATCTGCGACCACTGGAACAACAAGCTGCGCGCCGTCCGCCTCGGGTAGGTGTCGCGGCTATCCGTCGTCCAGCGGATAGCGCTCGTCGCCCACGGCCGCCTGAAGCCGGTGCAGCTCGTCCGTCAGCTCCCGCCGCACGGCGGCGTGGGCCTCGTCGTGGTAGAGGCTGCGCAGCTCGTTGCGGTCGGCCTGCAGGTCGAAGAGCTCCCACTCCGGCGGGTGGCGCTCTTCGCCGCTGCCCGGCTGGCCGCAGCCGTCGTTGTAGAAGTGGATCAGCTTGTGGCGGTGGGTGCGCACGCCGTAGTGGGCGTAGACGTTGTGGTTGCCGTCGCCGTGCATCCAGTAGCGGTAGTACATCGACCGCTGCCAGTCGGGGGGCGTCTCGCCGTGCAGCAGCGGCCGGAAGGAGCGGCCCTGGAACTCGTCGGGGACCGCCACCCCCGCCAAGTCCAGGAAGAGGGGGGCGAAGTCGACGTTGAGGACGAACTCGTCGCAGGTGGTGCCCGCCTTCACCTCCCGGGGCAGGCGGGCCACGAAGGGCATGCGCAGCGACTCCTCGTACATGAAGCGCTTGTCGAACCAGCCGTGGTCGCCGAGGAAGAACCCCTGGTCGGAGGTGTAGATGACGAGGGTGTCCTCGGCCAGCCCCTCCCGGTCGAGGTAGTCGAGGAGGCGCCCCACGTTGTCGTCGACGGCGGCCACCACCCGCAGGTAGTCCTTGATGTAGCGCTGGTAGCGCCAGCTCCTCTCCTCGGCCGGCGACAGGCCGGAGGGGACGTCGGCCTTCAGGTCCTTCCACTGCAGGTCCTCCATGCGCATGCGCGCCGCCGCGGGCGCGGCCGAGCGGTTCCGGTAGTCGTCGTCGAAGGTCTCCGGCTCGGGGATCTCCTCGTCCTCGTACATCTGCGCGTGGGCGGCGTCCGGCTCCCACTCGCGGTGGGGCGCCTTGTGGTGCACCATGAGGGCGAAGGGCCGGGAGCGGTCGCGGTTCCGCAGCCACTGGAGGGACATGTCCGTGATCACGTCGGTCACGTAACCCACGTGCACGCGCTTTCCGCCCGGATCGATCATCACCGGGCTGTGGTAGAGGCCCTGGCCCGGCAGCACGCACCAGTCGTCGAACCCCGCCGGCTCGTGGGCCGGTCCCTGGCCGAGGTGCCACTTGCCGAAGATCGCCGTCTGGTAGCCGGCCTCCCGCAGCAGCTTCGGGTAGGTGGTCAGGCGGTTGTCCATGTGCGTCGACAGGGTGGTGACCCCGTTGACGTGGTTGTAGGTGCCGGTGAGGATGGCGGCCCGGCTGGGGGTGCAGATGCCGTTGGTGCAGAAGCAGTTGTCGAAGCGCATGCCCTCGTCGGCGATGCGGTCGAGGTTGGGCGTGCGGTTGATGCGGCTCCCGTAGCAGCTCATGGCGTGGGAGGCGTGGTCGTCGGACATGACGAAGAGGATGTTGGGGCGGTCGGATCGAATCATTCGCAGACCTGGCCATGGGCCTGGGGAACGCCTTCGAGCCACTCCTGGAAGGCGGCGTCTGCCGGCGAGCAGAGCCCGGTGCCACGGAAGTCGATGTGCTTGAGATCCGACAGCGCCGTAAGGCTCGGGGGAAGAGGGCCGGTCAGTTGCGGGTTGACGGAGAGATCGAGGGTCCACAGTCGGGAGAGGGTGCCCAGGGTGTCGGGGACCCCTCCCGAGAGATCGCAGTCGGACAGGTTGAGGAAGACAAGGTTGGAGAGGTTGCCCAGGGCCTCGGGAATCCCGCCGGTGAGTTCGTTGTTCTGGAGGAAGAGGCCGCTGAGGTTGGACAGGCGGGCCAGGGCCTCCGGAATGGGCCCGCTCAGATCGTTCCCAGCCAGGCCCAGGTGCCCGAGGCGGGACAGGCCGTCCAGGGCCTCGGGGATGGGGCCCGCAAGGTCGTTGCCGTCCAGCTGAAGGAAGGTGAGGCCGGACAGGTCCCCCAGGGCCTCGGGAATGGGTCCGTTCAGATCGTTGTCCGCCAGGCTCAGGTGGGAGAGGGCGGAAAGGCGGCCGAGGGCTTCGGGGATGGGTCCCTTCAGGTCGTTTCCCGGGAGGTTCAGCCCCTGCAGGCTGTCCAGGCGGCCGAGGGCCTCCGGGATCGGTCCTCTCAGGTCGTTGTCCCGGAGATCCAGGAACCGCAACAGCTGCAGGCCGGCCAGGGTGTCCGGTATCTCTCCGCTGAGTCCGTTCGAGGCGAACAGGGCCGCCTCCAGGTGATCCAGGCGGCCGAGGATCCCGAGGGCCTCGGCAATAGCACCTCTCAGATTGTTCTCTTCGAGAATGAGGGACTTGACGCGTCCGTCTC
Source organism: Gemmatimonadaceae bacterium (assembly GCA_026706075.1). Classification (GTDB taxonomy): domain Bacteria; phylum Latescibacterota; class UBA2968; order UBA8231; family UBA8231; genus UBA8231. The sequence continues at coordinate 81,585 of JAPOZM010000055.1, forward strand.
CGACGGTGACCCCGTGCCAGCTGTCCAGGTCATCGGTCAGCCAGTTGGTGCTCGTCTTCCAGTCCGGGCCGCCGGTGGCGTGATAGAAGGCGGCCAGGACCTCGCGCTCGCGGGCGGTCCTCTGGAGTTCCGAATCGACGGTGACCCGGAAGACCGCCGCGTGCAGCCGCCTCCCGGTGGGGGCGGAGACGGAAACGGTGACGTCGGCGGTCCCCGTTCCGACCCCGGTGAGAGTGAGAAGGCCGTTGCTCACGGATACCGTGACCACCGAGGTGTCGCTGGAGTAGGCATGCAGGAAATGGTCTCCCGGCCCTCCGCTGAGGCTCACCGTCAGTTGCACCTCGACCCCCGTGTCCAGGATCTGATCGTCGATGGGATCGACAGTGAGCTGAATGACGATCCGGTCCTCGCTTTGACAGCCAAAGAGGAGGCACCCGCACAGGAGCGGCGGCAGCAGCAGGCCCTCCCGGGCGGATCGTCTCTCGACGCGCATCGCTACTCTTCGTCCGGCCGGATCAGCAGATACCCGGCATTGATCCTCGGCATAGTTGGCAAGTTTGGCACGGGAGTTGCTATGGCCTTAGGCGGGGTGTGAGAGGTAACCCTTGACGGAGCGCAAGCGTAACACCCGGAAAGGGGCGAAGACAAGGGCGGAAACGGGGATCTTGGCACGGTATCTTGCGCAACCCCCCCCCGGCCCCCGAAAGGGGAGCCGGGGGGCTCGGGGGGCTTGGTCGGACAAGTCACTGGCCGGTCTGCTCGCAAGACTCCCGTCCTGCGCGGTGGAAGGGATGGGCGGCTCTGGTGGACTGTTCCGATGGCGGTACCCCCAGACGGGACCGGCGGCAGCCGGTCAACCATTGCCCTTCCGGTTTTCCGCGCCGACTGACTCGGCAAGAGCCGGAGCGCGAGGGGTCGGAGACAGGGAAACCGGTGGACGGTGCAAAACCCGCCGCACGCGCCCCCTCACCGAGCAGTTCAGAGACAGAACCCCCCGGCGAAGCGCGACGGCCTGCGAATCGGCTGGGTGCGGTCGAGACGGGAAACCGGGCCGGTCTTAGGGTGGGCTTGGGTTCCGGCAAGCAGCGGGTTGCTTGGGCAAGGGACAAGGACGGCGGGGCGCTGGCGGCCAGGCTCAGATAGGGCGTCAGTTTGATTCGGCGGGGCCGCTGCCCCCGTGGTAGGGCGTCAGCCGGGGTCACCAAGGATCTGGTGGCTCGTTCGGTCTGCGGTAGGAGCGATACACTCTCTCATAGACCATTTTCGTAGCCATGCAGGCCAAGTAAACCATGACCACAACGTGCAGGGTAGGAGTCGGATTGTCATCCAGGTATAGGGTTCCGTCTTGCAGGACGATGTGCTGACGCTTGCCCCCGCGAAAGAGACCGATCCCCCGGTCCGGCGCGCTTCCCTCGCTCCGAATCAAGGCACCGTTGGACCACTCCGGACAGAACCTTCCCTGCCTTTCCGAATGAATCTCGATTCGGTCCGGTGGGGAGAGCAGGATATCCGCCAGGAACAACGAACCAAGAAAGGTTGGAACGACAAACCATCCGGCGATTCGTCTACCGCGTGGTTTCTCTTCGCCAGTCATAGGTCCATGAAGTTGGGTGGTCGCGGGCGCCCGGTGAAACGCAACGTTACCTACGAAGGTACGACTCTGGCGAGGGGGCTGTCACCCGGAGTCCCCGGCGAGTCACTGGCCGGTCTTGCTCGCAAGACTCCCGTCCTGCGCGGTGGAAGGGATGGGCGGCTCTGGTGGAGGTGCCCCGATGGCGGTACCCCCAGACGGGATTGGCGCCAGCCGGTCCAAGCATTTCCCTTCCGGTTTTCCGCGCCGACTGACTCGGCAAGAGCCGGAGCGCGAGGGGTCGGACAGGGAGACCGGTGGACGGTGCAGGACCTGCCGCACGCGCCCCCTTACCGAGCAGTTCGAGACAACCCCCGGCGAAGCGACGGCCTGCGATTCGGCTCGGTGCGGTCGAGACGGAAACCGGGCCGGTCTTAGGGTCGGGTTGCTTGCTTGGGCAAGGGGACAGACGGCGACGACGCCGGGCGGCCAGCCTCACCGGGGGCTTGACAGGGTAACCCGAGGGCTCCTAGACTAGACACCCGGGCTGAAACCTTGTAGGCTGGGTGTCTACCCGAATCGCATCTTGATATCGCATCTTGATAATGAACGCGAGGCAGCATGGCGAACCCCTGGCAGACGTGGGTACACGGCGGGTGAAGTGATGACGGGATCATAGGGACCGATTGGGAAGGCGGGCGTTGAACCTGCTCCGGCACGAGATCGGCGGGGGGCAGTCTTGGGGACTGGCTCCCGTTTTCTTTGGGAACTAAGAGCGACGGAGGGGAGAGGGCGTAGAACTCAAGCCCCCATCGCTCGTGTGCGGGAGGCGGGGCCTCCGCAGCTTTGCGCAAGGAGTGTGACCCCGCCTGAGCCTGCCCCAAGAGCACTGCATGTCTGAGGGGCGATGTGGTGTAGCTTCTGGGGGTCGGACGCTGGAGCACTTGCAGTCGAAGGGATGGGCAGCTCTGGCGGAATTTGTCCCGATGGTGGTACCCCTCAGCCGGGGACCGGCGCTAGCCGGTCAAGCATTGCCTTCCCGATTCTGGGGGGTGAGCGCTAGTTGAGGGCTGCTCAGTCGCGAAGCTCCCTTGTCAAAGCTGAGGCGGTCAGAGGAACGGCGCGCGTTGTGGATTTCAAACTTGATTCGAGATAGGCAGTTCACCCCACGCAAGGAAGGCTTTGATGGGCAAGGTAGCGGAAGGTTTCGTGGAGGATTCTTCTGGATGGATGGATCTGGTTGCCGTGTTCAGCCGCTTCGTCCCACGGTTGTCCTTCGGGGATAAGGCTCCGAAACGTGAGGAGCTCGCAGCTGCTGTGGAGGAGTTGCAGAAGTACGTGGAGCACGACAGCGAAGTCCGGGCTCGCATTGGGGGCGTCATCTATGCTCACGATCAGATTTTCCGAGATTGCATCCCCGACATGCCTAGTAAACCCCTAACTCCGGACCCGGGAACAATGAAGGGCCTGAAGGATCACCCGGAGGCCATCCGTTGGTTCAAGCTAACCCTTCAGAGGTTTAACCGTGCCCATTGGCCGGAGGGTGCGACCGGATAGACAAACGCGGTGAGGCGCGGTCTGACGGCCTCGGAGTTGGTCCCGCGCGGGGGCCAGGGGGGATCGATCCCGGCTTCGGTCTCAATCAGTTCAGCGGGATGGCTTTTTCCTGGGAGGAAAGGGGGAATAGTGACCAATGCGGAAGACGGCCGCCGTCGGAACGGCGCTATCCTTCGCCTATACGGTGGGGTTGGCCTTTGTACTGGACATCTTTGGGGGAAGGGCGATACTGGCAGCAATCCACCCGGTTGCATCTGTCGCGGTTCCGTTGATCGGGTGCTCAATCCTTGGGGGTGCCACGATATGTGTAATCCGGTACGCAAGGGAGTGGGACAGCCACGTGAGGTACAAGACGATCAGGGAACTGGAGAGGATGATCGATGCTGGAGAGACATATCGGCACCTTCGCGAGAACTATAGAGCAAGTTCGACTCTTCCCTGGAGCACGATACTCCGGTGGATTGTTCTCGCGAAGAAGCGCGCGGAGTGGTTCTCACCACAGCAGGATGAGAGCGGAAATCCGGTGCCTGATGAACCGGCGTTGAACAGGGCAAGGCGTGTCGTAGAGGTTTTCCGGGCTTACGGATACATTCGAGGGCGATGGAAGATCCGGAGATTGTTCAAAGGTTGCGGATGAAGGGGACGCGGATCTCCGCGCGCGATCAAAACGACGAAGAGGATTATAGGCTTTGTCGATCTGACAACCCTCCAATAATCTCCACAGCCCGGTCTCTCCATTTGTTGCAAGGAGATTCGTCTCTTCCATTTCAAATCTTGAATCTATCTCTGCAAGCATACTACAGGTCTTTGACCAAAGCTGCGCTTGCGCCAGCGCAACGGCCCTCGTGATAGATTGCCGACTCGTGGGGTGTGTATTCTGTCATTGTTTGAGGTTCAGGAGATGTGAGAGTGCGAACTGCGGGAAAAATCGACAAGGAGTTGCGGAAGACGACGCGGTTGTAGTAGGGACATGCCTACCGTGGGGTTCATTCTGCCGCAAACGCCTAGCCGGTGAATTTGCCGGCCTGTGTCTGCCGGCGTCCGTGAGGGGTCGCAACGAGAAATGCAGAACCATTACATAAGAAGGCATGTTGAAGCTGAGGGTGGCCGCTATGAATCTAATCGGCAAAGTAGAATGGGATTGGTCGATACACTGCTCCGGGAGACTTCCTATTTCCTTGTGGATCTCGAACGTGTATCGCCCCCCCCTTCACCATTCGATGAGGGCAAAGCTGTACAGCAATGCCTGCAGGGGACTTACGACAACCGAGAAGCAGGGTCCTGGGTATACTTGCACCTGTTTGGGCATGCGGTCCGTCAGGCAAGTGCTATTGGTCTTCTCATGGAAGAGTCTTGTGTTCGAGAGGGGTTCCAGTTGTGGCGGTCCCTCTTTGAGGCATATGTGATCTGTGAGTTCCTCAATAGCTGTCGCGAGGACCCGCAGATATTTCGGGACTATATCTGCTGCAATCTCCTACGGGCCTGGATTCAGCATAGGGGGCGCTACAACGCACTTCTGAGGGCAAGAGGAAAGCAGCCACATTACGATGAGTTGGAGATAGACAAATGGAAGCGAGTGTTTGAAGGTAGATTCGAATGTAAGGTCAGGGATGATTACTCCTGGGCAAAGGGGAGATTGGGATTGGGCAAGAGGCCGACTTTCAAGGAGATATCAGATGTCGCAGGCGTGGATGACTTGATGATTCTCTATTACTTCGGTAGTAAAGAAATCCATCCAACGTTAGGGCACAGGTTCGTCCTAGCTGACGATAGCTTACCCCTGCGAATGATGCCCATGATGCCTGTCAACGATGCGATAGGGGAGTTAGATCTCGACTACTTGACTGTCAAGCCACTGATCGAGACTACCGGACGGGCAGACGCCTTTCTGTCGCTCGATTCATCGTCGTTGCAACGTTTGGAGTCCCTTAGTGGGGTCGGTGAGAAAGTGTTAGGCCAGATGGAAGAAAATACAATCTGATGCGTGAGACGGCTCTTCATGACGCGGAGGCAGATGCTCGATGCCGGTGGAGGTTTGTGTGTGTCCACCCTGTCGGGTCGCTTGCATGCCCGGGGTCTGCCCAAGCGCCTCCCGTATCTCGATTGTCCGCACCAAAGTGGGCGAGCCTCGACCGTCATTTGGAGGGATACCCATGAAGCGCAACGAGAAACTGGTCCTTCTGATCCTTTCTCGGGTTGAGGAATCTAGCGCTTCCCTGGTTAAGGTAACCGAGGCTGATGGGGGATTTATAGATGGGTACACTGACATCGAGGTACAACATCACATCGACATGTGCGTCGATGAAGGATACCTATACGGAGATCCAGTAGTAGAATCCGGTACTGGGGGACTGCGCAGGTACTTCATGGTGAGGCTGTTGCCAGCGGGCCGAGACATTCTTGAGCAAGAACGGGAACGTCAGAGTCAATCCGTGATCTGGTGGAATCGCATGGAGCCTCATGTTGTCAAAGTCGTGGTTGGATTGGTGGTGTTGGCGCTGGCGGGGTTCTTAGGTCTGAGATAAGTAGCGGTTTTCAGTTGACCCACGACATTCGCTCCTACCCTTGCTGTAGTAGTGAAGAAGGTATGGCCTTGATTCTGCACCTTCACCGCGGCCTGAAGCACAGCATCACCATCAACGCCCGCTGAGGGCGAGAGAAGGGAGGACGGGGTGAGTGGTCCCAGTGATCCCATGGAAGACCTTAATGCGAGGCTCTACCCACCAAGGAAGAAAATCTTGGAAAGAGCGTCTTCCTTGGTGGCAAAGTTGCAGGAAGTGCCATTTCCTGGCTGAGTGGTCCCGTAGTCCTATGGCCCAAGGAGAGCCGACAGTCTCTTGGCCTCTTTCCTCCCGAGACCACATTCCAGACCGAGGTCGTCCTCAAGTCGCTCCTACATGCTACAAGAAGGTCTGGAAAACACAGGGAGTGACGCTCATGGACTTAGTTTCTGAGGACGTTCCCGTAGATCTCTTGCCGGCGTGGATCGATTCAAACCGGAGAGGGGATTGCTTCTTCTACGAGGCCAGAGATGGGGGACTGTCCTTGGAGGCTGCCGCAGATCTGGAACGCCGGAAGAGCGAGAAGAATCGTTTCCGATTGACCATCGCGCTCTCGTGGATTGCTGCGACGGCTTCAGTTGTGGGCGCCATTGCTACATGGTCACGGCCCCTGGTTTCAAACTGACCCACGACGCTTTTGTTGCTTCATATTCCGCCCGATGAGATCTCCTTGGGGAGCCCCTAAGGGTAGGACTGCGGTACAGTGATCTCAGCAGTGATATTGCCTATAGCCTACAATCTCGAAGGAAGGTAGAGACGTGATCGCCTCTATCTTCCTTTAACCCCTTATGACTCCAAGATCTTCTCTATCTGTTTGGTAGAAGATCTGCGTAAGAGAATCGTTGACGTAGAGTGCGAGGAATCCTACGGCAACTGCACCGATGGCAACAATGGCGAACCACCCGAACCGTAGGGCTCTCTTTGACTGGTAACCAAGGCGTCTTGGTCCAATGTCGACCCCGCCCGAGGGAAACCCCTCCGCCGCACGGAGCACTGTCTGCACATAATAGCACTTGTCCTGCTGGCTGGAGCGTCCGTACCATACTCTTCGCAACGATTCTGCGAGCCCTCGCGTGTCGGGTCGCTCGCTGAATAGAACAGCCGGCAGTCCCGGGACCGGGGGTAGCTCCCTCGGGCCTTGGCGAATAGGTGAGACCTTCCCGCAGTAGCTTGCAGGATCGTTGCAACGGCCCGGCTCCAGTTGCGGAGCCGGGGAGCCCCACCGTTGCATTGGAGGTTCTGCAATGTCGCTCCGCAACGCTCTCCCAAACCTGCCCATCCGCCCTGCCTGTCTGGCGGCGGCCCTCGTCCTGCTGGCGGTCGCGGCGCGAGCCCAGGACACCCTCCACCTCGACGACGGCACCGAGGTCCATGGCACGGTCCTCGAGTGGTCCGAGGAAGGTGTCAAGCTGCGCGGCGAGAACGGCGTCATCTCCATCTACCCGGCCTCCATGGTGGTTAAGATGACGAGGCCTCCGCCGAGGGTGGTGGCGCCAAAGGTGGCGCCCCCGGCGACGCCTCCTCCGGCTCTCCGGGGGCGGAAGGAGCCGTGGGTGGCCATCATGCTGTCGGGCCTGCTGCCCGGCCTCGGCCAGTACTACAACGGCGAGCGGCTCAAGGCCGCCGGCTACGCAGGGGCCTACCTGGTGGGAATGGTCGCCTTCTGGCCCGCCAGGGATGGGAGCTACAGGTACGACAAGGAAGAGAGAGTGAGGTACGGCGCCGTCGTCATCGTGACCTCCACCGTGATGTCTACCGTGGGCGCCGCACTCGATGCCCACCGCATCAACAAGAAGCTCGAGGCCGTGCAGCTTTCCGTGGCTCCTGGAGAAGCGCGACTGGCCATTCGGTTCTGACTTTGGGCCCACCTTCTGGGCAAAGAGAAATCCTAAGACGCCTGAGCAGTCCGCTACGGCCCGCGAAGGGCGCGGAGGGGTGCGGTGGGTTTGGGGGGTGGGCGGGAGGGTGCGCGTCTCTCGATGGGCGGCTCTTGGGGGCAGGACCCGGGGCGCCGGGGGGGGGGGGGGGGGCCGTCAGCGGCGCCCTACGGGGCTCCTACGGGGTTTGCCTATTTTGCAGCCGGCTCCAGTGAGAGGACCGGCGCGGATCGGCGCCGCCTTTGAGGCTCACTCTTTCGATTCCCTCCCTGTCAGCTCGAACAGACACAGCGTGTCGCCGCGGGCGTATGTCCCCAAGTGCGGCCGATCTCTCAAGAGACCGAAGTTAGCGATGTGACCCAAATGGTATCCGCGTGCAAGCAGGTCCTCCACCGCCTTCGGTTCCAGCATGCGCTTTACTGCTTCCCGCGCCTGTCGCCTTTCCGCTTCTCGGGAGGTGAAGCCCCCTTCGATGCGCCGCAGGAATCGGCCCTTGTTATTGAACTCCAGCAGGTCGTCGTTCTTGAAGGAGCCGCTGAGAATGACCCTTGTGCCGTCGTCTGAGAAACGAAGGCCGCCGGCGCCGAAACGCATCGTCCTGAAGAAGTTATCATCCACATAATGGATCAGTCTTCCTGTTCTCGCGTCGTAGAAATAGAGATAGCGAAAATCACTGTGGAAGACGACTATGTAATCACTATTGGGTGCGATAAAGTGACTCAGACCATTAACGGCCCCCAAAAAGCGTGATCTCGACGCTGATATTTCAAACCGCCGGCTGCCATCCACGTTGAAAACGCGAAGACGATCTACCCAGGCAGTGAGTCCGTCCGAAGTGTTTTCCAGAATGACATAGAACTCGCCGTTCGGGGCTGTCAGCGCATATTCGTTTGTGATCTCCATTGGCTCACTCTTGGGGTCCCTTCCCTTAGGCCAGGGTTCCCTCCGCACAGACACTAGTCTTTCGACATGGCCTGCAGCATCGAGGATATACACCCCTTTGGATGAGGCGACCATTCGGACCGGGGTGGCTCTCGTTGTGTCTGGGGAGATCCCTACGTTCGGCTCGGACGTCCAGCCGCCGAAATATTCTCGATGCACGATGCCGCCATCGAACGCCTTCTTCCAGATGATCCTGGCCGCCTGGCTGCTATCAGAAGCCTGCAAACCGGATGCGACGGCGGTCAGGGCGGCCAGGACAGCAACCAGGGTCAGGCGGTGCGGGCGCGTGCGTAGCATGGCAATCTCCTTAAAAGAGAAGGGCCGGAACCGCCTCTCCCTGCATGGCGCGACTACGGCCGCGATGGGCGCGGAAGGGTGCGGCGGGTTTGGGGGTGGGCGGGAGGGTGCGCGTCACTCGGTGGAGGGCTCCTGGCTGGCTCTTGGGGAATTAGAGTGGATGTGGTTGGGGTGCCTAAGGTACGCCGGAACCCAGGGGGGGCGGCTTAGGGCCTAGGATTGTACCTGCCGGGCAAAGCATTGAGTGTATCAGCAGGTTGCCGTGGGGGTCCACCTGCGCCCGGTACCCGGGGTGCAGCAACGTCGTCGAGTCCAGCTCCTGCACCACCGCCGGCCCCTCGATGCGGGCTCCCGCGCCGAGGCCGGAGCGGTCGTACACCGCGCAGTCCACGAAACCGCCCGACTCCTCGAAGTAGACGGGCCGGGATCCCGCCGGTCCGGCGCCGGCGTCCCCCTCCAGCCGGCGCAGCTCGGGCCTGGAGATCTCCCCAACCGCCGACAGGCGGATGGTGACGATCTCCACCGGCTCCTCCGGCGCCTTGAAGCCGTAGGCGCGCTCGTGCTCCTCGTGGAAGCGGCCGCCCAGGCGGCGCACCTCCTCCGGGGGGAAGCCGGCGTCGTTGACCTCCACCGCCAGCTCGTAGCTCTGCCCCACGTAGCGCAGATCGAGCTGCCGGACGAACCTCGTGCGCGCCGGGTCGACGCCGTCGGCGGTCAGGGCCTGGCGCCCCTGTCTCTCCAAGGCCTCCAGGGCCGACCTCAGGCTCTCGGCCCCGGCCGCCGCCAGCGGCTCCAGGTGGGTGGCGTTGAAGTCGTGGCGCAGGTCGGTGCTTAGAAGGCCCATGGCCGAGAACGTCCCCGGGCTCGGCGGCACCAGCAGCTCCGGGATCTCCAGCTCCCGGGCCAGGCGGTTGCCGTGCACGGGCCCGGCGCCCCCGAAGGCGACGAGGGTGAACTCCCGGGGGTCGTACCCCCGCTGGATGGAGATCCGGCGCAGGGCGCCGGCCATGGCGGCGTTGGCGATCTCCACGATGCCGCGGGCGGCCTCCACCGTCTCCAGGCCGAGGGGTTCGGCGCAGCGCTCCCGGACGGCGCGCTCCGCCGCCTCCACGTCGAGGCGGATCTCGCCGCCCAGGAAGTAGCCGGGGTCCAGGCGGCCGAGGACCAGGTTGGCGTCGGTGATCGTCGGCTCCCGGCCACCGGCGCCGTAGCAGGCCGGCCCCGGGTCGGCCCCGGCGCTTCTCGGCCCGACCCGCAGGGCGCCGCCGCGGTCGATCCAGGCGATGGAGCCGCCGCCGGCGCCGATCTCCACCAGGTCGATGACGGAGCTGCGGATGGGGTAGCCCCCGCCCCGGGCGCCGTGCTCGCTGGAGACCGCCGCCGAGCCGACCTCGTACTCCTTGGTGATGCCGGGGGCGCCGTCCTGGACGAGGCCCGCCTTGGCGGTGGTGCCCCCCATGTCGAAGGAGATCAGGTCCCGGCGCCCCAGCCGCTCCCCGAGGGCCCCGGCGGCGATCACCCCGGCGGCGGGGCCGGACTCGACCATGAAGACCGGCTTCTCCGCCGCCGCCCGGAAGGAGTAGACGCCGCCGCTGCTCTGCATCAGCAGCAGCGGGGCCTGCAGCCCGGCCTCCCGCAGCCTCGTCTCGATGCGCTCCAGGTAGCGGGCCACGGCGGGGCGGATGCCGGCGTTGATCACCGTGGTGCTGGCCCGGAAGTACTCCCGGAAGTCGGGGGCCACCTCGCAGGAGAGGGAGACGGCCTCGGCGCCGAAGCGCTCCCGCAGGATCTCCCCGGCGCGGCGCTCGTGGGCGGGGTTCACGTAGGAGTGGAGGAAGCAGACGGCGATCGACTCCACGCCCTCGTCCCGTAGCCGCGCCGCCGTCTGGCGGAGGGCGGCCTCGTCGAGGGGGCGGACGACCTCGCCGGAAGCGTCGAGGCGCTCGGGCACCCCGAAGCAGCGGTGGCGGGGCACCAGGGGCGGCGGCTTCTCGAAGTGGACGTCGTAGAGGGAGGCGCGGATCTGGCGCTGGATCTCCAGCAGGTCGCGGAAGCCCTCGGTGGTGACGAACCCCGTGGGCGCCAGGCGGCCCTCGATGATCGAGTTGGTGGCCACCGTGGTCCCGTGGACGACGTAGCTCACCTCCTCCGGCGGGACCCCCGCCTGCTCGAGGATGCGGGAGGTGATGCGCAGAAAGCCCTCGGAGGGGTCGGCGGGGGTGGAGGAGAGCTTGCAGATGTGGACCCGGCCGCTGGCCTCGTCCACGAGGGTGGCGTCGGTGAAGGTGCCGCCGATGTCGACGCCGAGGCGGAAGCCCGCGGCCGGGGGCGCCGCCACGCTCACGCCGGCTCCTGGTCCCTCAGCCGTCGGGTCTCCTCCTCGTCGACCCTCCAGGCCGCGGTGTCGACGGCGACGCGGTAGATCTCGCGGGCCCGGGCGGGATCGACCTTGCCGTCGCGCACGTCCTTCAGGACCCGCTCCGGGTCGCGCTCCCGTGGGGGGCCGTAGCCGCCGCCGCCGCAGGTGCGGTAGCTGAGGACGTCGCCGGGCCGCAAGGTGACGGTCACCTTGGAGCCGAGGGGCGTGGTTTCGCCGTCCCGTTCCACCACGTAGCTGGCCCGGCGGCCCTCCTGCCCGCCGAAGAGGCCGTGGGGCCCCCAGCGGTCGCGGTCGGCCAGGATCGTGAAGGTCGCCTCGCCGGAGGGGAAGCGGTAGTCGCGGCGCATGCCGAGGCCGCCGCGGTGGCGGCCCGGGCCCTCGGAGTCCTCCACCAGCTCGTAGCGCTCGATGCGCACCGGGTAGTTCAGCTCCGTCTCCTCCACGGGAGCGTTCTCCGTGTTCTGGCCGTGGGCCTGCACGGCGTCGGGCCCGTCGCTGCGGCAGCGGCCGCCGTAGCCGCCGCCGAGGGTCTCGAGGAAGCAGAAGTACTCGCCCGTGGCCGGGTCGATGCCGCCGAAGCCGGAGTGGCAGATCATGCCCTTGGTGCCGGCGGGCACGCGCTCGGGCAGGGCCTGCGACAGGGCCCGGAAGGTGACCTCCACGAGCCGCATGTGGGTCTCCCAGCCGCCGACCACCGGCGCCGGCGGCTGGCAGTTGACCACCGTGCCCTCGGGCGCCACGAGGCGCACCGAGCGGTAGTAGCCGGCATTGAGGGGCACGTCGGCGCCGATGGCGCAGCGCAGCACGTAGGCGGCCACCGCGTAGGTCATGGAGAGGGTGGAGTTCACCGGCGCCGGACGCTGCTCGTCGCAGCCGCTGAAGTCGAAGAGGAGGCCGTCGTCGTCGATGACGACTTTCGCCGCCAGACGCACCGGCCGGTCGGTGAAGCCGTCGTTGTCGACCACGCCCTCGGCGGCGAACTCCCCCCGCGGCAGGCGGGAGATCTCGTCGCGCGTCAGCCGGTCGGCGTAGTCGATGAGCCGCCGCGCGTACTCCTCCACCGTCTGGCGGCCGTGGCGCCGGTAGAGGGCGGTGAGCCGCCGGATGCCGGTGTTGTTGGCCGCCACCTGGGCCCGGAAGTCGCCGGCCGTCTCGCGCTTGGAGCGGATCTGCCCGAGGATCAGCCGGAAGACGTCGGGGTTCATCTCGCCGCCGGCCACCAGCTTCACCGGCGGGATGATGACCCCCTCCTGGTAGACCTCCTGGAAGGCGCCGACGCTGGCCGGGGCCCCGCCTCCCACGTCGACGTGGTGGGCGAGGTTGGCGACGAAGCCGCGCAGCTCCTCCTCGTAGTAGAAGGGGGCGATGAGGAAGATGTCGTTGAGGTGGACGCCGCCCCGGTAGGGGTCGTTCATGACGATGGCGTCGCCCGGCGCCAGGTTGTCGACGCCGTACTCCTCGAGGGCGAGGGGGACGAGTCGCACCATCGACCCGAGGTGATTGGCCTGGGCGAAGGCCTGGGCCAGGACGTTGGCGTCGCGGTCGAAGACGGCGCAGGAGAAGTCGCACCGTGTCTTGATGTTGGTCGAGTAGGCGCTGCGCCGCAGGGCCGCGGACATCTCCTCGGTGGTCTCGCCGAGGGCGTTGCGGATGACCTCGAACTTGATGGGGTCGGTCTTCACGGGTCGGGTGGGGCCGCGTCAGGCGCGGTTGCCGCCGCCCCAGACCGAGGTGAAGTAGTCGCCCTCGATGAACCGGTTCGGCCGCAGGGGGTGGAGGTCGACCTCGGGCTCCTGTCCGGCGATGGTCTGCGCCAGCGACTCGCCGATGGAGGGGCCGAGCTTGAAGCAGTGGCCGTTGCCGGCGACGCAGGCGTAGTACCCGGGGACCTCGGGCTCCGGGCCGACGAGGGGGTGCCAGTCGTCGGTGATGGTGTAGAACGAGGCCCAGCCGCGCACGAAGGTCCCGTCGCGGGCGGCGGGGACACGGCGGCCGAGAAGGTCCTCGATGCGCCGCCGGGTGGGCTCGTCGATCTCCGGGTCGTAGCGCTCGATGTCGAGGGGCTCGATCTCCTTGGGGAAGCCGAGGCCGGCCAGCAGCCGCCGGGGACCCGCCGGCCTCGCGTAGAACCGCAGCCGCGGGTCGGAGAGCCACGGGAACCCCTCGGTCTCGAAGGGGACGTCGAGGACGATGTCGCACTCGCGGCTCCAGCGGAAGGAGTAGTTCAGCCCCACCCACGAGGCCACGACGCGCCCCCAGCCGCCGGCGGCGTTGACCACCACCGGCGTCGAGATCGGTCCCTCGTCGGTCTCAACTCCGGCCACACGGCCTCCCTCCAGCAGGATTCCGGTGGCGCCCACGCCCTCGCGCACCGTCAGCCCCAGCGGTTCGGCCGTTGACGCCAGCAGCCGGGTGGTGGCCAGGGGGTCGGCGTACCCGGAGCGCGGCTCGAAGATGCCGGCCCGCACCCGCTCCAGGTCGACCACGGGGAAGCGCTCCCGCAGCGCCTCGGGGGGGAGCTCCTCCACGGCCACGCCATGGTCCCGCTCCATCTCGGCCACCTGCCGCCCCTGGTCGAGGCTGTCCTCGTCGAGCAGGGTGAGATAGCCGCTCTGCCGGAAGCCGCAGGACCCGCCGAAGGTCTCCTGCGCTCCGGCGAACATCCCCGCCGATCGGATGGCGAGGCGGATGGTCAGGGGATTGGAGTAGAACGTGCGGATGGCCGCGGCCGAGTGGCCCGTGCTCACCGCCGCGAGGGTCCGCTTTTCGAGGAGCACCACCGACCCGAAACCCAGCCGGGCGAGGAAGTGGGCGGTGCTGACGCCGAGGATGCCGCCCCCGATGACGACGGCGTCGGCGGTCGCTGACATGGCTTTTCTCCGGTGGATGGGGGCCGGTTGCCCCGCCGGGTCAATTAACGCAAGTTGCATCGCATGGGCCACGCGCCCCCGACAGAGAAAGGAACATCCCTTTGAGCGACAGTACAGCACCCCGGATCGAGGGCGCCGTGCCCGTCCTGGCCATGCCCTTCGACGACGAGGGGGTCATCGACGAGGACGCCATGCGCCGCCAGCTCGACTTCTGCGTCGAGGCCGGGTCGCAGGCCGTGGCCTTCGGCATGGGCAGCGAGAGCGCCGTCCTCACCGACTCGGAGAAGAGGCGCATGTGGAGCCTGGCGGCGCGCCACGTCGACGGCCGCGTGCCGGTGATCGCCGCCACCGCCCACGCCAGCCGCCCGGGCACCCTGGAGCACACGGCGATCGCCCGCGACAGCGGCGTCGACCTCGCCATGGTCAACCCGGACCGCCACGGGGGCGACGAGCTGGTGCGGCTCTTCCGCGACCTGTCGGAGCAGGTGGGCCTGCCGCTGATGGTGCAGGACGCCGGCGGCAACGCCCCGGCCGAGGTGCTGCTCAAGGCCGTGGACGAGGCCCCCCGGGTCACCTGCCTCAAGCTGGAATCGCAGGGGGCGCCGGACAAGATCGGCGCCCTCGTCGAGGGGCTCCGGGAGCGCGGCCTGCTGGGCGGCGGCCCCCGGGAGCTGACCGTCCTCGGCGGCGGCAACGGCAACTGGCTCCCCGAGGAGCTGGACCGCGGCTCCGTGGGCAGCATGCCCCATCCGGCCCTGATCGACTCCTTCCGCACCGTCTGCGACCACTACGCGGCCGGCGATCCCGAGGCCGGCCGGCAGGCCTACCACGGCATCGTGGCCCCGGTGCTGCGGACCCTCATCGTCGGCGCCGCGTCGCCCCTGTGGCTGCACAAGACCCTCTTCGTGCGCGCCGGCATCTTCCGCAGCGCCTACAGCCGCCGCGGCGGCTCGGCCCTGCCCGACTGGCTCATGGAGCGGGTCATGGCCCACATCGAGGCCCACGACTTCGCCATCTACCGGCGGATCGCCGGCCGGGGCGGCTAGCCGGTGCGCCGCGGCTTCCCGCCCTGGGCGGCGTCGGCCCTCGCGGCGATCCTGGCCTGCGGCGCCTGGACCGGGCCCCTGTCGGCCGCCGATCCCGCCGAGAGCGGCGAGTCGGCCTGCGGCGAGGTGACGATCGCCGAGATGAACTGGGCCTCGGCGGCGGTGGCCGCCCACGTGGCGGCGATCATCCTCTCCGAGGGCTACGGCTGCACCCCCGACCTGGTGCCCGGCGACACGGTGCCCACGGTTACCTCCATGACCGAGAAGGGCGAGCCCGACATCGCTCCCGAGGTCTGGATCAACGCCGCCCGCGAGGCCGTGGAGAAGGCGGTCGCCGAGGGGCGGCTGAAGATCGCCGGCGAGATTCTCTCCGACGGCGGCCTCGAGGGCTGGTGGATCCCCGACTACATGGTCGAGGAGCACCCGGAGCTGACCACCCTGCAGGCGGTGCGCGAGCGGCCGGACCTCTTCCCCGACAAGGAGGAGCCGGGCAAGGGTCGGTTCTACGGCTGCCCGCCGGGCTGGGCCTGCGAGCACCTGAACGTCAACCTCTTCGCCGCCTACGGCATGGAGGAGGCGGGCTTCGCACTCTTCAACCCGGGCTCCTCCGAGGGGCTGAAGGCGGCCATCGCCCGTCAGTACGAGCGCCGCCGGCCGATCTTCGCCTACTACTGGGCGCCCACGGCGATCCTCGGCCGCTACCCGCTGGTGCGGCTCGGCGGCATGGAGCACGACCCCGAGACCTGGGACTGCATCGCCGACAAGGACTGCGCCGACCCGCAGCCCAACGGCTGGGAGCCCAGCGTCGTGCAGAAGGTGGTCACCTCGCGCTTCGCCGAGGAGTCGCCCGGGGCCTTCGAGTTCGTCTCCCGCCTCTCCTGGCCAAACGAGGTGGTCAACGGCTTCCTGGGCTGGCAGGACGAGCGCCAGGCCACGGCCCGTGAGACGGCCGAGCACTTCCTCGCCAGCCGGGAGGAGGTCTGGCGGGCCTGGGTGCCGGACGAGGTGGCGGAGAAGGTGAAGGCCGGCTTGTAGCCCGCCCGGGAGGCCCGCCTCTCCCACCGGCGGCTGTCCGGCCGCGGAATCCACCGAACAAGGGCCGGCGGACCGCCGGCAGGACGGAGAAGCGCCGATGGCGGACTGGCTGCGGGAATTCCCGACCCTCGAGGTGGGGCAGTTGCGCGCCCTCAAGAAGTCCTTCGACGCCGCGTACCGGGGGTTCTCCCGGGAGTACGGCGAGGCGATCGAGGCGTTCTTCGACCCCCTCCTCTACCTGCTCATCCGCTTCGAGCAGCTCCTCCTGGCCACGCCCTGGTGGCTGATGATCGCCGTCATCGCCGGGCTCTGCTTCCTGGCGAGCCGGAGCCGGCTCCTCACCGCCGGCGTGGTGGTCACGTTCTTCGCCATCGGCTGGTTCGGCATGTGGGAAGACACGATGCGCACCCTCGCCATCATCCTCGTCTCCACCCTCATGGCCGTGGCCGCCGGCATCCCCGTGGGGATCGCCATGTCGCGCTCCGACCGGGTGCAGGCCGTCGTCACCCCCGTCCTCGACATCATGCAGACCATGCCGATCTTCGTCTACCTGATCCCCGTGGTCATGCTCTTCGGACTCGGCAAGATCCCCGGCGTCATCGCCGTGGTCGTCTACGCCGTGCCGCCGGTGATCCGGCTGACCAACCTCGGCATCCGCCTCGTGGACGAGGAGGTCCTGGAGGCGGCCGACGCCTTCGGCGCCGACGCCCGGCGGCGGCTGCTCGGAGTGCAGCTTCCCCTGGCCCTGCCCAACATCATGGCCGGCGTCAACCAGACGATCATGATGGCCCTCTCCATGGTCGTCATCTCCTCCATGATCGGCGTCAAGGGACTCGGCCAGCCGGTGCTGCGGGCGGTGACCAACCAGTACTTCGCCCTCGGGCTCTTCAACGGCGCCGCGGTGGTGGCCCTGGCCATCGTCTTCGACCGCATCACCCAGAGCTGCGGCCGGCGTCTGCAGGCCAACCGGTGAGCGATCCGGCCGGCATCGAGATCCGCGGCCTCTACAAGATCTTCGGCCCCGATCCGGAGACGGCCATGGCCCTGGTGCGCCAGGGCGTCGGCAAGGACGACCTCCTCGCCGACCACGACCACATCCTCGGCCTGCGCCGGATCGACCTGACCATCGAGGCCCGGACGATCCAGGTCGTCATGGGCCTCAGCGGCTCCGGCAAGTCGACCCTGATCCGCCACGTCAACCGGTTGATCGAGCCGACCGAGGGCGAGGTCCTCGTGGGCGGCCGGGACGTGCTCGGCCTCGACCGGCAGGAGCTGCAGCACTTCCGCCGGCACGAGGTGAGCATGGTCTTCCAGCGCTTCGCCCTCTTCCCCCACAAGACGGTGCTGGAGAACGTCGCCTACGGCCTGAGGATGCAGGAGGTCCCGCGCCCCGAGTGGACGGACCGCGCCGGCCGCTGGATCGAGCGCGTCGGCCTGCAGGGCTACGAGGACTCCTACCCCGGGCGCCTGTCGGGGGGCATGCAGCAGCGCGTGGGACTGGCCCGGGCCCTGGCCACCGACGCCGGGATCCTGCTGATGGACGAGCCCTTCAGCGCCCTCGACCCCCTGATCCGCACCGACATGCAGGCCCTGCTGCTGGAGCTGCAGCAGGAGCTGCACAAGACGATCGTCTTCGTCACCCACGACCTCGAGGAGGCGATCGAGATCGGCGACAACATCGCCATCCTGCGCGACGGCGGAATCGTCCAGAACGGCGACCCTCAGCAGATCGTCCTGGAGCCGGTGGACGACTACATCGCCGACTTCACCCGCAGCATCAACCGGGGCCGGGTCCTGCGGGTGGGTTCGCTGATGGAACCGGTGAAGGAGGGCCTGCAGGGGCCTCCCCACATCCCGGCGGAGATGTCCCTGGGCGACGCCCTGCCCCTGTTGACGCCGCCGGCGCCGACCGAGGCGGCGGTGGTGGATGACAGCGGCGAGACGGTGGGATCGATCTCGGCGGGGCGGATCGTGGGGGCTTTGGGGGAGGGGGGGGCTTGAGGAACGTCAGCCGCGCGAACGGAACGTCACCCGCACGAACTTCCCGCCCTCGTCCTGCACGAGCTCCGGCTCGGTGCCGTTGAACTCCCGCATCGCTCTTCGCATCACCGGCCATCCCCGTCCCCGCTGCTCCATAAGGCGGGCCACGAGGACGGCGTTGGCCATCAGCTCGTTTCGCGAGCGGGGGTTCCCGCCGGAGCGGACGTTCTCCACCCTCATGTGGTTCGGGAGGGTGCCTGGGCTGGTTACGTCGATGCGATCCGCGAATACCTCCAGCAGGACCTTTGACCCGGTAATCGCGTAGTCGCGGTGGACAACGGCGTTGACGATCGCCTCGCGCAACGCCTTCTCGGGGACCCGCGGCCTCTCCTCTCGTTCGAGGCGGTGATAGCTCTCGGTCCATCCCAGGCCCTTCACCCAGCCGGCGGCCCGGCGTATCTGCTCTTCGAGACGCCCCTTTCCCTCTCCGGAGAGAATGACCTCCGAGGCCCGGTCCTCGCCTGCATAGGCCGTGCACTGGACGAAGCAGCTCGCCGTCTGGGGGTGCGCCTGAGGTTCCCTGCCGAAGGCCATCAATCCGTAGAGGGTGGGGCGCAGGGTCCCGTCGAACTCGGCGAGAATGCGCCGGTTGCCCAGGTCGTCGGCGATGGGCGGCTGCGGTTCCTCCTCGGTATCGAGGCCCTGGGCGCGCAGGAAGGAGCGGAAAGCCCCGGCGTCGATGTCCTCGATGCTCGCCGCGGGAATGACCTGCTCTTCCGTCAGGACGAAGCCGAAGGTGTTGTACAGCTCCTGGAGCTCGGTGGGCGACGGCTCCACGCTGCTGCGTTCCCTCCGGATCCAGACGCGTCCACGGTGGTGGAGCGGCTCGAACCCCCGCTGGCGGGGCACCTCGATCCAATGCACCCATCCGTTGGCGGCGTCGTGTCGCCCGCAGCGCGCGGGAACCGGAGCGCTGCATCCCGAATGCAGAAAGCTGGTCAGCCTCTCCTGCGCCGCGTCGGGGTCCTCTCTCACTCCGACGATGTCACCGCGGTCGTCGACGCCCAGAATGACCAGGCCCCCTTCAGCGTTGGCGAAGGCGCAGATCGCCCGGCCGATTCCGGAAAGCTCCGCGAGGTCGCGTTTGAACTCGGTCTTCCCGTCCTCACCCGCCTCGATGCGGCGGGAGATGTCGCGCCATTCCATGGAACCCTCTGCCCGGTAGCTGCTCCACCCCGGCGGCGGGGCTGTCACCCTGAGACCGCTAGCTTAGGGGGGCGTTCAAGCTCTCGTCAACGCCAATCCGCGGAACGGATCCACCGCTATATTCCTGCCCATGCCACCCCCCGACCCCCTCCCCGAGCAGATCCAATTCATCGTCGCCGTGGACCGCCTCAAGCAGGTCTTCCGGCGGTCCCGCCTCACCGACGACAGCCGCTGGGAGAACGACGCCGAGCACTCGTGGCACCTGGCGCTGATGGCGGTGGTCCTGCACGAGCACGCCGCCTCGGAGGTGGACCTGTGCAAGGTGCTGACCATGCACCTGATCCACGATCTCGTGGAGATCGACGCCGGCGACACCTTCGCCTACGACGAGGAGGCCAACGTCGGCAAGGAGGAGCGTGAGCGCGCCGCCGCGGAGCGGATCTTCGGGCTGCTGCCCGACGACCAAGGCGACTGCCTGCGGCGGCTGTGGGAGGAGTTCGAGGCCCGCGAGACTCCCGAGGCCCGCTACGCGGCCGCCCTCGACCGGCTGCAACCGCTGATCCTCAACTACCACATGGACGGGGTCACCGGCTGGCGGCGGCACGGCGTGCGAGCGCCCCAGGTGGTGGACCGCAACCGGCACATCGCCGAGGGCTCGCCGACGTTGTGGGAGTTCGCGCGGCGGCTGATCGCCGATTCCGTGAAAGAGGGAAAGCTGGAGGGTTAGGGGCCGGCTCAGCCGGGCTGGAAGCGCTCCAGGCTCCAGCGCTCGGCCCAGGCGCGGCCGAGGCGCACCCGCAGGCGGACTTCGCGCGGGTCGTAGGACTGCTCCAGGACCTCTCCCTGCTCGTGCAGCTGCGACAGCAGCCGGCCTTCGGCCTGGGGGATGTGCAGGTCGAGGGTGACTTCCTGCTCCTGGCAGTGGGCGCGGATCGCGCCGCGCAGGTCGTCGAGGCCCGTGCCGGTGAGGGCGGAGACGGCCACCACGTCCTCCCGTCCGCAGGCGGCGGTCTCCTCCTCCTCATCTCCGTCCGGATCGAGGCGGTCGATCTTGTTGTGGACCACCAGCAGCGGCCGGTCCTCGATGCCGAGCTCGGCGAGGACGCCTTCGACGGTGCCCATCTGGTGCGCGTACTGCGGGTGCGAGCGGTCGACCACGTGCAGCAGCAGGTCGGCCTCGGCGGCCTCCTCGAGGGTGGCGCGGAAGGAGGCGAAGAGGTGGTGGGGCAGGCGGTTGATGAAGCCCACCGTGTCGGTGAGCAGGATCCGGGGCCCGCCCTCGAGGTCGACGGAGCGGGTCGTGGAGTCGAGGGTGGCGAAGAGCTGGTCCTGGACGAGGACGTCGGCGCCGGACAGCGCCCGCATGAGGGTCGACTTGCCGGCGTTGGTGTAGCCCACGAGGGCGACGCGGAAGAGATCCCCGCGGCCCTTGCGCGCATTGGCCATCTGCGAGCCGATGCGGTTCAGCTCGCTCTGCAGGGAGCCGATGCGGGTGCGGACCAGGCGGCGGTCGACCTCGAGCTGGGTCTCCCCCGGGCCGCGGCCGCCGGCGGCCCCCATGCCGCGGATGGCGCCGCCCCCGGCCTGGCGCGACAGGTGGGTCCAGGCGCGGGTCAGGCGCGGCAGCAGGTACTTGAGCTGCGCCAGCTCGACCTGCACGTGGGCCGAGCGCGTGCGCGCGTGGCGGGCGAAGATGTCGAGGATGATGGCGCTGCGGTCGAGGATGCGCATCTCCGTGAGCTTCTCGAGGTTGCGCATCTGGGCGGGGGACAGGTCGTTGTCGAAGAGGATCATGTCGGCCCCGCAGCCCTCGGCCAGCTCGCGCAGCTGGTTGGCCTTGCCCTTGCCGATGTAATAGGCGGGGTCGACGCGGGGGCGCGTCTGCAGCAGGCGCTCGGCCACGGCCAGGGTCGCGGTGTCGGCCAGGCGGGCGAGCTCGTCGAGGGACTCGCGCACTTCCCACGCGGGCATGCCCGGCAGGGCCAGGCCGACGAGCAGGGCGGACTCGCGGGGGGGAGCGGTGGGGTGACTCATGCAGCCACTATACCCGGACCAGGGGAACGATGTCAAGCGCCGGACCGGTGCGCCGGAGACCGCCGCAGGCCCCCTTCCACCTTGACACGGGACAACACAGAAGTGGAGATTTATCCGTCACTTACGAGCTCAACGGAGGGCCCTTTCCGGCCGTCCGGAGCGACCCAGGAGAGAGTCTTGAGCCAGGCCTCCGACACCCCCGAGAGCACCCCCGCCGATCCTGCCCCGGAGCGTCGGATGGCGCTGTTGCCGCTGCGCAACACCGTCGTCTATCCGCACATGCCCAACCAGCTCACGGCGGGGCGCGAGCGCTCCCTCAAGGCGCTGGAGAGCGCCGCCGAGGAGGACTCTCCCATCGGCATCTTCACCCAGCGGCAGGTCGAGGTGGAGGAGCCGGGGATCGACGACGTCTTCCCCGTGGGCACGATCGCCAAGATCCACCGCATCTGGCGCCTGCCCGACGGCTCGGTGCGCTTCATCATCCAGGGGCTGACACGGGCCCGGCTGCAGTCGATCGAGACGGCCGATCCCTTCCTCGTGGGGCAGGTGTGCGAGCTGGAGGACGCCGGCGACGAGGAGTCGACCGCGGTGCAGGGGCTGATGCGGGGGGTCAACGCCCAGTTCCAGGCCGTCGTCGACCTCTCGCCGCAGCTGCCCGAGGAGCTGAAGGTCGTGGCCGTCAACATCGAGCACCCCGGGCGGCTGGCCGACCTCGTCATCTTCTACCTCGACGTGCCCCTCGAGGAGAAGCAGAAGGTCCTGGAGGAGGTCGACATCTCCGAGCGCCTGCAGTTCGTGTCGCGGGTGCTGGCGCGCGAGCAGGAGATCCTCGAGGTCGGCGCCAGCATCCAGCACCAGGTGCAGGAGAAGATGGGCAAGACCCAGCGCGAGCATTATCTGCGCGAGCAGCTTCGCCAGATCCAGAAGGAGCTCTCCGGGTCCGATCCCTCGGGGGCCGAGCACGAGGACCTGCGTCAGCGCGCCGAGGACGCGCAGCTGCCGGAGGAGGCGAAGGAGGCGGTGGAGCGCGAGCTGGGGCGGCTGGAGCAGATGATGCCGGCGTCGCCGGAGTACTCCGTGGCCCGCACCTACATCGACTGGATCCTCGACCTGCCGTGGGCGGTGTCGACGCCGGACCACCTCGATCTGGGCGAGGCCGAGGGGATCCTGGCCGACGACCACTACGGCCTCGACAAGGTGAAGGAGCGCATCCTCGAGTACCTGGCGGTGCGCCGGCTGCGGGCCGAGACCAAGGGCCCCATCCTCTGCTTCGTCGGACCGCCGGGGGTGGGCAAGACCTCCCTGGGCCGCTCCATCGCCCGCGCCATGGGCCGCGCCTTCACGCGCATCAGCCTCGGCGGCGTCCACGACGAGGCCGAGATCCGCGGCCACCGGCGCACCTACGTGGGCGCCCTGCCGGGGCGCATCGTGCAGGGCATGAAGAAGGCCGGCTCCAACAACCCCGTCTTCATGCTCGACGAGATCGACAAGGTGGGCGCCGACTTCCGCGGCGATCCCTCGGCGGCCCTCCTCGAGGTCCTCGACCCCGAGCAGAACTCCGCCTTCGAGGACCACTACCTCCACGTCCCCTTCGACCTGTCGAAGGTCATGTTCATCACCACCGCCAACCTCCTCGACCCGGTGCCGCCGGCCCTGCGCGACCGCATGGAGGAGATCCCCATCCCCGGGTACACCCCCGAGGAGAAGCTGGAGATCGCCCGGCGCCACCTGCTGCCGCGGCAGATCACCGAGCACGGCCTGACCCCGGCGCGGCTGAAGATCGCGGACGAGGCCGTCCTGCGGCTGGTGGAGGAGTACACCCGCGAGGCCGGGGTGAGGAACCTGGAGCGCCAGATAGGCACCGTGTGCCGCAAGTCGGCGCGCAGGTTCGTCGACGGGCGCAAGAGCCCGATCAAGGTGACGGCGCGGCGCCTCGACGAGTACCTGGGGCCGGCCCCGTTCTTCCCCGAGGTGGCCGACCGCGGCGACGAGGTCGGCGTGGCCACGGGCCTGGCGGCCACCGCCGCCGGCGGTGAGATCCTGTTCATCGAGGCCACCGGCATGCACGGCAAGGAGAACCTGATCCTCACCGGCCGCCTGGGCGAGGTCATGCGGGAGTCGGCCCAGACCGCCCTGAGCTTCCTCAAGGCGAGGGCCGCCGACCTCGGCATCGACGTGAAGGGCCTGGAGAAGTCCGACATCCACCTGCACGTGCCGGCGGGGGCGACGCCCAAGGAAGGCCCCTCCGCCGGGGTGGCCCTGGCCGTGGCCCTGGTGTCGATGCTCACCGGCCGCCCCGTGCGCAGCGACGTGGCCATGACCGGCGAGATCACCCTTCGGGGGCGGGTCCTGCCGGTGGGGGGCATCCGCGACAAGGTGCTGGCGGCGCAGCGGGCCGGCATCCGCACCGTGGTGCTGCCGAGGCGCAACCAGAAGGACCTGGAGGAGGTGCCCGCCGAGGTCCGCGGCGCCGTCTCCTTCGTGCTCGCCGACGACTTCGACGACGTCCTGAAGGTGGTCCACGCCGGCCGCGGCAAGGCCGGTCCCCGGCCGCGGAAGACCGGTGCCGGAAAGCCGGCCGTCCGGGGCCGCGGCCGCATCGGTCTGCCCAAGCCCAAGGCCGCCTCTCCCGCCCGGCGCCCCAAGGACAAGGGGCGGAGCCCCGCCAAGTGAACGGGGGCGGACCCGGCCTCCGGACCTCCGCGGCCGGGCGGCCCTGAGCGGCCCCGGCCAGCCTCCAGCCCGAGCCATGTCCCCGCCCGAAGGCGACTCCAGGGACGGACTGCTGCGGGATCTGCGCCGGCAGCTGCGCGACCGCGGCGCTTCCACCGGGGCGCGGCTCGGCTTCTGGGAGTCGCGCATGGAGGAGCTGTCCCGCGCCCACAAGGCCGGCGCCGGCGGCCTCGAGACGGCGGCGGGCATCGCCGCCACCGCCGACGCCGTCGTCCTAGACGCCTGGGAGAGCGGGGCCGGCCCCCACCAGGAGGTGCGCCACGCCCTGGCCGCCCTCGGCGGCTACGGCCGCGGCGAGATGGCGCCCCACTCCGACGTGGACCTGCTCTTCCTCTTCGGCCGCAAGCGCGACAAGAAGGCCGAGCTCGTCGCCGGGGTCCTGCACCCGTTGTGGGACCTCGGCTTCGACATCGGCCACAGCAGCCGCACCCTCTCGGAATGCGTCGAGATGTCCCGCGACCTGGAGTCGTGCACGGCCATGCTCGACGCGCGCCTGCTGGCCGGCGACGCCGAGCTCTTCGCCGACTTCCGCAAACGGCTGCTGGGGCGGCTGCCGAAGGGCACCGCCGGGCGCCTGCGGCGGCTGCACCTGGAGCGCGGGGCCCACACCGGCTCGGTGCAGCTGCTGGAGCCCAACGTCAAGGAATCACCCGGCGGCCTGCGCGAGATCCACCTGCTGGAGTGGGCCGTCAAGGCCCGCGAGCGCACCGCCGACGCCGCCGAGGGCCTCGGCCGCTACCTCGACGAGCAGGACCTGCGGGCCCTGGCGAAGGGGCGCGACTTCCTGTGGCGCATCCGCCACGAGCTGCACTTCTCCATGGGCCGCAAGCACGACGTCCTCGGCAACGAGATCAAACCCGTCGTGGCCCGCAGCCTCGGCTACTTCGACCGCGCCGTCGGCGCCGAGGGGGAGCTGCCCCGTCAGGGGGACCTGCTGCGCGTGGGGACGCCGGACCGCACCGGCGCCGACCACGGCCGCGAGCTGGCCGTGGAGGCCTTTCTGCGCGACTACTACCTGCACGCCAGCCAGGCCTTCCACGCGGCGCGCCTCGGTTTCGACCGCCTGGCGGCGGGACCTCGCAAGGGCAAGCGGCTGCTGCTGGAGCCGGGGGTGGTGGCCGTCGACAACCAGATCGAGCTGCCCGGCGGCGCCGAGTGGCTGGCCGACGACCCGCTGCGGCTGCTGTCGATCTTCCGCCTCTCCCAGACCCGGCGCCTGTACCTGTCGGAGCCGGTCTGCCGCCTCCTGCGCCAGTCGACCCACCTGATCGACGACGAGGTGCGCCGCCACCCGGGGGCCCGCGACCTCTTCCTGCGCATCCTCGAGCGCCGGCGGAACACCGCCGCCACCCTGAGGGCGATGCACGATCTCGGCGTCCTCGGCGCCTACCTGCCGGAGTTCGGGGACCTGACCTGCCTGGTGCAGTACGACATCTACCACCTCTACACGGTGGACGAGCACACCCTGGTGGGCCTGGAGAAGCTCGAGGAGCTCCTGCGGGGCGAGGGACCGCCGTCGCTGGTGCAGGCCGCCTCCGAGATCGAGCGCAAGGAGCTGCTCTTTCTGGGCATGCTCCTCCACGACATCGGCAAGTCGCGCCGCGAGGAGCACATCAGCGTCGGCCTGCGCATGGGCGCCGAGCTGTGCGAGCGCATCGGGCTGTCCGAGACGGACGCGAGGCAGGTTCTCTTCCTCATCGAGAACCACCAGGAGATGGTCGCCATCTCCAAGCGCCGCGACCTCGACGACCACCGCATGATCGCCGATTTCGCCGGCCGCTTCGCCGAACCCGACTGGCTGCGCGCCCTCTACCTGATGTCCTACGCCGACCTGTCCGCCGTCGCCTCCGACGCCTGGACCGACTGGCAGGGCGCCCTGCTCTGGGAGCTCTACCACAAGACCATGGAGCAGCTCGCCTCGGGCATGGAGAGCCTGGAAGAGCGCGCCCGGGCGCGGGCGATCGTCGAGGGGCACCTGGAGGGGGTCCGCGGCCGTTGGGCGCCGGAGAAGGTGGAGGCCTTCGAGGCCCACGTGGCGAGTCTGTCCGAACGCTACCTGGTGGCCTACGATCGCAAGCAGATCGAGCGGCACCTGGCGCTGGTGGAGGCCCGCGCCTCCGGGGGGGAGCGGGTGCTGCTGGAGTACGTGGAGCACCCCGACCACACGGAGGTCGTCGTCTGCGCCGGCGACCAGCGCCACCTGCTGGCCGAGATCTGCGGCGTCCTCGCCGTCCACGACATCAACATCCTGCGCGCCGACGTGCAGACCCGCGAGGACGATGTCGTCATCGACACCTTCCAGGTCACCGACGTGGACGGCACCGCGGCCCTGCCCCCGTGGAAGAAGCAGCGCCTCGAACGGCGTCTGTCGCAGGTGATCGCCGGCGAGCTGGCCGTGCAGGAGCTCTTCGACCGCTACAGCGCCAACTGGAGCCGCCGCCGCGACCGGCCGGTGCGCGATCCGGAGGTGCTTTTCGAGAACCAGGTCTCCGACCGCTACACCGTGGTCGACGTCAACGCCCAGGACGCGGTGGGCCTGCTCTACACCATCACCCACTGTCTCGGCGAGCAGGGCTGCCACATCCACATGGCGATCATCAATACCGTCACCGACCGCGCCACCGACGCCTTCTACATCGTCGACGCCGAGGGCGGCAAGATCGTCAACTTCGACGTTCTGGAGTCCCTGCGCCTGCAACTGCTGGAGCGGCTGGCGCCGCGTTAGCCGCCGCCTCCCGTCCCTCCGGGAAGCTCCACGTCCTCCTCCTCCCAGGCCCGCCACTTGGACGGGCTGTCCCGGACCTTGGGGCCGGCGTACTGCAGGGTGAACTGGTACGACGGCGCATCGAGGAGGGTGGCGCCGCCGCAGTCGAGGCGCATCGCCTCGGTGCAGGCGTACGAGACCGACCCCTCCCGGCGCCGGGACCACACGAAGCGGGCGTCGGTCTCGATCCAGCCGTAGCGGGTGCGGCCGGAGTCCCAGGTGTAGCGCGGGCGGACGTCCTCCATGAGCAGCTCCTCCTCGCGGTCGAGCTTGACGCCGACGAGCGTCTCGCCGCGGTCGGAGTCGACCACGAGGCCGGCGGCGGAGGGGCGGTCGACGCCGGCCACGCGGATGCGGGCGGCGATGGCGGCCGGGTCCTCGCCGCGGTCGTGGGGAGCCAGGACCGAGTAGAAGACGACCCACTTGCCGGCCGCCAGCCGGCCCGAGGTCGTCTGGTGGAGGAGGACCTCCTCCTGCCAGTGGCGCCGGAGCGGCTCCCGGCCTTGCCAGAACCACGGCCGCGGCGGGTAGACCACGGCCAGGGCGGCGGCCCCCTCCGGCGCCGCGTAGACCTCCCCGCCGGGCTCGGTGCGCACGGAATCGATGGCCGTGTCGAACCAGCCCTTCCCCTCCTGGAGCACCTTCTGCGTGTGGTAGAGGTTGGAGAAGGTGAAGACATCGTCCCGCAGGGCCTGGATTCCGTCGATGACGAGGAACATCTCCTCGTCGAGGAGCCAGGCGACGACGCGGTCGTGCAGGTACCCGGCGCCGCGGTCGACGACGCGGGTGCGCGAGAACTCCACGCTCGAGAACCGCCGGTAGTCGATGCGGCTCGTCTCCACCGGGCGGTAGCGCCCGTCGTTGTGGAGGAAGTCGTAAAGGGAGTCGCCCTCGCGCATCAGCTCGTTGCGCGCCACGACGCGGTTGTGGTAGAGGTCGGCCCGGTAGTGCCCGTTCGGCAGCCGCTCGCGATAGCCACCGTCGTGGAGCAGCAGGGCGCCCCGGCTGGTGAGGGTGGAGATGCTGTTCTCGTCGGCGTGCCCGTGGTGGGCCTTCTCCGCCTCCACCGGGATTGTGTGGTTGAGGTAGTCCCGCTGGGTGCGGCCGTAGTCGCTGTCCGGCTTGTAGTTGAGCAGCAGGAAGGTGTCCTGCCGCGACCACCCGCTGCGGAAGACGACCTTCTTGCCCGCCAGCTCGTCCAGCACCTCGCGGCCCCTCCACGCGGGGATCCGGGGCTCGACGGACTCGTCCATCCAGTTGGCCGCCTGCACCCAGATCACCGGGTCGCCGAAAGGTCCGGGGCCGTGGCGTTCCATCAGGCGCTCGAAGACCTCGCCGGCGGCCCAGCGCAGGCAGCCGTCGCCGTACTCGCGGGCCCCGCGCTCGAAGATGGGCAGGTACTTCGGCAGGTTGGACGCCCAGTACGAATCGCCGAAGTCGGCTACGCCGCCGATGGGACACAGCAGGTTGAGGTAGTACTCGAAGTAGAAGCGGCTGGTGGGCTGGCGGAAGAAGGCCGCCTCCCCGCCGGCGAGATCGACGTAGCCGAGGACCGCCTGGGTCCACATGGAGTGGTAGTGCATGGCGTCCTCGATCGTCCAGCCCTCGAGGCTGTCGGCCATCAGCTCGCGCGCCATCCGCTCCCAGCGCGGGGAGCGCGGGTCCCCGTCGCAGGCCCGGGACGCGGCCAGCAGCCCCCAGGCGCGGATGGCGGTGCGGTTGTGGGCCCCCCACTCGGGAAAGGCGAAGATGAGGTCGCAGCTCTCGGCGAGGATCCCTCGGATCGCCCGGTGCTGATCCTCGGTGACCGCGGCGCTCTCGCGGACGCCCAGGTAGGCCTCGGCCATCGTCGACAGGTGGAAGAAGTTGGGCTGCGCCGGCAGGCCGCCGGCAAACTCGGGGCGGTCCGGTATCAGGTCTCGGGGATAGGCCTCGGCGAAGCGGCCGTACCCGGCCAGACGGGCGGCCGCTGAGGCCGCCAGGGCCTCGTCGCCGTCCTCGCGGGCCAGGAAACCCTCGGCCAGGGCCAGGTGGATGGGCAGCGCAGGCGGCTGCTGCAGGCCGGAGAGCGGTTCCGGGTCGAGGCTGGCCAGCCAGCTGTCCAGAAGGCCCTCGGCCTCTCTTCGGGCGCCGGGCACCCAGAGGCGCAGGCGCTCGACGTAGCCCTGGCGCGAAGTCGGCGTCATGCTCTTCGAAGATGGTCCGGCCTGTCGCCGAGGCGCAAGCGATGCGGAAGCGAGCCGCCCGGGGGATCGAGCCCCCCGTGGCGGGCCGGGGGGCCGGGCTTGTCGAGGCCGCTGGCCGCCCCCCACCTTAATCCCGACCCCGTCCTCCTTCTCGCGGACCTGGCAACCGATCCCCGGATCCACTCCCATCCCTGCCCGATCCACCTCGCGCCAGGGCGCGGTGACCTTCCGGGCCCTCTTCGCCGGCGCCGTGGTCTCCGTCCTGCTGGGGGTGGCCGCTCCCTACGAGAACCTGATCGTCTCCGGCTCGCCGCTGCACTTCGACTACAGCACGCCGGGGGCGGTCTTCTTCTTCCTGCTGTTCCTGCTGGCGGCCAACCCCCTCCTCGGCCTGCTGCGGCGGAGCTGGCGGTTCGCCGCCGCGGAACTGGCCACGGTCTACATCATGGCCGCCGTGGCCTGCACGATCCCGACCCTCGGCCTCGTCTGCCAGCTCCTGCCCCACATCTCCTCGGGGACCTATTTCTCCACGCCGGAGAACGGCTGGGCCGAGGAGATCGTGCCCTTCCTGCCGGAGTGGATGCGGGTCTCCGACTCGCAGGCGGTCAAGTGGTTCTACGAGGGGCTGCCGTCGGGCACGCCCCTGCCCTGGATGGCGTGGCTGGCGCCGCTGCTGGGGTGGCTGCCATTGCTGCTGGCGGCGTACGCGGCGATGACGGCGCTCATGGTGCTGGTCCGCAAGCAGTGGATCCAGCACGAGCGGCTCACCTTCCCCCTCGTGCAGGTGCCGATCTCGATGATCGGCGAGGAAGGTGAGGGACGCAGGGTCATCAGCGGCTTCTTCCGGAACCCCGCCGTCTGGATCGGCATCCTGATCCCCTTCCTGCAGTACTCCCTGCGGGCCCTGCACAACTACTACCCCATCGTTCCCGAGGGGGTGCCGATCTGGAAGTACTACTACTTCTGGGACGGAAACTTCCAGTTGCGCTGGTCGATCAGCCACGCCGTCGTCGGCTTCGGGTTCCTGCTGAGCACCAAGCTCGGGTTCAGCATGTGGTTCCTCGGGCTGCTGACCACCCTGGAGCGGGCCGTCCTCCTGCACTTCGGAGTCCCCGGGACCCAGCGCGTCGAGGGGGTCGCCCTCGGCTCGGCCTACCTGGCCTACCAGGGTTTCGGGGCCCTGGCGGTGCTCGCCGCCAGCTCCCTCTGGGTGGCCCGCCACCACCTGAAGCGGATCTGGCGCCATGTCGCCGCCGGCTCCGGCGGGGACGGCGACGAGATCCTGTCCTATCGGCAGGCCGTCGGTCTGCTGGGGGCCTCGGTGCTCGTCATGTGGATCTGGCTCCACGCCGCCGGCATGGCCTGGTGGCTGGCGCCGCTCCTGATCGCGACCGCCCTGGGGGTGATGTTCGGCCTCACCCGGATCGTCGCCGAAGGCGGGCTGGCGGTGACCAAGGCCCCTCTGGTCCCGGTGGATGCCCTCCTCGGCACCTTCGGCGCCAGCGCCCTCGGACACGCCAACCTCGGCGCCCTCGGCATGACTATCACCTGGGCCGGGGGGATGCGCGTCACCCTGATGGCCGCCGTCATCCACGGCCTGCGGCTGGCCGAGCACTACATCACCCGGCACCGGCGCCGCCTGGCCGCCGCCGTCCTGGTGGCCGTGCTGTGCGCCGCCGGCGCCTCGGTGGTCACGGTCCTGACCCTCGGCTACCGCCACGGCGCCCTCAACCTCAGCTTCTGGTTCTTCGGAGAGAGGGCCGCCACCCTGCCCTACACTTTCACCGCCTACCACCTCGCCAACCCGGCGGGGTCCACCTGGGAGTTCCTGGGCGTCACCGGCGCGGGCGGGGCGGTGCAGCTGGCCCTGACCCTTGCCTCCAAGCGGTTCCTCTGGTTTCCGGTGCACCCCATCGCCTTTCCGATCAGCGCCATGTGGACCACCCACCACCTGATGCCGAGCATCTTCATCGGCTGGCTGGTGAAGGCCTCGGTCCTGCGCTACGGCGGCGTCACCCTCTACCGCCGGGCCCGGCCCTTCTTCCTGGGGCTCATCCTGGGGCACTACGCCACCGGGGGCCTGTGGTGCCTCATCGACGGGATCACCGGCATGACCGGCAATCACCTGTTCTTCTGGTAGTCTGGCGGTTGGTCCGACCGCAGGCGCAGGCCGGGCGGCCGGTCCGGGAACCCCTCCCGAGGCCCCGGGGCCCGGGGTCCTCCATGCAAACGTTGCGATAAAAAACGTTGCGTCATCAGGCTCTCCGTCGGTAAATTCGATGTTTCATGCTTTCACCGATTCACGTCAATTCCGCTGTTCCGGCTCCGCAGGGCGCGCTCCGTCGGCACCGTCGACGGAATCCCGTGCGCAGGAGCCCTGAGGAACCACTCTGGAGGAGAGCCATGGAGGTGCTGCAAAGGGTTCGACCCGCACTCGCCCTCGTGGTCCTGGCCCTGGCGATGGGCGCCCAGCCCGCGCTGGCCAGCTACGGCAAGATCTCGGGCACGATCACCGACGATTCGGGGCAGGCCCTGATAGGGGCCCGGGTGAGCACCGAGGTCGGCGGCTTCCGTGTGGGGACCGTCACCGACGACGAGGGGCGCTACTTCATCCTCAACGTGCCGCCGGGGCGCTACGCCGTCGAGGCCGGCTACGTGGGCCATCAGACCGTCCAGAAGACCGATGTGGCCGTGCGGCTGGACCTGACGACCACGGTGGACTTCTCCCTGGCCACCGAGGCGGTCAAGGGTCCCGTGGTCGTGGTCCTCGCCGAGCGGCCCCCGGTGGAGAAGAGCCTGACCTCTACTCGTCAGACCATCGACCCCAGCGAGATCAACAACAGCATGCCGGTCTCCGGCCTGCAGGACCTGATCAACACCACACCCAGCTCTTTCCGGGGCTTCATCCGCGGCGGCCGCCGGGCCGACACCAAGGTCCTGCTCGACGGCATCGACGTCTCCGACAGCTACTTCCGGGCCGGGGAGGGCAACGGCGTCTACTCGCCCTACACGGCGACGCACCGCTCGGTGGGCAACGAGTTCACCTCGGTGGGCGTCAACGCTTCCTCCGTGCAGAGCCTGGACGTGATCTCCGGAACCTTCAACGCCGAGTACGACGCGGCCACCGCCGGCATCGTCAACGTCGTCTCGCGGGAGGGCGGGGAGAAGCTCGAGACCCGCGTGTTCTACCGCACCGGCCCGGGCACGAAGAACGCCGGCCCCGACGTCTACAGCGATCTCTCCAAGTATCTCGAAGAGCGCGCCGCCCTGGCCAATGCCGACGACGATGCGCAGAAGGCCAAGGCGGACTACTACAGCTTCGACGAGGGCACCATCGACGAGATCGGCTACGGCGACGCCCTGCGGCACGAGCTGGAGCTGTCCGTGGGCGGCCCCCTCACCGGCCGGGGCAACTTCTTTTTCAGCGGCCGCTTCCTCGACGACCGGGGCAACTTCGCCAACGCCCTCAACCGCGGCGCCCGCTTTTCCCTCAAGGCCACCCACCGGCCCACCGATGCCCTCAAGGTCACCGCCAACGTGTCGGTCGACGACGGCGGCCAGCTCGGCGGCTGGGTGAACCGCGACTTCAACGGGCGCTTCAAGTTCTACCCGCAGGGGGCGATCGGGAACAAGAAGCTGGGGGTCCTGGCCTACCTGGGCCTGAGCCACACCCTGTCGGAGCGGACGATCATCGACGTCAAGCTCTCCCAGCTCAACCGGACGAGCGAGTTCGGCTTCTCCGACGACAACGGCGACGGCGTCTCGACTCTGGACGAGGGCGGGGACTTCATCCGCATCGACACGGCCGCTGAATCCGAGCTCTACCTGGGCGTGGGGGGCAGCGCCGTCGACGCCGACGGCAACTTCACCTTCTTCACCTCCGACCCGGGGAACGAGAAGTTCTTCACCCTCGGCTTCTCCAACAATCAGTACCGCTTCGGCCAGCCCGGGTTCTACTACGAGGAGCTGAAGCGAAACGTCACGCAGCTCAAGGCCGACCTCACCCACCAGTACAACTTCAACCACCAGTTGAAGACCGGCCTGCTCTACCGGCGCCACACCCTGGACCAGTTCCAGCAGCGCACCCAGGTAAAGGTCATCTACGACCCGAACTTCCCCTTCGAGACCACGGCGTACACCCTGAATCCGGTGGAGACCGCCCTCTACGTGCAGGACAAGATCGAGTACGAGGGCGTCATCGTGAACGCCGGCGTGCGCCTCGACATGTTCAACCCGGGGGCCCAGGTCCTGGCCGACTTCTTCAATCCCTCGATGCAGGACACGCTCTCCAACGGCCAGATCACGCGCAAGGCGCGCCTCGGCGACGACGCCGAGACCAAGATGTTCTGGCAGCCGCGCCTCGGCATCTCGCACCCGATCTCCGAGACGGCGGCGATGCACTACTCGTGGGGCAAGTTCTACACGCCGCCCCCGTTCTCGCAGCTCTACGACGAGTACGGCACCTTCGCCAACCCGTCGCTGCCCAACGTGCGCGACGTGAACGCCGACCCGCCGGAGGCCACGGCCTACGAGATGGGCCTGCAGTGGGGCTTCCATCCGGACTACCTCGCCGACATCACCGCCTACTACCGCGACATCGAGAACTACGGGCGCATCGGCTACGCCATTAACCCCGATCCCGCCGCCGGCGCCGGCTTCGGCTCCTACACCTTCACCACCAGCTTCGGCTACGCCGACGCACGCGGCATCGAGCTCTCCCTCTTCCGGCGTCCGGGCAAGATGATCTCGGGGCGCCTGAACTATGCCTTCAGCTACATCAAGGCCTCGGGCGGGGCCGGCCGGCTGACGCCGTACCCCGACAAGACGAGCTACGCCTATGCCGCCGGCGACACCGAGATCCCCCTGGAGGACCGGGAGACCTTCAACACGGTGGAGCGCAACGTCCAGGGCGGAAACAACTCTCTCACCACCGGCTTCGACCGCGCCCACCAGTTGAGCCTGTCCCTGCTGGCGCAGCTGCCCGCAGGCTTCGACCTGTCGCTGATCCAGAGCCTGGAGAGCGGCTTCCTCTACGCGCTGACCCAGACCTCGGAAGACCCCCGCGAGCGCGCCACCGAGCGGGGCCCGATCAACGCGAGCACGGACGTGCGACTCACCCGGGGGCTGGAGCTGCTAGGCACCCGGGCGGGCCTCTTCCTGGAGGTCACCAACCTGCTGGACAGGGAGAACGTGCTGGCCTTCGACAATTCCACCATCCCCAGCCAGGTCCTGTGGGAAGAGGACCAGGATCCGACGGGGGAGTTGAACCGCGCTTTCAGCGGCCAGTCGATCCCGCTGTACGGTCCGCCGCGCCAGATCGGGCTCGGCGTGAGCCTGGACTTCTGAGCCGATCAGGGACTCCATGGGAGGAAATACGATGATCAAGTACCTCAAGCCGGCACGCGCCGGCATCCTGGTGTTGCTCCTCGCCGGGACGGCAGGTGCGCAGGGCCCGGGCGTCATCATGGCGGGCGACCTGTGGGAGACCTACCTGCCGACCAACGTGGGCAAGACCTACTACGAGGTGGAGACCGATCCCAACCAGCTCTACTACCTGTTCCGCGTGGGCAACCTCGATCGCCAGTGGACGACGCCCACCCAGATGTACCCCGGGGGAGAGAACATCCACATCCCCTGGAAGCAGGCGATCGAGATGATCGAGTACAGTCCGGGGATCAACAACTTCACCACCTCCTCCGATCCCCGCGCCAAGGACTACGTGTACGCCTTTCAGGCGCCGGCCCTCGGATCCGGGACGGCGGACGACGGCGCCCGCTGGGTGGACCCCGGCAACCGGCACCAGATGATCTATGAGGGCTCGACGCCGACGAACATCGGCGTGGACGTGAAGTACCGCATCCGCCAGTGGTCCCTCAACCACGCCAACATGAACGACTTCCTCGTCCTCGAGCTCGAGCTGACCAACACGGGGGTCTTCGATCCCGACGGCGACGGCAACCCCGAGCAGACGGGGCGCAGGATCGAGGCCCTGGTCCTCAACCTGCGCAACGAGCTGATCAACTCCATGTCCAACAGCCAGGCGGGCAGGCGAGGCGCCAGCGGCTGGTTCACCGGTCCGGTGAGCGGCTACGACGCCACCCCCGACGCCGACGGCAACCCCTGGGACGTGCCGGTCACCTTCACCGGTCCGGCTCCCTCGCAGCTGAGCGAGACCGGTCCCGACGGCATTCCCTGGGCGCCGGACGGCAGCCGCGAGCTGGGCAACACCATGCGCCGGCGCCACTACTACTACGACATCTACACCGGCTCCCAGTGGATGGCGGTCAAGGAGGGCGCCCTCCCGGCGGACGGCTCCACCTTCGACCAGCAGGACAAGAAGACGATCTTCGACAGCCATCCCGTCGGCACCGGGGCGGAGCGCGGCTGGTACACCTCGGTGAGCAAGGGCTACGGCAACAACGACCACAACCCCTGGGAGAACCACGTTCTCTCCATGGGCACCTTCTACGAGAACGGGGGCCGCATCTCCGACCGCACCGCCTTCGTTCTCAAGCCCGATCCCAACTACTTCGACGCCACCCATCCCGACATCGTCGAGGGCAACCCCCTGACCTTCGTGGCCGCCGTCAAGCCCGAGGGGGAGCGGGGGCAGCCGCGGGGGGACATGAAGTACAACGGCACCTTCGCCCAGAACTGGGAGAAGGGCAACGCCGGCTCCCTGCCCGACCGCAGCGACTCCGACTGGGACGCCGGGTACACCATCGCCCACGGCTTCGACGGCGACCACTACGTGGGCGTGGGCCCCTTCTCGCTGGAGGTGGGCGAGACGATCAACATCACCATGGCGGAGTACGGCGGGTTCCGGCTGCAGGGCGTCCGCCGGGCGCGCTCGGCCGCCCAGTGGGCGTACGAGAACAACTGGCAGGTTCCGGCGCCGCCTCCGACGCCCGACATCAAGGTGGCCCCCAGCCGTCCCGACCCCGACCTCAACATCGAGGTCAAGTGGGACGACCGGGCCGAGTCGGCGGCGGACTTCGCCGGCTACAAGATCTACCGCTCCACGCCGTTCCCGCGGGTAGACACGCGCCAGCTCGGCATCCGCATGCTCGACCGCTACCACGAGCAGACGGAGGCGAATCCCAACGACGCCCAGCTGGCGGCCTTCGGCCGGGCCAACAACCCGAACATCAGCTCCGACGCCTACCGCGACCAGGAGCCCAACGCCTGGGGCCCCTACCGGCTGATCGCCAACATCCCCGCCGGCGACCTGGGTTCCTACATGAACGACGGCGACGACAGCGGCACCTACAAGTACAAGTTCACCGACGACAGCGACCTGGTGAGCTTCGGGTTCACCTACTACTACTACGTGGCCGCCTACGACGACGAGCAGGGCGAGATCAACGGCTGGCCCTACACCTCCCTGGAGACCCACCGCAACAACGTCAACGGGGCCTCCGGGTCGTGGGAGGGGACCTACTGGTGGACCACCGCCAACGCCTTCTACCCTGACCCCAACGATCTGAACTCTCTCAAGGACATCGGCGCTCCCTTCATCCTGAAGGCGCCCCTGGCCGATGCCGGGGACCTGGTGGCGGGCAACCTGGCGATCCGGGTGCTGCCGAACCCCTACAAGCGCCAGGCCCTGCACGACACGGGTGAGCAGCACAAGATCCTGTTCATCAACCTGCCCACGGGGACGGAGATCACCATCCTCGACGTCTCCGGGCAGGTGATCGACGTCCTTCGCTTCGACGGGACCAACGAGTTCGACGGCACCCTGTTCTGGGACATGTTCTCCAAGGACGGCATCGAGGTCACCAGCGGTCTCTACATCTACGTGGCGGAGTACCCCGGCGGCAAGCAGACCGGCCACTTCGCCATCCTGCAGTGACTCCACTGGGCAATGCGGAACGGAGGATCGGAGAGATGAAGCTTCACAAGAGCGCGGTGCTGTGGCTGGCCCTCGGCGCCCTCGTCTGGGCCGACTCGTCGGAGGCGGCCGTTCGCAAGTCGGGAATCACCGGCGGCGCCTTCCTGAAGATCGGCGTCGGCGCCCGGGCCGTGGCCCTCGGCTCGGCCTACACGTCGGTGCCCGGAGACGCCACGCAGATGTTCTGGAACCCCGCGGGGATCGCCCTGCCGAGGGGGCGCAGCCAGGTGACCTACTCCTACAACCAGTGGATCGCCGACCTCGGCCATCACGCCGTCGGCGTCACCCGGAACTTCGGCGACATGGGCACCTTCGGGATCGGCGTGATCAACCTCTCCCTGGCCGGGATCGACAACGGCGGCGGCCTCGACCGGGACCAGGTTCCGGCGTTCCTGGACGCCACCTACACCGGGTTCCGCGACACGGGGTCGGGCTCCTACGACTACTCGGACCTGGCTCTGCAGGTGACGTGGGCCCGCAACGTGACCGACCGGCTGGCCCTGGGAGCCACGGGCAAGATGGTGCAGCAGTCCATCGATGGCGTCGGCGCGAGCGCCACGGCCGTCGACTTCGGCGCCATCTACCACGTGGGCTTCCGGAACGCCCGGCTGGGGGCGCGCATCAACAACCTGGGCAACGACCTCACCTTCTACAACATCGGCGCCCCTCTGCCGCTGGCCTTCAGCGTCGGGGCCGCCATCGAGGTCTACGAGCAGGCGGACCAGGTGAAGGTGACCCTGCTCTCCGACGCCACCAAGCCCCAGGATGGCGAGCAATTGCTTTACAGCGCCGCCGAGGTGGAGGTGATGGAATACCTGAGCCTCCGTGGGGGGTACAAGCTGAACTACTCCGGCGTGCAGGACGGCAAGGTGGACGAGGTCACCGGCGCCGGCTTCGACGCGCCCCGCACCGAGGAGGGAGCCAGCTTCGGCCTGGGCGTCCACGTCCCCTGGTCGAGCTACGACGTCACCGTGGACTACGCGTACACGCAGTTCGGCATCCTCGACAACGTGCACCGGGTGTCGCTGCTGCTGGGGTTCTGATTCGGCCGGAGCGCGGGGCAAGAGCAGTCGGTACCGGAGGCCCCGGGGACGATCTCCCCGGGGCCTTCGTGCGTTCAGCCCCGAAGCTGGCGCACCGCCTCGATGACGCGGTCCACGTCGTCGGCCAGGCTGAAGACGTGGGGGGAGACGCGCACGGCCTCCAGCCCGCCTTCGTAGATCCCCCGGGAGCGGATCCGGTGCTCCCGGGCCAGCCGTTCCTGCAGTTCCGCCCGGGGCATCCCCTTCAGCCGGAAGGTGACGATGGCGCTGTGCTCGCCCGGTTGGAGGGGGGAGAGGACCTCGGCTCCGGCCTCCTGCAGTCCCGCCATCAGCCGCCGGCCCAGGTCCTGGTCCCGCTGCCAGACGCGCTCCAGGCCCAGGTCGAGAAGGAACTCCATGGCCGCGTCCAGGCCGTGGAAGAGGGGGGCGCTCACGGTGCCGTACTCGTAGCGCTGCGCCGAGGGGTGGAAGGCGAACTCGCCGGTGGCCATGTCGAAGGCGCCCTCGTTGGACCAGGCGCCCACCCAGCGGGCCTGGATCGTGTCGACGGCGTCGCTGCGGACGTAGAGCAGCCCCGTGCCCTTGGGGCCGAGGAGCCACTTGTGGCCGCTGGTGGCGTAGGCGTGGCAGCCGATGCCGCGCACGTCGAGGACGAGCTGGCCCGCCGACTGGGCGCCGTCGATGAAGTACCACAGGCCGTGGCGGGCGGCGAGGCGGCCGATCTCCTTCACCGGCAGGACCTGCCCCGTGGTGGTGGTCACGTGGGAGATGGAGATCGCCCGCGTGCGGGGGGTGATCAGCCGGGCGATGCGGTCCAAGGTCTCGGCCGCCGACTGCACCGCCGGCTCGAAGACACGCATGCGGATGCCGTCGCGGCGGGCCCGGGCGATCCAGGAGATGGTGTTGCCCACGTGCTCGTGGGTGGAGGTGATCACCTCGTCGCCGGCGCCCAGGGGGAGGCCGTTGCAGACGATGTTGACGCCCTCGGTGGTGTTGCGCGTGTAGGCGAGCTCCTCCGGGTCGCAGCCGAAGAGGCGGGCCCCGCGCTCCTTGATCGCCTGCCAGACCTCCTGCGTGTGGCCGGTCTCCGAGATCTCCTCCAGCTCCATGGTCTTGCGGTGGACGGCGTCGATCACCGCCCGGGGCGAAGGGCCCAGCCCGGCCGTGTTCAGGTAGATGCGCTCCCGGGTGAGGGGGAACCGCTCGCGCACCAGGGACCAGAAGGCCTCCTCGTCGGCGGCCGGGGGCGGTTCGGGGGCGCCGCCGGGACCGGAGGAGGACTCAGCCATGGC
The DNA here is from genome assembly GCA_026706075.1 of Gemmatimonadaceae bacterium. Lineage (GTDB taxonomy): Bacteria > Latescibacterota > UBA2968 > UBA8231 > UBA8231 > UBA8231. Next base: position 120,852 of record JAPOZM010000055.1, read on the forward strand.
CGTGTGCAGGGAGGCGCCGCCGAGCAGGCCCGCCGTCCTGACGAGGAAACCTCTGCGTTGCATGACCGACTCCGTGCTCGGGCGGGGGTAGGGGACCAGGCATCACCGTGTCCGTAACGGCCGGGCCGTGAGGGGGGGGCTGCGGGTTTGACACCCGCGAAGGAGGCGAACAGCTTGTGCCGGTCCGCCGCCGCCTCCGGCGAGGAATCGCAGAAACCTAAGCTCCGCCGCCTTCGCATGCGTCCCCGGGACCCCGATCCCCCCGACCTGGACCCGACCTTCCGCTCCACGCGCCGGGAGGCGGCCGTCATCTTCGCTGTCTGGGTGGCAGCGCTGCTGTGGACGGTGCCCTTCTGCTACCTGGCGGGGTACGGCGACACGGCCTGGACGGACACGGTGGCCGGCATCCCCCGCTGGGTGCTCTGGGGCGTTGCCGCTCCCTGGGCGGCGGCCTCCGCTTTCGCCCTGTGGTTCAGCCTGCGGTTGATGGGCGACGACGATCTCGGCGAGGGGAACCCCGATGAGGACGGCTCCCCGGAGGGCGCGCCATGAGCGCCGGCGGCGCCCTCACCGCATTCCTCCTCTACGTGGCGGGGGTCCTGGTCCTGGCGGTGGTCGCCAACCGCCTGCTGCGCCAGCGCCGGTTCCTCAGCGAGTACTTCCTCGGCAGCCGCAGCCTGGGCATGTGGGCCTTCGCCCTCACCTTCGCCGCCACCTCGGCCTCGGGCGGCTCCTTCACCGGCTTCCCCTCCAAGATCTACAGCCACGGCTGGGTGCTGGCCCTGTGGATCGGCAGCTACATGGTGGTCCCCATCTGCATGATGGGCCTCATCGGCAAGCGCCTGAACCAGGTGGCCCGCAAGTCCGGCGCCATCACCGTGCCCGACGTCTTCCGCGACCGCTTCGACTCCGCCGCCTTCGGCCTGCTGGCGACGGGCCTCATCGTGTTCTTCATGGCCTTCAACCTGGTGGCCCAGTTCAAGGCCGGCAGCCTCATCCTCAAGACCCTCCTCGACGGGGTCGGCGCCTTCCACGGCCTGGCGGCCGACCTCGGCGGCTACCTCGGCCCGGGCGGCGTCGATCCCGAGTACCTCCTCTGCCTGCTCGCCTTCGGCGCCGTCGTCGTGCTCTACACCACCTACGGCGGCTTTCACGCCGTCGTCTGGACCGACGTCATGCAGGGGGTGGTCATGGTGGCCGGCGTCGTCATCCTGCTGCCCCTGACCCTGCACCAGGCGGGCGGCCTGGAGCGGGCCACGGACGAGCTGGCGCGCATGACGCCGCCGCGGCTGGGACCCGCGGCCCTGGAGCGGGTCTCCGAGGCGGAAGGGGAGGCCCACGTACCGGCGGGGAGCTGGGCCTGGCTCGACGGAGATCCGCAGAGCGGCCGCCTCTTCCGCATCGCCCGGGCCGCCAGCCTGCCGGCGGGGGAGCGCCGCCTGCAGGTGGAGGTGGTGGAGCTGACCTCCAAGTCCCAGGTCCGCCAGGTAGCCGAGGACCCGTCCACGGCGTGGGTCCCCGGGTCGGTGCGCCTCCGGCAGCCCCAGACGCGGCCCTACGCCTACGGCGACGGCCAGCCCGGCACCTACGTGAGCGGCCCCGGCCCCAGCCCCGCGGACCCCGACGGCTTCCTGCCCCTGAGCCTGGCCGTCTCCTTCTTCATCATGTGGGCCATCGCGGGCACCGGGCAGCCGGGCAACTACGTGCGCCTCATGGCCTTCCGCGACGCCCGCACCCTGCGCCACTCGATCGCCACCGTCACCATCTACTACTCCCTCATCTACTTCCCGCTGGTGATCATCTTCTGCTGCGCCCGGGTGCTGCTGCCCGGGATGGAGGCCGAGTCGGACCGCATCATGCCCGCCATGGTGATCTTCGTCACCGAGAACGCCGGTCTCGCCTGGCTCGGCGGTCTGCTGGTGGCGGCCCCCTTCGCCGCGGTCATGTCCACGGTGGACAGCTTCCTGCTGATGATCTCCTCGGCCCTGGTGCGCGACGTCTACCAGCGCAACCTGCGCCCCGGCGCCCCCGAGGGGCGCATCCGCGTCCTCAGCTATGCCGTGACCCTGGTGGTGGGGGCCGGCGCCGTGGCCGGCGCCGTCGATCCGCCGCGCTTCCTGCAGGACATCATCGTCTACACCGGCAGCGGCCTGGCGGCCTGCTTCCTCGGGCCCACGGCCTTCGCCCTCTACTGGCCGCGGGTCAACACCTTCGGCGCCATGACCGGCATGGTCGCCGGCTTCGCCGCCCACCTGGCCCTGTACGCGGCCGGCGCCTTCGTCAACGGCAGCTTCTTCCGCCCCGTCCGCCCCTTCGAGCTGGACCCGATCCTGGCCGGCCTCCTGGTCTCCTTCGCCGCCACCTGGATCGCCGCGCGGCTGACGGCGCCGCCGCCGGCGGAGCAGGTGCGGCGCTACTTCCACCGCTGACGAGGAACCCCGTGCGAGAGGGAGAGCCGGTGGTCGTCGTCTCGGGCCTGCCCCGGTCGGGGACCTCCATGGTCATGCAGATGCTGAGCGCCGGCGGCCTGACCTGCGCCACCGACGGCCTACGCGCCGCGGACGAGGACAACCCCCGGGGCTACTTCGAGGTGGAGCGCGTCAAGGGGCTGCACAAGGCGGGGGACAAGAGCTGGATGCGGGAGTATCAGGGCCGGGTGATCAAGGTGATCAGCTTCCTGCTGCGCCACCTGCCCGGGGAGCTGCGCTACCGCGTCCTGCTCATCCACCGCGACCTGGAGGAGGTCCTGGCCTCGCAGCGGCGGATGCTCCTGCGCCGGAGAGAGGATCCCGACGCCGTCCCCGAGCCGGAGATGGCGCGCGCTTTCGCCGATCACCTGCGCGAGGTCGAGGCTTTTCTCGAGGAGGCTCCCAACTTCGAGGTGCTTCAGCTCGACTACGGGCGGGTCCTGGCCGACCCCGCGGCGGTTGCCCGCGCCATCGACGGGTTCCTCGGCGGCGGGCTCGACCGGGGAGCCATGGCCGCCGCCGTAGACGGCTCCCTGCACCGCAACCGGCGGCAGGAAGGCGAGGAGGCATGAAGAGCGATCACTTTGCAGCGATCAAGGAGTGGCTCGACAGCCGCTCCATCCCCTACCGGGAGGTGCGCCACGCGCCGACCGCCACCTCGGAGGAGTCGGCGAAGGCCCGGGGCGAGGACATCTCGGTGGGCGGCAAGGCGCTGCTGCTAAAGGTGGACGACACCTTCAGGCTCTTCGTGCTGAGCGCCGCCTTAAGGGTGGACGCCGGCCGGGTCCGCAGGCACTTCGGGGCCCGCAAGCTGCGCTTCGCCACGCCGGAGGAACTGCGCGAGCTGACCGGTCTCGTGCCCGGGGCGGTGCCGCCCTTCGGCGAGCCGATCACCCCCTTCGAGCTCTACGTCGATCCCTCCGTCGCCCGCAACGACCGGATCGCCTTCAACGCCGGCTCGCTCACGGACTCGCTGATCCTCTCCTCGCGGGACTACCTCGAGGCGGCGGCGCCGGAGGTGTTCGAGTTCTCGAAGGATTAGGGGGGACAGCCCGGAACCGGGTATCTTCCGGCCGGAAGGAACCCGTCACGATAGGAAGGCGAGATGCGCAACTGGACTCTCCTCACGGCGGCCCTGCTCGGACTGAGCCTGCCCGGCCCGGTCCCCGCCTCCATCTACCTGTCCGTCGAGGATCTCCAGGATGAAGCCGCACCCGCCTTCAAGGCGCTGGCGGAGGACTGTCCCTCCGTGGCTCTGGTCGCTCTGGAAGGGGAGGACCTGGCCGCATACCTGCGGACGATCTCGGAGCCCTGCTTCGAGCGCGCCTTCCATGTCAGCGAGAATCCGTCCCTGAGGGACGAGGGCCCAACCGTCTTCAGCGACCGGAACCTGCAGTCGGTTCTCGCGGAGATCGAAGAGCTGTCGGTCGCCTACGACGGCACCAACAGCGCCGGCATGCTTCAGCTCTGGCGCTTCGTCCAGATCGCATACGAATACCAGAAGTTCTGGCCCGAGATCACGGGGGTGGGACCCTTCGACGAAGAGACGGACCGGGCCTACCTGGCCGCCTCGGACGCCTTTGCCGCCAGTGACCACTTCCACGACCCCAACGACGAAGCGGCCCGGATCCTGTACTACTACTTCCAGGCGGCCTACACCGCGGGCTTCCGCCAGAGTCACCTGGCGCCGATCAAGCAGGTCCTGTCCGGATTCACCGAGGAGCGGGCGGTTACGGAGCTCCATGCATGGGGGGCCCAGCCCTGGGCCTTCATCACCGTCCTGCGCAGGGTTCGCGGCGCTTTTCTGAACCACAACCAGGAGTTCATCGAAGCCGTTGCGCGGGATGCCGAATTCGTGGAGGTCATGCTGGAGGTCACCCGGTACGACTTCTTCTTCTACGCGCCGGACCCCCATCCCTTCAATACGAGGATCAGGTTCCTGGGCGAAGTCGTCGACATCCTCGTCTACCTGGCCTGGGTGGAGAGCTCGAGGGAGTCCGCCATCACCGCGCTCGAGACGGTTCTCTCCGAGCATGAGCGGCTCAGCGGCGCCTTCCTGGTGGCCGCGAAGGGGCTGGAGGACCACGTCGACTGCCAGGGCCTGAACATCTGCCGGGAGGTGCTGGAGGGCGAGATCCTTCTCCGGGCCGTTCCCCACATCTACCGTTTCGACCAGGGGGCCCTGGTCTTCCAGACCTCACTGGACCTGGCGGAGGTCCTGCCCCTGTACCACGGGACCAAGGCGGTGCAGGCCCAGTTCCATCGGCTGGTGGAGACCGACGACCCCGTGGGGGATGGGACGGAGGTGTTCACTGCCCGGATCTACGGAAACCGCCTGGACTACCAGGTCTTCGAGTCGTACCTGACGGGCGCCGACACCTGGGGCATCCACGGAGGCGGAGTCTACAGCGGCGGGGAAATGCGGTCCTGGGTCCGCAATCGCCCGGGAGATGCCACCAGCCACGGCGACGGGATCTTCGAGGAGACGGTCCGCCACGAGTACGCCCACTACCTGGCGGACCGCTTCGGACTCCTGAGCTTTGGCGGGCCCTGGTTCGACGAGGGTCTGGCCGAGTTCCTCGTGGGCAGCACCCAGACCGAAGGCGTCCACGTGCGCCGCTGGCCGGCGAACCACATCTGGGGCAGCGAGTCTCACCTCGATCCGGCCGGCCTGTTCGAGTCCACCTACAGTGGCGACTTGGGAGGCGGCGCCTTCTACAACTACGCGGGACTCTTCTTTCACTTCATGCACCGGGAGCGACGGAGTGAATTGCTGGCCCTGTTCGATCTGGTTCGCAGCGGTGATTCCGGCGCCTATTTCGAGCAGATCGGCAGATGGAGGCAGGACGCCCAGTTGGCCGCCGACTTCAGGGTCTTCCTGGACGAGCAGACCGGCCAGCTCGATCAGCACGCGGACATCGTCTCCACGGAGTTCGTTCCCCGAGGCTTCCTCACCATCGACAGCGTCGACGAGATCCAGTCCGCCCTGGAGGAGATCGACGGCGACCTGGACCTGAGCTGCCACTCCGTCGATTCCGAGCTGTCCCCCCGCTTCCGCTGCAGCGGCCGGCTGGCGGCCGAGCCGGGATTCACCGGAGACCGGGGCCAGATCAACGAGCACTTGAACGAGCGCCTCGATGCGGTCCTCAAGGCCGCCCTGGAGGATGAGGAGATCAACAACCTCCAGGACATGAACTGCTACTTTGCCGATATACGTGGCAGCCCCCCGGTGGCTGATCTCCTCTGCGAGGGCCCGTTGCGCCCTGCGAACCTGCCGGCAAGCGGTGTGGATTTGAGCATGGCGATCATCCACATCCCCGACAATCCCGAGCCTGAGGTGGGGGTGGACTATCTCTTCCAGGTGGAGGTGGACGTCTCGTATGCAGACGAGGCCTCCGGGCTGGCAGCCTCGAGTTACAGGGTTCTCTGGTCCGCCAACCAGCCCATAAGAGTCGTCGAGGCCTTTACAGGATCAGGGAACAGGGAATGCGAGATCGCCGAGACGGACAGCTTCACGGGAAGCGCGGAGTGCGGGGACCTGAGGTACGGTGTATTGCCCGAGGTCGTGGTGCTGTACCTGGTTCCCTCCCGGGAGGGCCGCCTGGCGATCTCGGTTGAGCTGTCCTCCGACGAGTTCGAGTTCGAGCCGGCGGACAACGTGGACAGCGTGGAGCTGACGGTCGGACCCGCGCCGATCCGATATGCCGCCGGCCTTTCAAGGCTCACCGGCAACTGGCAGAGGCAGGCGGCCGGCCATCCCCTGGAGAACCCGCTCGTAGTCGAGGTGACGGATCAGCACGACGATCCATTCGAGGGCGCCCACGTCACCTATGCGGTCATGGCCGGAGATGAGGTCCTCTCCACAACCACGGCCACCACCGATGAAAAGGGACGGGCCGCCGCCATCCTGACCCTGCCCCCCGAGCCGGGGAGATACACCATCGAGGCGGCGATTGAAGGAGTGGAGGCGGTGGCGACCTTCACGGTCATCGCTGAGGTCACCCCCGACTTCGACGGAGACGGCGAGGTCGGCTTCGCCGACTTCTTCCTCCTTGCAGAGGCCTTCGGCGGCAGCGATCCCCGCTTCGACCTGGACGACAGCGGTGAGGTGGACTTCGCCGACTTCTTCCTCTTCGCCGAGAGCTTCGGCCAGCCGGCGAGGGCCAGGCTGCTGGCCCTTGCCAGGGACCGGATCGGCCTGCCCGACGGAGCGGGCCTGCAGAACGCGCCCAACCCCTTCAACAGCCAGACCGTCATCACCTGGTTCCAGCCGGGGGCGGGGCCGGCGCGGCTGGAGGTGTTCTCTCTCACCGGCCAGCGGGTGGCCGTGCTGCTCGAGGGGCCGCAGAAGGCAGGTCTGCACCGAATGCGCTGGGACGGCCGGGACGCCACGGGCCGCCCGCTGGCCAGCGGCGTCTACGTGTACCGGCTGGCGACGGGCGAGGTGGTGGACACGCGAAAGCTCACCCTGCTCCGATAGGGGGAGGCTACATCCCCCACACCGTGACCCGGGGTTCCCCTTCGTCGCGGCGGAAGATCCTGTCCTCCCACGACAGACCGGGCGTGCGGTCGAAGACCACGAGATGCCCCTCGTCGGCGGCGCACCGGTCCATGTACGCGCGGGTCTGTTCGAGGCCCTCGCGCACGGTCTGCTCCAGGCTCTTGTACAGCAACTTGCACTCGACGACGGCCCTCTGCACCGCCTGACCCGGCCGGGCCTGCCCGGGCAGCGGCCAGAGAATCAGCAGGTCCGTGCGCCGCCGGCCCAGGCCGTACTCGCGCTCGATGCGGCCGCCGCTGTTGACGACGCGCTGCAGGAACGCCTGGAGGAGCAGCTGCGGACCGGCCTCCTTGTACTGGAAGCGCTCGACCCAGTGCTCCGAGTGCTCGCGGAAGAAGGTCTGGAAGGCGGCCAGCAGGTCGGAGACGCGCAGGGTGCCGTCCGCATCCACGTACCAGGCCGGATCCTGGTGGAGGTACGCCTGCGTGGTGTAGGTGAGGTCGCGGGGGATGACCTCTTGGTAGATCGGGTTGGCGATGGCGACCGGGCCCTGCCGGCGCACGAGGCCGAGGTCGCGGACGTAGTCCAGGTCGTCGACGGGAATCTTCTCAGCGGATTCGCTGCCGCTCAGGAGCGGCTCGACCACGCGCCGGACGCGCTCCTCCTGCAGCTTGTCCGTGAGTTGATCGAGATGGGTCTCGCGGCGCAGGATGAGCTGCTCCCGGGCGTCGGCTATCGCCTCGCCGGTGATGGCCCGGCTGCGGTCCCGCCCCGCCTTGTTCCGGAAGCAGGCCTCGTACGCCAGCGCGTTCACCAGCCAGGGCTGGCCCCGGGTCAGTTCCCAGATCCTGCTCCGGGCCTCCTCGGTGAAGACCTGCCCGGTCTCCCCGGTGTGCTGCGCCAGGAGCGCGCGCACCTCGACCTCGGTGAAGTCGCCGAGGCGCAGGGACTCGGCGCGGATGTTGAAGGCGCTGCCGCCGGCGACGACGGCGCCCTCGGCGCTGGAGTGGATTCGGTAGTCGCGCACGTCGCGCACGCCGCACAGGATGACGCTCTGCGGAAACCGGTGCGGGCGCTCCGGGTAGCCGGCGCGCAGTTGCCGCAGCACCGCCAGCAGGGTGTCGCCGATCAGCGCGTCGATCTCGTCGACCATCAGCACCAGGGGCCTGGCGTCGGCCGCGGCCCAGCGGGCCAGCACCTCCTGGAAGACGCCGTGGGGGCCGGCGTCTTCGCGCACCTCGCGCAAGATCTCTCTCACGCTCCGGTCGCCCAAGACATGTTCGGCCTGCGAAGCCAGTTGGCTCAGTATCGCCCGCATCGCCTCCGCCACGTCCTCGCGGGCGGACTGGCCTATCTCCACGTTCGCGTAGACGCAGCGATACCGGCCGCTGCCGTTGAGCTCTTCCAGAAGCGCCAGCAGGGCCGAGGTCTTGCCCGTCTGCCGGGGCGCGTGCATCACGAAGTAGCGCTTCTGCTCGATCAGCAGCAGCACCTCGTCGAGGTCGAGCCGCTCCAACGGGGGCACCTGGTAGTGATCGGCCGGGATCATGGGACCGGCCGTGTTGAAGAAGCGCGTGGGGCCGTCCTGGACCCGGGACCGCGTCCGCTCCCCGGGTTTGTAGGTCGGCGAGTCGTGCGTCACAGCTTTTCTCCTCGTGCGGACCCAGAAAGTCGGGGGTTCCGTTTGCCGTGCGCAACCTGCCCGTCATCGCTCGCGGGTTGATGCCTGACCCGGGACGCGGGTGGGAGCAGGAAGCCGCCGCGCAGCAGGTACTCGCGCAGGTTGGCCTTCTCCGCGCCGGAGAGCCTGGCCGGGTTGTTGGAGGTCATGAACAGGAAGGGGTAGGCGAACAGGCGCCCGCGGTCCTCGTCCCGGAGGCTGACCGACGCCGGCACCGGTGCACGAGCAGGGTGGTGCGCCGCGCCATCTGGGTGAGGAACCGCCGCAGGTTGTTGCCGCCGTAGTACTGCCAGTCGCTGCCGCACCAGCCGGTGGTCTCGTGCTCGACGCGGGCGAACCGCTTGACTCGGTTGCGGCGGTATCCCTTCGGTACCCGACAGACCTGCCCACGCCGAGCACCGACTCCCTTGACCAGAGCCGAGAATGGTCTTTGAGCCTTCTTCCACCGGAGAGCCTGAAGAGAGGTGGACCGTCCCCTCCTACGTGGAGGACACCTCGGATTGGGCGGACTGGCAGCGGGACTACAGACTCGGCCTGATCCTCATCCTGCCGCCGGAACACGTGGCCCGCCGGATCGATGCACTGCGAGCCCGGCACGACCCCCGCTCACACGCCATCTGCCCCGCCCACATCTCCATCTCCGATCCACTGCGCCGCGAGATGACGCCTGGTCTCGCGGAAGAGGTTCAGGCCATTCTCGACCAGGTCGAGCCCTTCACCCTGTCCTACCATCGGCCGCACGCCTCCCCCCACCGCGCCGGAGTGGCCTGCCCGATCACCCCTCAGGAGGCGATCGACGAGTTGAAGAGGTCCCTCCATGCCGCCTCGGCCTTCGACGACCAAGTCCACCTGCGCCGGAACATCCCCGCCCACATGACGATCGCCGAGTTCATATCGATCGAGGACAGCCGCAGGCTCTGCGAGGGGCTGCGGGAGACGGTACCCGGCGGCTCGTTCCTGTGCGACCGCCTGGAGCTCATCGTGCCTGACGAGAGGTTCCACTTCCGGAGAGCGGGCGCGTTCTACCTCGGCGGACGGTCCCGAAAGTAGAGCCTCCCGAGCGCCGCGCTCGCTCAGAGAAACGGGGTTCCACCTTGGGGCTGGTGCCGATTCGTGTGAAGGCGAAGAGGACCACGGCGACGAGCCTGACCGGCTCCGGCCCGGAAAGGCAGGTACTCCACCAGGACTTCGCGCGCAGGTGAAGGGGGCTCGCCTCGTCATACGCGTACAGCAGCAGGTTGGCGTCCGGAATGATCACTCCCGGCGTTCCTGCAGCCGCGCCGTCTTCCGGAGGAACTCGGCGATCTCCAGATCGTCGTCCAGCTCGCGCAGGCGGGCGGGATCCAGTCCGGTGCGCAGGCGGAGCGGACGCGACTTCACCACGAACGGCCGGGCCTCGGACTCCGGGCCTGACGGACCCAGACCCCTGCGCAAGGCATCGTTCAGGGTCTCCTTGAACCCCTTGCCCTGCCTGCGCATCGCCTCCCGGAGACGCTGCTCGACATCCGCATCCAGTGTGACGGTGGTTATCGGCCTCACTCCAGCGAAACCCGGCGACCATGCTCCTTCAGAGCCGCGGCCAGCCTTGGGTTGATGCGAGGCGGCTGCGCATCGTAGATCGCTTCAGCATCCTGTTGCTTCAGCACCATCGTCTCGTGCCCCCCGATCGTCCGCTTCGCCTGGGCCAGCTGCTCGCCCCCGGACTCGGATCTCCGGGCCGTCATCTCGCCGCCGCCCCCGCCAGATCCAGCAGAAACGCATAGACCAGCGCCGCCTCCCGGTACTGCCGGTAGCGGCCCGACGGCCCGCCGTGTCCGGCGACCATCTCCGTCTTGAGCAGCAGCCGCGAGTCGCCGGTGCGCAGGGTGCGCTGGCGGGCGACCCACTTGGCCGGCTCCCAGTACTGGACGGCGGCGTCCTCGACGCTGGTGAGGACGAGGAGGTGGGGGTAGGCGCCGGCGGCGAGGTTGTCGTAGGGGGAGTACGACAGCATGTAGTCGTAGTACTCCTTGTCGTTCGGGTTCCCCCACTCGTCGTACTCGCCCGTGGTCAGGGGGATGCTGTCGTCGAGCATGGTGGTCACCACGTCGATCCAGGGCACCTGGGCGACGATGCCGTGGAACAGGTCGGGGCGCATGTTCATCACCGCGCCCACGAGAAGGCCCCCGGCGCTGCCCCCCTGGGCGTAGAGCCGCTCCGGGCTGGTGTAGCCCTGCTCGACGAGGTGTCCGGCGCAGTCGATGAAGTCGGTGAAGGTGTTCTTCTTGCGCAGCAGCTTGCCGTCGTCGTACCAGGCGCGGCCGAGGGCCTGGCCGCCGCGGACGTGGGCGATGGCGTAGACGAAGCCGCGGTCGAGGAGGCTCAGGCGGTTGGAGGCGAAGGAGGCGTCGATGGTGTAGCCGTAGGAGCCGTAGCCGTAGAGCAGAAGGGGACGGCGGCCGTCGCGCTCGAGTCCCTTGCGGTAAACGATGGAGATCGGCACCCGGGCGCCGTCGCGGGCGGTCGCCCAGAGGCGCTCGGTGCGGTAGTTGGCGGGGTCGAAGCCGCCGCCCAGGACCTCCTCGCGCTTCACCAGGACCCGCTCCTTGGTGTCCATGTCGTAGTCGTAGTCGGAGTCGGGGGTGGTCAGGGACTGGTAGCGGTAGCGCAGGGTCGAGGTGTCGAACTCCCAGTTGCCGTAGGTGTAGGCGAGATAGGCGGGCTCGCCGAAGTCGATCTCGTGCCCGGCGCCGGAGTCCAGGCGGCGGACGCGCAGCCGCCGCAGGCCGTCCTTGCGCTCGGCGGTGACCAGGTGGCGGTCGAAGACGTCCACGTCCTCCAGGAGCACGTCCTCGCGGTGGGGGATCACCTCCTCCCAGTGCTCGCGGGCGGTGGCGTCCTCGGGGGTGCGCATGAGGCGGAAGTTGCGCGCCCCGTCGTTGGTGACCAGGAAGAACCAGCCGTCGCCGTGATCGATGGTGTACTCGTGGTCCCGTTGCCGGGGCGCCAGCAGGCGGAACTCGGCGCGGGGCTGGTCGGCGGGGACGAAGCGGTACTCGTTGCTCACCGTCTGCCACAGCCCCAGGACGATCCAGGCCCGTGAGCGGGTCTTGAAGACGTAGGCGTCGAAGGTCTCGTCCTCCTCCTCGTAGACGAGGACGTCCTCCGCCGCGTCGGTGCCCAGCTCGTGGCGGTAGAGCCGGTACCAGCGCAGGGTCTCCGGGTGCTGGCGCACGTAGAACAGGGTGCGGTCGTCCTCGGCCCAGGCGAGGTTGTGGGTCGCCGAGGAGATGCTCTCCTCCCGCACCTGGCCCGTGGACAGGTCCTTGAAGTGGATGGTGCAGATGCGCCGCCCCGTGGTGTCGGCGGCGAAGGCGAGCACGTCCTGGCTCGGGTTCACCGCCCAGGAGCTGACGTCGTAGTACTCGTGGCCCTCGGCCAGGTCGTTGACGTCGAGGAGGACCTCCTCCTCCGCCTCCATCGAGCCGCGGCGCCGGCAGTGGATGGGGTACTCCTTCCCGTCCTCGTAGCGGGTGTAGTAGAGGTACTCCCCGCGCCGGGAGGGCGCCGTCGAGTCGGTCTGCTTGATGCGGCCCTTGATCTCCTCGAAGAGCCGCTCCTGCAGCGGCTCGGTGTGGGCCATGACCGACTCGGTGTAGTCGTTCTCGGCCTCCAGGTAGGCGGTGACCTCGGGGTTGTCGCGCTCACGCAGCCAGTAGTAGTCGTCGACGCGCACGTCGCCGTGGGCGGTCAGCTCGTGGGGTCGCTTCTCGGCCGCCGGGGCGGCCATGGGCTCGGGCTTCACCTTCTCCTCTTCCTGTGAGTGCGCCGCCGCGGCGAGGACGCCCAGGGACGCCACCGCCAGGGCGGCCCTCACGCCTGCACCTGTACCGAGGCCGGGACCGGGGCGCGCTCTCGCTCCCCCGGGCGGAAGCCGGAGACGACGATGTTGTCGTTGCGGGGCAGGATGTTGTCGGGGTCGATGCGGTGCGGGTCGTCGTCGGCGCGGCCCACGGGGCGCATGGCGGTGCTGTGGTAGCCGAAGCGGACCGCCTTGCGCCACTCGTCGGTGCGGTTGCAGTCCGACCAGTGGATGGCGAGGTAGCTGAAGAAGATGATGTCGCCCCGGGCCGCCGGGATCGTCACCGTGTCGATGAGGTCGGGGTGGTACTGGTCGGGGGGCAGGTGGGGCGCCGTGTCGGGGCCGAGGACGTGCACCAGGGGCCCGCCCTTGTGGCTGCCCGGGACGATGTGCAGGGCGCCGCTCGCCAGGGGCGCGTCGTCGAGGTGCAGGAGGCAGTCGACGAAGTCGGGCCCATCGTGGGGGTAGAAGGGGTAGTCCTGGTGCATGGGGAAGGGCGTGCCCCGCTCGGGCGGCTTGGCGTGGAGCACCGTGTGGTGCCACTGCACGCTGTCGCCCACCAGGTCGCGGACGCCGCCCACGAGGCCCTCGTGGTGGATGACGCGGGACCACACGGCCGAGTAGAAGTCCGGCCGGTGCAGGAAGACGGCCTTGGTGTTGAGGCGCTCCTCCTCCTCCAGGTAGCGGTCGCGCCATGGGCCCCTCCAGCCGATCGTCTCCTCCCCCCACTCCTCGATGATGCGCACCATGTCGGCGGCCAGCTCGTCGGTCTCCTGCGGCGAGAACAGGCCGTCCACCTTGACGAAGCCGTGGCGGTGATAGTGGTCGATCTGGTCCTTCGTGAGCATCGTTCGGTCTCCTGTGTCGGGTGGTCGGGCAATGGTAGACAGAGGCCCCGATCCCCGCTACTCTCTCTGCATGGCCGTCTCCGAGAGATTCACGAACACCCGATTCGCCGCCGGCGTCGTCGGCAGCCTGCCGCGGCCGCTGATGGTGCGCGAGATGCTGCCCGAGCTGCCGGGTCCGGCCTCGGCCGCCGCCGCCCGCTCGCCGCAGATGGACGCCGCCGTCCGTTACGCCATCGCCGTGCAGGAGCAGGCCGGCCTCGACCTGGTGAGCGACGGCGAGTGGCGCCGCCACGCCTACACCCACGTGATCGCCGACATCGCCACCGGCTTCACCGGGGACGCCCGCACCGAGCCGCACCGCTGGGGGATCTCGGTCACCGAGCCGATGGAAGTCGTCAACCCGGGGCTGATCGCCGCGGAGGCCCGCTTCCTGGTGGACGCCACCGACCGCATGACCAAGGTCTGCGTGCCGTCGCCCTACCTGCTCGGTGTCCGCCTCTGGGAGCGGGAGGTCTCCTCCCGGGCCTATCCGACCCGCGACCGCTTCATCGAGGAGGTGGCCGTCATCCTGCGCCAGGAGCTGCTGGCCCTGCAGGAGACGGGGGTCACCATCGTTCAGATCGACGAGCCTCACCTGTGCGTGCTGGTCGATCCGTCCTACCGCGACAGCTTCGAGGACGCCCGCTACGAGATGGACCTGGCGGCGGACATGATCAACGGCATGCTCGCCGGCGTCGATCGGGTGCAGACCGCCCTGCACCTGTGCCGGCGCAACTACGGGCGCCGCGGGTGGGGCGCCGAGGGCGGCTACGACCCGATCGTCGAGACGATGTGCAAGATCGACGTCGACCAGTACGTGATGGAATTCAGCATCCCCGTGGCCGGCGACGTCTCCATCCTGCGGCGGCTGCCCGAGGACCGCCTGATCGGCCTCGGCGCCGTGGAGTGCCGCTTCGAGAAGATCGACGCGACGGAGGAGATCGTGGCCCGTGTCGAGGAGGCGATCGAGCACGTCGACCCCGGGCGCCTGAGCCTCAACCCGGACTGCGGCTTCGCCCCCGGCGTCGCCATCGACATGCCCCTGGAGGAGCCCTACCTCAAGCTGAAGAACGAGGCCGAGGCGGCCTCGCGTCTGCGCGACCGCCACCCGGCCTGAGGGTTGCTCCGCCCTTCGTTGAAGCTCCCGGACGGCGCCTCTATCTTCAGAGGTTTCCGCCAGTTGCGCCCAACCCCCGAAGGAAACCGCTCCCGAGGATGATCGAGCACGACCCCTACCGCATCGCCGACCCGGACGGCCTGGAGACGCCGGCCATGGTCGTCTTCGAGGAGCTGGTCGACCGCAACCTGGCCGCCCTCTGCGAGCAGGTCGGCGGCGCCGCCAACCTGATGATGCACGTCAAGACCCACAAGTCGGAGGCGATCGTCCGCAAGCAGCTGGCCGCGGGCGTGGCCGGCTTCAAGTGCGCCACCCTCAAGGAGCTGGAGATGGTCCTCGACGCCGGGGCTCCGGAGGCTGTCCTGGCGTATCCCCTCGTGCAGTCGATCAAGACGCGGCGCTTCGCCGGGATCACCGCCGATCACCCGGAGCAGCGCGTCTACGCCACGGTGAGCGCCCCCATCCACGTGAGCCGCCTGGCCGAGGCCGGCAGGGCGCGCGAGCGCAAGCTGCGGGTCATGGTCGATGTCGACGCGGGCATGCGGCGCACCGGCGTGGCGCCGAAGGGGGTGCCCGATCTCTACGCGGCCATCCACGGGGAGGAGTGGCTGGAGGCGGCGGGCCTGCACATCTACGACGGCCACGAGCACTTCCAGGACCCCTCGGGGCGGGAGGCGGCGGCCATGGCCCACGTCCGCGACCTGCAGGCCCTCAAGCAGAAGCTGGAGGGCGCCGGCCTGCCGGTGGAGCGGGTCGTTGGCGGCGGCTCCTACTCCTACGAGTACTACGCCCGCACCGAGGGCTTCCACGGCTCGCCGGGGACCGTGACCTACTGGGACATCAACGGCGTCCTGGGCAAGCCCGGCCAGCCCTTCCGCTGGGCCGCCCTGGTCCTGTGCCAGGTCGTCGACCGCTATCCCGACCAGCTGACGATCACCACCGACCTGGGGAACAAGGCGGTCGCCGCCGATCCCGCCCTCGAGCGGCGCGCCTGGCTGCTGGGCCACAAGGACGCCCGCCTCCTCCTCCAGAACGAGGAGCACGCCGTCTTCCAGCTGCCCGAGGGCACCCTGCCCGAGATCGGCGACTACCTGCTGGCCGTGCCCGGCCACGTCTGCCCCACGGCGATCCGCTTCCCGGGCTGCTACGTCATCGACGGCGAGGGCGCCGTGGTCGACTACTATCCCCACACCGCGCGCGACCGGCTGTAGCTCCCGCGCGCCGGCCGTGGCCTTCACGCCCTTCCACGTCAACTGGCTCGTCCACCGCATCCACGCCCGCCAGGTGACCGCCGCCATCGAGGCCCACGCCGGCGGCCGGCTCCTCGACGTCGGCTGCGGTGCCCGGCCCTTCGCCGACCTGCTGGACCGGCACAGCGACCGCTCCGTCGGGGTCGACCCGGACCGGGGGCGCTACGGACCGGCCGCCGGGCGCGGCCCCCGGCGCCCGCCGGAGGCCTGGGCCAGCGGCCTCGACCTGCCCTTCCGCGACGCCTGCTTCGACACCGTCCTCTGCCTGCAGGTGCTGGAGCACGTGCCGCGGCCCTGGCGTATGCTGGACGAGATCGCCCGGGTCCTGCGGCCCGGCGGCGCCCTGGTGCTCACCGCGCCCCACATCTGGGGCCTCCACGAGGAGCCTCGCGACTACTACCGGTTCACCCCCTTCGGGCTGCGCCACCTCGGCGAAGCGGCGGGCCTGCGGGTGGTGGCGGTGAACGCCCTGGCCGGGTACTGGGTCACGGCGGGAGCGCGCTTCGTCCACTACCTGCGGCGCCTCGAGAGGGTCCGCCTCTACCCTCTCACGCGGCCGCTGATGGCGCTGGTGCAGCTGGCGTGCCTGGTCCTCGACGGCATCCACCGCGTCGAGAGCGACGCCTGGAACCACCTGCTGGTGGCGCGCAAGCCGGCGCCCTGCGGCGGGGCCTGAGATGACGGCGGCGGATTCCGGCCCCGGGCGGGTGGCCCCCGACAACGGCCGTCTGGTGGCCGCTGCGGCGGCCGCGGCGGTGCTGGCCACGGCGGTACCCCTGCTGCTGCTGGGCACGGCTCTGCACGTGGTGCTCGCCGCCGGAGCCCTGGCCGCGGCGGCCCTGGTCCTGTTCTCGCCGAGGCGGACGCTGGCGGTCCTTCTGGTGGCCACCGCGGCCCTGCCCGTCCACCTCCTGGACGCCACGCGGCTGCCCCTCGGCCTGCGGCCCTGGGAGATCCTCCTGCTGGCGGGGGTGCTCTTCGCCCTCATCGATCTGGCCGCCTTCGACCGCTGGCGGCTGCGGCGCACCAGCGCCGACGGCCTGGTGGCCGCCTTCCTGCTGGTGGCCCTGCTCTCCGGGGCGATCGGCCTCTGGCACGGGAACGAGGCGGTCCTGCGCAACCTGCGCTACCCCCTGTACTACGGCGTGTTCTTCCTGGTGCTGTGCGCGGCGCGCCCCGGCGACGGCGCCCGGCTCTTCGCGCCCCTGGTGGTGCTGGCCGGCGTCGTGGTGAGCGCCGAGTACCTGCTGGAGTTCCTGGGCGCCATCGACCCGGCCATGGGGGAGCGTTTCGTGCGCGTCAGCCGCCGCCAGGGGATCGTGCTGCCCGTGGCCATGCTCCTGCTGGCCAACGGGTTCGTCCACGATCCACGCCGCTGGAGACGGCCGCTGGTGCTCGCCCTGTTCCTGTTCATCGGCCTCGGCTTCGCAATCACCCTCGGCCGCGGCATGTGGGCCGCCTTCGGCCTCGGACTGCTGGTGACGGTGTGGCTCTGGCACCGGGGCCAGCCGGCCGCCGGGCGCCGCGCCTGGAAGGCGGCCCTGCTGGCGGCGGGCGTGGTCGCCGCCCTGGTCCTGACCGCCCTCGCCTTCCAGCGCCTCACCGGCGCCGCCCTCTCGGCCCACGCCGTGGAGCGCTCCCGCACCTTCCTCGACGTGACCCGCGACGTCCAGGTGGTGGGCCGCTTCCTCGGCTACGCCAGCGCCTGGGAGGAGATCCTCGAGCACCCCTTCCTCGGCGGCGGCCAGGGGGCCACCTTGACGGCCTGGTCCTTCAACCCCGACAGCGGCCGTTTCGAGACCTGGAGGGCGTGGACCGTGGACAGCCTCTACCTGACCTTGTGGCTGAAGATGGGGCTCGCCGGTCTGCTGCTGTTCCCGTGGCTGTGCCTGCACGTGGGCCGTCGGGCCCTGGGTCTGTGCCGCGGCGCCGATCCCCCCACCCGCGCCTTCGCCGCCGGCTGCGTCGCCACCCTGGCGGCCATGGGGCTCCTGGGGGTCAGCGACGGCTCGATGATGAACGGCCGCTTCGCCCTCCTCTTCGGGACCCTCTTCGGCCTGGTGATGGTGGCCGGCAAGGAGAAGCCGTGCAGCGCCTGATCGAGAGCGCCTCCAAGGAGTCGCGCCGCGTCGTGGGACTGATGACGGGCACCTCCGCCGACGGCATCGACGCCGTCCTCGCCGAGATCGAGGGCTGGGGCGAGAGCACGGAGTTCGAAGTCCTCGCCCACCTGACCCACCCGCTGCCGGAGGCGCTGCAGGCGGACCTGTTCATGCTGTTCCAGCCCGACGCCCTGGTGGAGGGCCTGTGCCGGGTGAACTTCGCCCTCGGCGCGGCCCTGGCGGATGCCACCCTGCAGGTGGCGGAGGCGGCCAACCTCGAGCCGGCGGCGATCGACCTCGTGGGCAGCCACGGCCAGACGGTGCGCCACCTGCCCAGGTCCGATCCGCCCTCGACCCTGCAGATCGGCGAGGCCGCCGTCGTCGCCCGGCACACGGGGATCCCGGTGGTGAGCGACTTCCGGCCCGCCGACATGGCCGCCGGGGGCGAAGGGGCGCCCCTGGTGCCGCTGGTGGACGTGCTCCTCTTCGGCCACCCGGACCGCGGCCGGCTGATGCTCAACATCGGCGGCATCGCCAACGTCACCGCCCTGCCCCCGGGGGCCCGCCGCGAGCAGGGGGTCCTGGCCTTCGACCTGGGGCCGGGCAACGCCCTCGTGGACGCCGCCGTCATGCACCTGACCGGGGGCGCCGAGCGCTTCGACGACGGCGGCCGCCGGGCGGCGGCGGGGGAGGTGAACGAGGAGTGGCTGGAGCGGCTGATGAAGCACGAGTTCTTCCGCCGGCCGCCGCCGAAGTCGACGGGCCGCGAGGAGTTCGGCACCCTGTACCTGGCCGAGGTCATGCGCCAGGCGCAGCTCGGGCCGGCGGACCTGGTGGCGACCCTGACGGCCTTCACGGCCCGCACCATCGCCGCCGGCGTCGACCGCTTCGCCGATCCCGAGGGCGCCCTGGAGGAGGTCTGGGTCGGCGGCGGCGGGGTGCGCAACAGCCATCTGATGGAGCTGCTCGAGGAGGCCCTGGCGCCGCGGGAGCTGGGGGCCATCGACCGCCTCGGCGTGCCTGCCGACGCCAAGGAGGCCCTGGCCTTCGCGGTCCTGGCCAACGAGACCCTCATGGGGCGCGCCGGCAACGTGCGCGCCGCAACCGGGGCCAAGGCCGACGCCGTCCTCGGCAAGATCTCGCTGCCGCCGGTGCCGGGGCAGGGATGGTGAGTTCCATCGAACCGGGGGCCGCGCCAGCGGCCGGGGAGAGACCGACTTGATCGTCGACACGCACGTGCACGTCTGGGAGATCGATCCGCCGCGGTATCCCGTGGGGCCGACGGCGCCGAACTGGACCTCGGAGCCGGACGAGCCCGGCACCGCCGGCGAGCTGCTCGAGGAGATGGACGCCAACGGCGTCGACCGCTCGGTGCTCGTGCAGACCTCGTGGTCGACCTGGGACAACGGCTATATCGCCGACTCGACGGCGCGCTTCCCGGACCGCTTCATCGGCCACGGGCTGATCGACCCGCGGGACGAGGCCGGCAACGCCGAGACGGCCCGCTACTGGATGGAGGAGCGGGGCCTGGCCGGGTTCCGCTTCCATCCGATGTACTACCCGGACGAGGAGGTCCTCACCAGCGGCGGCAACCGCGCCATGTGGGAGGTCCTGGCCGCCCTCGACGCGGTGATCCAGTTCCACACGAGCCCGCCCTTCGCCGGCCAGATCGCCGAGATCGCCCGCCGCCATCCGCGCATGATGCTCCTCGTCGACCACATGGGTTACCCGCGCCTCGAGGACGGCCCCGAGCCCTGGGAGCCGATCACGGCCCTGGCGAAGCTGCCCAACCTGTTCGTCAAGATCTCCGACGTGAAGGGCCGCTCCCTTTCCAAGGAGTTCCCCTTCGCCGACACCCACCCCTACGTGCGCGCCCTGGTCGACGCCTACGGCGCCGAGCGCTGCCTCTGGGGCACCGGCTATCCCGGCCACCACCGCACCCGCCACGGCTGGCTCTCCCTGGGCGAGGAGCTGCGCCTCGTGCGCGAGGGCCTCGACTTCCTCACCGGCGCCCAGCAGGACCGCATCCTCGGCGGCACGGCGGCCGAGGTCTGGGGGCTGTCATGAGCGCCCATCGGTTCGAGGCGGAAGCCCGGCGCAGCATCCCCGAGCTGGGCTCGGAGGCGACCTTGTACCGCCATCCCACGGGGGCCCGGCTCATGTCGGTCGTCAACGGCGACGACGCCAACAAGGTCTTCGGCATCACCTTCCGCACGCCGCCCTCCGACTCCACCGGCATCGCCCACATCCTCGAGCACTGCGTGCTCTGCGGCTCCCGCAAGTACCCGGTGAAGGAGCCCTTCGTCGAACTGCTCAAGGGGTCGCTGAAGACCTTCCTCAACGCCTTCACCTACCCCGACCGCACCTGCTACCCCGTGGCCAGCCAGAACCTGCGCGACTTCCACAACCTCGTCGACGTCTACCTCGACGCCGTCTTCCACCCGCGGCTGACGCCGGAGGTCCTCAAGCAGGAGGGCTGGCACTACGAGGTCGAGGAGGGGGAGCTGGCCTTCAGCGGCGTCGTCTACAACGAGATGAAGGGCGCCTACTCCTCGCCGGAGCGGGTCCTGGGGGAGGCGATCCAGCAGGGGCTCTTCCCGGACACCACCTACGGCGTCGAGTCGGGAGGCCACCCCCGGCACATCCCCGAGCTGACGTGGGAGAGCTTCTCCGCCTTCCACCGCGACCTCTACCACCCCGGCAACGCCTTCATCTGGTTCTACGGCGACGACCCGCCCGAGCGGCGCCTCGAGATCCTCGAGGAATACCTGGCCGAGTTCGAGCCGCGGGCGGTGGACTCCTCCGTCGGCAGCCAGCCGCGCTGGAGTGAGCCGCGCCGCTGCGACCACACCTACGCCGCCGGCGACGGCGACGAGGGCGGCAAGCACTACGTCACCGTCAACTGGCTGCTGCCGCCGGCCCCGGACTTCGAGAGCCGCCTCGGCCTGGAGATCCTCGACCACATCCTCCTGGGCACCCCCGCCTCGCCGCTGCGCAAGGCGCTCATCGACTCCGGCCTGGGCGAGGACCTGGCCGGCTCCGGCATGGAGACGGAGCTGAAGGAGACGATCTTCTCGGTCGGCCTGAAGGGGGTGGACGCCGCCGACGAGGAGAAGGTGGAAGCCCTCGTGACGGAGACCCTCCGGCGGCTGGCCCGCGAGGGCCTCGACGGGGGCACGGTGCGGGCGTCGCTGAACACCTGCGAGTTCCGGCTGCGGGAGAACAACACCGGCTCCTACCCGCGGGGGCTGATCCTCATGTTGCGGTCGCTGACCACGTGGCTCTACGACGGCGATCCCTTCGAGTCTCTGAGCTTCGACGCGCCCCTGAAGGCGGTGCGGGACCGGGTCCTGGAGGGGGGCTGGCTCGAAGGCCTGATCGAGGGCCGTCTGCTGGACAACCCCCACCGCACCACCGTCCGTCTGCGGCCCGACGCGGGGCAGGCGGAGCGCGAGGAGGGGGACGAGAAGGCGCGCCTGGCGGTGGTCCGCGAGCGGATGGACGAGGCCGCCGTGGAGCGGGTCGGCGCCGAGGCGCGGGAACGGAAGGCCCGCCAGGAGGCGCCCGACGATCCCGCCGACCTGGCGAAGCTGCCGCGGCTGCAGCTGGCCGACCTCGACCGGCAGGTGCCCACCATCCCCCTGGAGCGCGCCGAGGCGGGGGGCGCCCCGGTCCTCTACCACGACCTGTTCACCAACGGCATCCTCTACCTCGACGTCGGCTTCGACCTGCGCGCCGTGCCCCAGGAGCTGCTGCCCCTGATGCCCCTCTTCGGGCGCTGCCTCCTCGAGATCGGCACCGAGACCGAGGACTTCGTGCGCCTGTCGCAGCGCATCGGCGCGCGTACGGGCGGTCTCGCGGCCCACAGCCTGGTCACCGGCCAGCGCCGCGGGGACCGGGCCGCGGCCCGGTTCTTCCTGCGCGGCAAGGCGATGGTCGGCCGCACGGGGGATCTCGTCGACATCGTCCGCGACGTGCTCACCACGGTCCGCCTCGACAACCGCGAGCGCCTGCTTCAGATGGCCCTGGAGGAGAAGGCGGGGGAGGAGGCGGGGCTGGTCCCGGGGGGCCACTCGGTCGTCGCCCTGCGCCTGTGCTCCCAGTTCGACGAGGCCTCCTGGGTGAGCGAGCAGATGGACGGCGTGAGCTACCTGTTCTACCTGCGCCGGCTGGTGGAGCGCATCCGCCACGACTGGCCCTCGGTGCTGGACCAGCTGGAGGCCGTGCGCGGACACCTCGTCGACCGCGATACCCTGCTGATGAACGCCACCGTGGCCGACGCCGACCGCGCCGCCGTGGAGCCGCACCTGTCCGGCCTCGCCGGGTCCCTCCCCGCCCGCGGGGGGAACCTGCAGGAGTGGTCGCCCCGCTACGGCGCCGGCGACGAAGGGCTGACCCTGCCGGCGCAGGTCAACTACGTCGGCAAGGGCGGGGACCTCTATGCCCAGGGCTACGAGCTGCGGGGCTCGGCGGCGGTGATCACCAAGTACCTGCGCAACAGCTACCTGTGGGACCGGGTGCGGGTCCAGGGAGGCGCCTACGGCGCGTTCTGCTCCTTCGACCCCTTCACCGGCGTCTTCGGCTTCGGCTCCTACCGGGACCCCAACCTGCTGGAGACGATCCGCGTGTACGACGGGGCCGCCGCCTTCCTCCGCGGCCTCGACCTGTCGGGGGAGGAGCGCGCCAAGGCGATCATCGGCGCCATCGGCGAGATGGACGCGTACCAGCTCCCCGACGCCCGGGGATACACCTCCATGGTGCGCGAGCTGACCGGCGTCGACGACGACTACCGACAGTCCCTGCGCGACGACGTGCTGGCCACGACGGCGGCCGACTTCCACGACTTCGGCGAGCGTCTGGAGGGGCTGGGCGAGACCGGCCGCGTGGTCGTCCTCGGGTCGAAGGAGGCGATCGAGTCGGCCAACGCCGAGCGCGGGGGGAGCTGGCTCGAGGTCGTTCCCGTCCTGTAGGGGACCCCCTGATCCGGGCCGCCACAGGCCTCGCCGGCCACCGCTTCGCCGGGATTTCCGTCTTCGCCCTGGCGCTTCTCCTGCGCCTGCTGCACCTGCTCGACATCCGCTCCCTGCCCCACTTCGGGACGCTCGTGCTGGACGCGCACGAGTACGACGGCCTTGCGTCGGCCCTGCTCGCCGGGCGGTGGCTGCTGGACCTGGAGACCGCCTACGTCCACGGTCTCCTCTACCCGGTGCTGCTGGCCGCCTGCAAGGGCCTGGGGATCGGACTGGTGGGCGCGCGTCTGCTGCAGGCGGTCATGGGGGCCGCCTGCTGCTGGCTGATCCACCGCATCGGCCGCCGCTGCGCCTCGCCCGCGGCGGGGCTGGCCGCCGGCCTCCTGGCGGCGGTGTACTGGCCCTTCATCCTCTTCGGCGGCGAGCTGCTGGCCACGACCCTGGTGCTGCTGCTGGAGCTGGTCCTGGTGGAGGCGCTGCTGGCCGCCGGCCACGGCTCCGGGGACGGCCCCGCCGCAAAGGGGGGCGCCCGTTCATCCCCCTGGCCGGCGGTCACCGCCGGGGCGCTGCTCGGCCTGCTGGCCATGACCCGGGCCAATGCGATCCTGCTGGCGCCGGCGGCCGCCTGGTGGGTGTGGCGGCGGCAGGGAAGCCGGCGGCTGGCGCAGATGGCCCTGGCCATGGTGCTGGCCCTGTCCCCGTACCTGGCGCGCAACCAGATCGTGCAGGGCAGTCCCGTGCCCTTCCAGGGGGGCTGGAGCTTCTACCAGGGGGCCAACCCCGGGGCCGACGGTACGCCCTACGTGCGCCAGGGGGCCGAGTGGCAGCGCCTGGAGCTGCAGGCGGTCCGGGCCGGCGCCGTCGACCCGGCGCAGCGGGGCGCGTACTACACGGACCAGGCCCTGCGGTTCATCGCCTCGGAGCCCGGCCGCTGGCTGGAGCTGCTCTACCGCAAGCTGCGCCTGTTCTGGCACCGCCACGAGGTGCCGGTGAGCGCCGACCTGCGCACCATCGAGGCCGGCTCCCCCCTGCATCCCTTCCTGCCGGGGATGGGTGTGGTGGTGCCCCTGGCCCTGGCCGGGCTCGTCCTCGGCGGCGGGCTGCGGCGGCCGGAGCATCGGCTCCTGGCGGGCTGCATCCTCGTCTGGCTGGCCTCGTGCCTGCTGTTCACGGTGAGCGCCCGCTACCGCCTGCCGGCGGCCCCCTTCCTGATCCTCTTCGCCGGCATCGGCGCGGAGGGCCTCTGCCGGGCGGCGGCCGGCCGCCGGTTCCGGCGCCTGGCGGCGGGCGCGGCGCTGCTCGCCGCCGGGGCCGCCGCGGCCCACACCGGGGTCGACGTCCGGGCCGTGGACCACCTGCGGTCCGAGCGGCTCCTGGGGCACCTGCACCTGCGGCGGGGCGACTACCCGGCGGCCGAGGCGGCCCTGACCGCCGCCCTGGTCCGCGACCCCGGCAGCCCGGACGCGCACAACAGCCTCGGCGTGGTCCACGAGCACCTCGGCCGCCCCGTGGAGGCGGAGCGCTCCTACCGGCGCGCCCTGGAGCGGGACCCGCGCTACGCCCGGGCCTGGCTCAACCTCGGCCGGCTGCTGCTGCGCCGGGAGCGGCTGGCCGAGTCCTCCAGCGCCTTTGCCCGGGCCCTGGAGATCGACCCCCGGGAGGCGGTGCAGCACGAGGGCTGGTACCACCTGGGGCATCTGGCCCTGGTCCGCCGTGACCCCGCCCGCGCCTGGCGGGCCTTCACCCGGGCCCTGGAGGCGCGGCCGTGGGCCGCGGCCGCCTGGTACGGCAAGTCGGTGGCCGCCGCCGGCCTGGGGCGGCTGGAGGAGCAGGTCCGCTGCCTGGAGCGGGCCGTCGAGCAGGACCCGGCCCTGGCGCCGGCCCAGCGCAACCTCGGAGCCCTGTACGCCCGGGCCGGCCTTCTCGAGGAGGCCGAGCGGGCCCTGCGGGCGGCGGCGTCGGCCGCCCCGGCCGACGCCCTCACGCGGAGGCACCTCGGGGGGCTGTACGAACGCATGGGCCGCCCCGAGGAGGCCCGGCGGGCCCTCGAGGAGGCGGATCGGCTGGAGGCAGGCGGGGGGCCCCGCCCGGAGGTCAGTCCCGGGCGGTGAGCTCGATGCTGCCGTCGTGGTAGCGGCGGCCCACGTCGCGCCGGAAGCGGTAGGTGATGTCCACCATCTCCACCGGCTCGTCGCGGTAGTCGAAGCGCAGCATGGCCTCGTTGATGACGACCTCGACCTCGGTCACGTCGGGGTGCAGGGCGGGGAAGACGATGAAGCCCTCGGTCTCCTGGCCGTTGAAGACGGGCTCGGGCTTGGCCAGGGTGCGCAGCATCACGCTGGACCGCTCGTTGTTGCGCTCGTAGGCGTTGCCCCGGTAGCCGAGGGCGTATATCCGGTAGTAGTTCTCGAGCTGGGAGAAGTTCAGGCTCCAGTAGTGGCGCCCGTTGCCGGCGATCATCTGCACCTGTTCCGGCTCGATGATGACTTTGGGGTACTCGTAGTTCCGCACCGCGAGGCTGAACACGGTGAAGCGCTGGCGGTCCTTCTTCCCGATGAGGAAGTCGGTGTCGCCGAAGGTGTAGGGGTTGGTCGCCTTCACCCCGCCCCGGGAATGCTCGGCGAACAGGCGGTTCAGCTCCTCGTCGCTCATGGGGCGCAGCACGACGTCCAGGAGGCCCCTGGCATAGGTGACGCTGCCGTCGTCGGCCACGGTGAGCGCCGTCTCCTGCTCGCCGGTGGGCTCCAGGGGGCCCGCGTAGTGGTGGTAGCCGCAGCCGGAGGCCAGGCAGAGGAGCAGGAGGCCGAGCAAGGGAGTTCTCATGATTCACCCCATCCTTTTGCGGGGGAAGGACATGCCCGCACGGTAAGGCGGCCGGGGGCGGATGTCAACGGGGACCCCGTCCCCATGTCGACCCGCCCCACGGGCCCGGCGGGATCCGGCGCCGGCAGCCCCTCGAGAAAGCGGTTCAGCCTCCCCATCATCGCCTCCGCCCTTCGCGGCTGCGAAGCGAAGAGGTTCTCCTCCTCCCCCGGGTCCTTCTCCAGGTCGAAGAGCTGGTGGTTCCCCAGGCTGTTCCAGAGCAGCTTGCGGCGCCCCTCCAGCAGGGCCCGCCAGTGGCCGTCGGAGCTGAGCGCCGGCAGGGGATAGGCTTCCGCCGCCACCGGGTGGCCGAGGTCGGGGGGCCGGCCCGCCTGGACGCCCTCGGGCAGGGGCAGGTCCAGGCGCTCGAAGAGAAGGGCCATCACGTCGACGAGCTGCACGGAGGCGTCGGTGCGCGCGGGTCCCACCTCTCCGGCGGGGTACTTCACGAAGAGGGGGACGTGGATCTCCTCCTGGTGCAGGTAGTTGCCGTGGCCGAAGCGGCCGTGCTCGCCGAGGAGCTCTCCGTGGTCGGCGGTGATCACGACCAGGGCGTCGTCGTACAGGCCCAGGGCTTTCAATTCCTTGAACAGCCGGCCGATGTAGCGGTCCATGTAGAGGATCTCGCCGTCGTACAGGGCGACCCGTTCCTCGAGGGTGACCGTGCGGCCCCGCAGGTCGGGCCCCGCGGGCACGAAGGTCCGGGCGAAGCGCTCGGGCGGGTTGTAGGGGCTGTGGGGGTCGTAGTAGTTGAGGAACAGGAACAGGGGCTTCTCCTCCCGGGCGCCGATCCAGCGCAGGGCGCTGCGGGTGATCTCCGGGGCCAGGCGGCCGGAGACCGAGCTGATCGAGGAGTCGTCGTAGAAATCGAAGCCCTTGTTGAGGCCGAAGATCTTCTTCATCCAGGGGCCGCCGAGGACGGCGCCGGTGGCGTACCCGGCCTGCCCCAGGAGCTGCGCCAGGGTCGGCTCCTCCGGGGACAGGCCCCGCGCCCGGAAGACCTCCCACGAAGCGGGGGCGTCGATGGCCCGGTCGAGGCGCAGGGGGCCCTCGGGGTCGTAGCGGGCGCCGTGGGAGGCGGTGAACCTGCCGGTGAACAGGGCGGCGTGAGAGGGCAGGGTCCAGCTCGAGGGGGCGGTCGCCTTCTCGTAGAGGACGGACTCGGCCGCCACCCGGTCGAGGTGGGGGCTCGTGTGCCGGGCATAGCCGTAGCAGGAGAGGTGGTCGGCCCGCGTCGTGTCGAGGGTGATGAGGATGACGTGAGGGCGCCGGCTCCGCCGGCTGCAGCCGCCCAGCAGCAGGGAGGGGGCGAGTCCCGCGGCGAGGCTGCCGAAGAGACCGCCCTTGAGGACCGCGCGGCGGCTCAGGTTCCCCTGGATCTTCGTCGATGCGTCTCTCACGCCGGCAAGGATAGGCCCTCCCCGGAACGGGTTCCACGGCCGGCCGCGGCTGGTTGACATGCCCGACCTCGCCGCTATGCTAGCCGCCATGGCCCTGGCGATCCACTCCGGCGACCCCCTGATCGCGGATCCCTTCCCCGGCTGGCCGATCCAGGACGGCACCGAGCTCGAGCAGGTGCGGGCCTCCCTCGAGAGCGGCACCTGGGGGGTCGGAGGCGAGTGCCTGGCCGAGTTCAGCCGCCGTTTCGCCGAGTTCCAGCAGGCCGGCCGCGTCCTGCCCGTGGCCAACGGCACCGTGGCCATCGAGATCGCCCTCGAGGCCCTGGAGCTGGGCCCCGGCGACGAAGTCATCGTCCCCGACTACACCTTCGTCGCCACCGCCACCGCCCCCATGCGCCTGGGGATCCGGCCGGTGCTCGTCGACGTCCGGCCCGACACCTTCACCATCGATCCCGCGGCCCTGGAGGCGGCGGTCACCGACCGCACCCGCGCCGTCATCCCCGTCCACTTCGGCGGCAACCTGTGCGACATGGAGGCCATCCTCGATCTGGCCGACCGCTACGGGCTGGCCGTGGTCGAGGACTGCGCCCACGCCCACGGCGCCCACCTGGACGGCCGCTACGCCGGCTCCTTCGGAGAGATCGGCACCTTCAGCTTCCAGTCGAGCAAGACCCTGTGCTGCGGCGAGGGCGGCGCCGTGGTCACCCGGTCGGAGCGGCTGCTGGCGAGGATGCGGGCCATCCACAGCGCCGGCCGCCACGGCAGCGAGGACGACTACAACCACTTCACCCTCGGCAGCAACTACCGCCTCTCGGAGCTGCAGGCGGCGCTCCTCCTGGCCCAGATGAGCCGCCTCGAGGAGCTCTGCAACCGGCGCGACCGCCACGGGGCCCTGCTCAACGAGCGGCTCGCCGCGATCGACGGTGTCCGCCCCCAGGCGCGCCAGCCCGGGCTCGGGCGGCACGGCCACTACCTCTTCCCCTTCGTGCTGGAGGCCGACGTTCCCCGCGACGCCTTCAAGCGGGCCCTGCGGGCCGAGGGCGTGCCCGTGGAGGACCAGTACCCGGCCCTCCACGAGGTCGTCTGCCTGCGGAACAGCGGCCTGGCGGAGGGGGAGTTCCCGGTCTCGGCGGAGCTGTCGGCGCGCTCGGTCTGGATCTACCACCACGCCCTGCTCGCCGGCGAGGACCAGGTCGGCCTGATCGCCGACGCGGTGAGCAAGCTCCTCGACCACCGCCGCGAGCTGGTTTGAGCACCGTCTTCCTCACCGGCGGCGCCGGCCGCATCGGCAGGCGGGTGCTGGTCAAGCTCCTCGAACGCGGCTGCCGCGTGCGCGTCCTGGTCCACAACCGCGAGCCCGAGGGCATCGCCTCCGGCGACATGACCCTGGTCCGCGGCGACGTCCGCGACCGCTCCACCTTCGAGGAGGCCGTGGCCGGCTGCGACTTCGTCTGCCATCTCGCCGCCGTCTTCGAGATGGGCACGGCCGTGGAGGACGGCCTCGAGAACGACCACCTCTTCGACCACCTCGTGCGCGGCACCTACAACGTCCTGGAGGCCGCCCGCCGGGCGGGATCGGTGCGGCTCCTCGCCTTCGCCAGCAGCGACGCCGTGTTCTGCGCCATCTACAGGGAGCACGAGGAGGTGATCACCGAGGAGGTGGAGATCACCCTGCGGCCGGGGCGGTTCTACTCCCTGGCCAAGGCCACCCTCGAGAGCATGTGCGTGAACTACCAGAAGTCGTACGGCCTGCCCTGCGCCATCCACCGCGTCGGCTGGACCCTCGACGAGAGCGACGTCCTGCTGGCCTTCGAGCCGGAGTTCTGGGAGACCCTGCTGGCGCCCGGGGAGCGGGAGCGGCTCGACGCCCTGCGCGCCGAGGGACCCTGCCTCATCGCCCCTCTCTACGAGGACGGCACCTCGGTGGAGGTGCAGCTGGCCCACGCCGACGACATCGCCGACGGCTTCGTCCTGGCCCTGGAGAACCCCCGGGCCGCGGCGGGCGAGATCTTCAACATCGCCGGCGCCGCTCCCTTCCGCTTCCTGGACTGCATCGACAAGGTGGCCCGGGGGCTGGACCGGCCCTGGGCGGGGATCCGGCTGTCGGGGCTGGGCCGCTACCGCATCAGCAACGAGAAGGCGGGGCGCCTGCTGGGATACGCGCCGCGGTACACCATCGACCGGATGATCGACCTGGCCCTGGAGCGGCGGACGGGCGGCTGATGCGCGTCGCCATCGGCGCCCTGATGCACGAGTCCAACACCTTCGCGCCGGGGCTCACGACGCTGGACGACTTCCGGCGCACCCAGCTCCTCACCGGCGTCGCCATCGTCGAGGCCCACGCCGGCACCGGATCGGAGGTCGGCGGCGCCCTGGAGGCGCTGCGGCGGCATGGCGCCGAGGTCGTCCCCACCCTCTCGGCCTGGGCCATGCCCTCCCCCCTCGTGGAGAGGTCCGCCTACGAGGAGATTCGCGGCCGGCTCCTTCGGAGGCTGGCCGCCGCCGCCCCCCTGGACGGCATCCTCCTGTGCCTGCACGGAGCGATGACGGTGGAGGGGATCGAGGACCCCGAGGGGGACCTGCTGCAGCGGGTCCGCGCCCGATGGCCGGAGACCCCGGTGGCCGTGACCCTGGACCACCACGCCAACGTCACCGAAACGATGGCCGCCGCCAGCGACGTCCTCGTCGGCTACCGGACCCACCCCCACGTCGACCAGCTCGAGGTCGGGCGCCGGGCGGCGGAGCACCTGGTGGAGCGGATCGAGAGCGGGGAGGAGTTCGCCACCGCCTTCGTCAAGCTGCCCCTGATCACGCCGGCCGAGAACCGCGGCGAGCCGATCGACCGGCTGCGCGCCGAGGCCGAGGAGATCGACACCGACCCGGCGGTCGTGTCCAGCTCCTTCTACGTGGGCTATCCGTGGGCCGACGTCAGCATCCAGGGCGCCGCCGTCTCGGTCACCACCCGCAACGACCCCGCCCTGGCCCGGGCCTGCGCCCGCCGGCTGGCGGCCCGGATGTGGTCCTTGCGCGACGAGTTCCGCTTTCCCATCCACCCGGTGGAGGAGGCGGTGCGCATGGGCCGGGATGCCCCGGGGCGGCCGGTGGTCCTGAACGAGCTGGCCGACTGCACCCTGGGCGGGGCCTCGGGAGACGTGGTCTCCACCGCCCGCTACCTCTACGAGCACGCCATCGGGCCGTCGGCGGCGGTGGGCGTCGTCGACGCGGTCGCCGCAACGGAGGCGACCGCCGCGGGTCCGGGGGCGCCGGTGCGGCTCTCCATCGGCGGCCGGGTCTGCACCGAGGACAACCCGCCCCTGGAGGTCGAGGGCACGGTCCGGTCCGTGCACCGCGACGTGCACGGCCGCACCTCCATCCACTCCGGCTACGAGACCCCCGTGGGCGCGATCGCCGTGGTCGAGGGGCGGGGCCTGTCGATGGTGCTGATCGAGCGCGCCGGCAAGCTCGGCGGACCCACCTTCCTCGAGGAGGTCGGCCTCGATCCCCGGGCCCTGGAGTTCATCGTCGTCAAGGAGGGGCTCAACCCGCTGGTCACCTACCGGGACGTGGCCGCCTCGATCCTCATGGTGGACAGCCCCGGCTTCGACCGGCAGATCCCGCGCCCCCGGGACTACAGCCGTCTGCGGCGGCCCGTCTATCCCCTGGACCCGGAGATGTCCTGGACGCCGCCGGGCTGAGCGCCGGACCTGGGCGGCACGTCACCCGCCGGCGTCCGAGACCGCGGGTTCCCGCGGCGCCACCCGCTCAGCGGAGCACCCGCCCTACGAGCTGGCATCGGGCCGCTCGTCGCCTCCAAGCCGGCCCCGCCGCGGCCAGCGTTCAGCGCAGCATCACCTTGCGGGACTGCGTCCGGCCGCCGGTCGCCCCCCGGTCAGGCCTCCCGCAAGCCGGCCGAGCCGCGCGGCCAGCGTTCAGCGCAGCAGCATCACCTTGCGGGACTGCATCCGGCCGGCGGCCGTTGCCTCTCGGCAGGGTTCCTGCTGCGCGGCCGGTTTCCCGCGGCCATCCGCTCAGCGCAACAGCACAACCTGCGAGGCTGAGCCGCGGCCGGCGCGCCGTTCGAGCCGCCCGGCGGGCTCCCGCCAACGGGTCCGTCGCTGTCCGGCGGCCACCCCTTCAGCGCAGCAGCACCACCTTGCGCGACTGGGTCCGGCCGGCGGCGGTGAGCCGCACCAGGTAGAGGCCGCTGGCGCGGCCGCCGCCGCCCCATCGCACCAGGTGCCGGCCCCGCGGCACCATCCCCTCCAGCAGCACCTCGAGACGCTGGCCCTCCAGGTTGAACAGCTCCAGCCGCACCTTTCCCGCCGCCGCGAGAACGAAGGGGATCGCGAGACCCGCGTTGGCCGGGTTGGGATACGGCGGCAGCAGGGCGAACTCCCGCGGCAGCACCTGCTCTCCCGGCGCCGCCGTGACGGCCGTCGGATCCCCGAGGCGCTCGATCCAGCGGCCGACGAGCCGGGCCCCCAGGGTGTCGACGAGGTCGGTCGCCAGCGGCGGCATGCGCCAGCGGCCGGTCTCGAGCATGCGCAGGTAGAGCAGGGAGCGCCGCGGCTCCCCCGGCTCGACGATCCGCGCCTCCTCCACGCCGAGGTCCGCGAGCCGGGCCCTCTCGAGGAGGCCCGTCTCCTCCAGGGGCGTGTCGAAGCGCAGGTCGAACCGCGCCCGGATGGCGTGGCCCGGGCGATGGCAGTTGGCGCAGTTGGCGGCGAGGTAGGCGCGGGCCCTCGGCTCCAGGGAGGCGCTCTCGTCGGCCGGCTCCGGCCACCTCGCCCAGCTCTCCACGGGAGGCAGATCGCCGGCGAACAGGCCGTCCCGCTGCCAGCTCTCGATCAGGCCCCCGCGGTTCATCTGTCCCGTGCGCAGGCCGAGGACGTACCCCGAGGCCGGGGTGTGGCAATCGCCGCACTGACCGCGCGATGGGAAGTAGTGGCCGTGAGTGCCGGCCCCGTCCGGCGTCGAGACCGGGAACTCCTCGGTCTCGGCCACCTCGAGCAGGAAGGCCTCGGTCCTCTCGTCGTTCCACTTGTAGGAGTACCCGTCCCATCCCGGGTGACCGGTCCGCTTGATCAGCAGCCGCGTCTCGACGACCCGCTCTCCGAGGTGGAAGCTCTTCACCAGCACGGTGCCGTCCGGCAGCTCCCAGGCGCCGTCGCGGAAGCGGATGCGGCCGCCCTCCGGCAGCGCCAGGTAACGCCTCTTGCCGGCCCCGTCCGACCACAGCGGCGCGTTGACCTCGTACGGCCTCACCCCCGGGGCCGGCTCCTGGGTGGCCATGCGGAAGAAGAGGCCCGTCTGCGACAGCCGCGGCGGCGGCAGCTCCCGCCCGGCGGCGGACTCGAGCCGGTACACGCCGTCGCCCGCCAGCACGTAGAGCTCCTTCTCCGCGTCCCTCCCGAAGGCGAGGATGTGGTCGTCGGCCACGGCCAGCAGCTCGCTGCTCCACGCCTCCCCGTCCCGGCGCAGGGCCCAGAGCTTGCGCGAGCCGAAGTCGCCGAACAGGTAGCGGCCGGCCAACTCCGGCCAGCGGCGGCCCTCGTAGACGAAACCCCCGATCACGGCGAGTCCCTCCTCTCGCCCGTACTCGAAGACCGGCCGGACGAGAGCGGGGTCCTCGCATCCATCGGGGTCCCGGCAGAGGCTCCCCTCCATGCGGGCCCAGCCGTAGTTGCCGCCCCGCTCGACCAGATCGATCTCCTCGCGGTCCTTCTCGCCCACGTCGCCCGCCCAGATCAGGCCGGAGAGTGGATCGAAGCTGAAGCGCCAGGGATTGCGAAGCCCGTAGGCCCAGATCTCCTCGCGCCAGCCGCGGTCGTTGCCGGCGAAAGGGTTGTCCGCGGGAATG